>JBAZSL010000008.1:0-73048 GCA_041662445.1 Candidatus Babeliales bacterium
CCAACAATTCCGCCAAAAAATCCTCCTATTGCTACATTATTGAGGAAACGGCGAGCAAGAAAAAGACGTCCAAACAGTGTAAACTTTGGGTCACAGAAATGGCTCAACTCGTGGGCAATGGTCCATCTAAATGCGCTGTAAGCACGTTGCTGGTTTTCATGTGGTTGTTTGAGAACACATTCTCTGAGGAACGCGACACCGATATGAAGCTGCTTTGAGCCATCAGTCATTAAATGAGCACTGGCTTGATGCCGTTGTATCCCCTGAAAATCTATGAACAAATAGGGGATAGTACAGCCGAGCTTGGCGCAAAGCTCTTCAGTTGTCGTATAAAGTGTATTGAAGAGTGTTGGGTACGTTAGGTTCCACCCATTAACAGGATTCTTTTCAAGTGCATCAAGTTCCTGAGCCATCGTATTAATGACGATTTGATCGAGTACTCCAAGATTGGGGGATGCGACGACTGGACTTGTTCTTTCAGCGGTGGTAATCATAAAAGCCCTGTTGGATAGCGGTTTTTATCAAATATTTCATTCTACGCCCTTCGTGGCTACCCGCTTTCGCGGGTATGACTGTCGTGTGGGAATGACCTCGTTGTCATAAAGGCAAACAGAATCTAATCATTAATGTTTTTTAAGGGGAGCATCATAGAAGCATTAACGCCTTCAGCAAGTGGTCGAACTCCATTCCACTTTCTAATAGCTTCCCACATAATTAAGTTCTGAGTTATTGACTTTGAAACAATTTCATTAGACTTAGATTCACTTTCTGCTCTAATAATGTTTGATCGAGCTTCGCCTTCTGCCGTAGCAATTTTTTTTGCCGCTTCTGCTTTTGCTTGTCTGAGCTCATTTTCTGCTTGAATAGCTTTTTGAATGGCTTGCGTTTTTTCGGTAATTGCGTGTGCTATAGCTTCTGGCATGTGAATGCGACCGATGATGCCAAATTGCTCAATATGAATACCATACTTTGCAATATCTTCATTGATTTTATTCTTCACCTTTTGAAGAAATTCATCTTTTTTTACACCATTAATATCATCAAATGTATATTGGATGCCTAATGCTGTAAAAGCATCACGTGCTACATTTCGCAGATAGCCATGGGTAAATACCTCAAGATTGTCAGATCTGAATGTTATGTAGAACGTTGGAACAGATTCTCGTAATATTGTGTACGATAAATTAATATCAGCACCAATCGAAACCTGATCACTCGTATTCCAGGTAATTGATTCATCACCCTGTTTATTGTCATGCGACCACGTTGCTGTTTGCATAAATACTGGATATTCAAAAACTTGTGACAATAATGGACAATACAATTGCCAACCAGTTTTGAGTGGTAAATCTTGTGGGCCTCGTGGTACACCAATCAAATTAATTTTAATGCCAACAAACCCTGGTTCAATACGAACAATTCGTACAAGTAATAATAAACTGATTACAAGAATCGCTGCGCTGATTAAAATTTTCAATTTAGTATTCATGGTTCATTTCTTCTTAACTCATTAAGTAGACACATGTTTCTTGTCCTAAATTCTTGAATGGCCAGCCAGGCGAACCCGCGATTACTAGGTTGAAAACCTAGTGTCCTAGGCCACTAGACGACGGGGACATTTTCAAAGAATTTTTATCTTGCCCAGTCTATAAAAAAAGACTGCGTAGCGCAATTTATTCGTCCCCACTTTCTTGTCCGCCGCAGCTTTATGCGTAGGAAGGCTTGTTCTGCGAAGCCACATAAGGGCGTAGTAGGAAAGGCATTCAGGAATGGCGAGATCGATTTTATCGTGAGTCTAATCGATATTATTTTTTCTTTCCGAACAATCGCAAAAGATCCAGGAACAAGTTTACAAAATCAAGATACAATTCCAGCGCACCCATTAAAGCAATTTTATTAATTGGTTGTCCTCGCTCTACCATTTTCCCGCCGAGATCTTTTAGTTTTTGCGTGTCATAGGCGATTAATCCTGTAAAAATCATCACCCCTAGCGCTGCGCAAACGAAATCTACTGTTGCATTATGGAAGAATACGTTAACAATTCCGGCGATAACGATACCGAACAAGCCCATCAACAGAACATTGCCTATTGTGGTCAAATCAGCTTTGGTGTAATAGCCATACAAGGCCATGCCAATAAACATTGCTACAGAGACCAACAAAATCGATACGATAGATGGTAGCTGATATACTGCAAAGATGACTGATAGGGTTACGCCTGTAAGTAGGGCATATGCCACGTATGCCGCAGCCGCAAGCCGAAAGCTCATCTTATGAATACGCGCTGACAATCTCCAAACCAATACAAGCTCAGCAATAATAAGACCAAAGAATACATATTTTTGCATGATAAAATTGAATAAGGGGGCATGCTGATACACACCATAAGCAGCGCCTGCCGTCAGTGCAAAAGCACCACCCATCCATCCATACACCTTGCACATGAAACTGTTCATGGTCGTGGCTCGTGAAAAATGTTGATCAGAATTATATGAAGTCATGCTTAACTCCTCCTGTTGAAAATACGATTTAAAATGATTAGGCAATAATACTGCCACAGCTTGATTTTAAACACAAAAGGCATGAAAAAGCCCATCTGAATCAATAAAAACCTTTTGAATTTAGTAAAAAAATTGACAACAAGTGAATAAGAAGCGTCCCCTCGTAGCCTGCTTGCCCGCCGTAGCTTTATGCGAAGGCTGGGCCACGTCGAAGTCTTGACGAAGACGGGATGTATTTAGGAATGGCGAGGTGGATTTTACCGTGAGCCTGCAGATGCTTCAGGCGTTTTCCGACTTCGCTCTGAGAGGTATTACGGGGAGCAGACAGAGCTACGACGGACAGGTATTCGAATGTGGGGTTGGCGATACCAGGTACCGCTGCCTATGCATGCACAAGGTGAATATTTTTTTCTGGGTGATTCAAGATCTCACGCACTCTATGCGTAGTAGTAGTGGTATCTGTATTTTTAAGATCTTCAATTTCCTGCAAATAATCCATGGCTGTTTTGCCATGATTATCTTTTATTGAAACGTCAGCGCCACCTTGTATAAGGGCAAGAATTGGTTCTTCATCGATATAGATGCTGTTTGTATGAAACATACAACTGATTAAAGGCGTTCTGCCTTCATTATCTTTTGCGTGTACATTGGCACCATGTTGTAATAAGAGTTTTATCATAGATGTGTCTGCGCATCTTTTCCAACCACATGCTAGGCTGCCAGCTGCCCAGTGTAAAGGGCTCTCCCCATCTTCATCCTTTTCATCGAGAGTAACTCCTTGGTCCAGTAATAGTTTTACAATTTCGTCTCTTCTGCCAATAACTGCGTGATGAACTAAAGTTTTGGGTTCTTTTTCTAAATTAACACCACTTTGTAGAAGCATCTTTACGGTATCTTTATCAGTGTATTGTACGGCATATGTTAACGCACTAAAACCATCTGTCATTCTATAATTAACATTTGCGCCATGATCCAAAAGAAATTTAACAATAGCTGCACTCTTTACATCGATGTAATAATAACTTCTTACTGCTTCTATCAGCACGGAAGTGTTTTGAACTCCTGCGTTTTCAGCAATATGATAATTAGCATCTGGAATGAACGAAAAAATTAATTTAAAAGCTTCTTCATTTCCACTATTTGCCGCAGATAATAAAGCATCTTCATGCCTGGTAAAATCAATACCTTTTTTTATCAAAAGCTTGATGAGTGGAACATCTCCAGAGCTTACTATTTGATTTATGAGTGCTTTGTCATCATTTTTATCAAAATACGTACCTGCTTCTATTAAAAGCAGAAAAATATCTCGTTCTATATCTGGACCTGAATCTGCGTTTTTCCAACAAAGGCTCCTGCCCCATGGCATACGTGATGAGGGAGAGTCTGATAGTGTTCCTTGTCCTTCAAAAAGGTCTTTAGCAACTTTGCATATTGCATCATTGATGGCATTAACATTTACCCCCTGAGCTATCAGCTGCTTGATAGCAGCCTCTGTTTTTTCATCATAAGGACCATCTATAAGATCAGATAATTGTTCTTCAAGTGACATGGCTTCGGGTAGTTGCTTTTCAACATCCATGGTGAGCTCGTTTTTAGGTGATACCGGGCTTGTTCGAATGGGTGCAGGGTGGGGAGCATCAGCTTTTGTTTTGCTTCGCTGATTATTACATCCACATACGACCATTAAATACAGTATTACAAGATGTAAAGCCACGATAGATTTAATCTCTTGTTTAATCATTGTTACTACTTTCTCTTGTCTATGCGTCTAATTTTCATACTTATGGCTCAATTGTTAGCACAATTGTTTGCTCAAAGATACAGAGCGCGAAGAATGGTGATGATTTCTGAAATTGCTCCTACGGTACCATCTTAATCCGTTACATCATCTAACACTTTGGGGTTGTTCTTATCCCCTTGTAAGAAGTTGTCACGCGAGACAACCCTTTTCCCCGTCTGCAGCTCAATATCTTTGCGTGTTCTACCAGCAACTGCGCCGCCTACTTGAGCATCAGTTCTTAATGTTGTTATCCCTTTGGAATCTTTTTGTTGTGTAAGTTGTGTGGTTGTTGCTTCTCCAAGCATGGTAATGATGAGCTCCAGATCAGTCATGTGGTCACGCAAATTTTCTCGATCTAGTCCTTTGAGCTTTTTATACTCGTTAACCTTCAAGTCAAAAGCGCCTTGCATAATATCATTGGTCAATATTGCATAGTCTATCTGCTTCTGGACGCCGCGTGCAGCCCATTCGTCTGTTAAGCTTTGACGTACCGATATGCCGCGCATGCGTTTATCAATCCAGCCTTTTTCATACCCCTTCTTTTCATAGATATTTTTGGCCCGATTCATCGCAAGTTCTGGGTTTTCTATTTCATCGATGCGCTCTTTGCCAACTTTGGCAAGCCACAATTTAAACGGTTCAGCTTTGGGGGATGGCACTGATTGAATTACGCGGAAGATTCCTTCAGTATTGGCGCAGTCAGTTGTGTATTTTTTCCCGTCCGAGGCCTCCAATTTCAGTCCGTGACAAAATGTCACGACCTGATTGCTTTCTTCTGCCAATCGTTGTTTCAACTTACGCCAATATGCTCCTGCATCTGGACTATCTGTCAAAAACGCAATGACATCGATAACCGAAAACCACCATTCGTTTTCATAAAAAATTCTTCTGATCTGTTTGCCATGGAAAAGGGATATCTTTGTTGATTCCTGCTGTATCATTTTTGACCACCTCTATGATTTTCCAAGATGAGCAGCGCATTATTTTGAACTGCGAAAAGTTAGCACATTACGCTTTATTCGCAACTGTTTGGAAAATAGATTAAAAAGTGTTTAAAAAGAATCGTCCTCTCGCAGCCACGCCACTTGTCACGCCAAAGCCCCGCGACGGCGGGTAGCTCCATAGTGAGCGACGGCGGAACGATGTTTAAAGCGTTTTATTCGAACGTGGGATTAGAGGCGCAATTGGTATAAATCTTTTCTGTTCCAGAAAAAGCTTTATACATTGCCCCGTCTTTATCAATCCATTTTTCAAAAAGTGCATAAGGAAGTTTAAATATTCTTCCTACGAATCGTCCATCATCAGGGAAGCCATGGTTAAGGTGGACAACGATGTAGGTATCCGTAAGAATAAAATTATTATCGAACCGACAAGTCTTATATTCCCATTCCTCTGGATAAACGAATTTTGTAACAATTTGAGTAAGCGGAGCATCTTTTTTAAAAAATGCTAAAGGCTGATAAAGGATTCCCGATGAAGCATCAATAAAGAAACTTTCCAATTGATCGCATCCATGGGCAGCCCATTCTGCAAAATTGCGAGATTCTCTTACAATCATAATTAGGTTATGGACTACCCAAACGTAGAAGTTCTCACTGAAAAAAAATTTATCTTCTCCTTTAAATTCTTTTAGTTCTGGATCATTAAACAATCTTGAATACTCTTTTGTTACCGTATCTTTTAACGTCTGGTTCACCTTGCTTTGTTGAGCAATATCGGCAAAACCAAATAGTTCGGGATAGTATACCGTAACCTCGTCATTCTCTTTGAAAAGCACTTTCTTTATCGTAACACCATTGGGGAGCTTATATTCCTTATCTTCTCTTCCTATGACAAGGTTGCTGTGCAAAGCTTTTTCTTCCCTTACCTCAAACTCTATTCCATAGTACGAAAGGAGCTCTTCCTTTTTGGGCCGACAGCGCGAAAAATCCTCGGCCTCTTTTGATTGAAAATTTTTATCCTTTGGTTGAGTATTCTGAGTGTCTTGTTTGACGTGATCTTCTGATGCTTTTGTGTTTGAAGCTGTACGCAATGATGCTGCGGCCAGATTGATTTGTTGGCGGACGCGTTCAGAGGCTATCCCTTTGTTACAACCACTTAACAAAAGGCATAGTATCGAAAAAATAAACTTAATCATAGCCTTTATCTCCTTCATTAAAATTTGAGCTAAAGGTATGAATAATTACAACCTTTAGCTCATAAAGTAATTTATGAAAGAAAAATGGTGCAACGGGTGCAGCATTATGTGAAAACAATGCTAACTATTCTATCCATGCACATTGTTTGCAGAGCGGACAATGAACAGATTTTTCATTGCTTATTTTGAGCATAAATGAACGCAACTTAGTTGGATCTTTTCCGTTAAGAAGTTTCTTAAATTCAATTATTTCAAGGATGGCATCTGGTCCACAGGCAACAAGAGATCCTCCAAACTCTGCGCACGACAATGTATATCCGCAATCATTTGAGCAGCGTAATGAAGCTTGAGCAAGCTCTCTTTGATCTATGGCAACTATAAGAGGAAGTATTGCCATTGTTTCGGCTAGTAAAAATTCGCCAACTTCTTTGTTGATTGTACGTACTACACTATTAGGTGAAAGTTCATGTTGAAGGGTAGGAGAGCTAAAACTATAAAAGTTACAGTCTATGTATAATGACGTAACCTCTTGTTTCTCAGCGTGATGTGCAAAAGGAAGGGTGAGTACACTTGTAGCAAAAATACAAAAAAATTTAAACTTCACGGATTACTCCCTCTTTATCTTTTTGTGGTATAGAAAATTCTCCTTTATCCAAGTTCAATCCACAATATTGTGAACATACTGGGCATTTAACTTCTTCTCGATTTGCTATGCCCAGCATCAATTCTCTTGCAGCATCAGTTAAGAATCCACGAAAGATGAATTTTTTCCATGTTTCATAAAGATCACCTGCAAGATATCCCAAAAATTCAGCGCCGGTCATTTTATAGGAGCATTTTATACATCGTATTGACATAGGTTCTCCCTTTTGAAATATGAGAAACTCATACAAGCGGACGTTAACTCAAGAATGTTTTTTTTGCAAGACTGATAGTGCCTGCGCGTGTATTATCGAACCCAAACAGCTAAATGCCGGAATCTACGAGGCTCAAAAGCCCTTTGATATGATGCTGGAATGTTCGGATCGTCTATTATGGCGCCTGCGATCCGCCTGCCTCGCCGTAGCTATAAAAAAGCGTAGGTGGGTAGCCACGAATGCTAGTGAGGGCGTAGGATCGCCCCCTCGTCGCCTGCCCTCCGTAGCCAGTTTCGGCGTAGGAGGGACATGTTCAGGAACGGGGAGTTGGAGTTTGGCATGAGCTTGCATGTCCTTCAAATGCTTTTAGATTCCCACGATCTTGAGAGAATTCATCAATCTTCACTCAATATCGAGCATAATGTTGCGTGCTATCGGTTGCGCTAATGCTCAGCGATCCCCTTTTGTGGGAGCGAACTTTTGGCGCGACATTGATGGTAACGTCTTGGCCAAGGTCATTGAGAAATCTAAAAAGACGTTCCAGCGAGAATCCTGAAAGTTTTCCACTTGCCAGTGCCGAAATTTTGGGCTGATCTATGCCAAGTAAAAGTGCAGCTTTTTCCTGCGTAAGCTTTTTCTTTTTAATGACGCAATGAATTTGTCGAGCAAGTTCAGCTTTAGCCAAGGACTCTTCTGGATTTGAGACATTCAGATCGGCAAAAACATTGCCGCTGCTCAGTTCATACTTTTTTTTCATAACCTAATTCCTTATATATTTCGCACGCTTCTTTGAGCCGTTTTTTGACCAACTCTATTTCCTGTTGCGGTGTTTTAATTCCATGCTTCGATTTTTTCTGGAAGGCATGCAGAACAAAAACAGCCTTTGGCATCTTGACGGTGTAAACTACACGAAATGTGCCGGACTCGTTGCTTGCAATAATTTCTATAACACCGGCGCCTGCAAACCCTTTAAGAACCTTACTATGCACATAATGCTCACCAGTTTGGGCAAGATACAGTGCATAACCAACTTGGCTCCTAATATCCTCAGTAAATTCAAGCAGATCTTTTTTACTTGAACCTATCCATAGCAGGGGTTTTATCTTCATGTACTTCTCTTTCCAAAATTATCACTGACATTATGCTAAATTTAGCATAATTGTTTTTCGATGTATACAAGTCGGGGAAAAATGAAGAAAGTTAAGGGGCTGGAGCTCGTCGCCTGCCTCGCCGAAGCCTTGGCGGAGGAGGGCCTGTCACGCCATAGCTCCATAGGAGCGACGGCTGAATGCATTCAGGAACGGCGAAATAATTGAGCATTTCGCTTAAATGTTCTTTGCAATTTGGGCCATAAACGTTTCTATTTCTTCTGGCGAACCGCTAGCCCCCTTCTGGGGCCTTCTACCGCCTACCACGTTGAATCTTATATATAAATACACAGTCTTCAAAGGCCTGCCAAAACTGATTAGGATTATTCCCAGAGCGTAAACAGGCGTCTTTTATTAATTTACGGAGCTCTTCATCGGTAAGCTCTTCAGCTCCTGGTATATGTGCACTGCTCTCTCTTATTTCTTGCAACTTTCTGCGTAAATTTTCTTCCGGAGTAATATCCATGGCTTGATTCCTTAAAGATTAAAAGCTTGAATAGGACTGCGAGCCATATTAAGCATTCCAGTAGCTAAGTCAAATATTGACTTGGGATTTTTTTAGCATAAGATTATTAACAGAATTCCTTCCCCTATAACCTATTTCATTCAGGAAAATTCGATGCAACAAGGATTATTGCAACCAATTAGCCACAAAAAAATACTGATTTATCGTGCCGAAGCATCAGAAGGTGGCATAATCTATGTATATATTGGAAAAACAGGTCGCACGCTGGAGAAGCGCAGGTTGGAACACGAAAAGAATGCTCTCCAAAATAGTCCTTTCCCTTTA
The DNA here is from genome assembly GCA_041662445.1 of Candidatus Babeliales bacterium. GTDB lineage: Bacteria > Babelota > Babeliae > Babelales > RVW-14 > UASB124. The sequence continues at coordinate 9,214 of JBAZSL010000008.1, forward strand.
CACAAAAAAATTAACGAGATTGCTCGTGTTCATTGGACGTGGACCAAGTTACTTGAATGTGATGAAGCAGAAGCAGATGATCAGGAGCAAAGATTTATTAATGTATATCGCGAAGAAGCATATCGAAATCAAAACTTGATTGTTTTAAATGATTCGCATAACGGAGTCAACAATACAGAACAGAACAAGCCCCCAAAAAACGATTTCGGAATACCAAGGGCAAATAAACAAAAAAACTACAAACCCAGTGAAATTGGCAACAAATTTTTAAGAATCTCTGGAAAAATAAAGCCTGTCATTAATCTTGCAACAAAACAAAAATATACAAGCGTTCTTCATGCAGAACGCGATGATCATGTATCAAGAGCAACCATCAAAATATCTTGTAATACAGGAAAAATGTTAGCTAATGGCACTCGCTATGCTTATCTAGATATCGACGATAATCCCATGCTTAAAGAGGGGCACAGCAAAGATCATTATATTGGTAAAAATGCGCGTAAAGTTAAGGAGCTGATTAGTGGCCTTATTTACACTAGCGCTACCGAAGTTGCACATAAATATGGCATATCGGTTAGTGCCGTAGGCGATTTTGCAAATGGCACATATATGATAGCCAAAGGAAAATATGTTTTTTGCTATTTAGATGCCAACAATAATGAAGTGTTGACATCTAATCACACAAAGGCCTTAGACTTAATCAATAAAAAACAATTGATTAAGTATGTTGCCTGGCCTGTAAGCTTTACCTATGAAAAAGCTAAAGAAAAAAAAGAAATTGGTTACTTTAAGACACTTTCTGACCTATATGAAAAATTAAAAATCAAAAACAAAAGCCATGTCAAAGCAGTTTGCGATGGAAAACGATCGCATGTCGAAATGTATAGAGTCGCTTATTACAATAGTGAAGTAGGCAGCCCTGAACTTACTGTAAAACACCTAGAAAAATCAAAAAAGAATTTACATAAGGTTTATTGTGTAAATGACAACAAAAAATTTGACAATTGCACAGAGGCGGGGACATTTTATGGAATCGGGCCAAATCAAATAGGTTTGTGTGCCAGGGGTATGCTCAAATCAGTCTGGGTAAAAAATAATGGAACAGGCACAAAAAAAAGGTTTCAATTTAGATATTTAGATAAAAATGAGATGCCCATTATACCAGCTAAGCACCTTGAACCACTATCTCAACGAGAAGGCGTATCCAGAATTGTTCTTATAAATCCTCATCCAGACCTCATAAAACATTTAGGAACAGATAAATTCAGCTCTTTAGCAGAATTTTGTCGATGTACGGGGGTTGGGTACAAAAGAGCTCAGCAGTATCGTAAAAATAAAAATGTTGATTTGCTTGGGTATGAATTTATTGAAGTAGATTGAGCAACTTTATGGACTGGCTCGCCAGCCCTCTTGCGTGTCTTGCCACGCGTCCGCCGTGCTATCAAAATTTTTATGTGCCATAGAATAATCGGTTTGCAAGATCATCGAAGATTTCTACTATGCCATTATGCCATAAGGCTACTTAGAACATGGTGACGAAGGTGCGGAGGCTACGACGGTCACAGCTGTCGCTAACCTTTTGGAGATCAGGCAGGTATGTTTTTTTATCATCTCGTCTTCACATTTTTCTAAATCAATTGCGACGATGCACTGCCTAACCATTGCTACTTTTTAGAAGGAGCATCATACAAATTTGCATTTCTAAGATTATGTGAAAAAGAAACGTCCCCAAGGGGATTCGAACCCCTGTTACAGGAATGAAAATCCTGTGTCCTAGGCCAACTAGACGATGGGGACATATTTTTCAAAGGAAGCTGGCTTGCCATCCGTAGCTACGAGCCCAAAGGGCGAAGAGCGTAGGATGGTGAGCCGCGTAGGAATCGAACCTACGACCCACAGCTTAAAAGGCTGTTGCTCTACCGACTGAGCTAGCGGCTCACACAAGGCCAAGTATATCATAGGTTTTTTGAAAAACGAAAGACTTATATGCGTTTTTTGCTGTTTATCCCAGCAATTTACTACATACAAAGCAATAGATCAGAACTCCCAGAACATCCATAAGCGTTGCTAGAAAGGGTGCTGCCGAGTGTGCTGGGTCGATATTACAGCGTTCCAGTGCCATCGGGATAAGGGCACCAAGAACGACTGATGTGATGACAATCAGGAAGAGCGAAAGGCTGATGACAGCCGCACTTACAACGTCATGATAGGAAACATAAACTCTAATAAATCCTACAATTACCAAAAGAAGCGACATAATGATCGATACTCCCAATTCGCGGAGGAGCACCTTAAATGCGTTGCGACGGGTCATTTCTTTGGTGGTAAGACCGCGTATAACAAGGGTTGCTGATTGATTGCCGGCGTTACCGCCAGTTCCAATAAGCATGGTTAAAAATACCGCGATAATGGTGTATTGATTAAGCAACGAGCTATAGCTCGCCAAAATAATGCTTGAAAAGCTTTGCAGTACGAGCAGTCCAATAAGCCAGATGCCACGTTGCCACACCTGACGCCAGAGCGGTGTGCTGAAGTATCCATGATCGACCGGTATCAAACCAAACATCTTATAAACGTCTTCGCTACCTTCTTCTTTAATAATTTCAAAGACGTCGTCTGCCGTAATGACACCTAAAAAATGGTTATTTTTGTCGATGACCGGTGCAAACAAGATGCCATAGTGGTGCATTTGGTTGGCAACATCTTCTTGGTCTTCGTCGACGAGTACCACAAGCTCGTTAGGACTCATAACGTGAGATATGGGTGTTTCGGGCTTATTAAGTACCAATTTATCCAAGGTGACATAACCAATCAGAACATCGTCTTTATTGGTGACATAGATGCGATGCATTTCGGTCTTGCCCGGGCCAAGGCGCTGTAAAAGCTCAACACTGCGACGTACCGTAAAATCATCCTGAAGCGTAATGACATCGCTATGCATACGACCGCCTGCAGAACGCGGATTGAAGTGCAAGAGCGAAAGTATCTGATTACGCTGATTGAATCGCAACAGCTTGAGGTATTTTTCAAGGTCTTCATCCGACAAAAAATCAAAAAGGTCGGTGAGCTCGTCTGCTGGCATGTTTTTAAGAATAAGTGCCGCGTGGTCAAGGTCGAGTTGGAGCAGTAATGGCGCTTGTTGGGCTTGGGGCAATTTTCTAAAGACGCTTATTGAAATGTCTGCGGGAAGCTTTTTAAAGAGTGCTACTTGGTGGTCGGCATCCACTTTGCTGACAAGCATTGCGATATCGGCAAAGTGCTGCGTGAGGAGAATGTTCCAGAGGTCGCGGCCAAGCGTTGTATCTCCAGCAATGACTGAATCGATATTGTTCTCGATTTGGAAGAGAATTTTCTTAATCTTCAGCATGGGATGCTCCGTTCTTCGTTACCGGTAAGCACCGTCAAGGAAACCCGCCCAAGCAATTCCTATTTGACTTTATTTTACTACAAACTACACTAAAACGGAAACGCTTTCTTTTAAATAAGATTAACCCTTAGTATACGCAGTTTTTGTGAATGTAAAGCGATTTCGTCTTGTTGGATGGGGCCTATGGAAAAAATGTCTACTATTACAGTAACTGATGCGGGTTGTGTGGGAACCCGAATCGATAAATTTTTGGCGACCCAGTACCCTGAATGTTCACGTTCGTACCTCAAGACGCTTATCGATGATGGCCTTGTGCTCGTCAACAATATCCCCTGTAAGGGCAGCTATGCGGTCAAAATGGGCGATGTTCTGACGATAACATTCAGGAGCAAGCAGATTGATCTTGTGCCGATGCCAGTGGATTTTGACATTATTGCGATGCATCCAGATTTTATTATCATCAACAAGCCAGCTGGTCTTACCGTTCATCCTGCGCCATCTTCGCCTGGGGAAGTAACCTTGGTTCATGGCCTTTTGCATCGTTTTGCTGAGATGCAAGCATTTGCATCTGATGAGCGCCCTGGCATTGTACACCGTCTTGATAAGGACACCTCAGGGTTATTAGTTATTGCACGTAATCCTCAGGCGCAAGCAGCATTATCGGCGTTATTCAAACAGCATAAAATGCATAAAAAGTATCTTGCGGTGGTCCATAAACATCCTGATCGTACCGGATCGATTGATCTTCCAATTGGAAGGCATGCTCACGAGCGACACAAGATGGGGGTGTTTGGTATTGGAGCACGGACTGCGCTTTCTCATTATCGTACCCTTGCCTATTATGCTGCGCATTCGCTTGTGGAAGTTGCTATTGTAACGGGTCGTACGCATCAAATCAGAGTGCATATGGCAACACTTGGTCATCCGATAGTAGGTGACGGCGTTTATGGCGCTACTTCGTCACTGATTAAGCGACAGGCTCTGCATTCGTGGCAATTGACGTTTGAATATCAGGGTAAAAGCCATCATTATACCTGTTCTCTTCCTGATGATATTAAACGTGTTGTGCAGGTACTTAGATGTCAGAATGTGCGGTAAAAAGCAGAATCTTTGTTTGACAATTGTACCAGGCAACCTATACTCAGCGATGTAATTTTCTTTTAAATCGCTTTTGACGCGGGGTAGAGCAGCCTGGTAGCTCGTTGGGCTCATAACCCAAAGGTCGCTGGTTCAAATCCAGCCCCCGCAACCAAAATTCTTTCAAAATTTAATCAAATCTAATCGAATCAGAGTTTAAAAGCCCCAGAAAATTTGCCCTTTTTGAGCATGGCGATTTTGCCTTGCATGATGAGCATTTCTCGATCGAGTGTCGTAAGGTATTCAATCATGTCATCGGCAAATTTTGGATGACGGAGCGCCAAGTCAATATTGGCTTTTAAGAGTCCGAGTGGAGTGCCGATGTCATAACGCGTTCCTTGGACTTTATAGGCAAAAACTTTTTCGCCAGAGAGCAATAATGTTTGTATTGCATCGGTGAGTTGTACTTCGCCTCCTGCTCCAATTCTCATTTCATCCAGAGCTTGGAATATACTGTGAGAGAGTACATATCGTCCGATAATAGCAAGATTAGATGGCGCATCGGTGGGTCGTGGTTTTTCGACCAGTTCTTTAACTTGAAAAAGGTTGGGAGAAAACTGTTTGCGAATACCAATGACGCCGTAATTTTGTACGGTTCCGATCGGAACTTCTTGTACAGCAACGACATTACATCGTTCTTGAATAGCGATTTGGATCAGTTGCGCCATGCATGGTGTTGAACCAACAATAATATCATCCGGGAGAAAGACCGCGATGTGTTCTTTGCCGACGGTATGGCGGGCGGTCCAGACAGCGTGTCCCAGTCCCAGGGGCTCGCGCTGGCGCAAATAAATAAAATTTGCAGTATTAATTATTCTGTTTACGCCATCCAGAATATCTTCTTTTTTACGCGCACGTAAAAAATTTTCAAGCTCCGGATACGTGTCAAAATGGTCTTCGATAGCGCTTTTATTTTTTCCGGTAACAACAATAAATGTTTTGATGTTTGACTGAATTCCCTCTTCGACGATGTATTGAATTGCTGGCTTTTCAAGGAGGGGGAGCATCTCCTTGGGAGTTGTTTTGGTTGCGGGAAGAAAGCGAGTTCCAAGTCCACCCGCTGGAATTATTGCTTTGGTAATCATCACTCTCTCCTTTTTGATGTCCCGATGCAGTTATCAGAACTGTTCTAGAAATTTTAGCTTCCCGCTATGGAAAAGACGGACGTCATCAATGCCATAATGAAGCATGGCTAATCGTGTTAATCCAAAGCCAAAGGCAAACCCTGAGTACGTTGAGGCATCAATATTACACGCCTTAAGAACATTGGGATGGATGAGACCGCCAGGAAAAATTTCAATCCAGGTTGATTGTTTACATACTGAACATCCGCTTTTGCAAAATACACAACGCATATCGAATTCAAATCCCGGTTCAACAAACGGAAAGAATCCAGGACGAATGCGAATATCAAGCGAATTTTTTTGAAAAAGTGCTCTCAAAAATGTTTGAATTGTGGCAAAAAGATGCGCAACCGTAACATTTTTATCGACTAATAACCCTTCGCACTGCATAAACATAAAGTCATGCGAGGCATCAACGGCTTCGTGCCGAAATGTTCTTCCGGGGGCGATTCCTGCGAGAGGTGGCTTTCGGTTCTGAAGCATGCGGACTTGAACGGGTGATGTGTGCGTGCGAAGGAGTTGTCCTTCTCGATCGGTCCAAAAAGTGTCATACATGTCGCGTGCTGGATGATCGGCCGGAATATTGAGCGCGGTAAAATTGTTGAACTCTGTTTCCAGTTCTGGGCCATCCCAAATCTCGTATCCCATTGAAAGAAAAATATTTTGAATCTCTGTGATAAAGAGCGAATAAGGGTGGAGATGTCCCGCTTGTTTGTTGGGTGCATAGGCGGTGACGTCAAAATGCTGCAACTGTTTAAGAGCCGATATATTTTGTTGAGCGACAAGCTCTTTTTTGCGCGTGGTAATTGCATTGTCAGCTTCTTGCTTGAGCGCTTGAATCAGCGGTCCCATTTCTTTTTTTTCTTCAAGTGAAAGATTTTTGAGCTCTGAAAGAAGCTCAGTAATACTGCCTTTTTTACCAATAAATGATAAACGCAGTGCCTCGAGTTCTTTGTCATTGGTTGCTTTGGCAAGAAGTTGTGCAAGTTCAGATGATAATCTTATAATTTTTTCTTTTAAATTAGACATGGCACCACCGGCTAAAGTTGGCTGATAAACACGTATCCAGCGTATATGAGCTGGCTAACATCTTAACACGGTTTACTGTTTTTACTAGTAGAGTCAGATCTAACATATTGACTATATTATCTGATTTTAAGTGTGAGAATGGCGACCAAGGAAAGAATAATTGAGACGATCCAAAACCTGATGGTGATTTTTGTTTCCGGCCAACCAAGAAGTTCAAAATGATGGTGAATAGGTGCCATTTTAAAAATACGGCGCCCTCTGAGTTTGAATGATGCCACCTGGAGCATGACCGAAACCGTTTCAAGCACAAAAATACCACCAGCGATGAGCAAGAGAAGCTCCTGTCTGGACATCAAAGCGATAAGGCCCAATCCGGCACCAAGTGGAAGCGACCCAACATCGCCCATAAAAATTTGCGCCGGGTGCGAGTTGTACCACAAAAAGCCTAGAAGCGCGCCTATAAGTGTGGCTGCCAAAATAACCAATTCTGCGCTTCCCGCGTAGGGTATAAAAAGATACGCCGCCAATTTTTTGTGTCCTGCAAGATAGGCAATTATGGCAAACGACGAAAAGTTGCACAGGAGCGGTCCCGTTGCCAGACCATCAAGACCATCAGTTAAATTCACCGCATTGCTCGCAGCAATCATAATAAATGCTGCCCATGGAATGAGGAGGATCCCAATGTCGGGCATAAAATTTTTAAAGAAAGGGATACAGAGTCGTGTGTCTGGGGCGTCGATAAAATACCACAACGAAGCAACAAGGAGTGCGAGCCCGATCTGTAGTTTGAATTTAAGTTGAGCACTGATACCTTTACTGCGTCGAATTTTGTACCAATCATCAAGAAAACCGATAGTGCCAAATCCGACCATGCAGAGTAAAAAGATCCAGACTTTTGCACGTGCAAGATTGTTCCACAAAAAACTATTGACCAAAAAGATCAACAATACAAAAAGCCCACCCATTGTTGGGGTATCATTTTTAGTTTGATGAGTTTCTGGCGTCCAGTCTCTCACCTTTGATCTAAAATTGTTTTGGCAAAATGTTATAAATCGACTTCCAAATGCAAATGAGAAAAAGAGTGATGTGAGAAGTGCTCCAATGCTGCGTACACTTACATAGTGGAAAAGATTGAAGAATGAATGGTTCTCGCGTAACAAGTTGGCAAGATGGTAAATCATAGCTTTTATCCTTCGACTAAAACATCAAAAGTATAGCACGAAGGTATGTTTTTCAATGCTTTTTAAATTAGATAGTACTGTTCTCTGCAGCATTTGCGCCAGCTGGTACTGCTGAGTTTTTCATATTATCAAGCAGCATTTGCAAAATTGATGGGCCACACTTTGTCACAATCGGCTGAAGTATTTTTAACTTAACTATGTTAGTTAACCAATTGCCTGAATAAACGTTACTGACGAATTGATGAACGAGCTGTTCCGTGTCGGTCTCATGGTTAGTTTTTGCAACTTTAAGTGCTTCCTGCAGAAGCATAAGATTCTGGTATGCACTGGTAAGAGCAAACATGAGCGTTCGAATTGCCGTGATTGATGGCAGCAGTGTTGCTGTGGGTGGTCTTTGTTCGATTTCGTATATTTTATCGGCATAGCCACCAAGGAGTTCCTTTGCTTTGGCAATAAGTTTCTCGGTGTTTACAGCGTCTTTTATGATGGATGCTTTTTCATATTCTGTCATGAACACGAGATATTCGTCCGCTAAGTTTGGTGCGATAGCACAAAGGTCAACATCAAATGCCTTACGTGATAAACGAGACTTCCAGGTAAACCACCACCACTTGAAGGATTTTTTGGCGATGGTGCGAATAAGCGTGTTGATAGTCGTGTGGTCTATGACGCAAGGTTGGGCGTGTTGCGGCATCGACATGTGTGCCATGTGTTGAAGCCACCCAAAAAGATATGCGTATACCGTTCCAAGAATGCGACGATGCTCGTGTGAGCCGATATTAATGCCGATGGTATCGTGAGAATTAGTGGTATCGATGGTCAAGAACTGCAGTTTGAGACGTGTCTGCTTTGTGGCTTGCAAAAATTCCTGGAGAAGAAAATTGTGGCGTATGAGCCCGTGAACATCACCTAGGTCACCGTGCCGTAACCCTGCTTTTTTCGTCGATTCCCAGAAAGCGATGATGTGTTGAAGATTTTCATCAAGGACTGCTTCGCGTATCAATGTCTTTGAAAAATCGGCAACAAGCGATTCTATCTGCGCAACGAGTTCTGTGTGTAACTCCTTAAGCCTGGCTATGGAGGGGGCAGCCTGAGTGTTCTCTGCGCACATAGTGGCGCCGCATACTACAAATACTACAGCGGGCAAAATGTATCTGAGCTTCATGACGTGCCGTTACGACTGTGCTGCTCGGTCAAATGCAGGCAAAAATTCTGGCAGATAATTTGCAATTGCATAACGGAAGGTGCGTGAAAATCTGCGGATATGTAAAGACTTACTCATGATGTATTCCATTACGTTAAACAATTTTTGCTTAAGCGGTGCATAGGCTGGATTGTTTTCGTTAAAGTCACGTAACATTTCCTGGAACTCAACGCCACTGACGATAAGCCCAAGGTCATGAGTTGTGGCAGAATTTTGTGATAGCGATTCGCTTCTGAGCGAGATAATTTTTTGTTGCAACTCTTCAGTATAGGTTATGTATTGCGGTTGAGTTATGCGTGTGTAATAGAGGCGTGCAAGCTCACGCTGCTCTTCGGGAAGAGCTTCTATGCGAGCTTTTTCGATGGCAAGGTGCTGATCGAGTAATTCAATTTCATTCTGATACAATTGTGCACGTTGCGTAGCAAGTTTGTCTTGTGATGGTCTTTGTGCCTCTATGCGGTTTTCGAGTAGTGCAATTTTTTGGCGAAGATTAACGGGTACTTCTTCACCGATTGTTTCAAACTCGGTGGCCATTGATTGCAACTTTTCAAGTTCTTTAACAAGTTCTGGGTCCTCTAATCCGCAGTCGTGCATTTCTGTAACAGCGGCAGCGCGAAGCTGCTCAATCTCTGCCAGCTCATGTTCGAGCGCTTCATGTTCTTGGCGTGCAATCGCTATTTTTTCGTTAATAGCTGTAGCATTTTGGCCGAGCTGAAGTGCATGGGCATAGACGTCATACGTTGTTTGTGCCTTGTTGAGCGCGATAAGCAGTTCTTGCTTGCGTAAATCTAATCTTTTAATAGGGGATTCAGTTTTATCAGTTAGCCCATGGCTGCCGCGATTCTCAACCTTTTTTTCACTAGCTGCGAGCCCTCTTTCAATACGTTTTACCGATTCTTTTCCAGCGCTACTTTGTAAAAATGCTTGAAGGCGCAATTGTCGCTTGGTGCCTTGGGCACAACGGTCTTGATGCTTTTTAGCCGCATCAGGATTACTTCTTAAATAGGCGGCATGAATAGCGGTATATTCAGCAATTGCCCGCGCTAGAATAAGGGCACTCATTTTGACTGAATCAATAAGTTCAAGTTGATCGGTGACGCAGGCAACCCAATGGTGGCCATGTGTGTCTTCCGCTTTAATAAATTGTGGGAACGTTGATACTTTTTGTGCCGCATCGCTGAGTTCTTTTGGAATTCGTGATGTTGAAAAAGCAGTGCCCATTGACGTGAATCTGAGAACGCTCTTACCCGTCATAAACTCTTGAGCGGTATAACGTTGCTGTAATGTAGCCAGGTAGAGAGTTGCCGCTGAATCTGTTGCTACTGGTATGGCATAAACCGTACGTGGACAAAGACGTGCAAATTGTGCTGGATCAAGAGTAATCGTTTTATCTTTCAATCCCATCCAAAGCGTGTCGATAATTTCTATTACGTAAGGAATGGTCTCATTGATAAAATCACGTAGAGGTGCTGGAATATGTTGGGAAATTGTTATGGATTCGAGGCCAGGATTGTCGGCAAGACTTAATTTAATAAGAAGCCGTAAAATCTCGTTACCCAACGCGAATGGATCCATGGCGTGATGTTGTTGGTAAGTTTGAGCAAGTATGAAAAGTTTGAGATAAAAAAGCCTTGCCGGTGTGAGATGCGCTTGGGTTATCCAACGTAGTAAAGGAAGTTGTGCAACATGTTGAGCAAGAGCATCTTGTGCAAGTGCGGCTCCGAGTTCTTTAAGGCTGAAGATTTGTGCAGTCTCGCCTGGTTGAGGCAATATGGGACGTAGTTGAACTGGTATTTGAGGCATAGGCGAAAATATATCTTCTGACCCACTAAAACCCCAGTTAATAACCAGTTCTTGATTAAGTTGTGGAATAGATACAACGATTTCACGTGCTGTATGATAATTTAATCGTCGTATATCAGTGGTAAGCTTTTTCGCAAAGTCGGTGATGATGCCAAGATCAATGGTCTTCGGTGATTCTGATTCACCTGGCTCTTGAAGAGATAGAGCAGCTCCTGGTTCTTGAGCAGCACTGTCGCCTACTGCACGAGCGAATGTTACGAACAATGACAGCACGATACACGAATAGGCGAAAAATTTATACGAATAGATTGTCGATGATCTCTGCAACATAGTACCCCTCCCACAAGGCAATTTATATAGCTGTATAAAACGAGAATCGGTGGGAGCATAGCATGAAAGTTGACAGAACGCAAATAGATTCCTAGGAGCTCAATGCTTGCTGGGACGGTGTAATTAAATATAATATTTCTATTAATCAAGTTGGTTGACAAGGATGGAGAGCTCGTCAAACTGAGTCGCATTACCCGGGGTCAAGAATTGTTATGGCAATGGCATTAAAACGACTTGTTTACATTATATTGAGCTGTCTTGGTGTAGTGGCAACGATATGGTTGGAGCTTTTTGTTCAGCGCAAGCAGCATCTTATTGGCGGTGGCGTCAATAGGCCCTTCTTATTTTTGCTTATCAATGTCCACGTTGTCATTGTGGTGGTACTTCTTTACATCATCATTCGACAGAGCATTAAGCTTTTCTCAGAGCGGACCAAAGGGTCAGCCGGAAGTGTTTTTAGAAGTAATTTAGCCTTTGCCTTTATTCTGCTTTCAGTAACGCCATCGTTTTTTGTTTTTTTCTCAGCAGGAAAGTTTATTACCAAAAGCATTGATCGATGGTTTCAGGCGCGTCTTGCGCGTGGTTTTGAGCATGCGCTCGACCTTCACCGCCAACATACGCATATGCTTCGCAATGATCTTATACGTTATGGGCAAGGCCTTACGCTGTCGAATGCATATAAGCCACATCCTCCCTACACGGTGTATATTTGGACGTTGCCGGGTCTAACTGGTCCGCTTGGTTCATTGCGTGACGAAGTTAAACAGTGGCGCGTGTTTCGTGTATCAAATGACCGTACCATGAAAAGCCTCAAGGAGCGATTTCTCCAAAAGATTGCCACGGCTTCACGTCAGGGTGAAGCATTTGATTTTTATGGTTCACTTTATTTTGTACGACGCGTTGATGGCACCTTTTATATTGCTATCTACCGTTATGCCGACAGTGTGCGACAGTCGCTCATCGGACTGCAGAACTCGATTGATGATTACCGCCACTTATATGGAATGCGTGATTCGATTTACACCAATTATACGTTTACCTTTTTTGCCGTTGCGCTTTTAGTGCTCTTCCTTTCCCTCTGGTGCGCCTTCTATCTTGCCCGTGGTATGAGCAAGCCTATACAAGAACTTCTTGATGCGACCGAAAAGGTTGAGCAAGGGTGTTGGGATGTACAGGTTCCCATTGATCGTTCAAATGATCTATATTCTCTTGCCAGCGGATTTAATAAAATGGCGAAGGCTGTTCGTCGTGCACATGCCCAGTTGGAGCTTAAGCATAAAGAGATGCTCGCGATACTTGAAAACCTATCGGGTGCCGTTTTTTGGGTAAACAATGTAGGGCGTATTATTTTTTGTAATGCGGCTGCGCAACGCCTTTTAAGCGAGATTGCCCCTTCTGTCGATATTCGTAATAAACGTATTTGGGTCCTCGGAAGCTCAATTAGAGCAAAATTTTTAGGTATTGCACGGGAACTTGTGGCATCTGGTAAAAATCAAATAAGCAAAGAGATAGAGCTTCCACTTGAGCATGAAAAAAGGACCTTCTTTGTTTTTGGGCGGGTACTCGTACGGAGTAATCCTGATGAAGCGGCCACGCGTAGTCTGCTTATTGTTATTGAAGATCTCACTGATATTGTAAAAAACAACAGGCTTAAAACTTGGCAGGAGGCGGCAAAGCAGCTTGCCCATGAAATTAAGAATCCTTTAACGCCTATTCAGCTTGCCACCCAGAGACTGCAAAGAAAATTTGCTACCTCTACGCATGACGATTCTGTGATATTGACATGTACAACCACCATATTGCAGCAAGTTCAAATTATTAGAGATCTTGTTTCGCATTTTTCGCTCTTTGCTTCAATGCCGGCACTCTGTGTTGAAGATGTGAACATCTCCCAGCTTGTTGAGGAGTTGGCGTGTCTGTATCGCGTAAGTTATCCGGATGTTGGTATAACGTGTTCTCTTTCAGCTTCCGAGATAGTGGTGAAAACTGATCGCACAAAGATGCGACGAGTATTGGTGAATTTACTCGATAACAGTGTTCGTGCTCTGATGCGCCATGACGGGAGTGGCAAAAAAATTGTTATTACGGTTACCTATGATGGAGCTCGCTCTCGGCTGGATATTATTTTCTCAGATAATGGTCCTGGCATTGCGCAATCAGTTAAAGATATATTGTTTCTTCCCTACGTTTCTACCGAACAAAAGAACATGGGACTTGGGCTAGCGATCGTACATGACATTATAAAGCAGATGGGGGGTACGATATCGCTTGTCTCTGTCAAGGAAGGGGCCACCTTTCACATCGTTTTACCTCTATAGAAAATGATATTCAGTAGGGAGACATCAAAAAAATTTGATTTTTCCCAATCTTTTTTCTAATGTAGGGGGGTGTTGAGAACATTTTTTACAGTGAGTTTTTTATCAGGAGATAGATTTATGCAGAAGCATGTGCTTCTTAACGCCTTGGGCGTAGCTACGTTGTCATTGTTTTGTGCCTGCACAATGATGGATAAAAAAGAAGAGGCTAAGCCAGTTGAGCCAACACCAATGGCAGAAGCCGCTCAGGTTCCTGCTGATGTTGCAGCACAACCAGAGGCTCCTGTAGCAGCTCCTCAAGAAGTTGCGCAAGCCTCAACTCCAGCTCCTGTGCAAGCTGAACAAGCTCCAGTAGCCGCAGAGGCAAAAGCTTAATATTTAAAAAAAGCTTTTTCATACAGAAGGGCACCGAATTCGGTGCCCTTCTTGCTTGATATCAACATATGTTAGACCGCAGTTGGTACTACCTGTTTGATGAAATCTATAATTTTTATGCGATAAAGCATGGCGTGTTTTGAATGCAGCCTGACGTGTCGGCAATGCGGTGCAATCCATAATTGAGATTTTTGATTGCGTGCACGCGCATACAGCGCAACAGAATTTTTGGGTGGGATATACGTATCATTGCAGGCATGTATAAAAAGAATTGGCTGTTGTACCGACATGACACTTTCGATCGGATTCATATCTTTAAGATTACAGCCGGCGATGTACTGAAACATGGCTCTGATGACCGGGAAGAATGGATAATGTGGCAAATTAGCCTTGGAGCAAAAAATCCTCCGTACGGTTGATTCGAGGCGTGCATATGATGAATCAATAATCAAAGCATCACACAGCGTTGGCTCAATTTCCGCCGCGCGAATACTAGCGGCTCCCCCCATAGAAAGACCCAAAATAATGAGCGGTAATTTGCTGCTGGTTTGGTTGCGTACATAATGCGCTGCTGCTATAACATCCCTGTATTCCAAACACCCTATGGTAGTAACGTATCCCTCACTTTGCCCGTGTGCTCTGAAATCAAACATCAGAACGTTCCATTCAGGGAAAAGTTCCATATAAGGGTACATAAATTCTTTTGCCCCCTTATACCCATGACACACAATGAGATTAGCTTTTGGCTGGGGGCGTTGAATAAAAATCCCCGTCAACGTGAGCCCGTCTGCAGTAGTAAACTTAACTTCACCGGTTCCTGGAGTATTAAGTAATTCCGTTCGGATTTCGCGCGTAATATGCGACATGCTGCTGTTATAAATAACATAATCACGTGGTGCATACGTAAGTTTTTTGAGCGCGTAATATGAAATACCAAAAACTATTGCTGCTGCAATACCTATAAAGGCTGCACTAAGATAAAGAAAATGCCGCAGCGTTATTGAAATCTTCACAGAGAAAGTCCATGTTCATAAAGATTTTTTCCGGCAAGAAGATGCAGATGAAGGTGCATGATGCTTTGGCCGGCCGCCGCCCCATTATTGATGATTAAATTGAATGCCTGCGCAGGCATTTTGGTGCCAAGGTCGCGTGCAATCTTCATCATATGCCAACAATATTCTGCATCCTTATCAGTAAGTGAACTTACCGACTCAACATGAATTTTAGGGATAATGAGATAATGCGTAGGCGCTTTGGGGGCGATATCAGACACAACAATGACATGTTCGTTTTCAGTGATAATGGTGCTGGGAATGGTTTTTTGAATTATTTTGCAGAAGATACAGGTTGGTGATAACACGGTAACTCCTGAATGGGTTATTAAGATTAATGCCGAAGGTCGGACTCGAACCGACACAGTGTCGCCACCACGGGATTTTGAGTCCCGCGCGTCTACCAATTTCGCCACTTCGGCATGTCAAATGAGCAACAGCCCAAGGCTAACAAAATGAACTGCTACGTCAAGGGGAAATGCCGCGTAGTATGAGAAGTAAAGTGATACTATCAATTTCTGACAATAATTATTGGAATATGATCCCGCTCGCCCCGCCTGTCCGCCATAGCCTTGGCGTCGGCGGGAGTGATTTGCCTTGCAAATCGTATCGAGGGGTACGAACGGCCGGCTGCGCTTCTGAAGCAGCCGGGGTTTTGATAGTAGGTTTCAATTTCTAAATTGTGGGAATGGTATCGGGGCATCGAATACCCATGTTTTGTTAACAACGACACGTTATCCCACAGCCCGTCATATCACATTACTCCAATCGCATTTTTCACCAGATTAATCTAGCCCTAGTAAATCCGTCACTATCTGTATTTCATTGACTCTCTGAAATTGTTTTCTGTAGGGTGATAGTGGAGAGATTCAGGGGGACGGAGGGAATAGGCAAACGCGTTTATCGAAAAACGCGAGGGGGGTGGGATGAGAGCAAGGTTATGTGGCTTGATGGTAGGTAGCGTTCTTACCTGGTGCAGCATGCTTATTGCTGTTCCCGAGTGGACAGCGCTCATTTATGTACAAGCCAACAATAATTTGAGCCCTTTTGCACTCAAGAATTTCAACGACATGACCGCTATAGGCTCGAATGATGCGGTGACTACACTTGTGCAATGGTATCAACCTGGGCAATCAGGAACATGGCGCTATAAAGTTGAAAAAGGGAAGCTGGCGCTTGAAGAATGCAATCCCGCGCCGACGACAGATGGAAGTTCAGCGCGTGATCTTGTTGATGCTATGCGCTGGGCAACGACCAAGCATCCGGCTCAAAAATATTCTTTGGTACTGTGGGACCATGGTATTGGCATTCTTGATCCTTCGTGGGGAAATCATCGGCCATGGGGGGCGAAAGACTTTTTGGATATCGATCCTGATTTTGTCAAAAATAATCCACGAATCCAGATTAGCGGATTGACTATTGATGATTTTGAAGATGCGACACTAACGACCACTAGCGAGTTACTCGATGCCACAACTACTGAAACGCTACAACGGGGAATACTCTTTAATGAGCACAGCAAAACCTATATGGACAACCAAAATCTTGCGCAGGCGCTCAAAGACATTAGCACTATTGTTCTGAAGGGTAAAAAAATAGACATTCTGGGCATGGATGCGTGTCTCATGGCAATGGTAGAAATCAGTTACTTGGCGCATAAACATGCATCAATATTGGTAGCGTCGCAAGAGGTTGAACTTGCAAACGGCTGGAATTACGCAGCCTTTATTCATCTACTATCAACCAAAAATTCAGCGCCATTTCTTGTTGCGCAGGGCATTGTCAAAAGTTATGAACAATACTACAAAGATCGCGTGCAGTTTTATACTCAATCAGCCATCAATCTTGAACATATCGGCCTGATCAAAAATAATATTGATGCGGTCATTGCAGGGTTTCGAGCATGTAATCATCTTGAAAAAACTGATGTTGCAGCAATGGCAAAGAAAGCTCGTCGCTCATGTCTGCAACTAAGTTCAGCAAATTATATTGATCTTTATACTTTTTACGCCGACTTTCATTATCAACTGACGACGGGAAATCCGGCGTTTACGCGTGCAAAAGCGGTAGAGGAACTTAAGAATTCTCTGGTGCAAGGCATGCATCTTATTGAACAGTCAGTTATTGCCAAAACGGCGGGAAAAAATATGGCACGGGCAAAAGGGCTTTCGATTTACTTTCCGCTTCGTTATGTGGATAGGTCGTATCCAAAGACCGATTTTGCAAAAGATTGCCAATGGTATTGGTTTATCAAGGAGCTCTGTGGCGGTTGATTATAAGACCATTCTTTATGACCGCCTCAAACCATAAAAACCTTGCCAAACCAAGCCTCCTCTGGCACAATACTAACCATCATTTGAAATTCAATCATTCTTAGCCTCAAAGAGGGGTTGTAGCTCAGTTTGGTTAGAGCGTCCGCCTGTCACGCGGAAGGTCACGGGTTCGAGTCCCGTCAGCCCCGTATATTCCACCAGTTTACCAAGAATAATTTGTATAGACCGCTACCATGTGTAGCGCTACAAGCGTACCCGCCTGACGGCAGCAGCGTCCGATGCTCTCATGCTTCAATTTGTTTTTGTATCATTGCGCTAAATCTTGAAAGATATGGGGTAATGATTTTGTTAACGATCGGCTTGCCCCCAGTATGGATTTGGTCCCATGCATCGTGAGTAACATTGCGCTGTAGTATTTTCAACTCTTTTTTAACTATTGGTGACCGTCGAGTCACAACTGCCATGAGGAGATTACGGATTTCTGACGTCTTGACTATGCTGCGAATAAATGCCGGATCTGGGAGCATTATTGCGTCGCCACCAACTTGAAGTAATAAACGAACAATTTCAATAGAACCATTTTGTGCGGCCAACATAAGAGCGGTGGAATTCGATTTATCTTTCTCGTTCAGATTCGCGGGTGCAGCAATTAAAAGTCTGACTATTTCAATTTCATTTTCTTGAGCAGCCTTCATCAGTGCTGTGTTGCCTAATGGATCCTTTGCATTAGGATTGGCTCCGATTTTAAGCAACAAGTCGATAAGCCACGCTTTTTTATCAGCAACCGCAGCATAAAGAACTGTATCAAAAGAAACTTTCGTTGGAGCACTACCAACTTTTTGCCCATATGTTACGCGACCGATTGAATAATAAAAATCATAGTCGCCCAGTTCGGCTAGCTCAGGAATAGCAAAGGGCAGCATAAAGTTGGAGTATGTGATATCTAAACAGGTAAGCGTTTTGATAAAAATAACGGTTCTATCAGGTGTTTTCACTAACGGTGCTTTCGACTTCAAGACGTTGTTGAAAAAGTCGGCGAAAGTATCATCTGATGTTATGGCATCAAAAATCATAATATTGGAAAAACCAGTTGTTTTCATGGTTGGAATTATTGCTTTGGTGCCGATTGTATGCCCAAATTTTATTGTTAAAGGCACATTGTTGGTTTGGACAAAAATAAATTTTTTTTGTGTTGCATCGATGACTTCAGAGGACTTGGCAGGTGACTTTCTCGCTTCTTCCCATTTACCCCAATTTTCTTTCCAGGCTTTTTGTTCTTCTGCGGTCATTTTCTGGGATTTTGTAATTTTAGGCGCTTGTATCCCCTTAGGCAAAGCAAAAGCCGATTCTGGGGTTTCTGCGCGGCTTTTAAGGGCTTTCGCTGAAGGCTTTGTTGAGTATTTTTTTTCGAACGCTTTTGCCCGCATCATTACATCATTGATAACCAATACTTGGTCGTCAATGTAAGAGACGGTGTGCCAATCGGTTGGTCCCGGCAATTTTATCCAGGGTACATTTGATACGTTACTTAGCTTGCCGTTGGAGCCCAAAAAATTTCCAACATAATTGAGAAGCTGAGAAAAACAATTCTTAGTATCAGCTTTATTTTTAGCGAAATGATGAAAATCACTTATACCATCAAAAAAGTCCTGAAATAAAGTAAAGGGTTCGAAGGTATAATTTCCTATATCCCCCTTTATAAAAACGCCTGAAATTTTGATTGGTACATCAAGAAGGGCTGTATTAATAAGGGTATAGGAAAGTGATACAGGTGAAGACATAAATACAAAAGGAAGGATAAGATGTAATCCACCTCCATGACAGGTGGTTACGAAAAAAGAGTTGGTTATATTATTAAAAGATTCAAGAGTTTGTCCAAAAATATTTGCTGGAAGTCCAGCAATATGTCCTCCTTGCTCAATAAGTTGTGGGCGAACCTCTTTTTTTAGTTGTTTTATTTCCTCTGATGCCGCGAACCCTCCTGAAAACCACCTCGCTACTAATGTTTCCAGTTTTGACGATGGTTCTGTTGACCCGCCATGCCCAATTATATAAACATTGTATTGAGGCAATTTGGCAGCGCAGCCGACGGCTACGAGTTTTTGGTTAGCCTTTTTAAAAACGAGAAGTTTATCGAGACATTGTATAAAATTCTTATAGATAATAGGCCCACTTTTTTCTAGATACGCATTAATTTTTAGTTGTTGCTCAACCTCAGCAATTTGCAAAGCAAGCGAGTCCTTTTGTTTCTTTAATAATAGAGAGGCAGATGTAGCTTGTTGCGTTTCGAGTTCTTCTAGTTGTTTTTTATAGCTATCAACAGTCTCAATAAGATTTCCTAACTCGCCTGGCTTATCAAGCGACTCCTTGTCTAATATGCTTATTCCAAGATCAAGACATGTTGCATCAATATCCGATAGAAATTTTTTAAACCGTATGCTGGGCCTATTCGGATCAGTTGTCAAGAGCCTCTTGTATTTTTTGGGACAGAAAATGTAAAAATTTTCTTGGGCGGATTCTGTCTGTGTATGAATTTTATAAATTTCCCAGCGATTTTTGACCTGATTAAAAAGTTCTTTTGTATCGATAATCGAATTCTCTTGCATATAATGAGCATGCAAAAAATAATCCCATACCTCAGTCGGAATGAGAATAAAAGCACATTCTTCGACGAGAGCAGTGACAAAAGCCCCAAGAAGGCCCTGCCCTTTTGCTTCTGTTGCTTTCCATTCGCTTCCATCATCGATAATGATGATTAAATTTCTATATTTACAACGTATTTGCGCATATGATTCATCCAGCTTTTCGCTGATCAATCGGCTAATTTCTGGCTCGTTAGCAAACCGAAGGCTTATTGGGATGCCTTTTCGTGGTCGCTCTACATTGGCACCAGCATTGATGAGCAATTTGATGATATCCGTGTGATCACTTGGATTGGCGAGTAATAATGCGTCGAAACCATTAGAATTTTTTGCATCAATATCAGCTTTGCCAGTTCGAAGTAGCTGGTTAACGATTTCTATGTTGCCGTTGGCTACTGCCAGCATCAGTGGTGTCCAGCCACCCTCATCTTGTACATTAATATTTGATCCTTGCGCAATGAGTGTGCTGACTTGTGACGCATCTTCACACATAATCGCATTAAATAGATCTATCCACCCCCCCATAGCGAAGATTATGCTCGTACTGAAGATGCAGAAGATAAAGCTCAGAAAGGCTTTGATAAAAAAACTATGGTTGACCATAATTGTCTCCACCCAAAACATTTTGAACAATGTAAGTTTCAAACCCCTTGGATCATGACATCGTGGAATATGCAGAGGCAACAGAAATGGCAATTTAACTCGAAATAAGGCTGGTATCGCCAATAACGTCTTTGATACCAGCCAGAATGAACTGGTCATCTTTCTCCCGTCTGCCAAGAAATCA
The DNA here is from genome assembly GCA_041662445.1 of Candidatus Babeliales bacterium. GTDB lineage: Bacteria > Babelota > Babeliae > Babelales > RVW-14 > UASB124. The sequence continues at coordinate 29,833 of JBAZSL010000008.1, forward strand.
TTTTTTAGCAGAACTGAATAGCTCAACAAAATGCACTAACATGGTTAGCACTTGACCGTGTGCTTCTCTCTTTTCTAGAGTGAAAGACCGGTAAACGAACTTATCTCATAAAAGGGAGAGAAGATATGAGGTATTATGTAGTTTGTACATTTGCGCTGATTGCCATGTTACATGCATCGCTTGCTGCCAGCAGTATTACGGCTTATGACAACCAGACCGCCTATGTAACATCCAATCACGTTTTTTATAATAATGAAGTTGCGCAGGGCTTTGTGCGTCTTAATGCCGGCTTTACGGTCATGCCTCCGCATGCATGCGCAAATCTTGATCTCTTGCTTTCAGTGTCAGGTGGTATTGATTTGCGAGAAACGAGTACTATCCGCTTACTCAAGGACCTTGAGTTTGATAGCGGGGTTACATTAACAACCGGTGGCACTATTGATGGACGTGGCCACACGCTTATTCTCAATGGCGATTTCAGAATTCCTGATGGTAAAGTTTTGCATTTTAGTGGTGATACGATTATTGATGCGCAAGGACATGATATTGTTATTGGCGAAAATGCACAGATCTTTATTGATACGAATGTAACGCTGACCATTGCCAATGCAATGATCAAAAACATGCACAATGCGCCAACGCTTCCAGCATTACAACTTGCTGCACTCACCAGTAAGCTTGCGCTTGATAACGTTGTATTTGCACCGGTTGGCGATTTTTTATTTCAACAAGGACAACTCTTTGTTCACAATGATGTCATGATTACCGGCACGTCAGCGTTTGTATATAATTCACCAACACCAAGTTTCATTACACAACATGGACAATTGTCTTTTGATCACAATACTACTTTTTCATACTCACCACTCAACAGAGAAAATAATCTTATCCAAATGGCTGATGCCTCCTCAGTGCTTTCTTTTGACAATTGTGATATTGCAATCATTAAAAGCGAGTTAGAACTTATCAAGGGGACTGTATTGTTTGATGGAAAGGTTATTCTCAACCGGTATCAAAGTCCGATTAGTCTGCCTATTTCAAACGTAGGCACTTTTTTAACATATACAATTCATCAAATCCTTATTCGGTTTCAGCTTCTCCTAATGGCCAATTTATTGCTGTTACCAGTCAATATGGAGGGGTGAGCAATGAAGGAACCATTCAAATATTTCATTTTACTGACCCTGGCGATCCAACATTAATAAGTCAATACGATTGTTCGACGGACACGGGAATTACCCCCTTTTACGTTTCATGGTCCCCCGATGGTCAATTTATTGGTGTCACCAATTATGGCGGCGGTAGCAATAGTGTTGGAACCCTTCAAATATTCGCTGTTGACGCCTTCGGGTATCTGACTACGGTAGGAGCCCCATACAACTGCTCCTATGCAACTGGAGCCGTTCCGTTCTCGCTTGCATGGTCTTTCAGTGGCCAATTTATTGCAGTTACCAATGAGCAGGGAGGTGCTAATAATCAAGGATCCGTTCAAATACTTTCCTTCACCGGTTCTGGTACCCCAACACCGATAGGTCAATATAACTGTTCGCTTTCAACAGGAATCAGGGCATATTCAGGCGCATGGTCTCCTGATGACCAATTTCTTGCTATTGCCAGTAACGCGTATGGTCGCCCTGGTAGCGAGCGGGTTGGGACCGTTCAAATACTTTCTTTCAGCGGTTCTGGAGATCCAACTTACGTAGGTCAGTATGATTGTGAAATGAGCAAAGGGTATTATCCATATTCTCTTTCTTGGTCTTCAGCTGGCAATTTTATTGCTGTTGCCAATGTCACTGGAGGGAGCAATAATCTCGGGTCTGTTCAAATACTTTCTTTCAGCGGATCTGGCGATCCAACTTCGATAGGCCAATATAATTGTTCTGATAGCACGGGAGGCAACCCATTGTCAGCCAGGTGGTCCCCCGATGCTCAATTTATTGTTGTTGCTCATACCAGCGGAGGGAGCAATAATCTCGGGTCTGTTCAAATACTTTCTTTCAGCGGAGCTGGCGACCCGACTTCAACAGGCCTATACAATTGTTCTAGTAACACGGGATCCAATCCCCACTCAGCTACTTGGTTTCCAACTGGCAATTTTATTGCTCTTGCAAATAGCGCAGGAGGAGGCTATCTCAGTGGTTCAATTCAAGTTTTTTCTTTCAGTGGATCCGGGAATCCAACGTTGACAGGTCACTATAATTCTTTAGGAATGATGGGAAATGCTCCCAACTCAGTTGCATGGTCACCAGATGGCCAATTCATTGCTGTAGCCGATTACAGTGGAGGGAGTAATGGGGTTGGTACTATTCAAATACTTAATTTCAACGAATCCGGTGATCCAACAGCGATAGGAAAATATGATTGTTCTGATAGCACTGGCAGCAACCCATACTCAGTCGCATGGTCACCAGATGGCCAATTCATTGCTGTAGCCAATTGCAGTGGAGGGAGCAACAATCGCGGGTCTGTTCAAATACTTTCTTTTAGTGGATCTGGTGATCCAACAGCGATAGGAAAATATGATTGTTCTGATAGTATGGGCAGTTTTCCATACTCAGTCGCATGGTCACCAGATGGCCAATTCATTGCTGTAGCAAATAACTATGGCGGGGGTAATGAGATAGGTACTATTCAAATACTTTCTTTCACCGGATCTGGTGATCCAACAGCGATAGGAAAATATGATTGTTCTGATAGCACTGGCAGCAATCCATACTCAGTCGCATGGTCACCAGATGGTCAATTCGTTGCAGTTGCCAATTACTATGGCGGGGGTAATGAGGAAGGTACAATCCAAATACTTTCTTTTAGTGGATCTGGTGATCCAACAGCGATAGGAAAATATGATTGTTCTGATAGTATGGGCAGTTTTCCATACTCAGTTGCATGGTCACCAGATGGCCAATTTGTTGCAGTTACCAATTACTATGGCGGGGGTAATGAGATAGGCACCATTCAAATACTTTCTTTCACCGGATCTGGTGATCCAACAGCAATAGGAAAATATGATTGTTCTGATGCTACAGGAAGCAATCCATACTCAGTTGCATGGTCACCAGATGGCCAATTCATTGCAGTTACCAATAACTATGGCGGGAGTAATGCGGTTGGCACCATTAAAATACTTTCTTTCAACGGATCTGGTGATCCAATAGCAATGGGAAAATATGATTGTTCTGATAGCATAGGAAGCTATCCACACCAAGTTGCATGGTCACCAGATGGCCAATTCGTTGCTGTAGCCAATTATAGTGGGGGCCTTTACAGCTTAGGATCGGCTCAAGTACTACAGATATTGTTGAATAAAGTAAATGGGATCGCGTTTGGAAATGGCAATGGCAACGATGATGTTAATGTTATAATAAAATCAGGTGCAAGCATCAACGTATTCTCTGATAGATTATCGTATAACAATGTTGGATAGATAAATAACGCCAGTTCCTTCTGTGAGCCTGTGGTGCGCAGAGGGTAGCCGATGCATTTTTTAGCAGAACTGCATAGCTCCACAAAATGCAATAACATAGTTAGCGCTTGACCGTGTGCCTCTCTCTTTTCTAGAGTGAAAGAACGGTAAACGAACTTATCTCATAAAAGGGAGAGATGATATGAGGTATTATGTAGTTTGTACATTCGCGCTGATTGCCATGTTACATGCATCACTTGCTGCCAGCAGCATCACTGCTTATGACAACCAGACCGCCTATGAAACATCCAATCACGTTTTTTATAATAATGAAGTTGCGCAAGGCTTTGTGCGTCTTAATGCCGGCTTCACGGTCATGCCGCCACACGCATGCGCAAATCTTGATCTCTTGTTTTCAGTGTCAGGTGGTATTGATTTGCGAGAAACGAGTACGATCCGTTTACTCAAGGACCTTGAGTTTGATAGCGGGGTTACCTTAACAGCCGGTGGTACTATTGATGGACGTGGCCACACGCTTATTCTCAATGGTGATTTTAGAATTTCTGCGGGTAAAGTTTTGCATTTTAGTGGTGATACGATTATTGATGCGCAAGGACATGAGATTGTTATTGGCGAAAATGCACAGATCTTTGTTGATACGAATGTAACGCTGACCATTGCCAATGCAATGATCAAAAACATGCACAATGCGCCAACATATCCACTACTTCGTTTAGCAGCTCTTACAAGCAAACTTGCGCTTGATAACGTTGTATTTGCACCGGTTGGCGATTTTTTATTTCAGCAAGGACAGCTCTTTGTTCATAATGACGTTATGGTTACCGGCACATCGGCATTTGTGTATCACTCACCAATGCCAAGTTTTATTACCAAGAATTCGTGCCTTTATCTCGATCATAACGTAACATTTTCTATCGCATCGGCAACATTTACTGACGCACCATTTACTCTCAAAAATACATATACCGACTGCAACTTTATTAAGATGGTCGATCAAACTTCGATGCTCTATGGTGACGGTTGCAGTTTACAAACAACCGAAACAGGACTGCGCCTGACACGAGGCACGGTAATCCTTGATAATCGCGTGCAGTTTAAGAGCGACGCTACCTTGACACTCACCTCTGTTACGTTGCGGGCTTTGCAGAATGTTTCACTGGGCGCAGATGTTTACAGCACAGACTGGAGTCCCGACAGACGGTATGTGGCAATTGGTACAACGGTGAATTTTAGTGGTAATGCCATTCAAGTGTACCGATTCGCAGAAACAGCCTTAGCTTTGGTTGCTTCAGCGAGCTATGGTACCAGGGTTTGGTCAGTGCGCTGGAGCCCGGACGGACGCTATTTGGCGGTTGGTGGCTTGAACCCAACGAATAACAATGAGGTTCAGATTTATAGCTTTGACGGGACGGCGCTAACACTAATTACTGATGCACAAGTTGATTACGGTTCAGATGCTTATTCGGTGGCCTGGAGTCCTGATGGGCGGTACTTGGCAATTGGCGGAGGCTCTCCAATAAGTGGGAACGAAGTACAGATTTATAGTTTTGATGGAACAGCGCTGGCGCTTATTCCTGGCGCACAAGTGAATTATGGTTTTGATGTTCGATCAGTGACGTGGAGTCCTGACGGCCGCTATCTGGCGCTCGGCGGTGATAATTTTATGGGTGGCAATGAACTTCGAGTTTACACGTTTAATGGGACGACACTGAGTTTGTGTGTACAACTTGATTATGGCGCCATCATTTATTCTTTGAGTTGGAGTCCTGATGGTCGCTATCTGGCAGTTGGTGGAAATTTTCCAACAAGCGGCAACATACTTAAGATATACACTTTTAACGGAACTGAATTGGTTCTTAGTGCACAAGCTGACTTTGGTGAATATGTTTATTCGCTGGCATGGAGCCCGAATGGACAATACGTGGCAGTTGGAGGGTATCATCCAACAGGAAGTAGCGCACTTCAGGTGTATAGGTTTAACGGAACGGCGCTCATTCCGTGCGCGCAAACTAATTATGGCGAGTTGGTTTGGTCTGTAGCATGGAGTCCTGATGGTCAATATCTATCGATTATGTGGTCATCTCCAGAAAAAATTGAGATCTGCCATGCTGACTACACTCAACCCACAACGCCTCAAGCCTCGACCTATAGCATTGTTTTTGGCGACAGCGCCAAGGGAAGTAATTACGATGCACATCTGCAACTAAAGCCAGGAGCAAGTCTCAACCTGACCGGTAAGATGTTGTACGATTGTATGGATATAGACAGCGAACCATCGGTTGGTTAAATAGCAAAAAAAAAGAGTCGTCCACGTATCGTGAACGGCTCTTACGAATTTTAGCGACACTTCTTGTTGATGATCTTATTTTTACGAATCCAAAAATGGCTTTATAACAGTATCAAGAAGTTCACGTGAACATTCAGGCCATTCTTGAGCAAGTGTATTGCCAAGATAATTTTGGAGTACGAGAACCACATTTTGATGACCTCTTGCACGCGCAAAATCCAAAGCAGTTCTATTACTATGAGGAATTGTATCCCTTATATCCTGATCTGCTCCAGCTTCAAGAAGGATCTGTACTACACCGGCATACCCTCGCACTGCGGCCCACATCAATGCCGTTAATCCATTTTTGTTTTGTATATTAACATCAGCACCGTTATCTAGGATTGGGCTCCCTTTATTAGTAATCACTGCAGTTACGTCATCTGTATCTGGCGTATTGACCTTAATATCCTCAGCAGGACCTTGCGTCTTAACCTTAATAGGACGCGCTAGAAGTTCTTTTACTATAGCAATATGCCCATTCATCGAAGCCCCCATCAATGCCGTCAAACCGCTATGGTCTTGTGCATCAATATGAGCGTTGAATTTTAAAAGTAATCTTACTATATCAACATTCCCATGAGCTGAAGCCACCACCAATGCTGTTGTGTCATCTTGACCGCATGCATCGGGGTCAGCAGAATGATCTAACAAGAACCACAGCTCCATTAAGGCTCCTTTTTTTGCTGCCGTAAACACATCAACATCAAACTGCTTGTCGAATGCACGTCTCATTCTTTTTGCTGATGGCTGCATAACATCATCATTACACGTCCTGAAAGCAACCTCAATCTTTGTTGGCTGCATACCATAATCTGGCATCATTACGCATCCTGAAAGCACCAGCGCTCCGCATACTTTTTTCATCATGCTTTTCATCGAAAAACCTCCATATTGTAAAATTCATCCATTATTTAACTACATTAAAAATCAATTAGAAATAATTTCTTTACTATGCGCTAAATAGTTGTGTTTGTCAATTTTTGTTTTTTATTACAATTAGTACGTGTTTTTGGCTAAAATTGACTCGAAATTAATGAAATGCAACGCCACCCTGATATACTTCCAGGGGCTTAAAGAAAGGCGTTGCACATGCGGGAATATGTCTAATTAACGGACTGAAAGTCATTTTTGTGAGTTAAGCAAGGAGCGAGCACAGAGATGAGGTAGCGCCCACTATATCGTTATTTTTTATTGCGTGCAGCAAAATGCCATGTTGACCATAGGTTGCGAGCAACGAAAAATTTCTCTTCTGCGCATACTCTTTTATAGCTATTTCTGAGCATGAATTCATCGGAATAAAGTCTGCAGCAAGCCCTTTTTTGCGTAGTTTTCGTGTCAATTCGAGTAATGGTTGATGTTGTTGCTTGGCGGTGGGCACAACGAGAATTCGTACCGTATGATCATATTCCTGTATGAGCTTTAACTCCAACAGTGCCGTTAGAATTCTTTCCAAGCCAAAGGCCATGCCAACGGCAGGAAGATCTGGGCCGCCAAGATTTTTTACGAGATGATCATATCTGCCTCCACCAAGTACTGCGCCCACAGGTATATTGGGGATACTTCCTTCAAGAATAAAACCGGTATAATAATCGGCACCACGAGCGAGCAGAAGATCAAAATTAATCCTTTTTTTTATATCGGTATCAAGATAAGAACAAATTTCTTCAAGTTCTTCTATCCCGTTGACCCCTTCAGAGAAATCACCAAGAAATTTTTTCATAACTTCAAATTTATGATTGGTATCACCTTCCAACGTACAAACAAAAATGATGGCCTGAACAGCCTTATCTGGCAATGCTCGTCGCGCCAGTATTTCCCTAATATGAGCTATAAAAGAACTATGATAATCAGGATTATTGTGATGTACCCATTTTTCAGAAAATTTACTTACTTCATCCATCGCCCTCTGCAGGTGTAGCCTGCCCTGAGTGCCAGCAAGTTCTGATTTTTCGGCAAGCGCTTTAATAATCAAGCGATGGTTAATGTTGATAACAAAATTGGGAAAACCCAATCGAGATAGACCCTCACATGCCATATGTATTACTTCTGCATCAGCGGATCGATCTCCTACGCCAATAACATCGCCATCGCACTGGGTAAATTCTCTGAAATGTCCCTTGTCAATTTCATCGTCTCTAAATACCGTAGCGATCTGATATCGTTTAAATGGAATTGGCGCTTCCGGATGATCTGCAATATATCGTGCCATTGGAACAGTAAGATCATAACGCAATACCATCTCCTGAGAGGTACAATCCTTGAGGTGAAAAAGAAGGGACTCGCCCTCGCCATGATGGCCACTAAATACTTTTGCGTGTTCAAGTACTGGTGTACTCAGTGGATCAAATCCATATTCTTTGTAAATTGTTTCAATAATATCAAGAACCATTTTCCTCTGAATAAATTGCATGCCAAAAAACTCTGATGTTCCCTGTGGAATACCATAATTAGAATGATGCATAAGAGGCCTTTTCTATGTAATATTTATTAGGGTGGCGGTAGAATTGCCACCCTATAGGAATGTATTAAATCGCTAGCGCGCCAATTTGTTGCTCGACGGTAGTAACAATAACACCTGATTTTAAGATCTCTGTTAGTGCATCGATATCTTTGTAAAGAATGCGATCGTCTTCAACGAAATCAACTTTGCTGCGCACAAATTTTTTGAGGGCCTGTATGGCAGCGCTTGGCATTTGTTCTCTAAAGTCTAATGCCTGAATTGTAAGCAATAACTCGATAGCAACTACTGAAAAAACATTATTTAAAATGGTTGATGCTTTTCGAGCAGAAATTGACCCCATGCTTACATGGTCTTCCTGATTAGCACACGTAGGGATAGAATCGACGCATGCCGGATGAGCCAATATTTTATTTTCTGAAACTAATGCAGCGGCTGTGTATTGAGGAATCATAAATCCTGAATTTAAGCCACTTCCTTTGATAAGGAATGCTGGCAAGCCGTCATTCAATTGAGGATCAAGAATACGTGCGCTTCTTCGTTCAGATATATCACCAATTTCTGCTATCGCCATGCCGGCAAAATCCATAGCCAACGCAATTGGTTGACCATGAAAATTTCCGCCTGAGTAGGCTGCGCCATCAAAAATTAATGGGTTATCGGTTGCGGAGTTAATTTCTACCTCGATAACTTTTTTTGCATAATTAATCGCATCGATAGATGCACCCATTACTTGCGCAAAACATCTTATGCTATAGCAATCTTGGACTTTGGAAATATGAGAGTCGATTAAAGAGCTGCCCTGTAATAATCTTCGTATATTTGAGGCGCACTTAACCTGTCCATCATGGGGACGAGCTTGATGAATTCTGCTGTCAAATGGACTCGAGCATGCTTTCAAGGCTTCAAAAGTTGCGGCTGCTGTAATTTGGGCTCCATTGATTAACGTGTATGCGTCAGCAATGGTTAGGGCAGAAACGGCTGTAAGTACAGCAGTTCCATTGTTTAACGCCAAGCCCTCTTTTGAGGAGAGGCTTGTGGGTTCAAAATTGAGTTCCTTAAGATATGCGCGCGTTTCAACTCGCTTACCTTGATAAAAAACTTCGCCCTCGCCTATTAAAACTAACATGATATGAGAGAGTGGCGCCAGATCGCCGCTTGCTCCGACAGATCCTTTTTCGGGAACATAAGGGTAAATTTCTTTATTGAGCATTTCTACAAGTTTTTCAACTGTTGAAAGTCGAAGTCCAGAGACACCTTTTGCAAAAGTATTAACGCGTAATAGAAGTGCTGCGCGTACTACTTCCTCTGACAGTGGGTTTCCAACGCCTGCTGCATGACTTCTGATTAAATTTGTTTGCAATTGTTGCGTTTGATCTTGCGAGATAGAAACATTGGCAAGTGATCCAAAACCAGTTGTTAATCCATAGACAACTTTGCCCTCGTTGACCAAGGTATCCACCTTGGCTCGTGTCGCGGTAATTCTTTTTTTAGCGTCATCTGAAATTATTACCTTGAACCTGTTCTTTGCTACATTGACCACGTCCTGGATGGTCAGGCCATCTCCAGTAACTACAACAGTGTTTTGAATTTCAGCTGCGCAATGATGAATGAGTATTAGATGAGTAAGACACAAGAAACCGATATATTTTTTATGCATAAAATCTCGCTTTTTTATAATAACTATCTATAACGACTGCATAAACTCCTTTATGTGCATTTTCTATAACTTCATGGTTTCTCCTTTTTTATTGGTTTCGCCTAAAGGCCTTTCTCCTGTTCTAGTACCGCTCGAGCAGGAGAGGCATCAAGCCCCGATAACAAGAGTGGCAAACAGATCAATTCGTATGCACCGGCAGCGACGTGTTGCAGCCTCAATCCTTCAATAATAACAATTCCCGCCGACAATAATGATCGATGCGTTTGGTGCTCCGGCTGATTCCGTTCAATGCCCAGGTAGTCAATCCCCACAGTTTTTATCTTCTTGCTCACAAGATAGTCTGCTGCTTCTGCTGACAGATACACAAAATTTGGATCAAAGGGTGCTATGGGCGTGTGTGAACTATTGGTTGTTTTGAGTAAAAGAATTTCGCCATTGCAAGGTTCGTGCGCGTTGAGATCTTTGGCCATAATTTTTTCGCTAACCATGGTAAGGTCAAGCACACGGCAGGGGCCAATGAGTTTGTCAAAACAGAGTTGGTCAACCGTGATTCCGTCTTTCAGAAAATGCGCTGGTGCGTCGATATGAGTTCCGGTATGTGAGTCGAGCGCGATACGTGATTCGCGTGCGCCATCACGCGTAAAAGTTTTAGTCGGCTCAATATGTACTACGTGACGATTTTTATATGACGATGCATCGTTGGTTATCGGCCAACTAATGTCGATATATTGTTTCATGAGTTATCGTAGGGGCGATTGGCGTTTTGACCAATGTATCTTTGCATAAGGAGAAAGATTGAGTTGAAAGGTGATGGGGTCAAAAAATTCCAGTCCGGGGTTCTTTGAGATCAGATCAAGTGTGGTGTGCGGTGGAATTGAGAGCATGCCTTGTTGATAGTGAACATCTTCAAGAAAATCAAAAATAACATCGCCGACAAGAGTGATTTTTGAAGAGCCGCTCATAAATACTAAGCTATCCTGTTTAAGATTGAAGAGGGTGATCGCTTTCCCTTTATGTCCAATAATAAGTTCTGCGTGTGGAGCGAGGATAAGTGTTCCGCCGTCATTGAAAGTGAAATCGTGACCAAGAAAACATCGTCCCTTAATTTCACGTACCTTCTCGACATGGTTTGCACTAATTTTAATGATCTTTTTGCGAAGTTCGATATCTCCCGGCTGAAAACCGTTATGTGCAATACTAGGAATGGTATTGTCAGTCATTGCGTGAGTGGTGCTTATGAGCGCAACAGATAGGAGTACGGATAATAGTAGCTTCTTCATGAGGTGTCCTTGGTAAGAAGAGTGATGAATTTTTATTATCGCGTAAAGTATAGGTTTTTTTGCGTGCAAATCTATGGAAAATTCTTCTTTTTTGAATATTTCTTGCCCGCTGTAGTTTTTAAACTACAATAGCTTTGTATGGATCAGATAACAATAAATTTTTATGTTACGAGAACCGGGAAAAGTCTGTTTGCTGACTGGCATGATGATCTTGATGTGAAGGCGAGAGCTATTATACGAACAAGATTGGATAGGGTTAGGCTCGGTAATCTTGGCGATTGCAAGCCGATTAAGAATGGTGATGGAATATGGGAAAATGCGAATAAATTATGGACCGGGTTTTAGGATTTATTTTAGTAAGTGTGGCTCGAAATTGGTTGTTCTCTTGGTTGGTGGCGATAAGGGAAGCCAGAAGCGTGATATAGAAAAGGCGAAACATTATTGGACTGAGTGTAGGGATTTGTTACATGACTAAGAGATTAAAAGATTATCAAGAAAAATTACTTCGTGATTTGCAGGATCCTGTTGAGGCGAATGAGTACCTTAATGCTGCACTCATGGATTCGGATCCACGTATATTCCTTTTGGCCTTAAAAAATGTAATTGAAGCTCAGAAAACCGAGGTGTCGACACTTGCTCGCAAAGCAAAGCTTAATCGCGAAAATCTCTATCGAATGCTTTCTCCAAGGGGTAATCCTCGTCTTTCAAGCATTGTTCCTTTACTTGGTTCCCTTGGATTGCATCTTGCAGTCCAGCCATATAAACATAAGTAAATGAGTGATTTCAGGAGAGTTCTTTACGTACTCTACCGTTGATCTTTGGTAACTATTTTTTCCCCGTCGATACGTGCTCGATTGCTACATAACTTGATCTACCATCAGTTTGTGACTGCATAAATAGGTTACCATCGAGTGTTGTGTTCTCGCCAATTAACAACACTCCGTCGTCCGTGGTGAAAAAATTAATTGTTTCTGGGGCATCGGTATCATTTTTGATGGTTATATAGGTGAAGCGAGACGTTTGGATGAAAATTGCTTTTTTCACAAGGGGAATAATCGTGAGATTGCGGGGAAGCATTCCAAGCGTAAGTTCGCTCTGCGGCATTATTGTTATGTGAGGTATTTTGGGGAGGAGCCCATTAAAAAATAACGTGACATCATGCGCGACAAGTTGCGATGTTTCATCTTCGAACATGATGCTGCGTCTTCCTAATAGTTCCAATTCAATACTATCAAGGCACAATGTTGCTCCTGCCCTAATAACGATTGTTTTTAAGGGAGAAGAGAATATTATTGCATCGATATTTTCTGGCATGATAGTAAGAGCTCTCTCTATTTCAAGAATGTGAGGCGTTGCTTTATGTAGGAAATACTCTTGTTGCATCATGTAGGCAGTGCTGACAAAACAACCGAGTGTTATAAAGCTGCAAACCATTTTCTTTATTACGTTCATTACTGATCCTTTTTCAAATTTTCTTTATCTCATGCCCGCCAAATTCATGCCGCATCATCGCAACTAACTTGGTAGCATAATTGCCGCCCGATTCACGTGACCATGCACGTATTCTGAGTGCTTCTTCAATAACGTTGGTGGGAATCCCAAGCATTTTTGCAGTGGCTACCGTCCATTGACCAGTTTTATTCTCACCGATGGCTCCAGAAATATCATCAAAATCGCTGCCGCGTGAAAAGATTTGTTGGGTGAGTTCAAGAAGCCATGAGCGCACAATAGCGCCATGGTTCCATACGTTGGCGATCTGTTCCAAATTCAACTCTGTATAAGGGCCCTGTTTAAGAACCTGAAACCCTTCGGCGTATGCTTGCATAAGTGCGTACTCTATGCCATTGTGCACCATTTTTACAAAGTGCCCTGCGCCAGAGGGGCCGACATGAGCGAACCCTTTTGGAGCGGCAAGTGCTTCAAAAACTGGCTGTGCAGTTTTGTAAGCCGTGAGGTTGCCGCCAATCATGAGTGAAAAGCCAGCATCTTTGCCGTGCAAGCCGCCCGATGTGCCGCAATCAAGAAAGTTGATTTCACGTTTGGCCAAATGCTGTGCGCGTGCGATGGAATCTTTGTAAAAACTATTGCCGCCGTCAATAACAATAGAATGTTTTTTTAAACCTCCCTGAATGCCGGTAAGCGCATCATCGACCGCTTTGCCCTCAGGAACCATGAGCCAGATAATTTCTGCTTGTGCCGAACAATCGCTGATGAGATCGACGCAATGGATGCCATCGCGTTGTGCTAAGGCTCGTGACTCTGCATTGATATCAAAACCGATGACCGTATGTCCGTGCTTTGCCAAGCGGTGTGCAATTGAGGCGCCCATGCGGCCAAGACCAATAATGCCTATATTCATATTTTGTCCTTGTCTATCTATCATAGTAGCCTTCTAACCCGTCAAACGTACCCTTGGGAATCACAACACCGCCTATAATAAGTGCTATGTTTTCATCAATATGAATTTTAAATGGTTTGCGAAATGGATTCCAGCAGGGCTCTAGCCCCCAAAAATCATGGAAATACATGTTCAAATACATAAATAATTCGGAGTTGGGGAAAATATGAAGAGTTCCTATGTCATACCGCGTTTCTTCTTCACAGCTGAATGTGGTGTGGGCACAAATGTCAATTGTTGAAGATTGATGTTCGAAAATTAGATTATCTTGTTTAATGCCTGCGATTGTAGTGGGTTCGATCCCATTAAGGTGGAAAATTGTAGTGAGTATGAACCAATGGCTTTTATTAGTGCACTTCTCCTTAGATTGTATGATGAGATGCGCGCCTGGCGTAATAATAATTCTTCCGTTGGACTTGAACGCGAGATCATGATTAAGCGTGCAGTTGCCTATGAGCGTGATTTCATCATTGAGAATGATTGTGCCATTCTTGTTGGGAGGGTAGTGGCTTTCAATGGGGCTATTGTTTATTTCTTCGACCACTTGCATTGCCGCTAGTGATGCCATGCAATGTATGCAAAGCAGAGAGATTAATAAAATTTTTTTCACATAATTCTTCACTTACGCCCTCCACCGTAATTTTGGATCAAGCAAAGTGACCTCTTTGGGGCCATCACTCCCCTTTGCATAATGATAGAGGTGCGTTTTGAGACGTTTGATGTGTTCGATAATTTTCCATGACCAATCAATTTCATCTGCTCGAACAAATGCAAAATGATCGCCACGTATGGCGTCTGCCAAGAGTACTTCGTATGCTGCCGGGGTATTGGGTCCCCAGTGCGTGTTGTGCGAAAAATTCATGGTGACGGGAACCACGCGGTTAAAAATTCCTGGCGATTTAACATTGAGTTCGAGAAAAAAACCTTCATCAGGTTGAATTTTGATGGTCAAATAGTTTGAATCCATCGGACAAAAATCAAGCAGGCATTTAACCATTTTAAATTTTATGTGAATGCTTGCCTCATCATGTTTGAGGTGCTTGCCCGTCTTGAGATAAAACGGAACTCCCTTCCAACGTCGGTTGTTGATAATGAGCTTTACAGCTGCAAATGTTTCAGTTGTTGAATGGGGTTTAACATTTTTTTCTTTGAGATAGCCGTCATATTGGCCAAGAATCGCTGAGACAACTTTCGCTTTTGAAAGTACGCGTACTTTGCAGTTACGTAGATATTCAGCCGTTAGTTTTTCTGGAGGTTCCATGGCAACAAGTGCCAGAATTTGAAGCAGATGATTTTGGACAACATCATTAAGTGCCCCACAAGCATCATAAAACGCACCGCGATGTTCAAGGCCAATCGATTCGCTGAGTACAATTTGTACTGAGTCAATATGCTCATGACTCCACAAGGGCTCAAAAATTCGATTGGTAAAACGTGCTAACGCGATATTGGCAACCAGCTCCTTGCCCAAATAATGATCTATTCTAAAAACCTGTTTTTCATCAAAAACTCTTTTGATGGCTCGATTGATGGTGCGTGCTGATTTCAGATCATAGCCAAAGGGCTTTTCATACACAACGCGGGCCCATGTACCACGTTTAGTAAGGTGTCCTTCTTGGTGTTTTTCAGCGATGCTATACGTAGAAAGATTTTTAGTAATAACGGCAAAATGCTGCGGCATTGTGGCAAGATAAAAAAGTCGATTGCAGCCAAGTTTGTGACATCCTTCAACGTTTTCAATGAGCGTGCGGAGCCCCTTGTAAGCCTGTTTGTCGTGAAAGTCCATTTGGTAATAATAGAGGCGCTTTTGGAGCTTCGACCATACGGACCGGTCGATGTTATGAATAAATTTGCGTGATTGCTCAAGAATTTCGTGCATGGTTGTTGCGCTGTTGGCGACACCGACGAGTGCAAAGCTGCAAATTTTCTCAGATGCGACAAGCTTATAAATTGCCGGTATCAGTTTTCGTTGAGCTAGATCCCCCGTTGCACCAAGAATGACAAAAACACACGCGTCCAAACATGTGGTTGGTGCTTGTTCCATGGTATGCCCTTTATGCAAGGATTCCACGTTTCTTTAATTCCTCAACAACGTAAGCGTGATCTTTACACAGGATGCCGTCAATGCCCGCATTCTGTGCGCCCTCAATATTAACTTCAAGGTCATCGATAAAAAGGCATTCATGAGGGTCAAGATTGTAGGTGGTCAAGAGATGCTGATAAATTTCTAGCTCTGGCTTAATAAGTTTAATTTTATATGAAAAAACGGCGCCATCGAAGAGTGAAAGAAACTCATATGCAGCAATTCTCTGGTGTGCTGGTGCAGAAAAATTGGAAAGAATATAGGTGTTAAACCCCCGAGCACGTACTGCATGCAATGTCTTTACGCCCTCATCGATAGGAACAAGTTGCTCGACAAGATGTTTTAACAGCGTCGTGCAGTGTGCTACAAATGGCTTATCTGGAAAACGTGGTGCAACAAGCTTAATTGCTTGTTCTGGCGTGAGGGTGCCACGATCAATTTCGGTATATTCTGGGAGCTTTATGACATCAAGGAGATACCAAGGTTTTTCGGTATGCTCTTTAAATGCCTGCTCAATAAGCTCACGTGGTTTGTAGTGAACCAATACGCCACCAAGATCAAAAATAATATTACGATAACGCGAGTGGGGTTTGGTAAGCATAGACTTAAGATTTTTTGTATCAGAACTCACGTGACTCCTTTCAGTGATGATTAGGAACGTGCTTCAAGATTGGTGGTTAAAAATTCTTTAAGAAACGTGAGCCGCTTGGTGCCCTTATCGTTTCTGATGCCCATTGCGATTGCTTTGGACTGGCCAATCAAGATACACAATTTTTTCGCACGCGTGATGGCAGTATAGATCAAATTTCGTTGGAGCAGAATAAAGTGCTGCATAAAGATAGGAATGATGACGCAGGCAAATTCTGATCCTTGGCTTTTGTGAATTGATACGGCGTATGACAAGGTCAATTCGTTGAGTTCAGTAAAATCATACGTGAGACTCCGCTCACCAAAAGCAATGGTGAGTTCCTGGTCGACTTTGTTGATGTCGGTAATGGTGCCGATATCACCGTTAAAAACAAATTTGTCGTAGTTATTACGAATTTGCATCACACGATCTGCCACCTTGTAAATTGTGCCAAATTGTGTTGCTTGCTTATCAGGATTGTTGTCCGGATTGAGAATCATTTGAAGTTCTTGGTTGAGTCGTTGCGTGCCAACAATGCCGCGGTTCATGGGTACCAGTACAATACTGTCCGAAGGATCGATACCCACCTGTGGTAGTTGTTGTTCATAAAGTTTACGCAGCAATGGAAAAATATTTTCAGGCGTATCCTCTTTGATATAAGCAAAATCTTTTTTCGATCCCGGAATAAACGACTGAGGAAATTCTCCACGGTTAACACGGTGAGCATTGACGATAATGAGGCTGTTTTGTGCTTGCCTAAAAATTTGTGTGAGTCGCACGGTGGCGATCTTTGTCGAATCGATGAGGTCTTTAAGCACGTTGCCTGCGCCGACTGAAGGCAGTTGATCAATGTCACCGATAAGTACGAGCGTTGCATTCCATGGCAATGCTTTCATGATGGCATGCATGAGAAAAACATCGATCATCGATGCCTCATCGACAATCAGATAATCAAGCTCAAGCGCATTATGCTCGTTACGCGTAAATGTCATTGCCCCTGGCGTGAATTCGAGAAGACGATGAAGTGTCTCAGTATTCTTGCCGGTGCTTTCAAACAACCGTTTTGCGGCGCGACCGGTAGGCGCGGCAAGCTTAAAGCGTACATGATTGCTTTCAAGCGTGCGAATGAGCCGTTTGACGAGCGTTGTTTTACCTGTGCCAGGCCCGCCAGTAATAATGGTCATTTTATGCTGTAGGCAACTGAGAATGCCGCGTTGTTGATCTTCATTGAGTTCAACGCCGCGTTCATCGGGGAGCCGGATTTCACGATAGATTGCATCGATATCAAATTTTTTTACTGTCGATGGGTGCTCAAGTAAGCGTAATACCTTGTGGGCGATTCCTTTTTCTGAGTGATAAAATTGTGGAAGCGAAAGATAATGATGATCGTTGTGAGAAATAAGTTTTACCTTGTCTTCTTGGTAGAGTGCGGTAAGCGCGCTTTTTACAAGCTCGGTGTGTCCTTCTGTCTCACTCAGCTCAAGAATTTGAATTGCAGTGTCTTTAAGCTTTGGTACTTCAACGTAAAGGTGCCCGCCTTCAGTTGCTTGCGTAATGGCATACAAAATACCCGCCTTAATGCGATCTTGTGCATGACGTTCAAGCCCAAGCTTGAGGGCAATTTGATCAGCGGTTTTAAACCCGATGCCCCAAATATCCTCAACAAGGCGATAAGGATTTTCTTGGATTTTTTCAATCGATTGATTGCCATACGTTTTGAAAATTTTAACCGCATACGCCGGCGAAACATCTTTTGAGCGCAAAAAGACCATTACGCGCGAAATCTCTTTTTGGCTTTGCCATGCGGTAACGATAGCTTCTACGCGCTTGGGGCCAACGCCACCGATACGCAATAAACGTTGCGGCTCTTTATCGATAACTTCAAGCGTTTTTTCACCAAAGGCAGACACAAGTTTTTCGGCAAATTTAGGACCGATGCCTTTGATGAGCCCTGATGAAAGATATTTTTGAATTCCCAGCGCCGATGAGGGGAGTTTGGTGACGCATTCATGCGCTTCGAGCTGTCGTCCGAATTTGGGATGAAACGACCACGTACCGCGTATGGTGACGTCAGAACCCTGATGCAAATTGCCAATGGTGCCACGGACCGTGATCGTTTCTCGTGAACTTACTTTGAGGGTGAATACGAGGAAGCCATTTTCTTCACCTTTAAAAACGATGTGTTCCACCGTTCCTGAAAGTTCTGTGAATGCTTCCATCGTTGTTAATTATTGTTATTTACGTTTGAAGAATTGTGCGCGAGCTTTAAGGTATTCTTCCCGTGTTTCTGGGGAAAGGCTTTCGGTCAAGTCGCCAAAGAAAATAATAATCTCGGTACAAGCATCTTTTAACTTTTCTTTAGTTTGTACCCAAGATTCAAAGAATATGTTTTGCTCGTGTGCCGAACAGTCAAGGAAATTGAGAAGAGCGCTATTTTTTTTAAGCTGAGCACGCAGCGTTTGATCTTGCACATCGCCAAGAAGACTTTCTTCTATGACCGGTCTAATGAGATAGGCAAAGCCGTGAATCTGAACAAAAAATTTTCTGATTGAGGATAAGAGTGATTGTATTTTGCCAAGGATGATTATGCGATCTTCAGGCATAGTTGGTAACTCTTGGAGCATTTTGCGTGCGACAGTGCATGCAATCTCGGTGCGCAGGACGCAGGTTGGGTTGATACACAATTCAGCATCCAGAAGCTTCATGCGATTACCAGCCGCCAGCTTTTTGGGCGCACGAATGACAAATTTTGGAGCGGCAGATACGGATGGCTTTTGTATTTGTTGCGCTCCTGGGGGGGGCATCAGTTGAGCGCCGGGTTCTTGTATGTTTACTATTACTTCTTGTGCTTCATTTCCGGCTACAGCACTTGTCATAACGATAGAACTAAGACCAACGATGTATACGAACTTCATGTCTAATCCTTTAGAAAGATGAGGTAATTTTGATATATGCTGTCCAATCTTCACCGATGTTTCTACTTCCAACGGTTATGTCACCTCCTACTCCGATACCGAAATCACTTTTTGGCTTAGGGTTGTGATATAAAATTTCACTAAATATTTTGTGCTGATACACGCTTGGAACTTCGGCATCTTCAACACGTAAATCCTGAATTTTTATTTCGGTATTATGGATACTTTTAATCCTTTCTTCTTGCTGCGCATAAAAGTCATAACCCAGCGCAAATCGAACGCGCTTGGTAAAATCAACATTTGCTGCAGTAACAAAATTCAAAATGCCACCGGGATAAACGGTTGATTTGAATGATGAGGGGAAAACGTATTGGCGGATGTAGGTATTAAGAAGCTCCTGGCTCGGGGTTGGCCCAGCGTTTGGATCAATGTTTTCAGGTGTTAATGTTTTTCTAAACATAAAAATACGATCTTCGTCATCAGGGAAAAGCACGTCATACGAGATGTGGTTCCACCATTGAATAAGATCGTGGAAAAGCCCGATTTTTGCTTCTAGATAGCAACCAAAACCAAAATGTCCATTGCCAAGATGTGGATCGAGAAGGTAGTCACGAACACCACGTAATGAGTTCTTGACGGCAAGAAGTGCGTCTTCTTCATCAGAAAATGAAGCTTTCGCAAGCCCAAGTTGAATGCTAGGGCTGTAAGAAAATCTACTGGTTGGAAGAATGGCTTCAAGTCCGACATCAACCTGCACGCTTGGTGCATTCACAGTATTGAGCCCTAGCTTAAGGCGTGTATCGCCAAGTCCAAAACGGAGCAGGAACCCTTCATGCTGATCAAAATCGCCGACGCCAAATTTTTGTCGTAGAACATCGGTGAGATCTGATCTATCTCGCATATTGAGCCACAAATTACGTACGACAAGTTGCAGCGACGTGTGTAGTTGAAACGAAAATGGACCGCGGGTTAGGCCAAATTGGGCGAGCATGCCCGATCGATATTCTTGAAGCGTAATTTTTTTGAAAAAGGGTATGAGCTCTTTAATTTCATCTGCAGTGGTTTCGGTTGGTAATAATCCGGCGACGATGTTATAAAAATCCCCCTGTCCTAAGGCATCCTCGATGCTGAAAAGATCATTCGTGGTGAGATTGAGGTTGCCAGTCATATTAAAAAGAAAATTAAGTGCAAACCCGCCGTATTCAATGGCACCAATTTTGTAGGGGAGAAGATAAAGAAGATCTCGTCCTGCTGGGTGCGTTGTGCTTTTCCACAGCGGTTCTTTAACTTCGTAAAGACCTTGTGCCATAGTCTGCGCATCGATATAGCGGACAAATGGATGCGCGTCATCATAGGCATCGAGCTTTTCTATATCGAGCTCACCGGCAAAGTAATCATTGCTTGGGCCAACTTGCGCATAAATTGGTGGTGCGCAGAGTACTAAAAAAAAGACAATAACTATTCTTCGAGTTGAAAAATTCATATCACAATCTCAGCAATAGGGTTAAACTTCGCCCCCGAAAGATTCCACCTTTCCCCGGACGCCAGATGATAAGCCAACGTCATATGTAATTTACGAAGGCTTGAAACATAAAATAAAAACGCCGTATGTGTCAATGTTTTCATTTTTGAAAATACAAACTGGATATCTTCGCAAGTATTATGTTAACGGTGAGCGATTTCTTCGACCTGATAAAATGAAATAATTCTTTGTTTGCCGTTTTCGTCCAGCAGCGATAAATCCCCATTGGGAAAAACTTGTTGAGCACGACCATTAACCAGCTCGCCATCGCTTTGATGGACGGTGATGGGTTGTCCAAGATATGACTGCTCCGTGCGCCACTGCCGATAAATTCCCGCAAAGTTATGGTGTTTCCATTCCATGTACCAGCGGTTGAGGTGTGAAAGAATATCTTTATAAAGCGCACGACGATCAAGTTCAGTCCCCGTGATACTGCATAAACTTGTTGCATGCGTAGCCAGAGGGTCATCGGACGCAAACTGATTATTAACATTAAGCGCAAAGCCAACGACAATACTGCGTGGAGTGGCGTTTTGCCATACTACCTGTACGAGCATCCCGCCAATTTTTTTCTGTCCGATAACAAAATCATTGGGCCACTTGAGGGTGGCACCATATGTTTTGAGCGGTTCCAAGATACCGAGGCTCAATGCCATAGAAAGTTGGTTGAGTCTGATAGCATTGTCTTCTGGTACGGCAAAAAGAGGGGCAGATGGTTTGAGTAAGAGGGTGACAATAAGTTGTCCCTGTTGAATATTCCAGGTGCGATTATGGCGTCCTTTTGCTCCCGTGAGAACATCTGCAAGAAATACTGAGCCGTCGGGAGCGTCATCGCTGTGGTCACGTGCCCATGCCATTGAATCGATGACGGTATGTTGACGGTAGACTTTTTTCCCAATAACCATGTTGCGACCTAATCCAGACGTACTTTGGCTTCGCGTGCCGTTTCACGCCTGATATCGCGTTCTTTAAGTTCCTGCTTTTTACTTGCCGCATTTTTGTGTTTAGCGACGCCAAGTTCAATTTTCGCGTAGCCGCGTTCATTAAGATAAACTTTAAGCGGGACGATGGTGAGCCCTTTGCGCGATATTGCGCCCACGAGCCGATTAATTTCTCTTTTATGGAGGAGAAGCGTGCGGGGACGACGTGAGGTATCCTCCTTGGTGTATGCGTGCTTGTAAGGAGTTATGTGGCAATTGGTAAGAACTAGATTTCCTTGGTGGACTGTTGCAAAGGCGTCGGTGAGTGAGATGTGTTTACTCCTGAGCGATTTAATCTCATCTCCTTTGAGCACAATGCCTGCCTGGAGAGTTTCAAGTATTTCGTAATTGTGATAAGCGCGTTTGTTAGTGGCAATAATTTTCATGATTTCATGCTCATATTTTCATTGTTGTTGAAATGTGATGCCAGTCGCGTGAAAAACCATAGAAGAAGGGGATAGCTGACAAGTGCTACGGCAATTCCTGCAACATTTCCTCCAATCAAGAAAGACCAGATGCAAATTTTTGTTGATCCAAAGATTTTGGTTAATGAAAATACCAAAGATGGTTGCCATCCCATGAGTGAGTGTACGAACCAGTATCCGAAATTATAATCAAACAAGTAAAAAGGAATCATGGTCCATGGATTGTTAATCGATGTGGCGATCAAAAGAGTGGGAAAATGAAGATTGAAAAAATAATTACACGCCAGCATGATGATCGTATGAACACCGGGAAATGGAGAAAAAGCGATATAAAGGCCCAAGCAGCATGACAGCGTGAGTCGCTGCGGAGTGCACCCTGAAAGCAACGCGTTTTGAAAAAAGGCGCTTATTTTTTTTCGCATATGATCTTCCTGCCTAAAAAAACTTACTTTCAAGTATATCGCAACCGTTCGCGTGATGCGACCGCTGCTCCAATATCTCATTTTGTAATAAAAAACCAAGAGGCTTGCGTGGTGATGGGGGCTGCACTATCATTGAGGCGAAATGTGAAATTTTAAAAAAAAGGGTTTCTATGAAACATCTCATACTGCTGTTGAGCTTGTTTGTTTTTTCCTTTTCACCTGCGTGGGGAGCAAAGCCGCAACCAGAAGTGCGGGGGTGTATCAAAGTTCAGGGAGCATGTGGGGCTGTTCCGCGTTTTCGTGTTTTATTTGATGGCAAAGAAACCATAAGCAACAGTGAGGGATTTTATAGGTTGCCGCTCGAAGAGCAGGATGAAAAGAAATATTTCTTATTGATCTGTCCAACGGTTAAACAAAATTTTGAAAAATCAAATACCGTAAAAAGCGTGCATATAGCCAAGGGTACGCCCCGGCGCTTTTTCTCATTTCAAAAAAATGCATGGACGGGTAGTTGGGAGGCCCAAGAAACAACACTTGAAGATACTGCTATACCAATGCACTGTGTTGTGGCTCTCCTTGATCCCGCCTATGTTGCTACTGTCGAAGATTGGAAAGCGCCTCTTCCGCCTTCAGTTATTAAGTCTCCTTTAATTGAGCTCAAAAATTCAATCGACAATAAAAAGCTTGCACAGGCTTCAGCGGCATCTCTTCTCGGTTCATTGGAATTAATTACCTTCCATGAGCCTATTAAAGAAACGATTAAGGGGCATGCGGCTAATCCCAAAGTGTCGCTTGCGCTGGCGCAATAAAAAACATAATTTGCTTCACTATCCTGCAAGCTTTTTTTACCAAACCATTGCACCATTTCAACCTGTCCAGCTAGCTTGGTTCTTAGTATTGTTTTCATTTTTTTACAGGGAGAGTGGTATGCGCAAACTTTTATTGATGCTGGCAATGCTTTGGGTATGTTTTTTTGCACGTCCTCTTATTGGTTCGGATGCGTCCGATAGTACATCTTCGGGTGGTCCAACTCCACATGGGTATGCGTTGATTCATCTTGTGCACAACCAAACGCCATATCCCATGAAATTTTTTAAAGACCCAACAGCTCTTATTCAACGGTTACCAGAAGGTGCAGCCTTTCGTCTTAAGGGTTACTTTGCCAATAATTACTACTATTGGCGTGCCCTTGATATTAATGGGAAATGGAAGTTTTCCTGTACGTGGCCGTCGACGAGTGGTGGTAAAGACGATACCGATAGTGCCACTGTGTTTACCGTTGTAAAAAAATATGCCTCAAATGATGCAGTGGTGATTGCGTCAAAACACACTGCATTTGGTAAAGATAAAACTAAAAAAGTCATTGCGGTTAATAAAGATACCTATGAAATTGAGCTCATTGATTATAAAGATGGCGATGCCCGCAACCCATGGGCTGAATGGAAGTTTGCGGGAAGAGAGCCTGGTGGCGCTGTTGATTTTGATAATCTGTGGCTTGGCAATCCGGCAGCTGTTGGATCGGTTAAGGGCCAATTAGCGTTTTTGGCGGCACGCAGCGTAGAACATGAGATTAAACGGCTCAAAAAAGAACTTGCGCCCTATGCTGCCACGCTTGGTCCTTTGGACTCGCTTGAAGAAATGCGTAAGAAAAGTGTTTCGTATATCGCCTTCAAGTCTGCTCGATGGGGTGCGATGGCAAGCCATTGGTCGGCAGCTCAAAGTATTAATGGGTGGATTGACACTATTCAGAGATTAGCAAAATTTCTTGCACAAATAATCATTGATGCCGGAGTTAAAGAAGGCGAATCGCAGAGCGATTGGGAAACTCGCATTGCAGCAAAAATCATAGAACCACAATATCGTGACGGTTGGCAAGCCATAATTAATGCTGGCAGTGGTGATCCGGTTGCTCGTGTTAAAGCAATGCTTATGGGCAATCCATTTGCTAAGCTTTTTTCTTCGATGAAAGTAGCAGTTCCAGGTGGTAGCGATGCCGCTAAGTCATTTCTCCAATGGGTAGAAATAGCAACCCCTGACATAAAACCTGGTTTTTCAAAGAAAGATTTTGATGATCTTCAACGTTATGGTATTAAGTCATTTGAATTAAGTAATAGAACTCATCCAACCAGGACAGATGTCATGCTTTTCCGCAGGAATAGAGTGTCATGGCAAAGTTCTCTGTTCGGCACATGGCTGGAGGGCTCACTTAAAGTGCTTGATAACATAGTTTGGAGCGATTCCGGTGGCCCTGATGCATCTTTGCCTGATGTTGGGCAGGAAGGCCCGCTGATTGTTACGGCGAGTCAAGAAGGCATCAGGCGTCTGGCCTCACGAGACAGGCTTATGGCACTTTATGAGCGTCAAGAACGTGGTGAAGAATCGCCGGACGATGGCGTTGGCTATGTTGGTGACAAAGGTGATCCAAATCTTGGCCAATTCCAAGATGCGCAAAAAACATATATTCCTTGGGATGGCGATATGCTATCGCTGCAACTTCTGAGCGGAACAACTCCTATTGAACGTGAAGGTATGATTGTTGGCCCTGGCGCTTCATCGCAAGTGACCGATATATATGTTGCTCAGCAGCCTGAAATGAAGGGCCATGGATACGAAAAAATTGATGACTTTGGTCCCGAAAAGTCTGTGGCACTAGGCTCGTTTTTTGCTGATGGCTACGCATGGCTTGAACAATCAATGCTCTATCCATGGAAATGCACGATTCTTTTTAAAGCTAAATCAGGTGACGATGGCAATGTTCGTATTGCTCTTGGTACGGCAACTGGTCCAGATGCTGAATATCTTATTGTTATTGGTGATGATAACAATACGGTTTCGCGTATTTATAAACAAAGGTCATTTGTCGCTGGCCAGGGAAACTCAGATATAAAATTTGAGCCTGTTCTTACCGTTGTTCCTAAAAAGGGTATTCCATCTGAAGTCATGCCGTGTGTGCGCCCGGGAAGGTTTGAAAGTTTCTGGGTGAGTCTCAATAATGGGTTTATTGTTGTTGGAAAAGGTGAACCAGGTGTTGGCATTATTATGGCCTGGAAGGACCAAAATTATAAACTCGTTAATAAAATTGGTTTCAGTGCATATGGGACTGAAACGGTATATCAAGATGTTCAGCAAATTGATTATCCAATGGTATCCAAAGTTCCGTTTGATACCTCCTATGTTACCATCGATGGCAATGTTGCTCTTGGGACGGGCAATTCCCCTGCGTGGCTCAAGCTGCCATTGTCACCAGCAGATGCGGGTGCGCTTCATTTCATCGTGAAGGGCAATGGCGATTTCAGGATTTGCTTTGTCCAAGACCCAAATCTGGTCGAAGGTCCGGCAAATAAAGGCTATGATATTATTTTTGGCGCACAGGGTGTTTCAATCTGTCGTCACGAAAATCCTCAGGATGCTGTGGTGACAAGCGATATCAAAATAGATCGCAGCCAAAAAGTTTGGGTAAGCCTTTATAAGGGCATGATTCTCATTGGCCAAGGTCCTGTGGGGACCGATCCATTTCTTTTTTGGCAAGATTGGTTTGGACGGGATGAAAGCGTGCTCCAGGGCATTGCTCGCATAGGCTTTTCATCAGGACCGGGTACCGTTGCCATTAGCGATGTTTCTATTTGGCCTGAAGTTGAAATAGGCTTTGGTGATGTTAAGACGCAGTATGGAAAAGAAAGCATTGAATTTATTCCCATAAAAGGCGCACTAGAAGTTGTAGCCCCATTCTGGTACCGCGGCTTTCAAGATGGGCCGTTAGTGCGCGTAAGAGAGCTTTTCTTGAATGGTCTTAAGCGGCTAGAATCAACGCCACGCCCGGGCGCAACATACACCTATGATTTTTCTATAACAAAGAACGGGGTCGCGCAATTTACGCTTCTTGGTATGCAAAAGAGCCAGGAGGAACTTGCGACGCAACGAAATCAAATTTTAAGAACTCGTTCAGCAGAAGCTACCGAATTTTCAGCTACCGTTTTGTCACGTAGCGGCGTTGAGGCAGCAAGCGCGAGTCTTGCCGTTGGGCTATCTGCAGGGATGCTTGGTGGGGCTATTTTATCGCGTGTTCTTGCAGCAACAGATGAAGCAAAGCTCTCAGAGATACAATCGCTTGCACAACGGTATATTCCGCCGCCAGAACAGATTACGCGTTCGACGGCGCAACTTCAAGCCCCATCGATGGCCATTCAAGTGGCCAAAAGGAACGTTGAAGATGGTCTTGCTTCTGCAGCGTCTCTTGGGCTTGAGCAAAAAATAGAAAAATACAAAGAAATTTTGGATAACGTCATAGGATTTGCATGTCTTGAGGGAGCTTCTAAGAGCCGTATCATTGGCGGGATTAATGCTGTGTGCGAAGAAGTGACGGGTAGGGCGTTGGATAATTCTACGTACGGTTTATACGGTGATCTATTTACGGTGTTCCTCAAGGCATATAGTAATCGTTTTTTAATTGATCGCATGGACAATAAAGATGCCCAACAGCGTAGAGAGTGGTATCTGCGTGCTAACGGAATTTTCCGCGATATATACAAAAAACCGTCAGTGCAAGGTGATCGTGGGATTGATATCAGCTTCAAAGATGAATATCTCTGGCTGCCTGAGAGCTTTAAAGTTCCTGGACAAGGGCTTTTTGTATGTGAAATTAAGGCAGATAGCGATGCATTTATTGGGTTTGCAGGTTCTAGCGATCCCACACGTAATACGGGAAAGCCGATGTATGAGATTGTTATAGGGAAATGGTCAAACACTAAAACAGAGATTAGTCGTAAACATCTTGGTGATCCGGTTATTTCGTTTGATCAAAGTATATCAACTGATGACAAACCCTATGACCAGCTTGCCCTGGATCCATTGAGCTTCCAAACGTATTGGATTAACGTTGACGACGGTAAGATTACTATCGGCAGAGGCTTGCCTGATGCGGAGAAAAAAATCATTGAACTACAACAAATCGCCACATGGAAAGATCCCTATGCTGCGCAACAGGTCAAAGCTATCGGTTTGAGTTCGTGGAATGCTGGCGTTACGGTGCGCAACCTCATGGTCTATCCAGCAATGAGCAAAATAAAGTCTCTTGATACGGTTAAAAAAGAAATATTCACAAAACTACAAGGCAGCACTGACGAAGCGTAATTCTTAAGTGGGCGGCCCATTTTTGTGGCCGCCCGAATTCATTTGTATAAAATATTTTTGACTTTTCGCTTAAAAACGCCATAATAAAAAACTAGTTTAATTCCTACAAAATCCGCGTTTTCAACGTAATAATCCATTAAGGACTTAACATGGCAACGAGTAAAAGTGGTGGCTCTACAGGTAACGGCCGTGATAGCATTTCAAAGCGTTTGGGGTGCAAGCGTTTTGACGGTCATCTTGTAAATTCAGGCGAAATCATAGTTCGTCAACGTGGTACTAAAATCCATCCGGGCAAAGGTGTGCTTCGTGGTGGAGATGATACGCTCTTCGCGCATGTGAGTGGCCACGTCAAATTTCATTCTGGTCTCAAGGGGAGAAAGTACGTTTCTGTTATCCAGGTTGCCTAAGTAGTGGCCGTGGAACAGAAAGGTAGAGTGTTAGTAAATAAAACGGAGAGATTATGCAAGAGAATTCTGCCGGTTCAATTCACTATAAAATAGATTTTCTCAAATACCGCTATGTATGGCTTGCGTTGTCGGTTGTTTATTTGCTTATTGGCGCGGTAGCATATGTAGTTAAGGGCGGTTTTACATATAACATTGATTTTGTTGGCGGTACGGAGCTGCGCGTTGCCTTTGATCAGCCTGTGCATGAAGATAAGGTGCGCGAGGCGATGGCCAGCAAGGGCTGGAAGGATGCCGTTATTCAAAGCGTCGGTGTTGGCGGCAGAGATGTGCTCATTCGTATTACAGATGCCTCGACGGGGATAGAGAATAAAGTTAAATCAGCTTTGGTTGAAGGCATTGTTGGCAATCCGGTGCGCATGGAGGGTGTTCAATCGGTTGGTGCTGAAGTTGGTAGGGATACGACCAAAAACGCTGTTTTCGCATTGTTGCTGTGCTTATTGGTTTTGTTGCTGTACATAGCCCTGCGATCACAGTTTAGATTCGGTGTCGGAGCCGTGGCTTCATTGGTACATGACTTGTTGGCGGTATTAGTGTTTCTGCTTCTTTTTGAAGAGCCTATTTCGCTCAACGTTTTGGCATCAGTCCTTTCTATTCTTGGATATTCTCTTCATGATACGATCGTTATTTTCAGTCGTATTAAAGAAAACTTTAAAAAATTAAAAGGTGCTTCAGAGTACGAAATTGCTAATTTAAGCATTAATCAGACTCTTAAACGCACACTTTTGACCAGTTTTGCCACGTTGTTAGCCGTTTCTTCCATCCTTATCTTGGGTGGTGAAGCGCTTCATGGCTTGGCAATTGTCCTTTTTGTTGGAATTATTGTAGGTACCTATTCATCGATCTACATCGCAAGCCCGGTAATGTTACTACTTAAAGGCAAGAAATAAGTTCTAATTTTCAATTAATTGGCAATTGCGTTAAATACTTGAAAAATAGAAAATAATCCGGCAAACTAAAATTAGAAACACCGAAAGTTCTATTTTGACCATTTTTTGGTGTTTTTTCACAGTTCTCAGGAGAATAGGCTGCCTGGGTGGGGTCAAACAACGGAAAAATCATATAATGTTCAATCATATCTCTATCTATCTTGTGGGGTACAATGAGTAATAAACATGTCGAAGCGTCCGATAAAGTTCTTCAGCAATCCTCTGTCAAAAGTCCTTCAGAGGGCGATGCTTCACGACAACCGTCTCAGCCAGAGGTAAAAAGTGTTCCAGCGCCGGCGGTTACCAAAAGTGAAAAGCCGGCCCATGGGCCTCGTGCTGCTGTGCCCAAATTGGCTGAAAAAGCAGTTACGCAACAACGGCCTGCTCAACCATCAGAGCCCGCTCAGATTACTGCGCCAACACCAACTCCACAGGTTCCTGAACCTCTGCCTCCTATGAAGTCGATCAACGTCCAAGAACTTAAAGAAATGAATATCACCAGCCTTATTATCTATGCCCAGGAATTGGGAATACCGGACGTTGCCTCTCTCAAAAAACAGGAAATAATTTTTAAAATTCTCGAGTCTCAGTCTGATCAACGTGTTGAAATTTGGGGTGAAGGTATTTTGGAGCGTCTGCCTGATGGATTTGGCTTCTTGCGTTCACCAAAATTTAATTATGTTCCTGGTCCTGATGATATTTATGTTTCGCCAGCGCATATTAAGCGTTTTGGCCTTCGTACCGGTGATGGGATAAAGGGAACCATTCGTAAACCCAAAGAGGGTGAAAAATATTTTGCACTGCAGCGTGTTGAGTCTATTAACTTTCAACCGCCTGCTCACGTAACGACCAAGACAATGTTTGAAAATTTAACGCCTCTTTTCCCTAATAAAAAATTTGAACTTGAAGCCGATCCTTCGGTTATTTCGACCCGCATTATGGATATTTTTGTTCCGATTGGTAAGGGACAGCGTGGTCTTATTGTTGCCCCGCCAAAAACGGGTAAAACGTTGTTGCTCAAAGAGCTGGCCAATACCATCATCAAGAACAATCCCGAAGTAATCATGATTGTGTTGTTGATTGATGAACGTCCTGAAGAAGTAACTGATATGGAACGTTCGGTTAAAGCCGAAGTTGTCAGCTCAACGTTTGACGAGTATGCCACACGCCATGTGCAGGTTGCCGAGATTGTGCTCGAAAAAGCTAAACGATTAGTTGAAGCTGGGCATGATGTTGTTATTCTGCTCGACTCGTTAACGCGTCTTGCGCGTGCCTACAATACGCTTGCTCCAGCATCAGGAAAAGTTTTGACGGGTGGTATTGATGCAAATGCATTGCAACGCCCAAAACGTTTCTTTGGTGCAGCGCGTAACATTGAAGAGGGTGGTTCGTTGACCATTTTGGCAACAGCACTCGTAGAGACCGGTTCTCGTATGGACGAGGTTATTTTTGAAGAGTTCAAAGGAACCGGCAATATGGAAATTCATTTAACGCGTAAATTATCTAATAAGCGCATATTCCCTGCATTTGATCTTCAAATGTCCGGCACACGTCGTGAAGAGTTAATGCTCTCTGAAGAGCAGTTGAGAAATATGTTGGTTCTCCAGCGTTTTGTTGGAACCATGAGCACGACCGAAGGCATGGAGTTCTTGATTGATAAAATGCGCAGGACCAAAACAAATCAAGAGTTTTGGGATATGATGCTCAAGAAAAAAAATACGGAAAATAAGTAAGCGTTTCAATGCTGATTCTAGGTATTGATACGTCATGTGATGAAACGGGCGCCGCTGTTTTTGATACTGCGGCGCACAAGTTACTCTCACATGCACTCTTTTCACAAATCGATCTTCATGAAGTGTACGGAGGCGTTGTTCCCGAAATTGCCTCCCGCTCTCAGCTCGAAAAAATTGATATTATCGTTGCTCATGCTTTGGCCAAAGCGGGTATATCTATCGAGCACATCGATGGCATTGCCGTTACCAATAGACCAGGGCTTGTTGGCTCGCTTCTTGTGGGTCTGAGCTTTGCCAAAGGTATTGCATGGGCGCTGAGAAAAAAAATTATGGGTGTTGACCACCTTGAAGGTCATATTTTCTCATCATTTTTGCAATCTGATGGGGGTGTTAGGAACGGCATCGAATTTCCTATGCTTGCGCTTTCCGCCTCCGGTGGCCATACGGCACTACACAGAGTAAAAGATTTTGGTAATTACGAGCTTATCGGTCAAACACATGATGATGCGGCCGGTGAAGCCTTTGATAAAATCGCAAAAATGTTAGGGCTTGGTTATCCCGGTGGCGCGGTCATCGAAAAATTAGCGGCGCAGGTAAACTTTCATGACTTCTTTTCGTATCCACGCACCAAATTTTCTAAAGAGCGT
Organism: Candidatus Babeliales bacterium; assembly: GCA_041662445.1. GTDB lineage: Bacteria > Babelota > Babeliae > Babelales > RVW-14 > UASB124. The sequence goes on from JBAZSL010000008.1 coordinate 61,260, forward strand.
CTCGAGTTTAGCTTTTCGGGACTTAAAACTGCGGTGCTGTATGATCTTGCCAAAAAAGGTGCCTACGATTTGGCAACAGGGCCGATAAAGACGGCGCTCACGCCTGCGCTACAACAACAGGTAGCAAGTTCATTGCTCGTGTGTGTTGGCGACATTTTTTGTGCGTCGGTACGTGAGGCGCTTATACGCCAGCCCGATATACAAACGGTGACGTTTGCCGGTGGTGTTGCCTGTAATAAGTATCTACGATCGCGTCTTGAGGCTTTTTGCATGCAGGCTAAAAGAAAGTTTTTTGCGGCTCCGCCAAGTTTTTGTACCGATAATGGGGCTATGATCGCCTTTGTTGGCGATTATAAATCTCAGCAGAATAAGTGGGATACACTTGCTCTTGATGTTATCAAGCTATAGAAAGTACTTTTCGCGATAAGGGCATTGCTAATGAAGCAACCAGCCCGAGTATCTGTACGTTTCTTCAAAAACCGTATTTTTGCTGAATTCAATGGGCTTTTTTACAAAAGACTTCTGAGCTGTCATTCTATGAGGCTCCGTGGCTCATCATGCGTTTTTATGTGAAAGATGCTTTGTGAATATTATCAAAGAACTTCAAGTTTTAGGCCTGCTTCTTCTGCTTCCTACGTGTCTGGTTTGCATGGGAAACGGGTTATTGGATAAGCGTGAAAATTTACTTGATCGTACTGAGCGCGTAAAGACAACCGCTAAAAGTGACGCTCTGCAAAAGGTTGAAGCGTTGCTCACGACGGCATTTAGAGCTCCAGGAACGTCTCTTGCAAGATTAACATTTACCAAAGCACTCAGTTCATTATTACGAGAAGCCGCAAAGATTGGCTGCCTAGCTTTGGTTTTACGTAATTTTAATGATATCAGATTGACAAGCATTATCTTAACATTTGCGCCCACAATTATTGATTACGTCTTCATGTATACCCCAGATAAGTTTCTTTCTACTCTCTTAACTATCGAGAAATATGTTGAACAATTAACAGCCGAACAAAAAAAGAATGTTTTGCATTTATTTGAAAAGAAGCTCTATGATTTGCAGTCGAAACTTTACGCGCAACATTCAATAGATAGAAATACCTGGTTATTTTTCTTCAATGTCCTCCCATTGTTTATTGATATCCCTCTTGCCTTAGGCATAGCGGTTGTACTTGTTTCGCCAATACTGACTGCGTCCAAAGTAATGCGACATAGCTCTGTCGTTACTCCGCAACAACTACGTAGCCAGCACATAATAACAATAGGATGTCTCATTGCTGCGTCCTTAATGCTCATAGCGGATATACCATTGATTATGGCACATGCTTGTGACAAAGATCCGATTTTCGAACAAACCACCGTTGTAAATAGAATTTTACATAGCCTTCAACAGGAAAATTCGAAAATTCAGAGTAATCATCAAGGCAATCCAAGAACAGTAGAAGAAATAAAAGAATATTTTTCTACGCTGGAAGAGGCATAGTTTATGTCGATTAAAATGATTCGCTTGAGCATTGTATTATTTGGTTTTACCAGCATTATGCACATTGCTAATCCCATGATTTCTACAACGTCCAGCGAGCATAATTTTTATCTTAGCCAACCTACAGTTGCTACCCTCAACGCGGTGATGAATGATTTTCTCATCTGGACCGAAAGAAATGGCGCACAAGCCGCCTGGACCGCATGGCAAAAAGTGGTAGATAGCGGCATCTATGAGTCTGTAGCTTTTTTCCCGACACCAAAAGTTACTGCTGCTTTTGAAAAAATATTTTCGGCGCAGGTCCGCGGCTGGTTTAACAAGCAGCATGAAATACGTTTTAAGCATCTTTCTATTGAAGAAAGCGAATGTTGCAACATTGTTTACACATGTGCCGTGAAAGCCTTTATCTCTGCCGCATGGTTTCTTGGCGGCAATGAAGCAAGAAGTTCAAAAATACATATTCAACGGTTCGTTTCAACTGTGCAAATCCTTGTTCAAGAGTTTATTGTTGCTGCTCTTGATGCATGTGCAGGAGACCAAATTGATAGCAACACCAAAGAAGTCTGCTTGGCATATTTCGATTTCATAAGTGCAATGCTCGGCAGAAACATTAATGAACGGGTTCTGATTACAACAATCAAACTCATTACTGTCAGGCATGATCAAATTTCCAGGCTGGAACAAAAAATACATAAACTCAAAGCATTTTCAAACCCGATGATCCAGCAAACATATCTCAGGCTTATAGCACTATGTGAAGATTTCAGAAAAGCATGGATTGAATGGGATAACCGGTGGGTATTGGGAAAAATAATACACCCGATTTCACCCAAGTTCGATGATATATATGTATTTCGCAATGCGTATAAAGACGTCTTGAAAGATGGCTTCTATCAGCTTCTGGGAATTCGAGCAGTATAGATGATTGAATATCCATTATTAATAGCAAGATTTCATATATCCGTTCGTCCCGACTACGCCCCGGGTGGCTTCCGCCGACGCCGCGACTGGCTATGGCGGACAAGACGTCGGGCGGGCCTGAGTATGTTGTATCGCCTGCCCGCCGAAGCTATAAAAAGCGAAAGTGGAAAGTATGAACTCCTCTAAAATACGTATAGATCAAATTTTTATGGTGTTCATGGTTCGATACATTTTGCTCGCACTGTATGCTCGCAAAATACTCCCGCCTTCGCCTGCTTGGCTACGGCGCGCAGGCACCACGAACGGGTTTTGGATTTTCTAATAATATTCGTAGAGTCTCTTAACTTACTTCGTAATATCCGCCCATGTTTTCCCCGTTCGCAATGTTACCTTGAGGGGAATATTCCAGGCAACAACACGCTCCATCTCTTTTCTTACGATTGGAGCAATGATAGCTTCTTCGCCTTCAGGTAATTCGATAATGATTTCATCGTGAATTTGCAAAATCATACGTGAATCCAGGCGCTGTTCTACAATTTCTTTATCAATATTAATCATGGCAATTTTCATGATCTCGGCCTGCGTTCCCTGTACCGGAGTATTGATTGCCATACGTCGTCCGGTGTCGAAGAGTGTTTTGTTTTTTTCTTTGAGTTCAGGGATATAACGTCGTCGGCCAAACCATGTTTCGACATATCCGGTCGTTACTGCTTTTTCTACGGTTTTTTCCATCCATTGTGCTGCGGTGGCATAGTGTGCAAAGTATTTTTCGATGTACGCCTTTGCATCACTTTGTTTAATGCCGAGATCTTTTGCCAAACCAAAAGGGCTCATGCCATACATGATGCTAAAGTTTATGCGTTTGCCCAGCTGACGTTGCTGCGGCGTAACCTGATCGAGTGCAACGCCAAAGAGTTGCGCGGCCGTTTCGGTATGAATGTCACGGTCCTCGTTGAAAATGGCAATCAATGTTGGGTCTTGGGTGAGGTAGGCAAGAACGCGTAGTTCGATCTGAGAATAGTCGGCAGACATCAATATTTTCCCTGGTGGCGCTATAAATGCTGATCGAATACGAATACCAAAACCTTGTGCTGTGGGAATGTTCTGCATGTTAGGATCAGAGCTTGAAATTCTCCCCGTTGCAACCATGGTTTGACTGAATGTTGTATGAACCCGTCCGGTGGTTGGGTTGATGAATGTTGGAAGGGGGGTAATGTAGGTATTTTTAAGCTTTGAAAGTTCGCGATGTTGCAAGATAAGTCCCGGAATTGGGTGTATATCGCGCAGCTCCTGCAGTACTTCATGATCAGTTGACCGTTGTCCCTTATCACTCTTTTTGATAACCGGTAGCTGAAGAATGTCGAAAAGCAATCGTTCTATTTGACGAGGCGAATTGAGATTAAATTCCGTTCGCGTTAGTTCAGTTTTAGTTTCAATGGCACCAAAAATCTTATTTTCAAGGGTGCCCAGCGCCTTAGTAACCTCCGTACCAATACCTGCAAGAACTTCAGGATCCAGAAGTATACCGACCTGTTCCATGCGCACGAGGACCCAATAAAAGGGCATCTCAATGGTATGAAATATTTCTTTAAGTCGGGGCTCTTTATCCAGTTCTTCCTGAAGTAATGGTTTAAGTTTAAACGTTTGAAGCGCGTCATGTGCGCCATACGGAGCCGCCTCATCAAGGGGAACATCGGCAAATGATTTGCGTTTGCCGAGTACTGCATCAAATTTTTTCATTGGCTCATGTAAGTAAATCAAAGAAAGCTCTTTGAGATTTATTTTTTGCCATTCCTTGCGTACAAGGTTGGCCGCCAACAAAGTATCAAAGGCAACAGGGCGTATAGCTATACCATTATTCCAGAGCACGAGTTGGTCAAATTTTGCATGCTGCATGATGAGGTCATAATCGGTGCTTTCAAGAAGTGGCCTAAGAAGCTCAAGCGCCCGTGTGCGTTCGATCTGTCCGCCTTCAGTATGCCCCAGTGGAACATAATATGCTGTGTGCTTGTCTGCGGCAAATGAAATGCCAACAAGACTGTCTTTGAGCGGCATGCATCCGCTTGTTTCGGTATCGAGTCCGAAAGACGTGTGTTGTGTAAGAAATGCAATCATGTCCTTAAGCGCTTGCTCATCACGAGGTACTACCAGTTTCCATTGGAGGGGTTCTGGTTGTTGGGTGCCAAAAATAGAAGCATTAGTCTCCAGTGATGGCGGAGGTGTATGTTTTTCTATTTCTTTGAGCATGCTTCCAAATTCAAGTTCACGGAAAATCGGCGCTGCACCGCTCCAGTTATGTTTGTCGTAGGTGAGCATGGTTATGTTGTGCAAAAGTGGTGGGGGCTTGAGGGTAAAGAGTTGAAGACTTAGAAATGCTTTGTCTTTTTGTTCGGTGAGCAGCTTTTTCGTGCGTTCTTTATCAACCTTATCAAGATTGTTATAGAGATCTTCAAGCGAAGCAAATTGTGTCACCAAATTTTTTGCTGTTTTTTCACCAATGCCAGCCACGCCCGGAATATTATCAGAGGTATCTCCCACCAACGCATAAAAAAATGGAACTTTGCTGGGAGGAAAACCCTCTTCGGCCGTGTAAATTTTTTGGTCAATGAACCGATTTTTAAATGGATCAAATATGGTTAAATTGTCTGAAAGCAATTGGTACATGTCCTTATCGGGACAGACCAGGACGACAGGATGATCTTTGCATCCCTCGGCCAAAGCAGCAATGATATCATCTGCCTCGTACCCCTCATGGGTAAGTGAGGGCATTTTTATTGCATCAAGAAACTTTAAAATATATGTTTTTTGGTCAAACAGATCCCGTGGCGGCGCTTGCCGTGTCGCTTTGTATTCGGCATACAATGTGCTACGAAAGGTTTTAGTCTTGCCATCCCACGCAACGGCGACATAAGCTGGGTCGAAATCGTCGATAAGTTTTTTGATAGTGCGGCAAAACCCATACGTTGCCTGGGTTGGTATTCCTGCCGATGTATAAAGGGGCCGTATGGCGTAAAATGAACGGTAAAGAAGGTATGAGCCGTCGATGATAAACAGGGCGTTCTTTGGAATATTTTGCACGGCCTTCCTTTCGCAAAGAGCTTCGAACTTCTACTTTTGGGAAATTGCTTTATGCTTCAGTATACTGTGGTCAAAAAAAAGCAATATATAACGGTTGAATATGCGAATATTAGCTCTTGATCTTGGCGACCGATGGGTGGGGACGGCGCTTTCAGATGCACTCGGCATTACGTGCAAGCCCTACAAAACAGTTACGGTGCCCGAGTTACACGACTTTCTACGGGTAGTCATACCCCAGGAACGCGTTACCACGGTGGTCATTGGTTATCCCAAGACATTTTCCGGTGGCCAGAGCGATCAAACGCGTAAGGTTGTAGCGGTCAAAGAAAAGCTTGAACAACAGTTTGGTACGGTTAACGACGTTGCTATTGCGTGGATCTTGTGGGATGAGCGATTAAGTAGTAAGCGTGCGGCTGAACTTGTGCAAAAGGCGAGAACTCCTGAAGAGAAGCAAAAAAGTCATTCAATTGCCGCTGCTTTTATTTTGCAAAACTATCTCGATCATTTAGCTTTATCTCGGCAAGAATTTTAAACAATCACGAATTATTTTATGGGGATCGGTATGTACGCTGGATTATTGATTAAGAAGAGTATTTTGTTTTTAGGTCTTGCTGGTGCGATGAATATAACCGTAAGCCTGGCTATGGATGCAGCTTGGCGATCTGCGGATATGGCGGAGATGTTAAACCGGATAGAGAATAAAGATCTGGAGATTGAGGGGAAATTTTACACGGCGATCGAAGAATATGTGCAGCAGGCGTCAGAAATCGCTCAACGTGGTGACGTTGTTGGCATTCAGTGTCACCATGCACAAGCGTATGATCTTTTTACGATGCTTGAATCAATAAAAATTGAATATATACAACGACGTTGTGCTCTCGTATTAAAAAAAGTTTGTGACTTCTATCTAACCAGAATTTTGTCGGCGCTTGATCAGGTAAAGAAGCAGGAAGAGAGCGCACTGATTATGTATATGCGTTCCGCTCCTGAAGAAAAGTTTGATCGCGAAAAGTTTAATCAACAACGGCGATCGGTTTTGATTAATATGACGCCTGAATATGGCGTACTGCTACACGAAATCAAAGAATTGATGGCTGTATAGTAAGATACATACTTTATTTTTCAAAACTATCTCGATCATCTTGTATTTGGTTACGGCAAAAAGTCCTTAATGTACTTGTTGATGATGGCATCAATGTCTGACTGGGTGACGCCTCTTTCTTTCCATGCTTCGTGAGCAACGTTTTTTTGTACTGAAAGCATGTTGTTTTTAAGACTTTGTTTTTTCTTGGCAAGGAAAGTGGTACATAACGCTTGTAACTTACGTCCTCTCTCTTGTACAAAAGAATCGTAATTGGCAAGGGCATCCAAGGCAGCCTTGCTGGCGGCATCAAAACCTTTACCTTTGGCAACAAGTGCGTTGAGTAAGCTGAGTTTTGCAGAGAATGTGCTTCGTATGAGGCCTTGTTTGTGAAGATCCCAAGCGGCAGCTTGTATGTCAGCCTGAAAATTTGGAAGAACCTGTGCTGCAGCCGCAACGGCTTCATCAAGCCCTTTATCCTTGGCAACAAGCGCTTCAAATAACTCAAGACCATCATGTTGTACGTCAAGCTCTTGAGTGGATGAGAGAACTCGCGCGACAGCTGCAACGGCCTTATCAAGGCACTTATCTTTGTTAAGGCCCTTATCTTTGGCAACAAGAGCTTCAAATAACTCCAGACCATAGCATTGTGTTGAAGAGTCCGACTTCAAGAGTGCTTGTGTGGCAGCATTAATGGCGGCCTCGAACCATTTGTCCTTGGCGACAAATTTCTTAAATAACTCAAAACCATTACGTTGCACTAAATAGTTTTGACTTGAAAGAGTTTGCATGGCGGCGTCAATGGCGGCATCAATTCCTTGCCCATTGTCAACGAGCGTTTCAATTAACTCAATGGCACTAAAAGAGTAATGATATAAAAGATCTTGTGTGGCTGCAGAGAGTGCCTTTTTAAGCTCGGTGTCATCAAGAAAGTTGGGTAATTTCAGTTTAATATAATGTAGCCATACCGTGCAGATACCAGATATCCGAGGTCCTACATCAGCGTGCTTACTGACAGAAAGTAAAAAAAGGTCTCTCAGCTGCGGTCCAAACATAAGCCGTTTGAGATAATAACTCGATACATAATCCGGATCATCCAAACGAAGAGAGAAAAGGACAAGGTATTTATGTGCCGGCGCGGACAGGTTACTTACGGTTTTTGCAGTTCTTGGTAAAAGAATGAAAGAATACGGTAGAGCTTTAAGGTATTCGTTGAGATGCTCAATGATTAGTTGGAGTGGTACTTTCTTTTCTTCTTCGGGATCATAAAGCGGAGATGGCTCAGCCGTTTCCTTTTCTTGTAGCAACGCAAATTTACCATGGTCTTTCTTGACGCTTATGCTGAAAGTTTTCGTTTTGATGGTGATGAATTTATCACCTTTTAGGTCCAGGCCATCAATACTGTCAAGGTCGATCTGCCCATTCCATTCGTTCCGATAGGTGACATCGTTTGTTGCTATAAGGTTCATGACCTTGGGTAAATAGGTTGCAACAAAATCTGGCCTTACAAATTCTCGTGCAATAGGGTTTTGATCGGTAAAAAGACCAAGATTAAGCAGGGTATCAAGGACAATGATAATATTGCGTGCGGATGGTTGTATTTCATAGCCAAGTGCATCACTTTCAATGATGCCATACTTGTGATCGTCCAAAAAAACTTTCAATGGATTGTACTCGCCAGCAAGATCGGCGGTAGGAATTCTTATAAACCCCGGCCAATCATTTGTTTTATCGCTGTCACTCCTTCGTACATATGCAACATAAGGAAGATTTGAAATGACACGAGTCCACTCATTGTGATAGGTCTGTTTGTTAACCGTGGTTATTGGTATGGGGTTTTTGTAATATTCAGCGAGACGTGGATCAAGTTTTCCTGGATTAATCTCGTTGAGTTTTTCAAGCCGTATAAATCTTTTTTTATCAAATTTTAATTGGTCATCAAAAGCAAGAAAGTTGAAAAGATTACGGAAAGCATTATCCATGCAATCTGTAAATTTCCGATCGGTTGGCGAGCCATCTTGATTAAGAAGGGTGGTCGTTTTGTAAGGTGCGCTGGCGAAGGAAGGGTACAGCAGTACGTAAGCTATTTTTTCATAATTTTCGTGAACAAGCTGTGGCGTGTTAACTGTTGATATAAATTTTTTTAAGGTATCGTAGTCGAAACTTTCTTGAGGTGCGGCTGCTTTCTTTTCTTCTTCGACGAGCGTTTGGTGCAGCAAAGCTGCAGGCATCATAGGAATACGATAATCAAGGTTATTTGCGATAAGCGTTTTGTAGTAATAATCAAGTATCTTGGGATCAAGTTGGCTGCTGACATACAAAACCGAAAGAAGTATCAGGTGTACGATGAAGCGTGGGAATTGGTTTGGGTGTAAAGATGCGTTAATGGCGAGCGTGAAAATTTCTTTGCTGCCTCGAGACCGGTCTTTTAGATACTGCTCTTTTCCCTTGTCCAGCTTGATCGCGTTGGCTCTGAACAACCGATTATCTGTTTCGACTTTTTTTTCAATGAGGTTTTTAATTGAGGTTGGTTGCGCCTTCTTTTGGGGCTGCCGTTTGGCTTCTGCTTCTTTGCCCAATGGTTTGGGTTCAAGGATTGCGCGTATTTCTGGCTCCGTCAGAAGCTGCGATTCTTGCCTATCCCAAAGATTCAGGCTTTCAACGCTTGTAAGCACATGCGCTACGAATAGTGCGGCAATGGCGGGACCTTTGATTGGATCATAGGCTACAAGGTCCCCAAGCCATTTGGTAAGAACAAAGTCTGAGGGATCGGTTGATTCAAGGCTTGGGCGATGGAAGAGTTTGTGCACGAGTTGTATGGCCTCAGTGGAACCGTTGACGCGTTCCTCTAATTTGTTCTGAAGAAACTCTTGCAGAGGGGCTTGAAGCATCTCAGGCACTCCAGCTGCTGCTTGTGGCAATTTTTGTTGAGCAAAAAATTCAGCTTTTGCTTCTTCGACATCAAACAGGGTGCCAAAATCGTACATACGTCTGATGGTTCCTGTTTCATAGGCAATGGCGCCGTGAAGAGATGAGAGGTGTTGGTAAGACTTAAAGATTGAATAGGTGCCGGGAATGTTCTCGATATTTGCGTGGAGGGAAAAATTCAAAAGCAACGCGATTGCAATCAGAAAATAAGAAAATCTTTTTGGAACTCTCACAACACGCTCTCCTCTTTTTAGGTTCTTTTTAAAGCCTTGGTAATGAGTCATTCAATTACCGCTGCTTTTATTTTTCAAAACTATCTCGATCATCTTGCACTATCTAAGCAAGAATTTTAAACAGTTACGAATTATTCGTCAGATTCCATTTTTTAAATCCCCATAAGCAGAGCTTCTTGATGCTTGGCTAAAGATATTTCTGCACAAAAGCTCTTGTAAGGCAAAAATTTTCAGTGTAAAGTTTTAGCCGATTTTAGAAATTATTAACCATTAACAAGGAGTTCTTATGCTCGTTATATCACCAGTTACGAAGCATTTTCTTTTTGCGTGTGCAGTAACCGTTTGGAGTATAGGTATAAGCAAGGCTATGGCGATACAGCCATTGATCGCAGAAGAGAGATCGAAGTCCGTGCAACGGTTAGAGGAGAATGATCAAAAACTAGAGCGAGCCTTTTACCAAATGCTTGAAGACTATTTGCAACAGGTTGCACTATGCGCTCAGAAAGGTAACTTTTTTAACCTTCAAATGCAACACTACCTGCGCGAAGGCGTTCTCGTAGATATTATTAAGATAATGAATACCGAATGCAGCCGGGAACGTTGTTTTTCTGAATTAAGAGAGATTCGAAATTGCTATGACAAGATTGCAGCGGAACTTGGAGTGATATGTGATGCTCAATGCGTTGAAATGTGTCAAAGCATGGCAGAATACAGCGCGGCCGATCAGAGGCGGTATGATCAACAACGAGCATCAGTTCTAAGAAAATTGCATCCTGAATATACTAAAATGTTGAAAAGGGTTCACGCATTGAATGCCATAAAATACGATATAATATTTTAAATTTGTTGTTTTTTTACGCTCCCCGCCCTTGTGCCGTGGATTACTTTGCTTTACCACATGTTTCACATACAACAGCGTTAGGTTCATTGAAGAAGGTGCAGGCGGGGCACTCCCACCCCTGTTCTTGTGATATGGGCTGAGCCAAAGGCGGGCGTGATGTTTCGAGTGTTATTACCTCTGGAGATGACTTCTTTTGCAGGGCCGCTACCTCCTTTTGAAGGTCGCATAGCTTGCGAACGTCGGGCTCTGTTGTGATATCGGTCCATTGGTTGAGTGCATTAGAAAAATGGTTGCTATCGATAATCCGACACAGCGTAGCCCTGATTTTACATGCGCGTTCGGATGTTTCGCCAATCTCTTGTGAGTTTCTATTCCATGACCATAGTATGATTTCTTTCGACCGTAACTCATCATTGGCTTTTAATTGGCTGCGTAGCTGCGGATCTTTTATATGATTATATCGCATCAGGACGCTTCCCCTCTTGCCTCTTATATAGGTATCCATATATGTGTCGAATTCAGGGTAGCCGACAGTGCGACCAAGCTCCGCTTGTTCACTGACATAGCTCTGAAAAGAAAATTCCTGATGTTCTACTTTTTTGACTCTAACCCAATAAGCCACGTCCTTCGGGCGTGGTAAGAAACAAATGCTATGCAAGTAACGACCCACTGCTCAAACTTAAGTTGAGTTGCTTCCCCGCAACAAGACTTAAGGATAAAGCAATGAGTCGATTTCGTAGGCTATCACATTGTATTTGGTATTGTCATTATCATATTGTTTGGGTGCCAAAATATAGGTTCAGAATTTTGAAGGGCGAAGTTAGTCTTGAAGTAGAAGAAATCATTAGAATCTATTCAGCTCAACTTGGTTGTGAGATCGATAAACTCAGCATACAAGAAGATCATATACATCTACTGGTCTTGGTACCACCAAAAGTATCGATTTCCAAATACGTTGGGACAATCAAAGGTAGAAGTGCCATAAGATTATTTACGAGATTTCCAGGTCTGAGGCAAAAGCCGTATTGGGGAAATCACTTTTGGGCTCGAGGATATTGCTTGGATACAGTTGGTCTCGATGTTGAAAAGATACGCAAGTATGTGATGTATCAGGAAAAGTTAGAAAAACAGATGGAAATCAGATGAGCATTAGGGGAAGCGACTCATCAAAGCCCCTTCTAGGGGCTCTTAAAAGCCACCACCTTCGGTGGTGGTTAGTTATTTACT
>JBAZSL010000009.1:0-62061 GCA_041662445.1 Candidatus Babeliales bacterium
CGTATGCGGTTTCGATTTCTGTCAGAGCTTCTTTGTTGTGCGCGTATTTTTTTCTCAAATTATTGATCTGTTTGATAGGTGATGCTTTTTGTTGAGCTCTTGAATAATTTTCGGTAATTGAATCCAATTTGGTTCGGTCCTCTTGGGGCAGCACTGAGAAGTCAGCAGGGTTTGGTGGTAGAAATTCAGCACGTAACTGGTTGCAGGTAACAAAGGCGCATAAGATGCCGCATAATATGATCACTTTTCTCATAAGACTCTCCTTCGGTGTGCGATAACAAATTATTTGTAACGTTGACTGACGTTAGCACAAGTTGGTTCCAATAAACAAGATTGAGATGGGGGATGGATCCACATAAAGAAATAAGCCCCCGGTGGTGTGCCGAGGGCTTACTTGGTGGAGCAAATGGTTGGCGATTATGCAGTTTGAGTTGTTCCTCGTCGCGTAGCAAAATAAATTCTAAGTTCGTTACGAATCTTATCAATTCGCGTGGCTAGATTTAGCTTATCACCCTTAATTTTTTCAATTGCTTTGCGTGCCATAGTCAGGTGCTGCCAGGTTGAATTTTGAATGATAGTAAGAATAGTAGACTTATCATTGGCAGCTATTGTGGCTTCATCGCTTATAACCTTCTCTGTTACCATGAGATCAAAGAGAATCGAGGTAAGCTCCCACTCGACGATAAATTCGGGCGTATCTTCAAAAAGATTAGCACTGAGCGCCTTCTGTACTATACGAGGCGAAAGTTGAACCGCGTCTTCTTGCGGCAACTCAGGATAGCTCGTCTTTTTAAGCCCCAATGCTTTGAACCAACACATTTGAGCTGGACTAAAAAAAAGTCCGTACCACCATGGATATCCAAGCCATGGCGCAATAACGCCACAGGATAAGTACGTAAGCCCTGCAATTACGACAATAATAACAATGATAACAAGCGCGATAATTACGTATTCTTTTACTTTTTCCCAATTAATTTTTGATTGAGAAGGCATGCTTGTTTTGGTGAACAGTTGCTTTATGGTAGAAGGAAACCGGCCAGCTTCCTGAATGAATATTGAAACCTGCTCTTTGACATTTGCGGGAATGTTTTTGATAAACTTCTCTAATTTATCTTTGTAGGTTGATTGTGATTGTTTGTGTAAATCAGTAATGCAGGAATGTAGGGATGGTATATTTTTAAAGCCTTGAAAATGCAGGTCTGTTTGTTTGATTACATTATCTTGTTCATTCTTTGTTAGCTCCTTTTGGCCTATAAGTTTGTCGTTAATATCGGACACCCCTGCAGCTGTAAAAATCGATTTTCGTATTCCTTGTAGCTCGTCATACAATATTTTTGAGCAAGCAGTTGTTTGCGCCAACAGTTGCGTTTTTTGAACGATCTCCGAAGTAATATCCTGAGATATAGAGATTGATTTGGTTTCTTTCGCTGAAGAAAAAATGCTTACATCAGCAAGTATATCAAGAACTAATAGTTCATCACTGAAGACTTTAGTTTTACTTTCAAGATCGTGATGGAGTTCTAAAATAACTGATTGAAGCGTGGTAAGTTGTTGATTAATCTCTTTGCGTAATGGATACAATACGCGATTGATGTTGCCGCGTTCAGCCACTGTGCTTTCAAGTTGTTGCTTGAGTGTGGTTGCTGCAGCTACTAAGGTTTGCACTTCATACATCATCTGATGAACAGGACGCGATTTTTCTTGATTTTGTTCATATTTGCAACGCAATCGATCATAACCTAAAAGGTCTGTGCTTAATTGCGTAATAGGAGCTATCTGACGCCATAAAAGTCCATCAAAATTATCAGGACGTGCAATGCCAAACAAGACGGCATGTTTTGCCATTTCTGGCGATTGTATACGATTATAATATTGTTTAGATGCCGCATAGGCAGTAAATATAAGCTCGGAGTTACTTGGTTTTGTTTTTATTTTAAATTTGTCGGTATCATCGATAGCTATATTGCCCGTTTCTGTTTTTTCATATCTTGGACATGCGTTCCATGCAGATTGTATGGACTGAACGAGCTGGCCAAAATTTATGGTGCTTGCCTCAGTAAGAATTTTTGAAATTTTTTCAAAAACAGCTGGCTGAATACATACAATGTCTTCGGCTTTGATCTTATTGCAATTTGCAATAGCCAAATTTATTACTGATGTGACCCTTTCAGTTGTGCGATTAAGTTCTTCAAATGCCGTAGTAACATCACTTTCTTTGCCTTGCGCTAGCGCAACAATAAGATTTTCAATGCTTGTTCGAACGCCTGCATAGAGGTCTCGCGATTGTGGAATAACGTTGAGAAGAAGATAGGTATTGGCAAGCTGGACGAGCCGCTGAATATGCCAGAATATTTTTTGCGCTGTTTCCTGTTTACCCTCTTCATAAAGATCCGCATCAAGATTTTGCATGATGTCGGGAAGTGTGCGATCGCGAAATATACTTTTGGGTTTGAACGGAATTTGGCGCTGTGGTTGTTTTTTGTGCGTTTGCAGCCCTTCTTCAAGCTCAAGAGCGGCCAAATAACGATTTGCAACTCTGAGGTTTTTTATAGCGCGTTTTATTTCTTGCTCGATAGCTTTTTTATCTTGTGCTTGTTCCCATTGCGACAAAAGTTTTTGACGTTCTTGTTGTTCTCTCGATTTTTGATCTTTTTCGTAATCGGCGGGGAGTCCGGTGAGCTTTGGAATATATGCATTTTCGATTGCAGTAAGCGCAGCTTTATCTTGTTGGTATTTTGTGCGTAGATTGTTTATTCTCTTAATAAGGGGTAGTTTTTTGGTGGTAATTTGATATGCATCCACAAGTGCTTGAAGTTTAGCTTTATCTTCTTCAGTGAGTGCTGCACATAATTGCTCACGCATAGCAAGCGTGCATAAAAGTAGCAATGCTACCAAACATTTTCTCATTTCTTTCTCCTTGTATTCTCCGGTGACCTTTCTTTGTAACATAAAAAAAACCATAGCATAGTTAGATCTTGCAAAACAAGAAGGAGATGGCCGTATGAAGATTACAATGAGCAGAAGCGTTATTGTGGCAATAATAATGTGTGCTTCAATAACATCGAACTACGCCGTTCCCGTTACCCACAAAAGAGTGTATGAAGCGGTTGCGCATGTATATGCTTCCGGTAGTTCATTTAACTGGCTCGAACCCTTCAAAACGTCACCGGCATCAACTGAACAAGGTTCTGGATTTGTGATTGATGATGAGGGGCATATCATTACCAATTTTCATGTGATCAAAGATGCAACCGATATTACGGTCACCTTACCGTCGTGTGGCCAACGGGTAGTGCATACGACAGTCGTTGGCATTTGTCCCGAAAGTGATGTTGCGCTTCTCAAAATCGTGTCGGATGATCGTCAGTACGTGCGCAGCATTACGGGATATCTGCCGCATCTTGTTGTGGGTGATTCTGACAACATTGAGCGCGAACGGCGTGTTACTGCCTATGGGTATCCTTTTGGCCAGCAACGTGTTAATTGCCAGCCGGGGATGGTCAGTGGCTTTGAAGTTGTAGAGGGCGAGTCATTTATCGAAGTGACCACGCCATTAAGCTCAGGGTATTCAGGAGGTCCTTGCGTTGATCGGGTAGGTCATGTTGTGGGGATTAATAATGCGCAACTAATGGGTATCAGAAGTATGAACTTTATTATCCCCATTAATGAGATAAAAAAGTTACTACCATCACTTCATCGTCATGCGGTGGTGCATCGACCATTCATCGGGGCATCATTTGTAGGGACACATCCGTCCTTGATGCGCTTTTTGGGCAATCCTGATACGGTTGCAGGTCTTTATGTGACGCGCGTGTATAAACATGGTGCGTGTGCTGCTGCCGGTATTGTTGCAGGCGATGTAGTGTACACACTCAACGGGCACGCACTTACACCATCCGGAGAGCTCAAGGATCCTGCGCGTAATGAATTGATGCCGTTGTTGGTTGCGCTTAATCAGTGTTCTCCTGATCAGACTATTTCGTGTGGTGTGTATCGTCATGGGAAAAGACGTAACGTAACTATTGACTTTGGAACGGCTCAGCAGTTGCCGATTCGTTATTGGTACCCTCCATTTGAGCATGTTGATTACGAAATTCTTGGCGGGCTCGTTTTGATGCCGTTTGCGCTCAATCATCTTGATGCTTTGAGGTGCCGTGATACGAACATTGCTAAAAGACTTTCATACTATGAAGAAATTTCACATCGTACTGAGCCCAAGGTGATTGTGACGCATCTCATGGCGCGTTCACCGGCGCGAGATATTGGTACGATACGGGAGGGAGATATTGTTCAGAGTATCAACGATATGCGCATTCGTACGCTTGCCGATGTGCGCTGTGCCCTTAAAAAATTTTCGGCAAAAAAGCAGAAATATATTGTTATTAAAACTGATAATGACGCAGTGATAGTGATTGATCGTACGGCTGCTACCGAATCTTGTTGTGTGCCCTAAGTTGTTGGCCGGCGATTAGAACAGTTGCTTTGAGGTTACGGTGTTGAGCGCGTTAATAGTCCCGTTCGTCCCGCCGTCACCCCAACTTCGCCAAGGCTTCGATGGGCAGGCAAGGCTATGGCGGGCAGGCTGTGAAAAACTCAGCACGAACTGGATCTAAACATTAGACCTCTTTCGAAACCTGTTTAACCTAGCTATCGTGGACGCGGTTTTTGTCATACCGAACGCACGTTTTTGTCATCCCGGGCAAGGACCCGGGATCAAGAATTACCGAGTCTTGGATCAAGCAAAAACGCCACCACTTAAGTTGCTTTTCTCGTCGTAAAGCATCGTTGACATAGTTGTACGATTCAACATGAACAAGTCGTTTCTCAATACCTGCACTAAAATAACCATGGATTCCGGGTCCTTGCCCGGAATGACAAAGATTTCGCGTTCTAAAATCTTTCTTACAGACTGTCACGCACAAATAGGTTTCGAAAGAGGTCTATTCTACTAATTTCCGTACAGGCTCTGATTTACAAAGGCATGTTGCCGTGTTTGCGCGGCGGAAGCTTTTCGACTTTATCTTTGGTGAGATGAAGCGCTTTGATAATATGCATACGCGTTTCAGATGGTTCGATGATAGCATCAATGTAACCATGTTCTGCTGCGGTGAATGGATTCAAAAATTCTTCTTGATAGGCGTGTTCAAGTTCATGTTGCAGGTCAAGGCGATTTTCTGCTGGGGTGGCAGCGAGTTTTTTGCCATGCATGATGGCAACTGCAGCCTGAGCTCCCAAAACAGCAATGTGCGCCATTGGCCACGCGTAATTAATGTCTCCGCCAAGCTCCTTGCTGCCCATGACGATAAAGGCTCCGCCGAACGCCTTGCGTAAAATAACCGTGATTTTAGGTACCGTAGCGGTTGCATACGCATACAAAAGTTTCGCGCCGTGTCGTATGATGCCGCTGTGCTCTTGTTCAACGCCGGGCAAATATCCGGGCGTATCAACAAGGGTAACGAGTGGGATACCAAAACTGTCGCACAAACGAATGAAGCGTGCAGCTTTGCTTGAAGCTTCAATATCAATAACGCCTGCCTTTACTGCCGGTTGATTGGCAACGATGCCGACTACCATGCCATCCATACGCGCAAATCCGGTAACCATGTTGGCCGCAAATCGCGGCTGAAGTTCAAAAAAACTTTCGTGATCAACAAGCGATGTAATGACGGTAATAATATCAAGCGCTTGATGCGCGTGTTCCGGTATATGCAGCGGGGACTGTTGGCTCGGTTCAACAGTTTTGTGGCGTGGCGGTTGGTCGAGATAGGAGTTGGGTAAATATTCAAGAAGTGCTTTAACTTTCTCAAGACATTCATCTTCAGTAGCACAAACATCGTGTGCGACGCCGGAAATAGTGGTATGTATTTCAGCTCCGCCCAAATCTTCTTTAGTAATGGTTTGATGGGTGGCCTGAGCAATGACATTGGGTCCGGTGACAAACATTTGGCTGGTGCCGGACGTCATAAAAATGATATCAGTCAGAGCTGGTGAATATACCGCGCCGCCAGCGCAGGGGCCCATGATAAGTGAGATTTGAGGAATGATGCCAGAGTAATGGCAGTTACGTTTAAAGATTTTTCCATAACCGGCAAGCGCGTGAATTCCTTCATCAATGCGTGCTCCACCAGAATCGATGATGCCGATGATAGGGCATCCAATTTTTGCAGCCATGTCCATGACTTTACAGATTTTGGCGGCATGATGTTTGCCAAGTGAGCCGCCTTTAAGCGTAAAATCTTGCGCGTAAACGGCAACGTGGCGTCCATGAATGGTGCCGAGTCCAGCAACAACGCCATCAGTGTAATTTTTGGATGTTCCGAACGCAGAACACACAAGACGATCTATTTCAATGAAACTTCCTGGATCCAAAAGATGATCGATGCGTGTGCGCGCATGCTGTTTGCCGAGTGCCTCTTGGCGTGCTCGTGCTTGGGTATCGCCGCCATCACACGCCTGACGTTCTTTTGCGTGCCATTGTTCTGTACGTGTTGCTGCTGTTTCCATGGGCCTCTCGGTCAAGAGAAAATTTAAGTACGTTTCTTTACAAGAAAGCGGCAAGCAGTATAACATTAGGAAAAACCGTTTTCAAAAGGCCGCCTGTAATCATTTTATTCAGATAAGCATTAGTGGCGTTAATGAGCAGGTTGCACAGTAAAGGGGAGATAATGGAACGGCAGCAGAGCCAAAAGGAGAAAAGCCTCGCGTGGTTTAAGCTTGCTGACCTCATTGCTCGAGGAGAGCGCGAAAAAGCACTCAATGTTTTTCGTCTACTTGCGCATTCGCTTCAAGATCGTGCATATGTTCTACAGCTCGAGGGTGATATTCTGTGGTACCTCGACGATAAGAATTCAGCCGAGAAATACAAGCAAGCTGCATTTTTGTATCAACGTGAAAAGCGATGGGTTGACGCTATTGCCGTTTACGAACATCTTTTGACGCAAACTCCTGATTCATACGAGATTCTGGCTTCACTACTCATTTTTTATGCCATGATTGATTGGCAAGATAAATTTCACGATCGCTATCATCACTTAGTTCGTCTCTTCAACGATCATGCAATTGATGAATTCCAAATGGAAAAGGCGGTTAAGGATGTTGTTGATGTTGTTGCTGAGGCTGAACAGGAACAAAAAAGTGCTTGGTTTTGGCAATGGTTCAATGAGATGTTGTCTGATATGCCCGAAGTTCTTGCAACGCGTCTTGGGGGATTGAAGCGGGAGAGTTAGAGCACTATTACTTGTGATGTGCATGGGCAATTTTTTGAAGTACAACCTCATAGCCAAGTGCCGTGGCTATACTTGAAAACGATTTAACAGTCATGTTCTCTTTTTTCCCTGATCGAACATCTTGAATTATAGACGGTGAAATTCCAGCAGCTTTTGCTAGTTTACGCACGGATACATGATCCTCTTCCATCAGCGCGATGAGAAGCTCAGATAGCACGAGATCTTTATATCCACGTTCTATTTTTGCCCGGCGAATCGGATCTTTAGTTAATTTTTCATAGGTAGTCATGCTTGGCTCTGTTTTTTTAATAATATTTTTTTTAGACATAATATACTCTCCGCTTTACTCGTGTTTCGTAATCCAGCTTGTAACGTAAAGCTTTCTTTTTTTCGTTCGCTGGTAGCTTGTCTTGTTTTTTTGCGAAAGCATTAGTTAGCACAATTTTTTTCCCGACAAAGAAAAATGAAAGGAATCGATGGAATTTGCATTTGAAAGCGTAGATACCATCACCCTCATTGCGAAATTTAGTTTTATTCAAAAGCTTCCCCGTCTCTCCCATAAAAACAAAAAGATTCACGAGGCTATCTTGTGTATCTTCGTCAAGTCCGTTGAAATATTCAAGAACCTGGCTTCTGCCATTGATGCCATAAAACCATTCAATAACAAACGATGATCCACGATGGGCTATGTACTCTTTCATTGAAACTTATGTCCTTAAAAATGGTTGTCGTACCGGTGAAGTGTACCATAATTTAGGTACGCATGCAACGCGTTCATGCTTCGATACGTTTTGCTTCGCAAAACACTCCCGCCGACGCCCCAACTCCGCCAACCTGTTCCGTCGTAGCCACAATGGCGAAGACGAAGGCTCCGATGGGCAGGCAAAGCTATGGCGGACAGGACGGAGGACAGGCAGCACGAACGAATTTTTGACGGTAGTAGTCGATTTTTACAGTACTACTTTCCCCACCAACCCACGCGTCTTAAGATCCGCTAGCAGATCAAGCGAATATCCAACTTTGTGCATCGTTGCGAGTAGTAATTCGTGCTCATTTTCTCTAAAAGCCAGTTGCAGGGGAAGCGAACCCTTGGGGAGAAAGTTTTTCAACTCCTGAAGCATGCTTTCTTGAATATCATCAGGAAGTGTTACGGTAAGAGCAATTGCTAGGGATGGATCATCAAAAACTGTTGCCGCAGGAATCAGATCATTTGCTTTGATCTTACACGTTGACTGCGACGTGATATCGAGTGTTCCCTTGATAATAAACACGTTGTGTTGTTCAAGTAAGGTCTCAATTTTGGCAAAGAGACGTGGGAAAATAATAATTTCGGCGCTTGCGGTTAAATCTTCGCACTGAGCAAATGCCATGCGATCGCCTTTTTTGGTGGTGATGGTTTTGCTGGTTTGCACAAGGCCGCAACACGTTACCGTTGGTTCTTTAAGCGAAGAGACATTTTTGATTAAATCTAACGCCTGCGCGAATGTTGTGTACTCGATAAACTGAATCGAAGGGTAGGCTTTGAGTGGGTGTGAGCTCAGATAAAAGCCGGCAACTTCGCGTTCTTTTTCAAGCTTCTCTTTGTCAGACCATTCGGGGCGTTGGGCAAAAATATAATCAGCGGAGTTGGATGTCGTTGCGGATGCGTCAGATGGTGTTTCTATGCCGAACAAACCCATCTGTCCAGTTTTCTTTGTTTCTTTTTCTTCGCGGGCGCGTTCAATAATGGTGTCTAACTCTGCAATCTTTTGTGCGCGATTTCCGGGCAAACAGTCCATTGCTCCGGCATAAATTAAACTTTCGATAACACGTTTATTTGCGGTGCGTAAATCGATGCGCTTACAAAATTCAAGGAGCGATTCAAAGGGTTTGTGCGTGCGCTCTTCCAAAATATTTTGCAATGCTGCCAAGCCGACGTTTTTAATCCCCTTCAGCCCAAATACTATGCCGTCTTGTCGTGCTGTAAATTCGATATCAGACATGTTGATGTGAGGCGGGATAGTAGCACTGCCCATGTCATGAATTTCTTGTAAGTACTTGGTCAAATTGTCGGGATTATTGGTTTCAAAACTTATGAGAGCAGCCATGAATTCGCGCGGAAAATTTGCCTTGAGATACGCTGTGTGATAAGCAATCAACGCATAGGCGGCAGAGTGAGATTTATTAAATCCATAGCCCGCAAAATACGCCATAAGGTCAAAGAGCTCGGCAGCTTTGCCAGCATCGAACCCATTTTTTGTGGCGCCCTCAACAAACAGTGCTTTTTGCGCTTCCATGACTTCAACTTTTTTCTTACCCATGGCGCGCCGCAAAATATCGGCGCCACCAAGTGTATACCCGGCGATAGCGCATGCGATCTTCATAACCTGTTCTTGGTAGACAATGACGCCATAGGTTTCGGCCAAAATTGGTTCAAGCTCTGGAAACATATACGTTGACTGTTTGCGTCCATGGCGGCGGTCAATATAATCGTCGACCATGCCCGAGCCGAGTGGCCCCGGACGATACAGGGCGTTAACGGCAATAAGATCTTCAAAGCGATCTGGCTGAAGTTTGCGCAAAACCTCCTGAATGCCGTCAGATTCAAACTGGAAGACGCCCTTTGTTTTTCCATTGCGCAGAAGCTCAAATGTTTTTTGATCATCGAGCGGCAGCGTATCAAGATTAACTTCAATGCCGTGATGAGCTTTGATTGCCTTGAGTGCGCGTTCGATAACCGTTAAGTTTTGTAGCCCCAAAAAGTCCATTTTCAAAAAGCCAACCGCTTCAAGCTCGGTCATTGCATATTGCGAGACCAGATCGTTGCTTTTTGATGTGATAAAGAGGGGGAGGCAGTCGGCTAAGCTTTCGGGTGAAATTACCACGCCAGCAGCATGCTTTGATGCATGACGCGTGAGGCCCTCGAGTTTAAAGCAGATATCAAAAAGATGTTTAACTTTGGGATTGCTCTCAATCAGTTGTGCAAGCCGTGGCTCTTGTTGAATTGCCTCGGCAAGCGTAATTTTAAGTTGTTCTGGTATGAGTTCGGTGATGGCATTTGCATCTTGAAAAGGGAATCCCAATACGCGCGCAACGTCTTTGATGACGCCTTTGGCCATCATGGTTCCAAAGGTTATGATTTGGCACACGCAATCGTGTCCATATTTTTCTTTGACGTAGGTAATAACTTCTTCGCGTCGCTCGATGCAAAAATCGATATCAATATCGGGCATGCTTACGCGTTCTGGATTTAAAAATCTCTCGAACAGGAGATTATATTTGAGCGGATCAACGTTGGTAATTTGTAACGTCCAGGCAACCAGTGATCCAGCGGCCGATCCTCGCCCAGGACCAACGGGAATTTGTTGGCGCTTGGCCCATTGAATAAAATCACTTACTACCAAGAAATATCCAACAAACCCCATCTTGATGATGAGTTCTATTTCTGTACGTAAGCGCTCATCATAAAGCGCGTATTGGTCTGTTGGAATTAATCCAAGGCTTTTGAGCTGCTCCAGCCCATCGTGACATAATTTTTCAAAATACGTTGTCTGCGTGTACTGCTCTGGTATGGGGAATTGGGGAAACAAAAGTTTGCCGAACTCAAAATTAAAGTCGCATTGATCGGCGACAAAGCCGGTATTCCATACAATGTCAGGGTGTTCGGGAAACGCTGCGAGCATTTCTTGTGTGGTGCGGACGTAGGGATGACATTCGCCGAATGAAAAACGATCGGGATTATCAATTTGATCTTTTGTTTGAACCGAAAGCATAACTTCGTGTGCATCGCGGTCTTCTTTGTGTAAATAGTGCGCATCAGTAGTTGCTATGCACTTAATTCCCATTTGTTGCGCATAGGGAATGAGCAGTTTGTTTGTTGTAATTTGCTTGTCAAATTCTGCAGGCTGGAGTTCGATGAAAAATCGATCCCGTCCAAAACGATCCAAAAACCATTGAGTCCGATCGTTTGCTTGTTCAAGCGCGCCATCGCGAATAAGCGTTGGAATTTGTCCGCTACAACATCCTGTTGTTGCAATAAGGCCCTCTGAATATTTTTCAAGCATTGCATAATCGATGCGTGGCTTAAAGTAGTAGCCCTGTTGATATGAAAGTGCAATCAGACGACACAAATTTTTGTAGCCGATGCGGTTTTGGACGATAAGCAAGATGTGAAAGTAACGTTCTTGTGCATTTTTGATCGCAACGTCAGGCGTAAAGTACATTTCAATGCCCAGCACGGGCTTGATACCAAACTTTTTTGCTTGTTGAAAAAATTTCACGGCACCAAAAATGTTGCCATGGTCAGAAATGCCCACAGCATTCCACTGCTGTTCTTGCGCAAACTTGAGCAAGTCATTGATGCGTATGGCGCCATCAAGGAGCGAGAACTCGGTGTGAATGTGGAGATGGGTAAAGTGTTGTGACATTAGACCTCTTTCGAAACCTGCTTAACCCAGCTATCTTGGACGTGGTTTTTGTCATCCCGGGCAAGGACCCGGGATCCAGAAAAAAAATAAAAATCTTCTGGGTCCCCGCATTCGCGAGGATGATGAATGAATGCCTCAAGCAAGCCGATAAAACAAAAAGGGCTTTGTTGCTCGATAAGGTCAATTCTCCATTGGCGTTGCCACCCCTTAAGTTGTTTTTCTCGTCGTAAAGCATCGTTGACATAGCTGTACAATTCAACATGAACAAGTTGTTTCCCGATACCTGCACTAAAATAACCATGGATCCCGGGTCCTTGCCCGGGATGACAAAGATTTTGCATTCTAAAATCTTTCTTACGGACCGCCACGCACAAATAGGTTTCGAAAGAGGTCTATTGTTTTGTACTACGTTAGTGAAGCTTTTTATTTTATGACGGATAGGCACGAGTGTACAGAAAGTTGCGATGGAAAAAAAGGCCCCGCGATTGCGGGGCCGTGAAAAGATTTAGATATGGCCGATTTCGGCTGCTTTTTTGCTATTTATCTGCTCAGCTTTTTCAATGTACTGATCAGTAATTTTTTGCAACAAATCAGCAAGCCGCTTGGCAAAATCTTCAGAGATAATGTGTTTTTTGTCCGCATCGCGTACTTCATTGTGGAAGTCTTTACGAATGTTGCGGAGCGAAACTTTGCACTCTTCTGTTTTCTTGCCAAGTAATTTAATTAATTCATCGCGGCGTGAAGTGCTCATTTGAGGAAGCTGAATCCTGATCAGTGCCCCGTCATTGATAGGTGCGGCTCCAAGTTCTGATGCGGCAACCGCTTTTTCAATTTCAGCGATAATTGATTTGTCCCATGGTTGAATGGTCAAAAGCCGTGGATCAGGAGCTCCCAACGTTGCCACTTCCTTGAGCGTCATCATTTGGCCATAAGCATCAACTTTGATGTTTTCAAGTAATGCTATGGATGCTCGGCCAGTGCGAATGCTTGCGAGCTCTTTTTCATAGTGTTTCAATGGTGGTTCCATGTACGACTTAAGGAGCGTCTCGAAACTTTTTGAATCACCTTCTCTAAATGCGATTTCAATCATGGCTCAATCCCCTGGTTATTGTATCGTACTTCCAAAGTTCTTATCTTGTGCTGCAGTCAGAAGTGCATCGGGTATAAAAATACTAAAAACACGAAGCACCATCTTATGCTCTTGCGCGAGTGCAATAGCCGTCATATCCATGACGTGCAGCTTGCGCTGCAGGGCATCTTCGTATGAGATCGTCTTGATGAGATGTGCATCTTTATTAACTGCCGGATCTGTATCATAGACGCCATCAACATTTGATGCTTTCCAAATTGTTTGTGTGCCGATTTGCAATCCACGAATTACGGCGGCCGTGTCGGTGCTCACATAAGGATTGCCGGTACCGCCGGTAAAAATAATCAGTGTATTGTTTTTGAGCGCTTCATCAATGAGTGCCTGTTCGCAACCTGCAACAATGCCCGGCAGTGGATTGGCATTGAGCACCACTGATGAGATCCCAGCTGAAGCAAAAATTTCATGAAGCAGAAGGCCATTCATAACGGTGGCCAGCATGCCAACGCTATCCGCTATCGGTTGTCTGATTCCGGCACTCGCGCCATCGCGTGCACCGCGAAAAAAATTTCCGCCACCCACGACAACGTGGAAGCGATGCGTTTTATCCAGTTGCTTGATGTTATGGGCAACAGAACGGACAAATGCGACGTCGACACGTTGCGATGATGACCGGGAACCTTTTAAAAGTTCTCCACTGAGTTTGAGGAGCACGGTTTCCATGCCGATCCTTTGTGGATGAGGTTAACGTCCGATGGCAAAGCGTTTGAATTGTTTAACCGTAACAACTAAGCCCATGCTTTTTGCGGTGTCGGCGATATATTGTTTTACCGTAATCTTATCATTCTTGATGAAGGGCTGATTCATGAGACATGCGTCCTGATAAAACTTTTCAAGTTTACCCTGAATGATTTTTTCAATAACCGCTGCAGGTTTGCCGCTTGGTTGGAGTTGCTCTTGTGCCAGTGCGCGTTCTTTTTCAACGGCCTTGGGATCAAGATCGTTGGAAAGTACGCACAACGGATTGGTAACGGCTATTTGCATGCAGATGTCTTTAGCAAGGGTGCGCAATGCCTCAAGGTGAGGTTGCGGCGCCTTGTCGGTGGCAAGTTCTACCATAACGCCAACGGTTGATCCTGGGTGAATATAGACATTGATCAGACCATGGCCAGTTACGTCAAAACGAACAAAGCGGTTAACTTTTGTGCTTTCGCAAATTTTTGCAACAAGCTCATCAAGATAATGTTGAACGGAGATTGCGGGATTTTTGCTGAACGATTCTTTAAGCAATGTCTCAACTGATGGGGAGTTTTTTGTGGCGATGTGTTCTGCGACCCCAACAACAAAATCTTTCATTGCCTGGGTGTTTGCAGAAAAGTCAGTTTCGCAGGCGGATTCAACCAAAACGCCCACCGTGCTATCAGCGTTGATAAAGCTTTCAATGCGTCCATGGTTGGTGACGTTATCGGCGCGTTTTGCAGCAACTGCGGCGCCTTTTTTGCGCAATATTTCAACAGCTTGATCAAAATCACCGTTCGTCTGCTCGAGGGCTTTTTTGCAGTCCATCATGCCGACTTGGGTGCGATCGCGTAACTTTTTCACCAGCTCCATGCTGATTGTACTCATGAATAAGCTCCTCTGTTTTCGGTGGGGTTGCGTGTTTTTGTACGTCAGGAACGTACAACTGAACCATAGTTTGCCAAAATTGTCCGTTTTTACAACCAGAGTGTCTCCGCTTTGACAAAAGAGCCTTTAAAAATTAGGATATTAGGCGTTTTCTTTATGCTACAACGAAGTGTTAGTTGGTAGGAGATTCACACATGCCAGTACCCAAACGGAAATTATCCCGTAAACGACGCGATCAAAGATCCGCGAATAAAGGTATTAAGCCCAAAGCTATTACCGGTTGTCAAACATGTCAGGCCCCAATGATGCCTCATCAGGTATGCAAAGAGTGTGGGTACTACAAAGGAAGAAAGATTTTACGCACCAAGACCGACCGCATGTATGCCCGCGGCCAGGCTCGTGAGGCGCAAGCTTCAAAAATGCGTACTCATCACCAAGAAACTGAAGGTGCAGGTACGGAGAATACCGTTCAAGAGAAGAAATAGTTTGCCATTCCGGGCGTCCACTATAAGTTTGACGCCGTTCGTGTCGTACTTATGATCAACGAACGGCGTTATATTTTTGGAGTGTAGTTCATCATGATTGCCGTTGATGTGATGGGGGGAGACCGAGCTCCGCAGGTGGTCCTTGAAGGAGGCCTTGCCGCGGCGCGCACATCGGTTCCTATTGCCTTTTATGGTCCTGGCACCATGATTGAACAGTGGCTTGATGCCAAAGATTCTTTCTGGCGAACGTATGCGATAACAGTTGTTGATGCGCCAGAGGTCATCGATATGGCTGCTGAACCAGTAAGTGCTGTACGCAAAAAAACGAATTCATCTCTTGTGCGTGCAGTTGCAAGTGTAAGCTCTGGAAAAAGTACAGCCGTTGTTTCAGCGGGCAATTCTGGGGCTCTTATGGCAGCGTCAACTTTATTCATCGGCAAACAAGAGGGCGTTGAACGTCCAGCAATTGCCGGTTTCTTGCCATCGCCTCAGGGCAGGGTGTTAGTGCTTGATTTAGGAGCTAACACGGACTGCCGTTCACATCATCTTCAACAATTTGCCCATATGGGTGTTAACTACCTTACACACCTAACGAAAAATATTCGACCTCGTGTTGGAGTGCTGAGTAATGGGCATGAACCGGGCAAAGGGAATGTAATAGTTAAAGAAACACATAAGCTATTACAAAAGGATACCCTCAACTTTATCGGCAATGTTGAACCATATGACATTTTTGCAGGGCGTGTCGATGTGGTAGTATGCGATGGTTTTGTTGGCAATGTTTTGCTTAAGACGATGGAGTCTGTTGCCGAACAGGTACACACCGATACTGCGGCAAAAGACGAGATGTATCCTGTCAGAGGAGGTGCTTTGCTCTTGGGGGTGAAGGGCGTGGTTCTGGTATGCCATGGAAATGCTGATGCTCGGGCCATTGAACAGGCGTTGGTGCAAGCGTGGAATGTGTCACATAGAAACAATTACAAATAGAAATCGAAAAATTGCACAAATGTCGCAGTAATTAGTAGTGAAGTATACAAAAAACGCGGTGTCGCTATAGTGAAAAAATGTATGTTTGTTTATTTTTATTGCGCGCAGCCAAGCGCAGGAGAAAGCAATGATTTCCTTTGTGGATAAAGTGACCTTGTGGTTTGATAAGTCCATTGAAGTTGCGTTAGCCAATCGCAAGAGGCTTGCCCTTGGAGCTCTTTGTTTGGTGGGATTTGCATGTTGTTTTATAGCATACGGCTACTACAGTTCGTGGGTACAAATGTCGGCGCAAAAAACATTTGCCGAAGCGTTACGTTATTACGATGCACCTGTAGGACAAAAAACGGTTATAACCAACGGGACTATTGAATTTGGGAGTGATGAGGAAAAGTGGAAAAAAGTTGCTGAAATGTTTGATGCTGGCTATCACAAAAATAGTCGTGCACGCATTGCGCCATTCTTTAAAACTTATTACGCTGACGCACTTGCGCATTTAGGCAAAACTGACGAAGCAATTGCGATTATGGCAAAAGCAGTACCGTCAATTGCCAGCCAAGAATTACGTGATTTTTATGCTGCTAAGTTGGCACTTATGAAATTAGACAATCCGGCAACAAAAGCCGAGGGGTTGACGGCGTTGACGTCAATCGCCAACGATCGTTCGAATACGGCGCATGAAGTAGGCCTTTATTATGTGGGGCTTTATTTCTGGTCGATCAAAAATTTTGAACAAGCACGTGCCTATTGGCAGCAGCTTGTTGTGCAATATGATAAACCAGACGCAAAACAGCAATCCGGTTTTGTGCCCCTGGTTAAAGCGCGCTTAAAGCTTATCAGCGCTGAATGGTAATTAATGGGGAAATGGCGGTTATGAAACGACAGAGGAATGATCAATGAAAGTAGGCATGATTTTTCCGGGCCAAGGATCTCAGGTTCTTGGTATGGGAAAAGAGATTTACGATCGCGAACGATGCGTGCAAGAGTATTTTGAACAGGCATCACACTGCCTCGATCAAAATTTTGTACGTCTTTGTTTTGCATCATCAGACCGAGAACTGCGCGAAACGGTCAACGCCCAAACATCTCTTTTTCTGGTGAGCGCTTCTCTGTACATTGTTTTGAGCTCTAAATATGGTATTGTTCCCGACGTCGTTGCTGGCCATAGCTCCGGTGAATATGCCGCGATTTTTGCTGCTGGTGGTATCAACTTTGCCGATGGACTTTATCTTCTTAAAAAGCGTGCAACATTTATGGAAGAAGCTACGTTGGCCAACCCGGGATCGATGATTGCGGTTATAGGTCTTTCGATGGATCTTCTTCAAGAAATATGTTGCCGTTATGACGAACCAACGGGAAATGCCAAAGTAGCTGAAATTGTTAATTATAATGCGCCTGAGCAGCATATAGTTTCAGGAACTCTACCAGAACTTGAGGCCGTTACCAAAGATGCTCTAGCAACAGGAGCTAAAGTTATTCCGCTTAATGTTGCGGGCGCCTTTCACTCGCGGCTTATGCAGGATGCTGGTGCTCAGCTTGCGCTCTACATGGTCAAAGTGGATTTTAAAGATTTAGCGATTCCCTTGGTGAGCAATATTTCTGCCCAGCCAATTACTGATCATGTTCTTCTTAAAGAATCGCTTATCAAACAGGTAAGTTCTCATGTATTATGGTGGCCTTCAATGCATCACTTCGAATCATGTGATGTGATTATTGAAATTGGCCCAGGTAATAAATTTGCCAAACTTCTTAAACGTGAATGGCCGGATAAGCAGCTTTTTTCATTGAGTACGCCGGCTGATCTTGAAAAAATATTACAGTTCTTTGGTAAAGAAATGGAAAAAACTGAGCTTGCGCTCGACCTTGAAATTGCCAAAGAAGAGAAGATCGACACTATCAACGAATAGGTTTTTATGCCAAAGGTAGCCCTTGTAACTGGTGGGTTGGGGGGAATTGGCCGCGCCATTGTGGATATTCTGCATGCGCGTGGTGACCGTGTCATCATTTTTGACTGCGTTGCGCCAGATCATCAAAGTGTTCGCAACTGTTGCCAACGTGGTATCTCCTATGTGCGCGTCGATCTTGCAGATACTACATCTATCAAACAGGGTTTTGCGCAAATCCTTGAACCAACACTTGATATTCTCGTGAACAATGCTGGCATTGCCAAAGATATGCTTGCCGTGCGCATGACCGAAGCAAGCTGGGATGCTGTTCTTGATGTCAATCTCAAGGGCGCATTTTTTTGTGCGCAGCAGGCATTGTTACGCATGATCAAACAACCTAAAAGTTATATTATCAACATGAGTTCAGTTGTGGGGCGTACCGGCAATCCGGGGCAAGCGGCATATGCTGCAAGCAAAGCAGGCATCATGGCACTTACTAAAACACTTGCGCTTGAATATGCAAGCCGTAATGTTTTGGTTAATGCAATTGCTCCAGGCTTTATTGACACCGCGATGACACAAACACTTTCTGATCCAGTTAAACAGCAAATTCTTAATCACATCCCCCTCAAGCGTTATGGCACCCCCAATGATGTAGCCCATGTGGTGGCGTTTTTGACGTCCGGCTGTGCTGATTATATCGTTGGACAGGTCATTGAAGTGACCGGGGGAATGTAGAAAATTTTTGAAATTACGGTATCCTCAGGGCTCTTTAGTGAATTCATAAATATGTTTACAGGAGTTTTTTATGTCATTTTCCCAAGAAGAGACGAGTCAAAAAGTTATCGCCATTATTGCTGAGA
This sequence comes from Candidatus Babeliales bacterium, assembly GCA_041662445.1. Classification (GTDB taxonomy): domain Bacteria; phylum Babelota; class Babeliae; order Babelales; family RVW-14; genus UASB124. The sequence goes on from JBAZSL010000009.1 coordinate 18,564, forward strand.
AATTGAGCATGCCTGCTCAAAATATTTCGGCCACCTCAACGTTCAAAGATCTTGGCGCCGATTCGCTTGATATTGTCGAAATTATCATGAGCTTTGAAGAAACATTCGGTATCGAAATTAAAGACGAAGATGCCGAAAAGATCAAAACAGTCGGCAACGCTATCGATCTCATTCACACGGCACGTACCAAGTAACATGCCGCCATCATCACATCGCGTTGTTATCACCGGTATGGGGATGATAACCCCATTGGGTAATGACGTTATAACGTCGTGGCATAATGCTCGTGCTGGCCACTCTGGTTTAAGTGCCGCTTCTGCGGTGCGCGGTCTTGGCGATTATCGTATTGCCAGTGTCGGCAGTGTTACGGGTGAACAACCTCTTCTTGATACGGTGCTCCCTGCAAAATTTCATACAAAAACAGACCGCTTTGTGCATCTTGCACTCATTGCAGGGCACGAAGCTGTGCGTGATGCCGGTCTTGCTACGCTTGCACCCGAAATTCGTGCACAATGTGGCGTTTATGTAGGTGTAGGTGTTGGTGGCTTGCAGTCGATCGAAGAGGCAACTCATGATGTTGCTCGCAGTGGGTTGAAACGACTTTCTCCTTTTACAATTCCCAAAACGATTAGCAACATAGCTCCTGCCTGGCTCGCCATGCAATGGGAGCTACAGGGACCCCTCATGGCATTTGCCAATGCATGTGCCTCAAGCTCAGATGCCCTAGGTATGGCCTTTCGCTTGATTCGCGATGGGTACACCACAACAATGCTTGCGGGTGGCGCTGAGAGTTGTATGACACCGCTTGCGCTTGCCGGTTTTGGCAATATGCGAGCTCTTTCAACATGGGTGGGAGATCCTGCTGCCGCGAGTCGTCCTTTTGAGCGCAATAGAAGTGGTTTTGTGTTATCAGAAGGTGCAAGCATGATGGTACTCGAGCAGTACGAACATGCCGTGCAACGTGGTGCCCCTATGTATGCCGAGATTGTTGGGTATGGAGCCTCTGCCGATGCCTACCATTGTACGGCGATGCATCCTGAAGGGCGTGGCGCTGTGTTGGCTATGGAACGTGCGCTTGCTGATGCGCACCTTGCGCCGGATGCTATTGATTACATTAATGCACATGGTACTGGTACTGCAATGAATGATGTTGTTGAGACCATGGCCATTAAAAAAGTTTTTGGTGATCGCGCATATCCTGCGCATGCGCACCACGTTGTGGTGAGCAGTACCAAATCTATGTCGGGGCATTTGCTGGGCGCCGCCGGTTCAACTGAAGCGGTGTTGACTGCCTGCGCGCTGCGCGACCAGTGCGTTCCGCCAACCATCAATCTTGATGATCCTGACCCTGCCTGCGATCTTGATTATGTTCCACATACGGCACGAGATGCAGACATTACGTATGCCATGTCAAATTCATTTGGCTTTGGCGGTGGTAATGCGGTGCTTATCTTGAAGCGTAGCGATAGATAAAACTTTTAAAGGAAAAAACCCTCCTGCGGTTAGGCAAGAGGGTTTTTTCGGGTGCCCCCCGGTACCCCATAAGAATCGTTTCTTGTGAGGTTGGGATGGGTTGGGTGTTGAGAGTCTTTTACAATGCGCGGTGTTTATACGTCCCGTTTATTCAGGATTTTAAAACCGACGACCTATGGTAAATATTCATGAGTCCAATGAGCTAACAATATGCTTGCGATAACTTCGCCAACAGTTAATTTGTAGGGTAAACAGCCACGAATAAAATCAGCTAATATGAAGTTCGCGAAAAATCCGCAACCAAAGTATTTATTAACCATACAACTTAATGCGGTGTTCGCAGCAACGTTTGAGCCAGAAAAAAGCCACTTTTTCATACTGCGTGCTATGCTCTTTGTGCGTTCCATAAAACGTCGTGCTTTGCTGCAGTAAGCTTTTATAGAGCCTTCAATTTTTTCAACTACTTCTTTCTTGCAGCCGCTATGACGAAGAAGCTCAATCAAGAAGTCTACATGCTCTTGTTTGCATCCCGCGAATTCTGTCTGATGTTGATACTGGAGGTACCAGGCTATATAGTCACCAAGGTTTTTAATGACCGTGCCGTCAGCTGGCTGTGGGAGCATAAGCATCATGATGTATGGATCTAATAATTCACTAACTACATTCTGTGGGTTGTTCTCAGTGATCTTCGCTATGATAGCTGCGTCATTCGTTTCTATCAGACGTTCAATTTCAGCTCTATAGCGTTGTTTGTCAGTAATAAATTTTTCCCCGCTTATTAGTTTCTGTAGATTAGCGGCCAGGGTTGTTTTATTGGGTTCTTGCATTAATTGAGCAATTCCATGCGCAAAGGCAGCAAGCAGCTCATCATGCTGCTTATCTTTGGTTCTTGTGTAGTCGCCTGCAAGAAGTTTCTTTTTAAAACTAGCGCCGAAGTTGTCACCCGTTGGTATCAAAAAATCTTTAACGTGTTCTTCTGGTGTACGAGCAAGCGCGAGTTGAGCGTCTGATGCTGCGGGCACTTCTGCTTCTTGTGTATAGGTGTTACGGATGTCTTCGAAAGGTTTTTCCTGAAGATCGTGTTCTGCAATTGCAAGCTGGCATGCTAGTTCTTCAATAGCGAGCGCATTACATTCATCTGTATCAATAATAGGTGTTGTAATAACTTCAGCTGGTGTCTTGGGTGCGGCTATAGCTGGGATGGGCTCTTCGAGCTTGGCAGCAGCCGTTGGCTGTTTATCAGGACGAGAGAGATCTTGAAGTACTACATTGGGAATTGATACTGAAAAAACTTGTTGCTCGAGTCGCTCTATTTCTTCTGCTTTTGCTGTTGCTATTGGTGATACGGCTGGCTGTCGTTCAGGAAGCGAGAGCTCTGGCTCTTCATTTGGCGCTGATACTGATGGAGCTGAGACTGAAAAAACTTGTTGCTCGAGTCGCTCTATTTCGTCTTCAGCCCTGACTTTTGCCATGACTTCTGCCATGGCTTCTTCAAAAGTCCCTAGTGATGCATCTGTATGGGTTGATGGTAGTAAATGGTCCAAAAATTCCGCCGTGGCGTTTGGTGTGCTCGATGTTGCGCTTGTTGTTGGTGCTGCAGCAGTTGCTTGTATTACGACTGGTTGTGCTTGTGGCTGCGGTTGCTGTTGTTGTAGCGCGGGTGTTTTAGGTGCGACTATTGCTGGTGCCTTGGGTGAAGTAGTTACAACATCTTTTGCTGGTATAACTTTTATTGGCGCAGATATAACGGGTGGTTTTTGTGATTGTACAGCGGCTGGTCGGCGGACGACCTGTTGTACGGGCGCTTCTTTTATCTCAACACGAGGTTGTGCCGCTAGCGGTTGTGCGTCTAGTTGTGCAATTGCCTGATCGATGATAGAGAGCAGTGCGTTATAACTCTGAACTGTTCTTGGTGAATCTGGGTGGCGTACATCAAAAGTATCTAAAGCTTTCCCGTCATCATGAAATTTAGAAAAAATACAGGCGCCAATCTTGGTAATGCTCTCGCGTAAAGCCTGAAGAGCCTGTCGGCGTTCGTCGTGGGTAAAGCTGCCGCATTGCGTTGCTACTTTTCGTACTGCATTTTCAACATTGCCTCGAAGTGTAACGAAGTGAATCGCGCCACCTTCGATAAAAATTTCATGATCTTTGTCAGAACCCTGAACGTCTGGGTTGAACCCCGCAAGGCCCATAAGCCCTGAGATTGTTTTACGTCCCTTAACGTCTTCAAGCTGATGATTCAAGTCTTTGAATTCTTTGTGCAAAGCGAATCTAAAAGCTTGTCCTCTGATTGCGCGTGCCGCATGAGGATGCTGAGCTGCGATGTTAGTTACTCCGACACATGGCAATGCCACGGCCAGTGCAATGGTATAAACAATATTTCTCTTCAACATGATATAACCTCCATAAGTACGTTTAAAAAAAATGGCACCGGGGCTCAAAATTGACAATTAGTTTATTAATAAGTATTTCTCTAGTGTAAAAAAAAGCGAAGACAAAGGCAAAAGCCTGCTTTTTGGTGAAAAACAGCGGTCTTTATTCAAATAGAAAAGATAATTGATAAAAAATGACCATATGTAGCACTATGCGGTACATTGAGGCCAAAAAAAGGCCGGGGCAACTGATGCCCCGGCGATTAAAATCTTAATAAAATGTTATGAATTAGATAGAAAAGCCTATTTTTGCCCACACTGCATAAGCTTCAAGAGCGTTATTGTCGGTGGCAAATTCATAAGATCCACCAAGTCCGACCGAGCACAGATGCTGCTCATATATAGAGAACGAGTAGCCAAACCCGCCAAAGAGTTTGTTTGTTAGGACGGCAGGGGTTTTGACCGAATCAAGATCGAAATCGGCATTGCTTATGCTTCGATAGACAGTGCCTGGGTCGCCGAGCACTTCGCTTTGTGTCTTATACGAAGGGTCGGCGATAACCAAATTTTTATCGTCAAATGACTGTGCATTTCTCAGATATACCGACTCTCGATCTTTCCAATAGAGGTTATAACCGAGGTCGATTGAAAAGCCTGAGCTCTTGAAGGCGAAGTCGAACATGGTGTCAAACAGGCTGCCGGGCTTAACGCCGCATGAGCGGGTAAGTTCATTTGCCAGAGGGAAGAGCGGTTTATTTTGTTGGTTAAGGACACCGCCGAGATAGTACTGGCCAAATTTTTCACCTTTAATGCCAAACATGCGGTACTCTGAATTCTCGAACAAATAGCGATAGCGTGTTGCCCAGAGTAAACGTAAATTGGCGCGCTTCGATCGCCATAGTTGCAATCCAACATCCAAGCTTCCGCCCAGGCCAACATGGCGTCCATTGCCATATACCGGTTCAAATAGATAGTCACCACGGACGCGGTTGCCGGTAGGAATGGTGAGATCAAGGCTTATGTACACATGGTGCTTAGCGCGCAAATATTTGTACCCGAGACCAAAATCAAGATCGGCTAATCCGAACTTGCTGCGACGTTCGGTAATTTTGCTCATGGTGAGTGGGCTTTGTTGATTTTCAACAAGTGCAGGATTGTCTGCAGTAATATTTACTCTGCCAGCAAAAAAGTCCTGAAGTGAATAAGATACGCTGGTGCCGTCGAAAGCTTCTGGGGTGCCATTGGCGACTTTTAATTTCATGCTGTGATTTACTTGCTCAAGGACGGTGCTGAACTTGAAGAAAAAATCTTTGAATGGTTGGTCAATGTGTTGAAAGAGATCAAAGCGGAAGCCATAGGATTCTTGGTAAGGATCAAATGATGCTGTGCCCGCAAGCCCGCCATCTTGATGCCCCCAATCGTGGATAAGAAAGTTTTTATTGATGTCGCGAGTTGAAACTGCTAGATCATTATCAACGCGAAAGCTATTGCTGCCATTACCTACGCCAAAATAACGGCCAAGATCTGCGCTTCGTTCTGAGTCTTGATAAAATGGTACGAATTGAAAATGGGTGTGGATAGTTGGTTCGTGGTTGGTGTAGGCGTTGCGGTGCCACGTGGTGTATTCCATGGCGGTGTTGATATCGTGAGGACGAATGGCAAGATAAGTTTTTTGGGAGTATTGGTGCGCGTCGGCACTGAATATTCCGAGTGCCATGACGGCGATAAGTGCATAAACGAGTGATGACCTGCGCATCATTTTCTTTCTCCTTTCTTCTTTTCCCTTTTTCTTCTTTTTTCTTCTTGAAGTCAGCTTGCAGAACATTCACAAAGCGTTTGCTGGTGCAAGCTTCACTGAGGCTAGCTGATCAGATAGTGAATAGCAAGATTTTTATTCTACTTAGCCGGAATGCGTCAGGCGTCGAAGAATTCTGCGTGATGTGTCGTCGTAAAAGCTGATACGCGTTTCATTAGGAGTTGTTATTGTTGAGTTATATGGATTGTTCGTGTTGAGCGATCATGCACAAAGTGCAGAATGCGAGGGTACTAGATATTTTGTCAGCCGTATGCGCGAGCTACCCGCCTACGCTTTTTTGATAGCTTCCGCCGTCGTTTTTATGGAGCTTTGGCGAGACAAGTCGGCGGGCTCGTCTTCGCCAAGGCTTCGACGGAGCAGGCAGGCGGCTGACTTCTTACGTCGTCCCCGCGAAAGCGGGGATCAAGATACAATCCAAGGCTTTCATTAGACCTCTTTCGAAACCTATTTGTGCGTGGCATTCTGTAAGAAAGATTTTAGAACGCGAAAACTTTGTCATCCCGGGCAAAGGACCCGGGATCCATGTTCATGTTGAATTGTACAACTATGTCAACGATGCTTTACAACGAGAAAAACAACGTAAGGGGTGGCAACGCCAATAGAAAATTGATCTTACAAGCAACAAAGCCCTTTCGGCTTGCTTGAGGCCTTTTTGATTGATTCAAGATTTGGTAAATCTAGATCCCGGGTCCTTGCCCGGGATGACAAAAACGTGCGTCCGGGCCTGTCCTCCGTAGCTAACTTCAGCGTAGGAGGGATGACATAAAAAATCAGCGGGCCTGCCCTTCGAAGCCACGAACATCGTGAGGGCGTAGGAGGGATGACAAAAACTGCGTACAAGATAGCTAGGTTAAACAGGTTTCGAAAGAGGTCTATTTTAGCTTGCGTTAATAAAAGTTTGATAGCAAAACGTATGTTTTTCTGGATTCCCTCTTTCGAGGAGCCTGCCCGCCCATCGAAGCCTTGGCGAAGTTGGGGCGACGGTGGGAATGACCACATTGTCGTAAAAGTCACCGGGGCCTAATAATGTCATTGGGACTTAACACACTATCACAAGCATCAAAAAAAACGGGAACATGTAAAAACGCAAAAATTCGACACTAAAAAAGAGGGCCGGAAAAACCGACCCTCTTGATGAATTCTTTCCCCGTCGTTGCTAAGGACAATGGCTGAGCCTGTCCGACGTAGCCACGAGCAACGCGAGGGCGTAGGCGGATTAGAACGTGACGCCCATCTTACCCCAGATGCTCCATTGCTCGAGTGCTGCATTGTTGCTGGCAAATTCATACTTGCCACCGATGCCCATCATCAGAGGTATATCCCAGTTTTTGGGTGTATAGCCCATGCCGGCGTAAATTGAGTTGGTGAGTTGCGATGGTGTTTCGGCGACGGATGTGTTGAGGTGCGCGTTGTCGACGTACCAGAGTGTGGCAAGATTGCCATCAATGTCTGCTTGTGCAATAGCTCGTTGCGTGTCGATTTGGCTACTAAAACCGCGAGAGGCAACTGCATAGGTGCTTGCAGGAAGATCTTGTTTGCGGTCAATATCTTCTCTGTCGCGGTAATAGAGGTTATAACCGAGGTCAAAATTAAATCCGCCATTGTTGTAGGTGAAATCGAAGACGCCATCAAATTGGCTTCCTGGTGTTACATCAACACGGAGTGTGGTGATATTCGCGGCGGGAATGAGTGTTGGCGGAACGTTTCCACCGGCATCAGGCCGTAGCGGATTTGATGGAAGGAGGAGATGATAGTGACCCCAATCGCGTAATCCGCGTGGATCGTTGATACCCAGCGTGCGATTGGCATCATTTTCAAAAAGATAACGATATTTCATCTTGAGGCTAAGCTTAATGTTGTGATTGATTTTGCCCCACGCGCGTGCACTTGCGCACAGGTCAGCACCAAATCCCCAGTGCCTGCCATTGCCAGCAATTGCCTGGAACATATATTCGCCGGTTTCTTTATTACCCGTTGGAATAGTTGTTGCAAGTGCGAGCGCAAAAAGATATTTTTCGCTGTTAACAAATTTGTAGCCGAGAGCTACGTCGATGTCGGCAACGCCGGTGGTTGAGTTTTTGAGGATTTTTGCTTTGGTAAGTTTTTCTTGGAGGTCAGTAGCAACTGGGGTATTGTCTGGTATTAATGAAGCTCGCGTTTCGTATTTGCCCTCAAAATAATTGCGAATATCATCGGCAAGACTTCCCGTCCAGGCCCCTACCTGCGCTACATGATCAACAGCAAATTTGGGGTTGTTCTCAACATGGACGATCGGCATGTCGGCTTTGAGATAGAGATTTTTGAGAACTGAGCCAAGATTTTGGTGGTAATCAATACGCGCGCCGTAGACGGTTTGTTCTGGGTCAAGCGAGACGTTGGCTGAGTAAGATCGGGTTGGGTTGGTACCAAGATCGTAATCATGAATCAGATAGTTGATATCCAAATCATTAGTTACATCGGAGTATGCATATCTGTCGGCTTGCGCTGTTTGCGTCTCCGACGTCCTCAACGTCACCGTGCTCTTGTGTTTGAACAGAAAATATTCTGCAGTTTCATCATGATCAGCTGACTGTTGGAAGAACGGAGTTACTGCCACTGTTGCGCCGTAGCGATCGTCCAGTTTTCGTGGAATCAAATCTTTGTACGTGGTGATTTCCATTGGCAAATTAACGCCTTGTGGTCGTGGCATTAAAAATGTTTTGTTGGTGTCATCGTGTGCATTAACTGCACCGGTTGCCAGAACTGCAACGGCAAGACCTTGTAAAATTTTCTTCATTTTCTACCTCTCGTGTGATTTGTTTATCCTACGGATTGTCTTTCGATCTTTCCCTCAGCCTCCTTTCTTTCTTCAAAATATTTTTTTGGTGAACGGAAATAAAAGACGAAAATCAGGTTAGCGAATGGTGGTGTGGATATCAATAGTTTTGTAGATGTACGAGGAGGAGGTTGTCGAAGTTTCATATGATAACGCGTAGTGTTAACGAACTGAGCATTATCGCACATCGTGCGTAATGCTCGCATTTCAACAGCACTAAAAAGAAGAGAATAAAATAGCCCTCTTTCGAAACCTATTTGTGCATGGCAGTCTGTAAGAAAGATTTTAGAATGCGAAAGCTTTGTCATCCCAGGCAACTTTGTCATTCCGGATAACTTTGTCATTCCGGGCAAGGACCCGGAATCCATGGTTATTTTAGTGCAGGTATTGAGAAACGGCTTGTTCATGTTGAATTGTACAACTATGTCAACGATGCTTCGCGACGAGAAAAACAACCTAAGAGGTGGCAACGCCAATGGAAAATTGACCTTGTCGAGCAACAAAGCCCTTTTTGTTTTATCGGCTTGCTTGAGGCATTCATTCGTCGTCCCGGCAAACATTTGTCGTCCTCGCGAATGCGGGGACCCAGAAGATTTTTATTTTTTTTCTAGATCCCGGGTCCTTGCCCGGGATGACAAAAACGTGCTTCTGGGATGACAAAAACCGCGCCCACGATAGCTAGGTTAAACGGGTTTCGAAAGAGGGCTGAAGGAAGCCATTTTTTATGGGCACAAAAAAGAGGGCCGGAAAAACCGACCCTCTTTTAATAAGCAGATGAAACGTTTTATTAGAACGTGACGCCCATCTTGCCCCAGATGCTCCATTGCTCGAGAGCTGAGTTCTCGCTGGCAAATTCATACTTGCCACCGATGCCCATCATCATAGGGACTTCCCATTTGCGGAATTGGTAGCCCATGCCGCCGTAGATCGAGTTGGTGAATTGCGATGGTGTTTCGGCGACGCTGAGATCAAGGTGTGCATCGTCGACATACCAAACATTAGCAGCGCCTTCAGCAGCGCCAGCCTCATCAACATCACTATTGGTGATCGCGCGAGTATCGCCTGCAAGGGCCGTATTTAGGTTGCGAGCAGCTACAAAGTAGGTGCTTGCTGGGAGATGATCTTTACGATGTACTGATTCAGCTTCTCTGTAGTAAAGATTATAGCCGAGATCAAAGCTGAAGCCCCCATTGTTATACGTCATGCCCAAAATGCCATCAAATTGGCTGCCTGGGGTAACATCAACGCGGAGCGTGGTGACGTTGGCTGCTGGAACCAGGGAGCGATAGGCCACAAGATTCGAAACAGCTCCTGCAACTGGAGTTGCCCGACCGAGGAGCATATACTGGCCCCAATCATATCCTTGGATTCCAAGCGTGCGGTTTTCGCTATTCTCAAGCAAATAACGATACTTCATGCGCAAGAAGAACTTGAGATTGTGCTTGATCTTGCCCCATGCGCGTATGCTGCCATACAAGTCGCCGCCAATGCCCCAGTGTTGGCCGTTACCAACAATTGGCTCAAACATATATTCGCCATTTGCTTTGTTGCCTGCAGGGGCTGTGACGCCAAAAGCAAGTCCGAGAAGATATTTCTCGGTGTTGATGAATTTGTAACCAAGGGCTACATCAACATCAGCAACGCCGGCTGCTGAACGTTTTACAATTTTGGCATGAGTAAGACGCGTTTGAAGATTGGTTAATTGGTTTACATTGCCTCCGCCTTGGGTGAGCAAAAATTCTGCGTCTTTTTCAAATGTGCCTTGCAAATAGTGGTTGATTCTGTCGGTGATTTGTGCTGTTGTTACACCAGCGTTGGCTCCTGCAAAAGCACCGTCTACCAGCAACTCTGGATCATTTTCCACATGGACGATAGGTGCATCAATTTTGAGATAGAGGTTCTTGAGGATGACGCCGAGGTTCTGATAGTAGTCCATGCGAGCGCCATAGACTGTTTGCTCTGGATCGAGCGAAACATTGACGCCGTATTGGTAGCCATCGGCATGATTATGATTGTACTGATGGTAGAGGTAATTGATGTCTATATCATTGGTAACGCTTGATGTGTCTCCACCTGCAAAGGCTACTGTATCGGTTTGTAGCGTGATCTTGTCCTTATGGTGAATCAGAAAATACTCTGCCGTATCATCATGATCATTCGACTGTTGGAAGAAAGGCACCAGCTGGAACGTTGCTCCGAACTTGTCGTCGAGCTTACGTGGGATGAGCTCCTCTTCATACGTTGTTGTTTCCATTGGCAGATTGACGCCTTGTGGACGAGGCATCAGGAATGTTTTATTGGTATGATCATCTGCAAATGACGTGCCGGTAACTAACGCGGCAACTGCGAGCACTTGTAAAATTTTCTTCATATACGTACCTCACATTGGGATTAACCTATTGGTTCTACAATTTCCCCCACCTCGTTGCATGTAGATTACTCTTTTCTGAGGCCCTCCTTTCTTACATTTTTCTGTATCGGCTAGCTGCCGATACGTTCCCAACCGTGCCTTTTTAAATGTGTCCTTTTTTAACCTCTCCGTCCTTTTCAAAGAGCCATCGCAGCGTTTCATCACTTCACCGAGTGTCGATCAAAAACAAAACGATGGGTCTATGTTAGCGAATATGACTGGAGGTCGCAAGTGTTTTGTACCTCGTGGGGAGATTGATGCGGTGGAGACGTATAAATCGTGTGAAATAAAGAGGGCCGGCACATGCCGACCCTTAAAAGGAGATTGCAGTTTTAAGCAATAGCGCTTAGAACCCGATGCCAATCTTCGCATAGACATTCCACTGCTCGAGTGCTGAGTTTTTGGAAGCAAATTCATATTTGCCGCCAATACCAAGCAGCATTGGGGTGTCCCAATCTTTGAAGTTGTAACCCATGCCGGCATACACCGCATTGGTAAATTGCGAAGGCGTTGAGGCAGCTTCGACATCCAGCGTGTCTTTGCTCAGGATTGCAACATTGCCGACCGTAGTACCGCCGTCGGTTGCCAGGCCAGGTACAATTGGATTAGCCGTTGCGTGATGATCGACAACACCAGACGCCGTATCATAATTACGAGAGGCAACAGCATACTTACCTGCTTCAAAGGCATCTTTCAAATGAACCTTTTCTTCTTCGCGCAGATATGCGTTGTAGCCAAGATCAAAGTTGAAGCCACCGTTGTTATAGGTGAATCCGAGAAGGCCATCAAATTGGCTTCCTGGTGTGACATCTACATTGAGCGTGGTAACGTTTGCAGCTGGAATGAGGCTTGTGGCATCAGTGTTGAGAACACCAGCGCGTACCAAGAGGTGATATTGTCCCCACTTGTAGTCCTTGATTCCTAGTGTGCGACGTTCGCTGTTTTCAAACAGATAACGATATTTCATCTTAAGATGAATCTTGAGGTTGTGATCGACATCGCCCCATATACGTGCACCAACGCACAAATCAGCGCCGAGCCCAAAGTGTTTGCCGTTACCAACAATCGGTTGAAACATATGCACGCCATCGGCTTCATTACCTGTTGGAATGGTGAGACCTATTGCAATGGCGCCATGATATTTTTCTTTGTTGAAAAATTTGTAACCAAGGGCCAGGTCAATGTCGGCGACGCCGGTGTCAGATTGTTTGCCGTCGATTTTTGCATAGTTCAATTTTACTTGAGCGTTGTGTTCAGTAGTGCCATTTTCAGCTACTACAAAATCACCTCTCAAATACTTCTCTAGATTTGTCTTGAGGTCGGTATTCGTTGCATTGCTGGCAGCCGGTTCTGTTTTGTTTTCAACATGAACAATAGGAAGATTGATGGTGAGATACAACCCACGTAAAATCTTGTCCATGTTCTGGCTGTAGTCGATGCGTACACCGTAGACCGTCTGTTCTGGCTCGATTGCAAAGTTGGCTGTATACGCTGCAAATTGCTCGGTTCCGGCGGTGTAATTGTGAATCAAGTATAGGATATCAAGATCACCTGTTGTATCTGATCGTGCATTGCCAGGATTGGTACCGGTCTTTAGGGTGATCATACTCTTGGTATTAACTAAGAAATATTTTGCAAGGTCAGAATTATTGCTTGATTGTTGAAAAAATGGAACGAGTTGAAAGTTACCGCCGAAGCGATCTTCTTTTTCAAGCATGGTGAGTTCTGCAAATGTTGTTTCTTCCATCGGCAGATTGACGCCCTGTGGACGTGGTAGCAAGAATGTTCTGTTGGTCGTGTTGCCGGCGTTGGCTATGCCACAAGCGCAAACGGCGATTAAAAGGCTTTTAAGTATTTTGTTCATAGAAAGTACCTCACATGAACCGAGTTAGACTTACCCCTTCTCTAATTTCTTCACAATGTATCCTCGGTAGCCCTCCTTTCTTGCTCCTTTATATACCATATCGCTGAGCTTGATTCCTACCCCAATTGCATACTTGTGGTTTTATAATTATTTTTGTGTTTTTGCAAGAAAAATGTACTTGTCGCGGTTCAGATACGGTGTACGAATCGAGTGTACGTGATACACTCAAGAAAAATAATTCGAAAGTGCTTTTCATGACACAAGAACTTACCATGGCGCTGGCCGCCGTACAACTTATCACCGAGTCGTTACCCATCAGTAGCACGGGGCATGTTCAATTACTGCAACTTTTTCTCCAACGTTGGGGCTATGACGTTAACGATGGATTGTCCGAGGCGCTTGATCATGGCTTACATGGCCCAATGTTGTTTATTCTTGCCGTGTATTTCCGTAAGCAGTGGGTTCCTCTTGCGCGTGCTACCGTCACATCGCTTGCCGCCCTCATTCGTTCTCGTGGTGTTCTGCATTCGCTGACCTTTTCTCAACGAAAATTACTTCAAATCGTTACGCGCATTGCTGGCATGGTTGTCGTGGCCGATATAACAACAGCTCTCGGTTATTTTTTGTTCAAAAATAAACTTCAAGCGCTGACGGGGAATAATATCATGCTTCTTGCGTGTGGATTTGCCGTGACGATGCTCGTGCTCTGGAGCATTCGTTGGCGTACTGATAGTTCGCAGACACTTTCGTATTCACGTGCGTTGCTCATAGGTAGTGCGCAGGGAAGTGTCGCATTGCTTCCAGGAATTTCCCGTTTTGCATCTACTGTTGTCTGCGCGCGATGGCTGGGAATCAGTCAGCGGCGGTCGCTACAATTTTCATTTTTGATGTTTGCGCCGCTTATGCTTGCTGCCTTTGTTGTGCACGGCATTCCCGCGATGCTTATGAATGTATCTTGTGTTGCGGTGTTGCCATGGGTTGCGCTGCTCGGTGGTGCAACGTTGCTGGCATACCCTCTCTTTGCGATGTCATGTTGGCTGTTGTCGACCAATCGTTGGTGGTGGCTAGGCTATTACATGACGTTGCCTATTGCTGCGTGCCTGGTGCTCTGGCTATTATAATTCTCGTATCATTGAACTTTGATCCGCTTCTTTTCTACACTGCTCCTTAGAATTTGTCGCGCAAAAGAGGAGACCGGATATGGTTAATCAGACGCACGATTCTTTGTATCGTCGTGAAGTTATCGCCGTTGGTTATGCAACCGTGGTTGCGTACAGCGCCCTGGCATTATTTTCATATAGCCCACACGATAACACGATGTTTCATTTTTCAAGTACTACTGGAGCCGTTATCAATTGGGCAGGATCTATTGGCGCCAATATGGCAGCATTACTCTTTTTTCTGCTCGGTGCTGCGGCCTACGTGTTGTGGGTGGCGTCTCTTTTCCCTCTGTATGTACTCATTAAAAAATCACCTGTTGAAGATGTAAAGCGCCGCGGGCTGTTGCTCCTTGTCGAAGTTATTGTTGCGGCAACGCTGTGCGCACTGTATGGATTGTCATTTCCCTCAGGTGTTGCAGGTGGAATGCTTGGCTCATACGTGCATCGTGTTCTGGTTGCAGCGACGGGGGGCATAGGCAGTCAACTGGTGATATGGAGTGTGTTGTGGATAACGGTGGCGCTTTTTGCACGTGTGCCGCTACTCTCATTAATGGTGTCGTTGTGTAAACGTTGTGGCTCATGGTGTATGCAAAAAGGGCGGTTGCTGGTTACACGGCGTACTCCAACGGTGGCGTCGTGTGAGGGTGCCGTTAAAATTGAAACGTTTGATGCGGAAGTATCCCCACATAATCCTGCTATCAGTGATGAACAAGCGGTGCCTTGTGACGTGTTGAGCGAAGAAGCGCGTTGTCGTCTTGCTCGTTATGAGATTCGTCGCACCTCGCGCCATGATAAAATTTTTCAAACTCCCGTGGTAATTATTCCCAACTCGGTGTTGACCCGCAACATTTTTGCAACCCCTGATGATGCTTCGCAGTGTCTGTATGACGCCATCAAGGCGGCGATGCGTGGCGCTCCCGCAGCATCCTTTCAACTACCCGATGTAGACCTACTTGATGTTCCTCCGGCAACTAAAGAGCAGGAGTCTGGCGAACAACTCGAAAAGCGTGCGCGCAAAGTTGAAGAAAAGCTTCAACATTTTGGTATCAATGGCAAAGTAGTGGCAATTAAGCCTGGTCCTGTGGTGACCATGTTTGAGTACAAGCCGGAGATTGATAGCAAAATTAGTAAAATACTCGCGCTTGAAGATGATCTTGCCATGGCGCTTTCGGCGCAGAGTATGCGCATTCTTGCCCCCATCCCCGGAAGAAATGTAATCGGCTTTGAAATAGCAAATGAAGAACGCGAAACGGTAAGCTTTGCGCGTTTGATAGCGAGTCCGACCTTTGAAAAAAATTCAGCGCTCCTTCCTGTTGCACTTGGCCTTGATAGTGCCGGTGATCCGATTATTGAGGACTTGTCACGTACGCCGCACTTATTAGTAGGTGGAGCGACCGGTTCTGGCAAATCGGTAGCGCTCAATACTTTTATACTGAGTTTGTTATACAAAAAAACGCCAGAGGACTTAAAACTTATTTTAATTGATCCAAAGCGTTTAGAATTTACGCCTTATGCCGACATTCCTCATCTACATTTTCCTATTGTTACCCAACCTGCCCGTGCAGCGGCAGCGCTTGCGTGGGTTGCACAAGAGATGGATGCTCGTTATACCGCAATGGCTGTAGAGGGCGTGCGCAGTATTGCCGAGTATCATAAAGTTGATGCACCCGATAAGCGGGCCATGCCCTATATCGTCGTGATAATTGATGAGCTTGCAGATCTTATGATGGTGGCGGGCAAAGAGGTTGAAACGCACATTGTGCGCATTGCTCAAATGGCGCGTGCTGCCGGTATTCATCTGGTGTTGGCAACGCAGCGTCCATCGGTTGAGGTGGTGACCGGTCTTATCAAAGTAAACTTTCCCAGCAGAATTGCATTTAGAGTTTCGTCCAAGGTTGATTCACGTACTATTTTGGATACACAAGGGGCTGAAAGGCTTCTTGGACGTGGTGATATGTTGTGGATGCAGGCATCCTCTTCAGACCTTAAACGTGTGCACGGTGCTTTTGTTACTGATAGCGAAGTGGAACGTGTGGCCGATTTTGTACGTGCACAAAAAAGTGTTGAGTATTTAGACCTTGATGAGGTTGTGCTTCGTAATAACCATACCAACGTTGATGATTGGAGCGACGAGCTTTATGAACAGGTACGTGAGTTTGTCCTATCGGTGGATGAGATTTCGATCTCCATGTTGCAGCGTCATTATCGCATAGGGTTTAATCGCTCGGCCCGTTTGATTGAAAAGCTCGAATTGGACGGCCTTGTGGCCCCGGCTCAGGGGAGCAAGCCGCGCAAGGTTTTGCACGATAAAGCTTGACAATTTGCGGCGTGGACGTAATTTTTCTTCATTAGACATCTTTCGAAATCTATTTGTGCGTGACAGTCTGTAAGAAAGATTTTAGAACGCGAAATCTTTGTCATTCCAGGCAACTTTGTCATCCTGGGTAATGCGAAAACTTTGTCATTCCGGGCAAGGACCCGGAATCCATGGTTATTTTAGTGCAGGTATTAAGAAACGGCTTGAATTGTATAACTATGTCAACGATGCTTTACGACGAGAAAAACAACTTAAGGGGTGGCATTTTTGATCGATCCAAGATTTGGTAAGTCTGGATCCCGGGTCCTTGCCCGGGATGACAAAAACGTGCGGCCGGGCCTGCCCTTCGAAGCCAGTCTCGGCGTAGGAGGGATGACAAAAGCCGCGGCCAAGTGACAAAAACCGTGTCCACGATAGCTAGGTTAAACAGGTTTTGACAGAGATCTATTATGAAACTAACCAAAGATTTTTTAACCAACTCACTCCCGTATGCAACATTTCTGTTCGGCGACGCCCCCATGACGGATGCCGACTGGTGCACCTACGCGCACCACCCCGAAGTTGGTGTATCGTTTGATACGCGCACGCTTGCGCCTGGCGAGTTGTTTATTCCCCTCCCCGGCACCATTTGTGACGGTCATGATTTTATAGAAGAGGCGCTGAAGCGAGGGGCGAGTGGTTCATTGATAGCTCGGGAACGCTACGCGTGCCGTGAAAAACTCTCTACAGAACAGAAGTATAAAAAACTTTTTATCATTGTTCCTGATGTTCAACAGGCACTGTGTGACCTTGCTACTGCCTGGAGAGCGCAGCTGACCTGTCCTGTGGTTGGCGTTACCGGATCATTGGGTAAAACATCGACCAAAGAGATGGTGCGTTCGATACTTGAGCATGCTGGAATTACGGCATATGTTTCATTCAAAAATTACAACAATGTGCTCGGCGTATCCTACAATGTTCTGCGCATACCGTCATCGGTAGCGGCAGCAGTACTTGAGATGGGTATTAATGATGTTGGCGAAATGCGCCTCCTTGCCACCATCGCTCGTCCAACCATGGCGCTTATCACCTGTGTTGCGCACACACATACTGAAGGACTCGGTAATTCATTGGCCGCAGTTGCTCGGGAAAAATGTGAAATTTTTTCATTCTTTACGCACGATAATGTTGGCATTGTTCCTGGTGATCAAGCGATTTTGGCAAAAAGATCTTACGCTCATAAAACGATTTATTTTGGGTTGCGAGCACGCAACCAGATTCGTGCCCGTGCGGTTCGTGTTACCACGCAGGATGATGGCGCCTTTATCACCGAATTTAATCTGTGGTGCGGCGGCGATAAAGCAGTGGTACGCATGCAGGGCAATCATCCAAGTATTGTTCATAATGCACTTGCTGCCAGCGCTATAGCTCATTTTTTGCGTGTGCCACTCTCGGTCATTGCTGCAGGGCTTGGAGCATATCGTGGCACCGACGGTCGCTTTCGTATAAAAAAGCTTAAAGATAATAAGGGCATTGTTCTTGATGACTGCTATAACGCAAGCCCTGAAAGTATGCGCGCGGCACTATGTGCGTTGACGCAATTTAAGGCGCATGGTCGTAAAATTGCCGTTCTTGGTGACATGCTTGAACTTGGAAGTAATGAGCGCCGTTGGCATCGTGCCATTGGTATCTTGATTGCTAAAAAAAGTGCTGATATTGATCGTCTTGTTCTTGTGGGTAAGCGGGCCCGTGACATAGCGGCCATGATTCCATCATCGTTGTCATGCCAGTGTGTTGATGATTGGCAGGCTGCTGCGCACGCCGTGAACGCATTACTCTTAGAACAGTCTCCTGCCGTGGTGCTGGTTAAAGCTTCGCACGGCATGCAGCTTGATAAATTGGTTCGTTCTCTTGTTGAAGAGTGTCGGTAACTCCATCGACGCATCTTTTTCCTCCTGATTTACCAATCCTTGTTCTGGGTGGAAAAAAAGGGTAAGGTGAAAAGGTGAAAGGAGAACACAATGAATACCATTAAAAGCCTTGATAATCTTCTTGGTCTTCCGCGTAAAATATTGCACTATCACGGTGTTGATGGCCTTGCGCAAATTGTTTTGCACGAGCTGGGGCATCATGATTCATTTGGTATCAGCAAAGCCGGCTATCTTGTCGATAATCCCGATTTTGGATGTATGCGCGGCATTGCAGGCTATCAGCGCGATGAATGTGCGTATCATAAACCTGATGTGTGGAATGATCCTTACGCATTTGTGTCTGATATGCAGTCCGCAAAATTTCATGGTGATGTTGCAAAATTTTCGCATACCAATCTCACGCGTAATGATCATGATGACATCGATGAACAATCGGTTCACGCTGTTGGCCATATGTTGGGGATGAAAAATCCATTATGGATTGCATGGCCTATGCAACACGGAAATAACGGTGTGCTCTTGTTCGAACAGAATAGTCAGGCTGCCGCTCATCATCGTGATATTTTTCAGCACTTCGTACCACTTCTCAGCCTCTGTTAATTCAAAGCGTCTTGTCTCATGATAATTAATTGTTCTTTCTTCTCGCGCGTTGTTGCAACCAACGTTGTACTCGGTTCTTGAGCGCCATAGCGTGGCGAAACAAAATCAGATTGTTGCACAAATTCTAGTGTTGTCTGGAGTGTTGCGATACGCAACCCATCATACGTAATCAACCAGGTATGAGCACTACATTGTTCGATCGTGATTGCTGGCGCGACATGAAGCGCCCACGCCAGTGCAACGTCATTTTCTTTTTTTTGTTTACGTAACCCTGGCCAATCGGTGATAGAAAAGATTCTTTTCTGCGGTTGGTAGGTTATTGTACGGTGCAGAACCATATCGTCCGTTTGATAATAGTCATGCATGTTGAGTTCGTGATCAGTTGCACGTGCTTTGGGTGCTGGTGGATGTGCCTGTCGCTTGAGTACAAAAATATTGGTGGGGTCGTAAGCGTTTGGGGTTGTTGTCCAGAAAGTATTATGTGCTGCATACGAGCGAAAATAATTCCGTTGTGCCGCATCGTTGGTGTAGCAATAGGTTCCAGGATCAACGAAGATCGGAATCCCCCTCATGCTCAGCGTAAAAGCAAGACTGTCATGATGAAAATGTCCCGTTGGCTGGTGCTGGTGATAGGTTGGGTGCCTGAATGTTGCGTGAATGAAGGGATCTTTGATAATGGAAATGCCGAAGTGGGGGTAGGTGATGAGGGTGGGCTTAATAACCGGTTCCACTCGTCCCCCATCTTCATCACCAATGTGTACAAAATTCCCTCTATGATCAGTGCAGTCGTCAATAAATTTTTGCATGCGTGCGAGCTTTACGCGCGTAGCATCAGGTATCACAATGTCGGAATGATCACCGAGTGTAACAAAAAGTTCTACAAGCTCTGTTACCAAGCGGTGATAATGTGTTGAGCCTTCGTACTGGGTCCCATCATCAAGTATCTGCTGCTCAAGTTGGGCACATATTTTACGTGCGGTTATATGGCGAGCGCGTTCATATTTTTTGATAAACCGTAGGCAGGTGCACAGATAAAAATGCCCTATCAGATCTGCAAGATAGTGATTATTGGGGCGGTCTGATACCTCCCAATTATGCTCAAGATAATATGCGTGATGTTCAAGCAGCGTGCTATAGTGTGCCCAAAATTCAGCCGTGATCATTGGTTCATTTTTAAAAAAGTGCAGAGCATGCACCAGGTTAATGCCGCGCAGTGCCACTTCCATAGGATTGGTCCAATTCACGCCATGGAGAAAGGGATTGTTGGTGCACCAGTCTTCAAGATGACCGACAAAGGTGGTGACATAGCGTTCGGAGCGTTGGCCATCATGTGTAGCGCGTGCATGAAGAAGGCCGTGTCCAAGATCATAGAAGTGCCCAAGCCGAGAAAGTTCCCATGGGATTTTAATATCAGCTTGCGCAGTATGTGACGATGCCGGAATGGCAATATCAGTATAAAAAGCAGTGCGCCACGATGGGGGACTTGTATGAATGCTCGTGAAATCGTGGTGCCAGGCAATCGATCCGGAAAATGTGTAAGGTTTGTGTCCAAGAACCTGAAAGGTCTGCTGCATCGCCCGGTCAGCGCGCGGGTAAACATCGTGATGGGGGTTTGGTACGTGGTGATTAAGAAAATCAAATGCATGATCGGCGCGAAGCTGGCTGAGTATCTGATGCGGATGCATGGCGATGGAGGAGTGGTACGCTTGTTCGTGTTGGTTTCGCCATGCTCGTATAAAACGCTGCTTTCTGATGCGATGATAGATGAGCCAGATGGCGACCAATGGTCCCATCTCAATAAGTCGTGTAAGGAAACGAAGACTTTTTTGTGGTAGCATAGCTCGTGACGTTAAATTGTAAAAAAACAAGACTTCAGGAGCAATACCATGAGTGATAAAAAAAAGATAGTTCTTACGGGAGATCGTCCGACAGGCCCCTTGCATCTTGGCCACTATGTTGGTTCACTTAAAAATCGTGTTGAGTTACAACGTACGCACGATCAATTTGTGCTCATTGCCGATGTGCAGGCATTGGCGTCAAGTCCCGGACAGCATGAAAAAATTAAAGACAATGTGCTTCAGGTTGCACTCGACTATTGTGCGATTGGCATTGATCCAACGCAGTCGACTATTTTTATTCAATCACTGATACCAGAAATTGCCGAGTTGACTATGTTCTATCTCAACCTGGTAACAGTGGCCCGTTTGCAACGCAATCCAACGGTCAAAGATGAAGTTAAACAAAAGGGATTTGGCACCAATATCCCTGCAGGCTTTTTGATGCATCCGGTCCATCAGGCTGCAGACATTACCGTGTTTGATGCTGACCTTGTTCCCGTTGGGCAAGACCAAGTTCCGCTTGTTGAGCAAACGGTTGAAATTGTGCGGTCGTTTAATCGCATTTTTGCACCGGTGCTCAAAGAGCCTCAGGCCATGGTTCCTGCGCAAGGCGCCCGCCTACAAGGTCTTGATGGCAAGGCCAAGATGAGTAAATCGTTGGGCAATGCTATCTATCTTGGTGATTCTGCTGACGAACTCTTACGCAAAGTAATGAGCATGTACACCGATCCCAACCACGCCCATGTGAGTGATCCTGGAACGGTTGAAGGCAACGTTGTCTTTGCATACCTAGATATTTTTGATGCACGCAAAGATGAAGTTGAAGAACTTAAAGCACATTACCGTCGCGGTGGCCTTGGTGATACCGTCATTAAAAAACGTTTGAATGAGGTTCTCCAGGGAATTCTTACCCCCATCCGTCAACGACGCGAGCAACTTGCCAAGGATCCAGCAGCAATTATGGCGATGCTGCTTAAAGGAACTGAGCGTGCGCGTGGAGTTGCGGCGACGACGATGGCGCGTGTGCGGCAGGCGATGAAGTTGGTGTATTAGACCTCTTTCGAAACCTATTTGCGCGTAACATTCTGTAAGAAAGATTTTAGAACGCGAAATCTTTGTCATTCCGGGCAAGGACCCGGAATCCATGATTATTTTAGTGCGGGTATTGGGAACATGAAACCGTTTGCTGTATACATCTTATGCAATAAACATAATGGTACTTTGTACATAGGTATTACCAATAATCTGCAGCGACGGATGTTGGAGCACAAAAATGCCGTTGTGGAGAGCTTCACCAAACGATATGGTCTTACACGGCTTGTTCATGTTGAATTGTTCAACTATGTCAACGATGCTCTACGACGGGAAAAACAACTTAAGGGGTGGCAACGCCAATGGAAAATTGACCTTATCGAGCAACAGAATCCACAATGGCTTGATTTATACGATCAATTTTTCAAGCCATGAAAGCTCAGTTAACAAGTGTATCCTCGACAAATTTTATATTTTGAAATGCGTTGCTT
Source organism: Candidatus Babeliales bacterium (assembly GCA_041662445.1). GTDB lineage: Bacteria > Babelota > Babeliae > Babelales > RVW-14 > UASB124. The sequence continues at coordinate 40,662 of JBAZSL010000009.1, forward strand.
TATTTAATTGATCCAAGATTTTGTAATGGATCCCGGGTCCTTGCCCGGGATGACAAAAACGTGCGGCCGGGCCTGCCCTTCGAAGCCAGTCTCGGCGTAGGAGGGATGATAAAAACCGCGCCAAAGATAGCCAGGTTAAACAGGCTGCGAAAGAGGCTTATTAAATTTTCTTCCCAAACCGCGCATAAATGCTGCAGGGCAGTGTGCGTCCGCCTTTATGTTCAGCAACATGAAGTTCTCCGCATTCAATAGCAGCGGCTTGCTTGGGGAAAAAGTCTGCAAGCACGTTGGCAAGGATGGTCGCCGAATGCCCCATGGCATACCCATTAAAAATTACAAAAATTGGGTGAGGTGTAAGTACCTTCATGCACAACTCAAGAAGTTGGCTCACATGCTTTTCGAATGAAAAAACTTTGCCACGATGATCGCGACCAAATGCTGGTGGATCAAAAATAAGTGCATCATAGGTGTTGCCGCGTTTAATTTCACGGGTGACAAATGAGGCGCAGTCGTCGACGATAAACCGAATAGCAGACGTGTCGAGTTTGCACAGTTGTTGATTTTCGCGTGCCCAGCTTACTGCAGGCTTGGATGCGTCAACGTGACATACCTCGGCTCCTGCTGCTGCGGCACACAATGTTGCGGCACCAGTATATGCAAAAAGGTTGAGGACGCGCGGGCTCTGTCGCACTGATTGAATTTGACGAACCATCCAATCCCATTGAGCAGCTTGTTCAGGAAAGATGCCAATATTTTTTGATATTCCCATGCGGAGCTGGCAGGTAATGCGTTGAGCTTTTTCTTGCCCAACGCTTGGTAGGTGATACGAAAACAACCATGGCTCTCTGAACGTTGCAGTTTTGTGCCATGACCAGGCGTCCTTGGTATCTTTCTGGTAAGTTGCCGATGCATTTTTCCAGAGATCCGGTGATTTTTGCTGCCATAAGCAGGTGTTGTCGGGACGGATAATAATGTTACTGCCCCATTGCTCCAAGCGGAGGCCATTGCCAGAATCCAAAAGACGATACGTTGTGGTTGAGGGAGGTGTCATAATATTCATAATTACTCATTAAAAACGAGGTGGTCCAAACTATTTAACGGATGCTTTTCATCACAAAGTTGAGCGAGTTGTTGATTTGAAACGTGGGTATAAATTTCAGTGGTCGTAATGTTTTTGTGTCCTAAAAGTTCTTGAATAACGCGTAAGTCGACACCCTCATGAAGAAGATGTGTTGCAAATGAGTGGCGTATTTTGTGCGGCGTGAGGTTGCGGTCAATGTGTAAAAATCGACGAAACATTTCAAAAATGCGCTGTACCGAGCGTGTGGTGAGTGCCCCTCCGCTGCAGTTGAGAAAAAGGTGGTGGAGCGATGATTCTTTGGCGAGTGGTGGCCGTTCTATGGCAAGATATTTTTTGAGCATTACCATAGCCTTAGAGCCAAAAAGCACGATGCGTTCGCGTCGTCCCTTGCCCATAACCCGAATTGTTTTTTTATCAAAATCGATATCGGTGAGTTTGATTGTCACCAGCTCTGAGCAGCGGATGCCGGTGGCGTAGAAAAGTTCAAATATTGCTTTGTCGCGGAAGGGGAACCGTGTGGGCAGATCGCGATCTTTGATGAGATCGAGGAGGAAGAATATTTCATCAATGGTCAGAACGGTTGGAAGCTTGCGGTCGATGCGCGGGGATTTGATAGAAAGATTGAGTGTGATACCCAGTTGGGCAAGAAATTGTTGAAATGAGCGGAGGCATGAGCATTTACGGGCGAGAGTTGCTTTACTAATCTTTTTGTAAAAGAGTGAAACGACATAACGCTGGATGATGTCATCAAAACAATCGGCTCCGGGCGCTTTGCCTGCAGTAACACGGTCCCAAAAGTCAATAAGCTGGTGCAGATCGCTTTCGTAAGCGCGTATGGTATGGGGCGACGCATTCTTTTCAGCTTCTAAAAAAGTGATGAAGTCGGCGACCTTTGCTTGAAATGTTTCTTTATCCATAATGGCAATCCCTCGTAAGCCCTCCGTTCTGGTGCCTGCTATTGTCTCAAGTATTGGCATCAAATACAATCAGATGATAAAAATATGTTGGTTGATACGTTTCGACGCATACTTTACGCATGAGGTTACGATGAATATTCCGGTCATTGTCCGTGAGCTTAAAAAGTGTACCCAAAAATTCCCCCTACCACTTGCCGACACTATCATTGTCGAATATGGCAGAGATCCGTATCTCATTTTGATATCGTGTCTTTTGAGCCTACGGGCCAAGGATGCTATGACGATTCATGTATGTCGTACGCTCTTTGCGCGTGTGCGTACGCCGTATCAGATGGTAAAACTCTCTCGGGCTGAGCTTGAAAAGGTGGTGTATACAACCGGTTTTTATAAAACCAAAGCACGCGTGCTTCACAATGTGAGCGCAGAGCTGATTGAAAAGTTTGGTGGCAAGGTGCCGCGGGACAAAGATATGTTGCTGATGATGAAGGGCATTGGCCCAAAAACGGCGAATTTGGTGGTTTCACTTGCCTACGGTCAACCAGAAATTTGTGTTGATACGCATGTGCACCGTATTTCCAATCGCATGGGACTTGTTCATACGACGACGGTGGAAGCGACTGAGGATGCGTTGCGCACGGCTTTGCCTCAACGATATTGGATTGTGTGGAATAAGTTGCTCGTGATGTGGGGACAGAATGTTTGTACGTCTCGATTTCCGTGGTGCAGTCGGTGCGCGGTGAGTGGGTGGTGCAAGAAGGTTGGGGTGCTCAAATCTCGTTAAAAACAAAAACGAGGGTGAAAACTTTTTCACCCTCGTTAATTTGCGGGAAAACTACGAAGTTAGGCTGCTGCTACGATTGCTGGCGCTTCTTCGACTTTATTTTCTACAGGAGTTACTACTGGAGTAGCTTCTTCTTTGTTTTGTACTGAATCTTCTACTACTGGGGTAGCTTCTTCGACTTTGGTTTCTACTGTAGCTACCACTACTGGCACTTCTTCGACTTTATTTTCTACAGGAGTTACTACTGGGGTAACTTCTTCTTTGTTTTGTACTGAATCTTCTACTACTGGGGTAGCTTCTTCAACTTTGTTTTCTACTGTAGCTACCACTACTGGCACTTCTTCTACTTTATTTTCTACAGGAGTTACTACTTGGGTAACTTCTTCTTTGTTTTGTACTGAATCTTCTACTACTGGGGTAGCTTCTTCAACTTTGTTTTCTACTGTAGCTACCACTACTGGCACAACTACTTCTTCGACTTTGGCTGGTACGGGAGTTGCTTCTGCGGCAGCAAGTGCAGCTACAAGTTGTGCCTCTTCGACTGCGTCTTTGCCAAACATCCAATTCCAACCACGTACTGCTGCTGAATCCTTGCCTTGGTAAATTTGGTAAATGACGAGGAGTGCGATGGCAGCGATAATTGCGGACCGGATAGAATGTTCTCTTAGCTGAGTTCCTGCCCAGTCGACCGGTTTTTGTGCCCATGCGAGGGCGTTAAGCCACCCCTGAACTCTTTCGAGTTTGGAGTATGCTTTTTTATCGCCTGTAAGCTCGGGCAATGGCTTGCCTGCGCAAGAAATACCGTACAGCGCTGCGTAAGCGGCAACAATGACGGCGCTGGTAGTGATAACTTTATGTCTGCTGAACCAACTCTTAACTTCTTCTTTTGGAAGACCAAGTTGGTCGGCAATGGCATCGATGTTCTTGGTGTCGTTCAGGAACTTCTGAACGTTTTTAACATCTTCTTGCGTGGCGACGACTTTTGGTTGTTCAACTGGATTAACGCCGTAAACGCGTGCTCCACACAGAGCAAGTAAAGTTGCTAATGCAATTCTTTTCATCTCAAATATCCCTCTCGAAAAACTATAAACACCCACGTAACGATTCTCTTCGTTCGTTTTCGCTTGCCGATTTTCACGCGCGCTTTGTTTCGGTTTTGCAATGCGGGGAGATGATACCATAGCCCGGACAAAAGGCAAAATATTTTCGATAGTACATTTATTTTTACATTGACTCATTATTGTTCGCAAAGTGCATCAAAAAGCCCGGAGTTGCGATGAGAAGCGCGTATTAATTACTTTTTGCATTTGTTTGGCAGAACTGCTTGTTTTTTTTCGATAGCGCACCATACCAAACCATTTAGTGGTACGCAAGTTTAATGGGGTAGGCGATAGGGGTTTTTTGAATGAGAAAGAATGTGAATGATACAAAAGAAAACGAGGGTGAGAAAATTTCTCACCCTCGTTAATTTATGACGAAGTTATGAAGTTAGACAGCTGCTGGAACTACTGCTGGTGCAGATTCCTTTTTGTCTTCTTCTTTTTTAGCATCTTCGACAACAGCTTGTACTTCAGCGACTGCTTTTTTGCCGAATGCTTTTTTGCAGAGATGTGCTACTAGTGAATCTTTGCCTTGGTAGATTTCGTAAAGGACGATGATTGCGGCGATAGCGATAACGCTGTCCCAAATATAATGCTCTTTTGCATGGCTAAGACCAGCTTGGACTGCCCAAACAGGTGCCTGTGCATATTTAAGGTAGTGGTTGAGATAGTGGCCAAGCTTTTGAAGCTTCGTAATATCATCTGTGCCATCTGTCCATTTTGATTCTTTGTACTCCTGAAGCTTGCCGTTTTCTTTGTTCCAATGAGCTTCTTTTGTCAAATAAGAAAGAGCAAGTGCAACTGCGTAAGTACCAACGGCTGTTGATGTGATAACTTTATGTCTGCTGAACCAACCTTTAACTTCTTCTTTTGGAAGACCAAGTTGATCGGCAATGGCATCGATGCTCTTGGTATCGTTCAGAACTCTTTGAAGTTCATCAACCTGTGCTTGGGTAACATCTTGTGGTTGTTGTTCAACCGGAATAGCACCGTAAACGCGTGCTCCGCAAAGAGCAAGTAATACTGCTAATGCAATTCTTTTCATCTCAAATATCCCTCTCGAAAAACTATAAACACCCACGTAACGATTTCCTTCGTTCGTTTTCGCTTGGCCGATTTTTACGCGCGCTTTTTTCGGCTACGCTCAACGTGAAGGAAACACATTATTGGAACCCATCCAAACTCAACATACATTTCAATTTTTTGTAAGCCTGAGGCCTAAATTTATTCCATAATGCGAGGAGATCTTACCATAGCTCGGGCAAAAGGCAAGATATTTTTGATAGCATATCTATTTTTGCACTGACTAATATTTGTTCGCGCTTTATTTCAAAAATCCCGGCGCTACGTCAAGAAGTACGTATTATTTACCGTTTGCACTTGTTTATCGCGCCCGCTTATTTTTTTAAGTTTTTTCAATAGCGCACCATACCAAACCATTTAGTGGTACGCAAGTTTGGTGAATTGTGTGACAAGTTTTGTGTAATACGCACACAAAGAAAAGAGGGTGAGAATTTTCTCACCCTCGGTGATGTACAAGAATAATGATGATGTTAGGCAGTAACTGGTGTAGCAACATTTTGTGATTGAGCATCTGCTTTTTTCTGAGCTTGTGTAGTGCCCTGTTTCTTGCCAAAGAATTTGTTCCAGAGCCTAATTGTTGTCGCATCTTTCCCATGCGCAAGATCGTACAATAAAAGTGCTGCGATGATAATGGTAAGGGTTGTGATGCTTTTCTGAGTAGTGTTGGCAGTTATCCATTTTTTGCAAAGAAAACACGTTAGATTGGTTCTGAGTGGGCCTTGAGAACCCATGGCAACCTTGCCGGTCTCATCATCGATACGGTCGAAACATTCTATGTGTGCGAGATAATAAACTGCTGCAAGCAGCAATGGGATTGCTGCAGCGCCAATGAGGGCTTTTTTGTGGCGACTCACCCAGCTTTGTTCTTCTTGAGAAAGGTCAGATTTTGCAAGGAGATCTCCAACGTTTTTGGCATTGCTGCAGGCATTTGCAATTATTTGCGCATCTTCATGTGTAAGCACAGCTTCACTTTGAGGTTTTTCAACGTGTGGTTCAGCGCCATAAACATATGCGCCACAAAAAACGCCAACGAGTGCAAGAGTGAGTTTTTTCATGAGAATAATCTTTCGATTAAGAATGGTGTTTTGACGGCCGAAATAATAGCAGAGAGCTCATAAAAAACAAGTTTTATGCGACGATGCGCTTTTGTTGGGGTTGTATTGTGCAAAAAGTTAGAAAAGAAAAAGAGGGTGAGAATTTTCTCACCCCCGGTGATGCACAAGAATAATGATATTAGGTTTCGTTCACTTTTTACGTCATCCCCCTCCTACGCTGAGGCTAGCTTCGAAGGGCAGGCCGCCGACTTCTTACGTCGTCCCCGCGAAAGCGGGGATCCAGCGCTTTTGTTTAAGTTTACGATAATAAAAGTTGATAGCAAAACGTATGTTCTTCTGGATTCCCTCATTCGAGGAGCCTGCCCGCCATAGCCTTGCCTGCCCATCGGAGTCTTGGCGGAGTTGGGGCGACGGCGGGAATGACCTTGTTGTCCCTAAACGACAACAGAGCCTAGGCAGCAACTGGTGCAGCAACATTTTGTAATTGAGCATCCACGTTTTTCTGAGCTTGGATAATTTTCTGCTTTTTGCCGAAGAGCTTGTTCCAGGTCTTGGCGGTTGTTGAATCTTTGCCGCGGGAGTATTCATGAAGCGCAATGCAGGCAAACAGAATGACGGCGGCGATGAAGACAGTGGTACGCGCGGTGTAGTCGGTGATTTGCGTTTTGGTCCAATCGACTGGTATTTGCGGCCATTGAAGATAGGTAAACAGGAATTTTTGAAATTTGATCAACCCCGTGACCCTTTGGCCGTTTTCGTGTGTTATCGGCGACCCGTCGCGTTGCGCTGGTGGGGTAATGGTGTAAACATTCCCATGTTTGTTCACAAGAATGTCTTTGCCAAAATAAGAAAGAAGCAATGCTATCGCATAAAGGCTCGTCGTTGTTCCAATCGTAGCCGTTATACCCTTGTGTTTACTGATCCAGCTTCTTACGATATTGTTTTCTTTTTGTGAAAGCTTAAGTTGTGCGAGAGTCTTTTCAAGCTCTGCGATAGTAAGTTCGCCTTTGCGAGCATCACCGCTGAGTGCGTCGACTACGTGAGCGGCGGTATTGCCAGAAACGTGTTTCTCCTGTGCTTCCATGCCATAACTATGCGGGGCACAGAGGGCGCCAACTGCTAATAAAAGTGTGAGCTTTTTCATGCGATATCCTTCTCTACATAAACAGACAACAATGTGGCCAGAACTATAACAACTACTGCGCATTTTCTCTTCTCAAGCAGGAGCTATTCTGAACTGGGGGGCGAAATGATAGCAAAGTGCTCATAAAAAACAAGTTTTGCGCGGCGATGCGCACTTATCGTCACGTTTGCTTGGTAGATTGTATTTTTTTGAGTAATCTATTGAATGTTTGTTGTATCCCCATAAAATTCTTACGAAAGGCGTTTCCTTATGGTGAAGATGTTCGGTTTGCTTGCAGTAGCAATTATCGTTGTTGTTGCGCTTGCTTCATGCGGAGCTTTTTCTAAAAAAGAGCAACCACAACCAACTAAAACTATTTTGACGTTTCTTGGTGCTCCTGGTTCTGGTAAAGGAACGGTTGCCGAACAATGCGTTAAGAATTTTGGTTATGCAACTATGTCGACGGGCAATTTGTTGCGTGAAGCGGTAGCGCGTGGTGATGAGCTCGGCAAAAAAGCTGATGCGTTTATGAAAGCGGGTTCGTTGGTGCCTGATGAATTGGTCATGGCCCTTGTTGAAGAATGGCTCACGCGTAACATGCCAACAATTACTACGTTGGTACTCGATGGTTATCCTCGTACCGCCGCGCAAGCAACGTTGTTCATTGATCTTTTGAAAAGCAAATTTCCTGAAGTGACATTGCGTGTGGTGAACATTGCTATTTCTGATGATGCCATTGTTGCTCGTCTTGCAGATCGTTTGGTCTGCTCGAACAAGCCTTGCCAATCAGTGTACTCACGTAAGTTGCTCAAAGATCCAACGAAGTTAGTCTGTGAGAAATGCGGCAGCCCACTTATTCGTCGTGAAGATGATAATGAAACGGTGGTACGCAATCGTCTTAAAGTGTATGCCGATAATATTGATCCAATGATCAAAGTGTACAAAGATTCCGCTGTGCGTTTTGATGAGGTGAATGTTGAAGGCAAAACGGTAGAAGAAGTTTTCGCGGAATTTAAGAAATTGGTTTAGTTCGCGGAAGAATTAGAGAAGTAAGAAGGGGCACCGAGTTTTCGGTGCCCCTTCTTCATGCTTGAGCAGGTGTGTCATTTTTCTTTTGGAAAAGGCAGGTCGGGGTTAGACCAGGTGAATCCTTTAAAGAGTTTTTCATATTTTTTTTGTGCTTGTATTTCTTCTTTGTTGGGTTCTTCCTCGATTATAGGGTGCCAATATGGTTCGTCCACCATCGTTTCGCCTTGTTTTGCTGAACGATGAGTTGTTGCGGGAATAGCTTTTTCAGATGGAGCTTCTTGTTTGGATTGGGTTGGGGCTGTTAATTGATCGCAAGCTTTAATAAATTTTTTGACGGCTGCGTAGATAGGTTTTCGAGCAAACGCTTGTTCTATAGCTTGTATTTCATAAGCTACCTTAAGCCATTGATCATAATCTTTTTGCAAGCCTTGATAAAACTTGAGCCTGTCGGATTGTTGCGAATACTGAACGAATAAAGGATTTAATTTTGTTTTATCAATTTCGACCCATTTCCCTCTAATTTCTTCATTAGCAGGCGCATCTAAAAGCTGGTTAAAATTAGGGTCAAACACAATAGAAATGAGTCGGTCTTTTTCTGCTTTTGGTTGGTTCCAATCATGGAGAAGGGTAGTTAACACTCCTTGAATATGGGCGCTTGTTTTCTGGATGGTTGTTTCGAGTTGTTCAATTTTAGTATCGAGCTCGGTATATAAAGATTCCATTGAAATATTAGGAAATTCTTTTTCAAATTTAGTTTTTAAGGTATCAGCTTCCTGTTGTTTTTGCGCAAGAGCTTGCGCAAGCTCTTGCTGTAAGAAAACATTAAGTAGGACTGCAAAGTCTTTACGATGTGGAACAGTTGTGCTAACTCCCTTCCTTCGTTTTAAATCTTTATCGAGGACTTTTTGTAGCTGAATTATCAGTGCAAACTTGTGTTGTTCATCAAGCCTATAAAAGCAATCCTTGAAAAGTCCGGCCTTCGCAGCAACTTCGTTCTCGTTTAATCCTTGAGCTTCGATAAAAGTAAAGAACGCTTCATCTTGGTCAGTAAGTTGCTTGTTCCGTTTTTTCCAATTTTTGACACGTTCAAATAGACTAATTGGTTTTGATGCCTTTTCTTCTTTGGTTGAAACAGTTGCAGGCTTCTTTTCCTTCTTCGGTTGAACTGGTTCTTTGTTAGCCTCTTTATATGGGTTGTATTGTTGGATAATTTTGTTGATCTCTTTCTGGCCGAGGACTCTAGACTGTTGGAACCATCCCTTTTTGGCTGGCTGCTTCCATATCTTTGCGTCACGTGCTACGTTTTGTTGCCACGTAAGCAGTTCTGTTGGCTCTGGTTGACTTATGGTTGGTGCTTGTGGCGGCGTTTTTACTCTTATTCTTGCTGATAAAAATGGTGAATGAACAGATGTAAGAAGTGCTATGACGATGAATCTTATCAAGATATGAGATGGATATTGGCTCATTTCTTGTTCCCTTCTCTCCTGTTAATGTGAACATCAAGGAAAAGACCTCGAATTTTATTAAGTCCCCTGCCTTAGGTGCTTCTCTTTTTTTATTGATTTAAACTTCACGTTCTTCTTTTGCTTCGGGGCGTATGTATTCGAAATCTCTAAATTCTGGCACGTCTGGGCCTACCTTGCCTGCGAAGTCTCTACTGATAGTTTTTCCAGTTGTTAAATCTTGATAACTAAGATCTGTGTAATCATCTGATTCGCCTTCGATTTTTAATTGTTTTGCATCAAATAATATGGTGTAGGTATAGGTCATTGTAACTGTTCGTTCAAACAGATTCTTGTGTTCATCTTCATCTGTTACGACAACTTTTTTGTTAATTTTTTGCGTGCTAAGGAATGTTGCGATATGTGCTGCTATTTCTTTTTTCCCGGCATCATACATTGTTTGTGCTATGTGTGCGAGTTGTTCAACTGAAATATTGTTAAACTCAATTGTTGATTTTTTCTCTTTTTTGAATTCTTTTTGTAGCTTTAGCGTAAAGGTATTTTTTTTGAGCTTAAGCGTGTTTATCGAAATTGTGCCCTTGCTGATCCAAATAGAAAATTCAAGAGACTTATTTTCCGTGATAAAGTTAATGCATGCCGTTTTGAGATTGTTAGAAATTTTTTGATCTTTAAGCTCTTCTACAACTTGAAGTCTTGCTATCGCAGAATCCTTTGATATGTGTTGAATTTTAGTTCCCGAAACAAGTTCCAAAAAACGATTAAGTTCCTGTGGCGTTTTCTCGTTTAAAAAAGATTTCCATTCTTCAATAGTAAGATCAGTAATGCTTCTTTTTGCCGCTTGAAGGTAGCGAACTGGTATTCCGGGATTTTTGCAGGTTGTATCGAATATTGAAGCAATTGCGGTGGCTCCTTGATTTATTGTTACTACAAAAAATAATAAAAATATTACTTTTTTCATAACATCTCCTTGGTTATTTACTGGGTTTAAAAAATCAATAAATTAATCCATTATTTATTTTTTTAATTAAATTTGTCTATTGATTTATTGAATATTGTTGCAGTGCTTGTATCTTCCGCTATTTCTGTTTTTGTTATGTGCTTAAAAATTTTCTATGCAAAAATCTTCTATTTTGGTTCAAAAACCCCGTAAACTAAACACGATATTACTTTTTCATCAAAAAAGAGGGGTTTTTTATGAATTTAGTCGAGATGCTCCGGACAAGCGCACAAAAATTTGCACATCTTCCAGCCCTTTCAATGCTCATGGGCTATCGCACCGTCCGCCTCACATATGCCGAGCTCTATACCATGGCCCAGCAGGTCGCCCTTCTTCTCGAGGCAAAGGGTTGCGCCAAAGGCGACCGGGTCATTATCTGCGCCCCCAATTCTCCCTACTGGGTTGCCGTGTGGTGGGGATGTATGCTCCGCGGTTGTTGGGCGGTGCCGCTGGCAATGCTCAGTACAGCGAGCAATCTTGAAAAAATTATTAAACAAACGTCGCCCAAGCTTATTTTTAAATCATTACACAACGGTATCGAAGCGCCAGGTATCCCATCGGTGATCATTGATCAATTACCTGCCGTGCTCAGCGGCTACGATGCAGCTCGTTGGGTACCGCAACCCGTTGCCGCCAATGATGTTGCCGAAATCATGTACACTTCGGGAACAACCGGAGATCCTAAGGGCGTACTTCTGACGCATGCCAATTTGGCGAGCAATGTAGAGGCGGTGCAGGTGGTGATCCGTCTCAACGGTCCACGCGAACGCATTTTGTCGATGCTTCCCTTAAGCCATATGCTCGAGCAAACAGGTGGCATGATTTTGCCATTGTGCATTGGTGCACATATTATTTATGCGCATTCGCATGGAGCCATTAAAGATCTTTTGCAGCAGAACCACATTACCAAAATTATAACGGTTCCTGAGTTTCTCAAACTCATGGAGCATCGAACCAAGGCGAGAATGGGCGACCTCAAATGTGCGCGAATTTTTGAGGCTTTGATGAAACTTTCACGTGCCGTTGGTATCAAGAAACTACAACGCCTGCTCTTCAAACCGCTACATCATTCTTTTGGAGGATCGCTTGATACGGTGGCCAGTGGCGGAGCTCCTCTTGATCCTGAACTTGAGACCTGGTGGGACGCCTTTGGTATCTACGTGTTGCAAGGTTATGGCTTAACCGAAACATCTCCTCTTATAACAATTAATACCTATGAACAACGACGCATTGGATCGGTAGGCAAACCTATCGTCAATGTTGAGATGCGTATTACGCCTGAAGGCGAAATAGAAGTTAAAGGCCCCAATGTCTTTAAGGGGTATTACCTTAATGATGCAAAAACGTGTGAAAGTTTTACTCCCGATGGCTGGTTTAAAACGGGAGATATGGGAAGCGTTGACGCTGATGGCTTTCTGTTCTTAAAAGGCCGCAAAAAATACATGATCAAGGGGCCTGGGGCACAAAATATTTTCCCCGAAGATATTGAACTGGTTCTTAATGAACTTTCAGGGGTTAAAGATAGTTGTGTTGTTGGCGTACCAACGCCTTCGGGCATGGTGGAGATTCATGCGGTGCTTTTGCTTGCTGATGGCGCTTGTCCTGTTGAAACACTTATTCAACAAGCAAATGATAAACTTGCATCGTATCAGCACATTACTGGATGGTCGGTATGGCCCGAGCAAGATTTCCCTCGTTCGGTAACGCGCAAAGTAAAAAAAGAAATGGTGCTTACCTGGCTTGCAACGCGGCATAGTGCTGCACATGGTGCACCCACAGCGCCGGCGCATCCGTTGCATGCTCTTTTGGCAGAAATCGCTGGTGTGTCGGTATCACAGATAAAACCTACAACTACACTTGGGTACGATTTAAAATTTGATTCTTTAATGCGTGTTGAGATGGTGACGCGTGTTGAAGAGCTCAAGGGGGTTTTTATTGATGAGCGACTGTTACGCGCTCAAACCACGGTTGCCGAGCTTGAAAATATTATTGCCACTGCAACGCCGGCGATTAAAATGCCGCAGGTAAAAAAATGGCCATCGTGGTGGTTGGCTCGTGGTATACGTTATGTGGGGTTGATGGTAGTTAATGCATGCGCGCGTCTTTTTTTTAGTTTCAAATGTGAGGGGCTTGAGCATCTCAATAATCTGACAACCCCCGTTGTCCTGATGCCCAATCACGTGACCATGGTGGATGCTCTTTTTGTTGAAGCTATGTTGCCACGTGCGCTGCGTTCAAAACTTTCATTTGCGGCGGCGTACGATGTTTTGTACGAAACGTATTGGTATGTACGATGGCTGGCAGAACTTTTTTTTAATGTGTTCCCTTTTCCTCGCCGCGAACATGAACATGTGATGAGTGGCTTGCTCAATATTGGAACGATGCTTGATCGTGGATATTGGGTGGCGGTGTTTCCGGAGGGACAGGTGAGTAAGACAGGACAACTACAACCGCTCAAGCGTGGTGCCGGACTCATTGCAATTGAGATGGGTGTGCCAATTGTTCCCGTCAAAATAATTGGGGCCGAAAAATTGGTACCGAGTGATTGTATTGTCCCTCGTAGACGTGGCGTGGTGACTATCAAAATTGGCAAACCACTTACGTTTGATCGATCGGTGACGTATGACGAAGCGGTGGTGCGTATTACGCAGGAGTTGGAGAAGCTGTGAAATCGATTGGTTGTAACCTGTGGTAAATAGGATTGTTACTTCTGCTGCTGATTCCACGATCTTTCGGTGATTGTTTTCATCAACACATAATATTCGGGTATGAGACGGCTTATTTCTTCCGCTGTAATCGTTTCATAGCGCTGGGTTAGCTTTTCCATACAAGACCTTCTTTTCGTATTGCATTTTGTATATCTTCAGGAAGCCGGTAAAAGTCAGAAACATCAAAACGATGGGGGATGTTTGAAGCTTCAAGTATATCGCGTACTTCACCAACGAGAACAGTATCCAAACGGCATCCAGCATCAAGGGCAATATCAACATCTGAACCAGGACGAGCACGTCCGGTTGCATATGAGCCAAAAAGATAAACTTTAACATTTGGTAACAGCGCGGTAATAAGCGCCAGTATCTTTTTTTTGTCAGCATCTGTAATTGTTCGAATTTCCATCTCCGTCCCCATTTAAAACTCAGCATGCTTAGGATAACGAGGGAACGGAATAACATCGCGAATGTTTTCCATACCCGTTGCAAACAGGATCAAGCGTTCAAGCCCAAGGCCAAATCCTGCATGCGGCACGCTGCCGTACTTACGTAATTCCAGATACCATGCATAATCTTCGACAGGCAAATTGAGCTCTTTCATGCGTGTGACCAAAAGATCGATGCGATCTTCACGCTGTGATCCACCAATGATTTCTCCGACTGAAGGGACAAGAATGTCCATTGCAGCAACGGTCTTTTGATCCTCATTAAGACGCATATAAAATGCTTTAATGTGTGCGGGATAGTTGATAAGAATGACCGGCTTTTTGAAATACTCTTCTGCCAAATAACGCTCATGCTCGGATTGAAGATCGGTTCCCCATGCAACAGGGTATTCAAACTTTTTAGGAGCTGACTCTAGAATCTTAACGCCTTCAGTGTAAGGGAGGCGTTGGAATGGTTCATTGACCACATGCTCAAGTTTGGCAATAACGCCCTTGCTAATATGATCATCAAAAAATTTCATATCTTCGGCACAATGATCTAACAGATGACGCAGCACATATTTTAAATACTGTTCAGCGCAATCCATGTTGTCGTTTAAATCGGCAAATGCCATCTCGGGCTCGATCATCCAAAATTCTGCAAGGTGCCGTGAAGTGTTTGAATTTTCGGCGCGAAATGTTGGCCCAAATGTATACACATCTGAGAGCGCGCAGGCATACGTTTCACCTTCAAGTTGCCCCGAAACAGTCAAAAATGTTTTACGTTCAAAAAAGTCCTGCGCATAGTCAGGCAGGCCTGCAGGTGTGCGTGGAGGTTTGTTGATATCAAGCGTGGTGACGTTAAACATCTGTCCGGCGCCTTCGCAGTCAGATCCGGTGATGATAGGGGTGTGTACATACAAAAAGCCACGTTCATTAAAAAACTTATGGGTAGCAAATGAAAGGGCATTGCGTACGCGTGCAACTGCTCCGATGGTATTGGTGCGTGGGCGGAGGTGTGCAATGGTACGCAGAAATTCAAATGTGTGATGCTTTTTTTGTAGTGGATAGGTTTCCGGATCGCAGGTGCCAATAACGGTAACCGTGTGTGCCGTAAGTTCAACAGCTTGTTCTTTGCCAACGCTTTTTACTAAAGTTCCAGTAATGGAAACGGAGGCGCCGGTGGCGATGTTTTTGAGTGTTTCTTCATAGCCGGGTGTGCTGGCATTATAAATTACCTGAAGTCCTGCAAGCGTGGATCCATCATTAATGGTAATGAATGAAAATGATTTTTGATTACGGAGCGAGCGGACCCAGCCTTTAATGGTGACGGTTGTGCCAATGTCCTGTGCGGTAAGTTGCTTAATTTTTGTACGCATGATGGCGCCTTTTTGAGTTCATGCTTCGATACGTTTCACTCACAGGGTTCGCAAAACACTCAGCACGAACGGGGTTATTCAAAGTTATCTTCCCATGACAACGTAAAGTAGCATATACGCGCTGTAAGCCGGGTCAAGGCAAATCATTGGTATGCGTAAGCTCCCAGAGTAGATCAAATGCCTGCTTAGGAGTGAGCGAGGTGCAATCAAGATTTCCGAGCCGTTGAGCAATGGTACGGTAGGTTGCACAGTGCTTTTCAAGTTCAGTTATCTTAGTACGCATTGCATGGAGTTCATGATCGGTATTTTGTTGCTGCGGTACCAGCGTGCCTTCATTTTGTTGGAGCTGTGCCAAAATTGTGGTTGCTTTTTGAATAATAGGGGCGGGGAGTTGCGCAAGACGTGCGACATCAAGGCCAAAACTACCCTCGGCGATTCCCGGTAATATTTTGTGCATGAAAATAACGGCAGTCCCGATTCGTTTACTTACCGCGTGATAGTTGGCAATACCGTGATGATCGCGTGTCATGTTCGTGAGCTCATGATAATGGGTGGCAAAAAGGCAGAGCGCACCGATGGTGTGGTGAATATGTTCAATAATTGCTTGTGCTAATGCCATGCCATCGTAGGTGCTGGTGCCGCGGCCGACTTCATCAAGAATGACCAGACTCCGTGACGTTGCCTGCGTGCAAATGGTGGCCGTTTCTTCCATTTCAACTAAGAACGTACTTTTACCTTCTGCGAGATTGTCACCTGATCCAATGCGGGTGAAGATACGGTCAATGAGGGGGAGCTTTGCAGTATCAGCAGGAACAAAACTTCCACATTGAGCCATGATGCAGGTGAGTGCAACTTGGCGTAGATAGGTGGATTTGCCGCCCATATTGGGACCGGTGATAATCCAGGTACGCTCCGCTTGATGCAAAACGGTGTCATTGGGAACAAATGGTGCCTGTATCATCTGTTCAATTACCGGGTGCCGTCCGTTATGAATCGCAAGTGTTTGCTGTTCGACAAATGTTGGCATGGTATAGCGATATTCATAAGCAGCAGTGGCAAAGCCGACGAGTGCATCAAGGTAGGCAATGCTTTGAGCACATGCGCGCAGCGGGTGAAGATATTCAAGAATTTCTTTTTTAATCTGTTCAAAGACCCGTTGTTCTACCGATTCAACTTCATTTTGAGCGCGCACCAGTGCATGCTCATGTGCCTCAAGTTCATTGGTAATAAAACGTGTGCGG
This sequence comes from Candidatus Babeliales bacterium, assembly GCA_041662445.1. Taxonomy (GTDB): domain Bacteria; phylum Babelota; class Babeliae; order Babelales; family RVW-14; genus UASB124. Next base: position 57,047 of record JBAZSL010000009.1, read on the forward strand.
TTGGCGAGCGTTTGTTGATGGCGATAATGGGCGGGGACTTTATCAAGATTGGGATTGGTGACCTCAATGTAATAGCCTGAAATTTGGTTGTAGCCAACTTTTAAACTCGTTATTCCCGTGCGCGTAATTTCTTCTTGTTCAAGTTTAAGTATATTTTCCTCGCCACCGCCAAGGACGTCGCGTAGCTGATCGAGTGTGACATCGTAACCGCGTTTGACCGGATGCGCGTCGGTTGGATCATCGGTTATGGCACACATCAAGAGTTGTTCGAGCGGCGTAAAATCTGCAATGCGTTCGTGCAGCATGCATGCCAGTTGTGTGTTAAGGCGATCAATAAGCATTTGTTTAATGTGGGGTATCAGGTTAAGTGCATTTTTGAGCGCGATGTAGTCATACAGATGCGCGCGTTGCAGCGCAATGCGTCCAACAATGCGTTCTATGTCGGCACACTGCTTTAAAAATGACGAGAGCTGCTGCAACGTTTCAATGTTATTACGTAATGCAGCAACTGTTTCAAGCCGTTGCTCTATGAGGTTCTTTTGCACAAGAGGACGTTGAATCCATTTTTTGATGGTACGTGATCCCATGGGCGTTTGAGCGCGATCAAGAACGGCAAAAAGTGTTTTGCTCCGTGACCCTTCACTATTGTTCGCAATGAGTTCGAGGTTCTTTTGTGTCGACGCATCAAGTACTAAATAATCGTCTGGTTGGTAAAAATGGAGTGAGGTGAATTGTGAAAGTGCTTTTTCATTAGTTTGCTTGAGAAAGCGATACAAAAGATGAAGGTTGTTGACGATAAGCGGGTGTTGGACGATATGAGCCTGTGTCTTTTTGGTAAACGATTCGGTCCACGCAACAAGGTCCGTATCGCTTGCTGCTTCTTGCGGGGAGGCGATTGAGGTGATGGGATACCCGAGGCGCTTGAAAAGTGTGTCGAGCGCTGATACGCGGTGCTCTGAGGGGAGAATAATTTCGTCGGGAAGAAATCTGATAAGTTCTGATTCAATCAAGCGTGGTTGTTGCGCGGGGATGGTGGTTGCAAACAGCTGTGCGGTCATAAGTTCGCTAAAGAGAAGCCCCCATTGGGTAGCGCTTGGGTAAAAAATGAGTAAATATGATGCCGTTTTTTCATCAAGCATTGCGGTGTCGGTGAGTGTTGCTGGCGTAAAAACTTGCGTGATCCCACGTTCGACAACGGTGCCTGGCTGCGGCTTTGAAAGCTGTTCGCACAGCGCAACACGAAAGCCGCCTTTGATGAGCTTGGTCAAATAATGATTCAGGGCATGCACCGGAATGCCACATAGAGGAACATCTTCGCCTTTGTTTTTACCGCGCTTGGTGAGTGCGATGGCGAGGTGCGCCGACGCTATTTTGGCGTCGTCAAAAAAGAGTTCATAAAAATCGCCAACCTGAAAAAACAACAACGTGTCCGGGAACTGTGCTTTGATTCCCAGATACTGTTGCATGAGCGGCGTGTTCTTTTCAAAATTTTGTTCCATAATGTTGCGTAAGCGTTATGATTTTGCAAGGCGAGTGTAATGTATCACGTGTGGTAAAAATTATAAGGCGTACGTAACATTGTCTATAAAAAAGGGAGTTTAATCTCATGATAATTACCATTGACGGTCCGGCTGCAAGCGGCAAAAGTAGTGTTGCCAGGTCTTTGGCACAAAAACTTGATTACTACTATCTGTATACGGGACTTCTCTATCGAGCATTGGCGTATATGTGGGTGCATGTTGACCACAAACTTTCTTTGCCGGTTATGCCGCAGGATGTTGCGACACTTACCGAACAAGATCTTGAGGGTGTACACCAGCTCTCATATAGTTATCTTCATGGTGAACCGCATGTATACCATCAATCGGTTGATATTACCGCACATCTTTCCGATACAAAACTTGATCAGCCAGCATCTGCCATTTCAACAAGTCCACTCGTACGCAAGGCATTGCTGAGTCTTCAACGTTCAATTGCGCAGTCGAATGATACTATTGCCGATGGGCGTGATTGCGGCAGCGTTGTATTCCCTCATGCCGATATTAAATTTTATTTAACCGCTGATGTGGATGCGCGTGCACGGCGCTTAATGGCTGATCAGACGCGACGTCATCATGGCGCAACGCTTGAAAGAGTTAAAAAAGAAATTGTTGAGCGAGATAACCGTGATCGCACACGCACAGAATCACCTCTTGTTATTCCAAAGGGCGCGGTGATTATCGATAATACGGCGTTAACTTTTGAGCAAACGGTTGCAACGTTTATGCAAGAAATTCAGAGAGTGATTAGTTGCTAATACACCCACGTCCACGCTGGATATGCTGGCTTGGGATCGGTATCGGTGTAAGCAACCTTGCCTTTGAGATAAGGGCGTGTGACGCTGTCATAGGTCTTGGTTCCAAAAATTCCGGCAAGCCGAGTTGCTTTTGACGCAATGCCGCCATTGTTTCCCATAATTTTAAGCGTTTTATTAACAAGATCCTGCGCGCGCCATTCGGCATCATATTCGGCTTCTACTTGCGAGGAATATTTTTTAAGTTGTGCCAATTGTGCCGACGTAAAATAATCAAGCTTTTCTGCCGTATTCAATATTTCATTGATGAGTCGCAGGTGCCCGAGCGGTTTATTGGTACGCAGGGTGTACAATGTTTCTATTTTTTTGTATACCGTTCCGACCAATGCCGGAAGCTTTTTAAGCTTATTTGCCGCAATGCGGTAATGTGGTTCTTTGATAAACATGTCAAAAATGTAGAGCGTAGTTTTGAGCTGTCCGTTATCGGTAGCAAGATTTTTTATCTGCTTGACCGCCTCCTCGAAATTATCGATAGCTTTTTGAGTATCGACAACACCGACCTCAATTTCAAGTTGTCGCTGATAGGTGACTAACTGATTAAGCTCTTGGTTGTTGAAAAGCTTTTGTGCATTTTTTTGCGCCACATTGACCATGTTGAGGAGCTTTAATCGTTCTGCTTCGCTCTGCGCCGCTCGTGTTGTGTAATACTGCTTGATGATATCAAAGACTGGATTGGCGGATGTTGATTGCAGTGGCATTGACCACCACATCATTATGCCGCTGATAAGTAGTATGTTTTTGTACCTGTTCATATGCTGATCCTTATTATTTTGTCATCAAATGGGTGCGGAATTGCGTTAATTGAGCAAGCTCCTGCTCGTTGAACCATTTTCTTCGTGTTGTTGATCCTCCGACAAAATTAATCAAATGGAGTAGGGCTTTTTTGTCTGATGCTGTGTGTGTTGCATACAATTTGGCAATGGACTCAAAAACAGCATTATAGCCATTAGGAGCCGTCGCTGCCTGCGTTGTGGGTGCTGTACCTACGATTGTTGTTGGTGGCACACATGCGATTAATGAACAGAAACAGCATAAAAGCATTATGTTTTTCATGTTTTTTGTCCTAATAAACTATAATAAAGTCGCGTTCTAATTCGCCATTGGCAGGATCTTGTAACATGGCAATTATGGCGTCTATTTGATTGCCCCAGGTTATTTGATTTTTTTGTGCATCTTTAAGATCGTCAACAAATTTCTTTCCATCTAAGCATGATTCCTGATATGCCGCGATGGCCTGTTGCGCATCAATGATTCTTTGGCGCAATTTGTTGTCAAAATAAGGTGCATCATCTGCGGAATTGAGCAGAGCGATAAGATCAGCGCGTGCGGCGATAGAGTTCTCTTTCTGTCTGCTTATAAGGGTTTCAATTTTTGCGGTAAGTTGATTGGTAATTTGCTGGACTTGTGCTGTTATTATTGGCGCGAGCGCAGGATCATTGTAGGTTGCGTTTTGGAAAAGCGCTGCAAGTTCAAGAACCCCCTGCGCAAGAGCATTTTCTGCGGCAGTTTTAAATTCTTGGGCCTTGGCGATTTGGTCAGTTAATAAAGAGATATCGGCGATCGCTGCGCTTTTGAGTTGTGCAATTTCAGTCTGATCGGTTGGGTTAAAAATTGTGGGGTATAACGTAACTGTTTTGTTTTCAAGAAAATTGAGCCATGCCTTAAGATCTATTAATCGTTGTGAGGGCGTTGGGGCGCTTTTGCTATTACGTTCAAGTTCATTGATAAGCCCCATGGTCCACGTACTTTGTGCAAAAAGTGTCATATGGGTAATGTCATGCGCGAAAAACGTAAGGATCACAATGACGAGCAAGATGAGTGGAAAACGCATAAGGCAAACCCCTTTCTATTAAAATTTTACTTGTGCGATTGCGTTTTTGTAGGTGGTTTCACCAGGAAATGGCGCCGTTAGGGCCTGAAGCTTTTGCAGCGATGTTGCGAGCGCGGGAACGCCGAGTTTTTTTGTAGTTTTATTGAAAAGATTGGTGTCAGTAAAAATTCCATAAATTGAACGAACAATATAGTTACACATCGTTTTGATGGTTGTGTTGGTGGCATAAGCTGCTGTAACAGCTGCGGGTGTTGTTTGTAAGATTGATACTGCTTTTGTAATAACCGTTGAATATTTCGCGGCTATGTTTGCAGCTGTTTTAGTTTTGCCTGTCAATTTGCTAGCAGCAGCGACGGCATCTTTGCGAGCCTTTTCAAGCGCTGAGTAGTTGTTTTGGAGTTGGGTAATTTGTGCTTTTGTTGGAGCGGCTGGTTTTGGCGTTAGGGCGGTAATTTTATTGGTAAGTGCAGTGCTAACGGCGGCAAAGCTTATTGTTGGGAAGAGTTTTGCTGCTGTGGCGATTTGATTTTTGATTGTAGTGCAGTCAGTGAGAGCGGTAGCTAGGCTAATTGCTTTAGTAAAAGTGGCTACGATCGTTGCGCCGAGTGATGCTTGATCAAAAAGTTTTGAATTTATTGGTGATGCGGCAATAGCGGTGAATGCATCGCTGATCGCTTTGGTGATTGAAGCAATGGTTACCGAAGTTGCAGTAGTAGCAGTGGCAAGATCAGTATTTATTTTTGCCTCTGCTGCTTGTTGTGCAGCAAGAGCAGTAAGATTTGCAGCCTTTTGAGTTAGCGCAGAGTTAATGGTGGCAAAGTTTATTGTTGA
>JBAZSL010000010.1:0-60747 GCA_041662445.1 Candidatus Babeliales bacterium
GCGAATTCCCTTCTCCTTTTTTAATGCTTTACTACCTTGGGTTAGTTTAACCCAGAGAAGGGTTTTCGCTTCTTAAAAATTCCCCGGACAACAGTGGGTACTTGCCCGGAATGACAAAGTTACCCATGATGACAAAGATTTCACGTTCTAAAATCTTTCTTACAGAGTGTTACGCACAAATAGGTTTCGAAAGGGGTGTATTTGTAATATGCAGAAATTAGTTATCCCGTTCGTGCTGCCTGCGCGCCGCTGTGCCACGTCGTAGTCTCTGACGAAGGCGTAAGTGCCGAGCTGCAGGCGAGGTGTATCGAGGAGAGCATGAACACCATTCTTTCCAAAATGGAATTAAAAAATTTACCAAGATACTTGCATCACTGCACTCAAGCGTAGTACCATCTCACGGTAGTGTGAAATGAAGCGTAACCGGAAAGGAGACCCCGTGAAAATATCTACGCTACGCGCGCTGGCATGTTGCGCCGTCTTGATGATGGCCACCGGCGTTAACGCCCATAACAACAAAACATTCATGGCCCCACGTCCTGACAACGTCAACGTTCCGTGGTGGCATACGACATTTGAGGATCTGGTATTTGAAGCAAAAAATAATAGCTGCGGCAATGCGTGGCAGTTGACCGGCTTGTATCAAGAATCTTCAGATCGCGATGATGTTGGTAAATACTTTTTAATACATGACAAAAATATCATCAAATTTAATGCTACCAAGACCCAAGAAAGCGATTTAGACCCAACGCCGGTGAACACCGTGGGCGCCATGGAAGACGTTGATATAACCTACGTCATCAACTATGCACAGGCATTCCAATCTGAGCTTGATACTATTAATAACGGCAATTACACCCTCGAGCTCAAGCCATCGCAGCAAGTTGTTGGTGTTGGCCTTTCATACCATCAACGTTTTGATTGGGCGCTCTCCGGGCTTTTCTTTTATGCAAATGCGCCGGTAGTTGCCATGAAGCGTGGTGTACACCTTACGCTTAATCACTCAGTTCATGATGATATATCTAACGTGCGTGAAGACGAACTTTATTCCTACTTTGCTGGTGGCCTTGTAAAATTTAATTTTGAATATCCACCATTTTATAACGCAGAATTTCCTCCTACTGGCCGTGGTCAAAAACCTTTGACACATGCAAAGCTTACCGGAAGTCAGGGCACTGCCGGATTTTCTGATGTTGACTTTGGATTGGGCTGGGCGTTCTTGGATCGTCCAAAATATCATGCCGCAATTGCTATAGCCGCTACTATTCCTGCAGGCAACAAGCCTACGGGCGAATATGCGTTTGAGCCTATTCGTGGTAACGGTGGTCACTGGGCATTGGGTGGTAACCTGGATGCATGGTATCGCCTGTTTAAGGGAACCAAACAAAATCTACGCGTTGCAATGCGTGCTGAGCTGCGTTACCTGTTTGAAAGTCATGAAACACGTACGCTTGGTCTTAAGAATCGCCTATGGGGCCAGTACTATTTGCTGGGCCAATCTTTAGGTACAGCATATGATGCCGATACGACCATTACCCAAAAGATACCAGCTGCTAACGTTCTGACGCGCAGCGTTGATGTAACGCCCGGCCTTCAGTTTGATGGGACGTTAAGCTTTGTGTATACCAACGGTGGTTGGAGTGCTGATCTTGGCTGGAACCCTTATGCACGTGAGTCTGAAGATGTGCATATGCGAGGTGATTTCCCCGATGGCATCTATGCAGTGGCATCACGCGGATTCAATACTGCTCGAGAAGAGGATGGTGAACCAGCATCAGGAGAAGTTGTTGATCATCAATTCACTATTAGTGCAGCCAACGTCGATGACGGCAATGTCGCAACAGCGACGGTGAACAACAGCACGATTGACGTGAATGCAGCGCGTACGCCTTCGCAATTCACCAACGCAATTTACGGCAGCGTCGCTCATATGTGGGACCGCGGTCATAAACATGCAACGATTGTGGCGCTTGGTGGCAAATATGAATTTGCATCAGAAAACAGCGCGCTTGAGCAATGGAACGTATGGGCCAAGATGGGGCTTGAGTTCTAGCGCACATTCTTAATTTGTCTAAAATCATTTTCGGGCCTGTGTTAGTCTTGCACGACGACACAGGCCCGCGGTATTTTGTTCATATGCGGCTAACGATCAAACGTTATATCAATTGCTTTAACCGGCGCGTCATCACGTGATGTAAATTCAACCACGCGTGCTGGTTTTGCAAGCACGATGCAATGTGTCTTAAACGTTTTTAGGATTTCACCACGCAGCTGTGCTGCAACTTCCCATTGATCTTTGACGCGGCGAGCACTGATAAACGCCCTAGTCAAAAAACAGAGCGCGATATCATCGATATCTTCAAGCCGTACCACTACAGCGGGGACTTTGAGAATGAGCGGGTTGGATTGTAGGACGGTGGTCAAAACCTGTTTAACAAGTTCTGGATCCGAACCGTGCTCAACGCGAACGTTGATTTCAAATCCAACCGCAAATCTGCCATGGCCCCAATTCACAATCCATTTGGTGACCAGGTCTTTGTTGGGAATGATAATGGAGTGATTGCGTGAGGTAAGGAGTGTGGTAGAGCGTGCGGCAATTTTTTGTACCGTTCCTTGGATGTTGTCGATTTGTACATAGTTGCCAATTTCAATAGGTCGATCGATAAGTACAAAAAAGCCACCGATAAAATCAAAAGCGATGTCTTTGAGCGCAAGGCCAAGGCCGATGGTAAATGGTGCACCCACCCAGAAGATCAGTTGTTTAAGTTGAATAAAGCTCAGTCCGAGGATGATGGCCAAGAACACGATGAAGTAATGTGCTATACGCGAGATGGTGTTTTGGGTTCCCAGATCGGTGTGCAGGATATCAAAGAGCCGATTGAAGATCGATTTGTTCAAGAATGATGAAATCAAAAAGCCACCGGTGATAAAAAGGCCAAGTATCATAAATTGAATAACGCCAATTTTGGTTTCAACGTCAACTTGAATAACCCATTTTTCGGCAAGAAGACGCCAGAGATCTGACAGCGAATAGTTAAGTCCCCAAATGCGGGTAAACAGTACAAAGGCGACAAACGCGAAGAGTGCAAACGAGAAAATAATAAAAAAGCCGTAGTAGGCTTTGGCGTGTTCAAACTTATCAATTACCTCGTCATCTTCTTCTTTCATAAAGAGATAAATAGCCTGCTTGCGTACGTAGGCATGAGCGCTCAGAAGTATATAGGATAAAAAAACGGTTGCGGTGACGGCAAAAATTAAAAACCAGGCAAGAGCAGGGTAGCCGACGTAGCGGTTGGAGAGGATAAGGATCCCCATGAAAAAAAGAAAGACGGGGTAGTAGTAACGATCAATTTTGCGTTTGATCCATATGAAAAAACTATGTGATGGTGGAATAAATTTGAGCACATCGGCTTTGGTGAAAAAGAGTGCGAATACCACCAACATCGTGAGTGAATAAGCCGCAAGGAGTACCGTTGCAAATTCAGATGATGTAGCATCGGTGAACGAAAGAAGCGCAAGCCTGAGCGGAATTATAATCGCTGTTGCGTAGCATAGTATTGTTATGAGATGAATGAATTTTTCTTGGAATGATTCGGCAAAAAATACAAAACTTAACTGACGATTGAGCTCTTTGAAGGTATGAATAAAACAGCCGACAAGATATACCCATACTGGTATTGAGATAAGAAAAAAAAGAGCACGTGTGTAAGGATCTGCTAATGGCGCAAGCGCTGCAAATATATATTTAAACTTAAAAGCGATATGCATAAATATGAAAAGCCAGGTATACAAAAGCGTGAAATGCTCATGGGCAAAATGAATAAAGGCGCGTACGCCTGGCAGATAAAGTGTGTGCCGTGTCTCTTGATGGCGCTCGAGGAGCGTTTCAATTTTGAGGAGGCAACGCTTAAGGATGATATGGGTGATGAGGTAGATAATGAGGCATATGAGCAAGAGCAACCACTCATACCAACCAAGTGATCGGAGTGTTTTGATAAGCGCCGAAGGGCTGAGGTGCTGTGGCGTTTCCCAGTAAAGCTTGGTAAAAAATGTTTCCGCTTCAAGCGCTGCGCGTGAAAGGCTGGCAAGTGATATGGCGTCGGGTGATCGTTGCCATACACTATATACACGGTGTTTCTCAAGATTTTTTATGATGAGATCATAGTGATGAATAATTTTGGTTTGTTGGGCAATTAAGTCTGCTTGGGCGGCGAGGAGGGTTTGTGTGTGCCCGAGTCCCTGATACAGCATTTTTCTTGTTTGATCGAGTAATTTGAGCAAGCGCCGATAGACTGAATCATTGCCCTTAAAAGCCTTGGGACGTTGGTGGCGGACTTTGCTGCGAAGATCTTTGATGCGCTCGAGTGATCGATTAATTTCGGTCGATGCTGTTTGTGCTGCGCGGAGTCTATCTTGTACGGTAGCGCGTGTGTTGATGGCGAGTTCACGCTTGTTATAAAATTCGGTGAGCAGATTATCAACTTTTTCGGGTTTGCCGCGTAATTTGTAATAAATTTCTGCCATGGTGAGCTGCAGCGCTTTCTCTTGTGCTTTGCCATTGGCAAGCTCTTTTTTGGCTTCCAGGAGCTGCAGTTCCTTATCAAGAGCAAGAATCTTTGAGACGATAAATCGATAACGTGTTTTGGCGAAAATATACGGAATGCCTTTTATTTTTTTCTCTTTGAGTTCAGCAAGTTCGTGGTGAAGTACTTCAGCTTCTTTGATGTACTCATCGCGCGTGTGCTTTTTTGACTCTTTTTCTTGGTTGATCTCTTCTTTGATGGTAAGTGCTCTACGTTCTTCTTCTTGCTTTTCGAGTCGTGTATGCGCAATGTCACGTTGTTCAAGAACAAGGCGTTTTTCCATGCGCGTCAGAAGCGCTTTTTGGTCATCGAAACGATTGCTTTCAAGATCTATGATGTCGTCACGCAACTTGCGTTCACGGTCAAGCTCCTCGATGGTGAGCTTGGTGCTAACGAGCTTTTCTTTAAGTGCATTAAGTTCATGGGTGAGAATATCGCCTTGTTCTTCGATGGTGGGATCGTGTTGCGTGCGATCGAGCTTGGCGGTGAATTCGTTGTATTCTTTTGATTTTTTGTCGATTTGTTTTTCGAGCCATGCAAGAAGATCGTTGGCGGCCGCGCGTTGAGCAATAACGTTATCGCGTTTTTTGGTATCGTACTCAATTCGTGCTTCGGCTTCTGCTTGTCGCAGATACGCTTCGTACATCTCTTTCCATGGGTATACCGGTTTGTGGACGGTATGTGGTGATGAGAGATACGTAATGATCTCGTCTACCAGCGTACGATGTGTTTGAATAAGCCTGAGGAGGGTGACCCATTGCTCCTGATATTCTCGTAAATTCTGTTTGCGGTCGTAGATGATGGTGATTTTTTTGTTAAAAAGTTCCGATTCTTGAGGGGATGCCGTAAGCAGTTTCTTTTTTGCCTCTTCAAGATCGTTGGTAAGTGCTTGCAAAAGGATTGTTGTATCCTTAAGCGCTTGATCGTTTCGTTGTTGCAATGCCGCTTGTTCTTGCGACAACGCATCACGTTGATTGGTGCGGAGCTCGACCGTACCAACAAGCGCAAGCCCACTGGTTCTGAGTGGTTGCGCTGCATGGAGCGTTGTGCAGCTGGCAGCAAGCCCTGCAATTAGTCCTATAAAGATTAAATATCTATGTGTTTTCATGGTCATCCTCGCTTTTTTGAGGGTGATAAAGCCGTAATAGTTCTGACGTTTTAAAGGTGCTTGCTTGAGGGTGCGATTGTATACAGTCCACAATCCACACATCAAGCTCCTTAGTGTCGCTATTTCCTGCTAAAGAGGCAAGTGGGTGGGGTGGGGGGGTATCGACACGATATAATCGATGTTTGCAGATGCCATGTGCTAAAAGTAGGCAATTAATGAGTTTTTCTGGGGGGTGGAAGCCCAAAAGCCACATAAGAACACCTCTGCAGAGACATTGGAGGTAATACAGATCGGGGGCTTTGTCGTGTGTAGCCAGGAGCGTGATGCAATCGGCAAGAAAGTCGAAAACGTCACTATTCGGCTGATATTCGGGTGAAAATGCACTACATAGCTCAAGAAGATGGTGAAACCAAAAAATGTCGGTGGGGTGGTGGTAGACAAGGGGAACAAGCTCGTCGACGCAGCACGTTGCAAGATGATTGCGTGAGGGTGATGTGCGGACTACAAAGGTGAAGAGGCTTCCTGGGTGTAGTCGTTGGCCGTAGCGACGGTCAAGGATGGTTAGGGCAATCTTGCCTCGTTCTGAGCTAAAAACAGTAAAGCAGCTCTGTTGGTGGAGGGGGCGTTGTAAGAGTATGCCGCGTTCTTTGGTTTGCATGATGTCCTTTCAAGAGAAGTATACTTGACTGGGCAAAAGCGAATATGGTTAGATTCTGGCATAAACCTTATTCGCGAAGGGGTGCGATGAAGCGTTATGTGCTCAGTGTAATTTTTCTTCTCTCTTGTTCATGGTGTCAGGGCTTTCATCTTGATAACGTTGCGGTATGTCCGCGTCCTTTAAAGACTACCGCGTCCGTCAAAAGATTTTTTGCGGTTGCGCCGTCATCGTTACGGGAAGAAGCCACGATTGTGACCGATCCGACATCGCTTTTGCAGGTGGCAACTGATGCCTTGCGCTATTTACAGGCACATTGCGATGGGCATGATCAAACTATCAATCCCCAAAAATTTCGCTTTTTGCTTTCGTATGAGGCTGTTGAGCGAACGCTAAAGTTTATCATTGCCACCATTAAAGAGGATAAAAAAACAGGGCACAATCGTATACAAGATTCAGACTTTTTACGTGCCAATTTTGGGAGTATCTCATGGCGTGCTGACCATGGTGATGCTGCGCGGCAGGCGGTTGAAATGCCGAGCGATGGCAGAATTCGCCTGACAACGTATGGCATTCTTGCGCTTCAGGGATCACACCATAAAACGGCGGAATATCCGTGTGCGCTGTATCAAATTTTTGATCTGAGCATTCAAAACAAATATACCAAGCAGCAGATACTTTCTGGTGCGCTTGAGAAGAAACTGAACCACCATAAACGACGCGTTCTTGCATGGGTCTCGCGGCAAGATATGGAGGATGCGCTCATGCATGGTACGGTTATCGTAAATTTTCATGAAGGTGGTACCAAAATTTTGAATGTTGATGTGCATAACGGTATCTCATATGATCGTAAACAAAAAAATATGTTAGCTCAAAAGCGCTACTGGTTTTTTAGAGAACTTAAAAACCAGCATCCTTCACATATGACGCTTGTCGAGCGATTCAAAAAGCGCCAGGGCGTAATTTTTGCAGGTGATGTGTATAACATAGGATTTGGCAAGTTTATTGCTTTGTCGTATGCGCATCCGATAACGGGCAAGCAGGAAATGCGGTTGGGAATTTTGGCTGATACCGGTGGGGCATTTATCAATAATTTGTATCAACTTGATATGTTCGGCGGGGTCTTTGCGGATCGTCAGGAAATGAAAAAATATCGTGCCGATGTGCCACTCTTTGCCCGCGCTACGATTTTGTTTTGTCATCCCGGGCAAGGACCCGGGAGCCAGAAGTGCGCCCAGCGGGCGCACCGCTAGTTCCCCGCTTTCGCGGGGATGACCCTGGGGCGCTACGTCGGGCAGACCATGTTAGTCATGCACCAATTCCAATCTCCATGTGTCGGCTCCGAGAAGTAGGTCGAGCACAAAGCGATCTTTGCTCATGTGTAAGCGGGTATGTTCAGGATAGAGCGCAAACAATGTTGTAAGAATTTCGTGAGCGACGGTGAGTGGTTGTACTGCTGCATGATCAAAAATATGGAGAAAAATACCGTGGCACGTTTGTCCGTTGCATTTTGGATTATCGGCGATGCCAGGTCGTGAGTGCGGGGTGAAGGTGATGGGCTCAAAAAAGATTCCCGGCATTTTTTGTGCGTTAAGTGTGTCGGCAAGATGCTGCGCGTTAACCCATGGTGCCCCTATTTGGAGAAATGGATAACGCGTTCCACGTCCTTCTGAGTAGGTAGTGCCTTCAAGAAATACGGTGATGGGATAAGCGTATACATGATCGATACTGGTAAGATTGGGCGATGGCGAACGGTAAGTGGTGCTCCATGGATCATTGGGTGAGTCGCAGGGGATGACGGTGAGGTGAGCGCCGATGCTAATGTTTGCGTGCTGCATGAGTGCACCAAGGGTTGTTCCATGGATAAAAGAAATTGGCAGTGCCCCTAAAAATGATTGCAATGCTTGCTGGCATACAGGACCACTTGCGGGCCAGATAGTGAGTGGATTAGGACGATCGAGGATAATGACCGGAAGCTGTGCTCTGGCGGCAGCTTCAAGAACAAGCTTGGCGGTGCTGATATACGTAAAACATCTGACGCCAACGTCTTGAAGATCGACGACGAGAACATCAAGATCTTTCAACATTTCTTCTGTTGGTTGGCGGTTGATGCCGTGCAGTGAATAACAGGGACACTGCCAGCGCGTTGTCTGCTCTGAGGTAATTGACGCGCCTGCTTGTGCAGTGCCTAATAACCCATGCTCAGGACTAAAAAGAGCTACAAGCTTGGTGCCATCGTGGCAGCTTTGTGCCCAGGCATGGAGTGCATCGGGAAGGAAAATCGTTGCATCATCGTGGTGGACTACGCTGCAGTGGTGGCATAAGAGCCCAAATTTTTTACCGCGTAGATACGTTTCTTTTTCTTGTATGAATCTATCAGCACCGGTCAAGGGGTGTGGTGCACACAAAAGCTCTGCACAACGGAGGAGCAATGGCTCATGAAACGAACCAAGATTAATGATAGTTGCATGAGGCAGCATGGTCTGTTCTAACGGATGGCCGAGCGATATGATGATGAGTCTTTTTTGGTAAGGTTTTAGAAAATTAAGCCATTCTTTTTGATGCGTATTCCCTATGCCGTCACCGTAAAAAAATGTTTGTAACAGAATATGGTCTGTAGTGTCCTTGATGGGTTCGATGGTGTCTCTAAGTGTATCGATACTTTGCGGTGATTGTGGATCAAGTAACGTTTCATTGAGTGTGCACCCGTTGTGGGTAAGTTGGCGCGCGAGAAAGCTTTTGTGATGATGAATAAACCAGGCCTCTTGTGGCCGAATTGCAGGTAAATTGACGGTAATGGCGGTAACTTTTTTATTACGCAGGCACGGTGTGTTTTCGGGGATTTCGACGCATCGTTGTGCCAAGAAGCGTGCGGTTTTTGGTTCATCAAGAGAGCGATCGAATGATGGTGATGGTTGCTGCTTGAACGTCATAATAAAATTTTGCGTGCGAAGCCATCCCTCTTGTTCCTCTTGGGTAAGCGCGTCATAACGCTGTTGAAGTTCGTTAATGAGATTCTCTTGTTCATGCGTCGAACCAGAAAAAATAATGAGATGATATCCAGCTGATAGCGATTGCCATGCTGCATCACCAATCGATTGATTGGTGTGTACTGCTTTCATACAAAAGTCGTCAGTGATTAAAAGCGCTTGTGGGTTACGTTTCTGCAGGTAATCGACAGCTTGCGGTAAGAGCGTGACCGGTAGGGTGCCAAATTGTGGAGCAACGGCATGGGTGGCCATAATGCATAGGGGATCTTTGGTGAGCATGCGATCAAATGGTTCTGATGATGCGGTGGTGAGTGTTGCAGGATGGTGATGCGTATCTGTGGTTGCCGTGCCAAGTCCTGGAAAATGCTTGATGACCGGAAGTATGCCATAGGCCATGAGTCCATATGCATAAGCGCTACCACATTCAAAAATTTCTTCTTGATCTGATGAAAAGCAACGCGTGGCGAGAATGGGGTTATGTATATCAAACGTATCAAGCGAAGGCGCAAAGTTCATGGTTACGCCAATATCATGTAATTGTGATCCGATAAGCATGCCGGCGATACAACAGGCTGAGCGCCCTGCGCGCGCAAGCGACCATGGACTTGGGACTGAGTAAAAACCACCACGTTCATTGGGCCGTGAAACGATGCCGCCTTCCCAATCAATGGCGATAATAAGTGGGGGCAGTCCAAGATTATGTGCGTCACTTTGAAGAAATGAAATAAGATCGCGTGCATCATCGCGTTGACGGACGTGCGATGCAAGCAGCATAACACCGGCGGGTTTTGTTGTAGCAAGCCATGAATGTAAATGCCGATGGTGTGTAGTTTCTGGTGCGGTGAGGATAAAGCGCTGCCCAATAAAAAGTGGTTGTTGCGCGTACGCGGTGATGCTCATAAAAATAATCAGGTTCACTATTTTCTTCATGAGGGATACTCCTTTTATGATAAAATGACCATAACGTATCAGAATGGTGGTTGGAAGAAATTATAGATTCGCGTGAATAAACTTTTTATGGCTTGACGTTGTTGATAAGAATTGAAAAATAGCGAAGAGAAGAATTGGTGAT
Source organism: Candidatus Babeliales bacterium (assembly GCA_041662445.1). Taxonomy (GTDB): domain Bacteria; phylum Babelota; class Babeliae; order Babelales; family RVW-14; genus UASB124. Next base: position 10,409 of record JBAZSL010000010.1, read on the forward strand.
TATTTCTGGGGAGCTTTGATATGTGTTTCTACAAAACTACATGCTACTTTATAGTCTGTGTTAGCTTTGCGCCTCTGGTTGGTATGAAAAAACCTGTTGAGATGGTGATGGCAACTGAAGTAGTTACGGCGCCTGTTATGACAACCACCAAGTACCGTACTTTTTTGAATGTTGAGCAGTGGTTGTGTGATTTAGGGCGTGCCCTAACTTCTCGCAGTTCAAAAAAAGCTTTGATTCTTTTTCGTGAGCTTGATTTTGTTGGTAATCCTCCAGATATTGCGTTGATTCATGATCAACGAAAGAGTTCGTTGTTGATGATTGCGGTGCAGCATTCACAGACGACATTTGCCAAGGCTATTCTTGCCCGTATTCCGAAAAGTGAGCGCGCACCGTATGTAAACTTGAGAGATGCGTATCGATTTTCGGCTCTTGACTATGCTATGCATAATCATTGTATGCGTCTTATTAATTTATTAACACACTATGCTGATCAATGTTCATGTGACAGTGCAATGATGATTTTGAAACAACAACCTGACTATGAGTTACACAAAAGTGGAACTGGTTTGATCATAGGTCTGGGGGATTTGTCGGCTGTTGATCCAAGTGACGACGAAGATGATCAAATCATGTTGACGCCTACGCAGCCAATGCCACACGTATTGTGTATGCGGAGTGAAGAAGAAGGATACGCTGACGAGGATGATTGTTCTATGGTGAATGTTTCCTCGGAATAAGACATGTTTTTTAGGTCGCAGAAGGCGTTTTGATGAAGCAAACAACTGTGGTTTTCTTGGGGGCGCTTTTGTTGATAGGTTCGCTGAGTGCTATGAAGCTTGATGACTTGTCGTCAGGGGGTGCACTCGAGTCATTCGATTTTAGATGTCCAGAGGTGGCGGAGAGTTGGAAGGGTTTTCTTTTTGATGCATTAAATGCTGGCCCGGTCGACATGGTCAAAGCGCTCTTAGAGTTTCATGAAAATTTTGGATATGAATGTAACTTTCCACCAATTATTTTTTTGCGAGATCTTCACGGGCGAACAGCGCTTATTCTTGCCGTAATTTCTGGTAGCCTTGAGAAAGTGAAACTCATACTTGATAGCATTGATATTTTTACCTGTGTTGGCTATATCGAGGCGTGCGATTTTTCAGGTTTGAACGCCGTGGCTTATGCGGATCAATTCAAATATCGAGATGTGCTTGCTGCGATTCAAGCTCGTAAAGAATTGTCTCGTGTGCGGATTATGATTCGTCGTTTACGTGAATCTTTTCCTGCTCTTACGGTACGCGGCAGGATTAAAATTAAAAGCGTTACCGTTATGTCTTGTCCTGAACTTGAATCAATTCCCGAAGAACGGGAAGAAAAAGATGAATATGACACGCCCTGAGTGAGTAGACAAAAAAAGGTCCCCGACTACGCTTTAGCGACGGCGGGGGCCTTATAACATTAAATATCTTTCGAAGCCTGTTTAACCTAGCTATCGTGGACGCGGTTTTTGTCATTCCTCCTACGCCCTCACGATGTTCGTGGCTTCGAAGGGCAGGCCCTCCTACGCTGAAGCTAGCTACGGAGGACAGGCCCTCCTACGCCCTACGTGGCTACGAAGGGCAGGCCCGGACGCACGTTTTTGTCATCCCGGGCAAGGACCCGGGATCCAAGGAATTATTTAAACGAACATGTGATAGGCAAGATAAAACGATGTAAAATCGTAGCAGACAAGTATCGTAATCGTAGGAGGCGCTTCGGCTTGCGACTCAATCGTATTGCAGGAATTTATAATACTGAGCTTTCATGGTTTGAAAAATTGATCGTATAAATCAAGCCATTGCGGATTTTGTTGCTCGATAAGGTCAATTTTCCATTGGCGTTGCCACCCCTTAAGTTGTTTTTCGCGTCGTAAGGCATCGTTGACATAGTTGTACAATTCAACATGAACAAGCCGTGTAAGACCATATCGTTTGGTGAAGCTCTCCACAACGGCGTTTTTGTGCTCCAACATCCGTCGCTGCAAGTTATTGGTAATACCTATGTACAAAGTACCATTATGTTTATTGCATAAGATGTATACAGCAAATGGTTCCATGTTCTCAATACCTGCACTAAAATAACCATGGATTCCGGGTCCTTGCCCGGAATGACAAAGATTTCGCGTTCTAAAATCTTTCTTACAGAATGTCACGCACAAATAGATTTCGAAAGAGGTCTAATCTGAGTGAGTAGACAAAAGGCCCACGAGACGTAGCCCTTCGGACGAAATCGTGGACCTTAACGTTGTTAGGACAAAAAATTACATCATTGCCAAAAGCAGTGAAAGCATCGACATCAATTTGATCAAAATATTAAGTGATGGGCCTGATGTATCTTTAAAAGGATCGCCAACAGTGTCACCAACAACGGCGGCACGGTGAGCATCTGAACCTTTGCCACCAAGATTTCCCGCTTCGATATATTTTTTAGCATTATCCCATGCGCCACCTGCGTTTGCCATGGTAAGAGCAAGCACAACGCCTGTCAGTGTTGCACCAGCTAAAAATCCACCAAGCGCCATGTTGCCTTGTGCACCGAATGCAAATTTAATAATGATCGGTGCGGCAATCGTGATAAGGCCAGGAAGAAGCATTTCAATAAGTGCAGCTCGTGTGCTGATGCTAATACAGCGTGCATAGTCAGCCTCGGCTGTGCCTTCCAAAAGTCCCTTGATCTCGGCAAATTGACGACGTACTTCAAGTACCATCTTCCAGGCCGCGCGGCTTACTGACCGCATGGTGAGTGCGGAGATAAGAAAAGGTAATGTTCCGCCGATAAAGAATCCGGCAATAACGACGGCATTGAAAAGATCAAGGTGAGGAATGTGTGCCTCTTGGCAATAGGTTGCAAAAACGGCAAGTGCTGCAAGCACTGCTGACCCGATGGCAAATCCCTTACCGAGTGCAGCGGTCATGTTGCCAAGTGAATCAAGTTTGTCGGTGATCTGGCGAACACCAGGACCGTATCCAGACATTTCTGAAATACCGCCAGCGTTGTCAGCAATAGGGCCATACGCATCAACGGTCATTGTTATGGCAACGGTAGCGAGCATGGAAACGGCTGCAAGCGAAATACCAAATAGCCCGCCAAAGTAGGTGTGCGAAATGAAAACAATAACGGCGATGGCACAGACGGGGAATACAACCGATTCAAAACCAATTGATAGTCCGTAAATCAGATTAGTTCCAGCACCTGTTTTTGATGTTTCTGCAAGTTTTCTGATAGGTTTTCCTGATGTGTAGTAATCAGTGGAAAGTCCTATGATAATTCCCGCAAAGGCGCCAAGTGCAATTGAACCAAAAAGATTGAGATCGATGCCACACACATAGAGATAACCAAATGCGCCGAGTATAAAAAGAATAATTGCGGCATACGTTGTTTTTTGAAGAAAGGTTTCAATTTTTGACGCAAACTTAAGCGCAAAAAGCAATGAGATGAGGGAGGCAATGAGTCCAATGGCACACAACATGATAGGAAGCGTTATATAGAGAATATTATTGGCATATTGGGTGACCGCAAGAGCAAGCGCACTGATGACTGATACAACATATGATTCAAAAATATCTGCTCCCATGCCTCCTATATCACCAACGTTGTCACCAACGTTATCAGCAATAACAGCGGGGTTGCGAGGATCGTCTTCAGGAATCCCCATCTCAACTTTGCCCACAAGGTCAGCGCCAACGTCTGCTGCTTTGGTAAAAATACCGCCGCCAACACGTGCAAAGAGTGCGATGGAGCTTGCGCCAATGCCGTAGCATATAAAGATTTTAATCATGTCATAGGCGGTGCCATAGAAAAGATAAAAAATAGTTCCAAGGCCAATGAGTCCAAGACTTGCGACAACAAATCCCATGATCGAGCCACCCATAAGGGCGGTGATAAAAGCAGCGCGTTCGCCTTCATTTTTTGCAGCAACAGTTGTTGCTTCGTTGGCACGAGTTGCTGCGCGCATGCCGATAATGCCGGCAAACATTGAGGACAAAGCACCTGCTACGTAGGCTAACCCTGCCACTTTGCTGAAAATGTGTCCAAGTATAAGAAATGCAACGAAAATAACGATAGCCAGAATGGTGTACTCTTGGCGCAAAAAGGTCATTGCTCCTTGGCGAATGAGGAGGGCGATGCGTGCTGATTTTTCATCCGGATTCTTTCGTAGCGCAAGCCGTTTTTGCATAATGAGCGTAAAAATTATGCCGATACCGGCAACACCCATACAGAGTGAAATGAGGAATGTTGTCATCATAGCGACCCTTCTTTTAAGTCGAATTGTAAAGGGAAAAAAACCACCACATGAGTCTATTGGCAAGAAATATTTTGTAAAGTGAGGTGCGTCCAGAAGGGGCTGTGTATCGACTTTTTGGCTAGAGAAATATGCAAAGTGTTGATTATGACCATGCTATTTGTAAAGAATTCTGAAATACGTTGTGATGTTTGACTTAGTACGAACGGAATTTTATATGGATTGGTGCGACCGTTAAAAAAAGATAAGAGGTCTCCATGAAATCTTCCGAATCCATTGCATGGGAAATGCTTTCAGTTAATACGGTGTGCCAACGGCTTGGTGTTGAAGCCGAAAAAGGTCTTTCAACGTCTGATGCAGGCCGCCGCCTTAAAAAATATGGTCCCAACGAATTGCCCAAGCGAAAAAAAATATCGGCGCTCAAAATATTTTTTAACCAGTTCGCCAGCCTTATGATATGGGTGCTGATCATTGTGATTATTTTATCAGGCTTTTTGGGTAACTGGGTTGATGCTGCTACGGTGGGTGTCATTATTGTGCTCAATACCATTGTAGGGTTTATTCAAGAATATAGTGCTGAAAAGTCACTTGCAGCATTGCATAAGTTAACACTTCCAACGTCACGTGTTATTCGCAATGGAGTGGTGCGAGTTCTGCCATCGGTAGGAATTGTGCCTGGCGATTATGTGGTGCTTGAAGAAGGCGATGTTGTCCCTGCTGACGGAAGAATTGTTCAGGCCCATCAGCTGGCGTTACAAGAATCTACGCTTACTGGAGAGTCTGCTTCGGTTAATAAAACGAGTGAGGTTCTTGCTCATCCTGCATCGTGCCTAGGTGATAAGAAAAATATGGCGTTTATGGGTACTAGAGTTGTCCGTGGAAGAGGATACATGGTGGTTACTGCCACCGGGCTTGCCACTGAACTCGGCGGCATTGCTCATATCCTTGAGCAAGAACCTGATGACATAACCCCTTTACAAGTGCAACTTGGACGCTTTGAGCGCAGGTTGGTGTTATTTTTCTTCGGTATTACCGGCGTGATGTTTGTGGCGGGTCTTATGCGTGGTAACGAACCGCTGATCATGTTTTTAAGTGCGGTAAGTTTGGCGGTTGCTGCAATTCCTGAAGGGCTTCCTGCGGTTATTACCATTACACTTGCTGCCGGTGTGCAGCGTATGGCGCGGCGTAAAGCATTGGTGCGTCGTCTACGTGCGGTTGAGACACTTGGTTGTGCCACCGTTATTTGTACCGATAAAACAGGGACGTTGACGTTGAACGAAATGACGGTGCGGCACCTTTGGGTCAACGATCAAATTATCGATGTAACCGGTGTCGGATATGCGCCGCATGGTGCGTTTGAGCGTGACCATGGCATTATAGATCCGCACCATAATCCTGAGCTTGTTGCGTTATTGCGTGCCGGTGTTTTATGCAGTAATGCCACAGTGTATCGCGAACGTGGAGCGTGGCTTGTGTCCGGTGATCCAACGGAAGGTGCATTGATTGCAGCTGCTGGGAAGGCGGGACTTGAAAAGCAGGTGCTTGAGCGTGAGTGCCAACGTAGGGCCGAAAATCCTTTTAGTTCAGATCGCAAGGTTATGAGTATCATCTGCGATGCTCAACGGGGGCAGTCATTGCTTGTTATCAAGGGAGCGCCCGACATTATCCTTGAGCGTTCAACGCATATAATGACGTCGAAGGGACTTGTTCCCATGACAGATGCCACGCGTACTATGTTTGCTGATATTGTTAATCAGTGGGCAGACCAGGCATTGCGTGTTTTGGCCGTTGCATCACGGTCGGTTGCTGCAGATATGCAGCTTAATGAACAACTTGAGCAAGATGTTACCTTGTTGGGATTGTTCGCGATGATGGATCCCCCTCGCGCCTCAGTGCGTCATGCAATTGGGATGTGTAGGAAAGCGGGTATACGGACGGTTATGATTACCGGTGATCATCGACAGACAGCGCTTGCCGTTGCGCGTGAAGTTGGCCTGCACGTACGTGAAGAAGATGCACTTTATGGTGCCGATTTAGACCGTATGAGTGATGAAGAACTTGTTCGCGCTGTGGCGCATGTTGCAGTCTATGCACGAACTTCAGCGCATCACAAGATTCGTATTGTGCGTGCATTAAAGTCGATTGGTGAGGTTGTAGCAATGACGGGTGACGGCGTCAATGATGCGCCTGCGGTCAAGGCTGCTGACATTGGTGTTTCTATGGGAATTACCGGAACCGAGGTTACCAAGGAAGCATCTGATATGGTGATTTTGGATGATAATTTTGCGACCATTGTTAATGCAGTTGAGGAAGGGCGTGGTGTTTACGACAACATTATTAAATTCCTCAATTACATGCTTTCTTCGCATGTTGCAGAGGTATTGATAATTTTTATCAGTACGCTTGTAGGATTTACTGATGCTCAGGGGCATGCGTATATTGTGCTTTTACCTATGCAGATTTTGTGGCTTAACTTAGTGACTGACAGTTTGCCTGCAATTGCACTGGGTCTTGACCCCTTAAGTCGTGGGGCGATGGACAAACCGCCGAGAAAATCTTCTGAACAAATTATAACGCGGCGCTTTTTTATGGAATTGATTGTCATTGGATTGGTGATGACAGCGGGAACGCTGACGGCAAGTTATATAGGATTTAAATCTGGTGCGTTGATGGGATATTCTATGACACTCACCACGATGGTTGTTTTGGAATTGGTGCGTGCGCATATGGTGCGCCGACGTTATCGTACACCATTTTTTTCCAACCCTCTTTTTGTTGCGGCAATTGCATTATCGTTGGGGTTACAATTGGTAATACTTTATGTGCCATCGCTCCAGAGGACATTTAAACTGGCGCCACTAGGCATGTCTGAGTGGACGATTATTGGGACAATTGTGGCGGTGACGTGGTTTGCGGGTCTTGCCATACAATCATTGATGGCATCGAAAAAAAGATATTTGCACTGAAAAGTGCCCTGTGATACGATGAACCGCGTATTTTAAATCAATAAGTATCGTTATCTATCACTATTTTCCATGGAAAAGTATGACAACCAGAAGCATAACGCCGACCAAGGCAATTCTTATCTGTCTTAACTCTATGATTGGCGCCGGCCTTTTTATCAGTGTCAAACCACTTTCCGAAATTGCCGGAGCATTTGGTTTTGTGAGTTATATTATTGCAGCCATTATTTTGCTGCCACTGATTTTATGCATAGCCGAACTTGCCTCGTTGCACCCGGTTGCAGGTGGCTTGTATGTGTACAGTCGTACTTATCTTGGGTTTTGGGCTGGTTTTTTGAGCGGGTGGGGATACTTTGTTGGGAAAACGGTTTCTGCAACGGTATTGATGCATAAGTTTATAGAATTTTTCTATGTACGCATTCCTGCGATGCAGCATATGTCGTTATGGCTTATCGATTGTATGATGTTGTTTTTTATCGTTGGTATTAATAGCGCTGGTGTTTCGATTGGCGGACGCATTCAGTATGTTTTTACAGCGCTTAAAGCTATTCCAATTTTATTTTCGCTCGGTGCAAGCTTTTTCTTGTTTGATCCTACCAATTTTAAAGACATTGCTGATGTGACGAGTATTCTTCAGACACTTCCAATAGCAATTTTCCCCCTCTTGGGCTTTGAGGTGATTTGTTCCATTACTAACATGATTCAGGATGCGGATAAAAATATACGAAAAATAATGTTGAGCGCATTTGCCATTGTTGCGGTAATTAACACCTGCTTTTTATTGGCATCGTTGGGTATTTTAGGAACACAGTTTAGTCATACTAATGAGCCGGTGCTTGCTATTGGATTTAGGGCGATTGGTGCATATCCGTTGTTGGCACAACTTATTAATGGGGCTGTTTTTGCATCGGTTATTGGCGCCTGCTTTTCACTTCTTACCAGCAACTGTTGGAACCTTCAAACGATTGCGCGTTATGGACATTTACCCTTTGGTTCGTTATTGACGCGTGTTAATCGCTTCAACGTTCCGTGGGTGAGCTTCTTGGTTGAGGCTGCAATTGGATGCTTGATTCTGTGGATTACCGTCGAGCAAATCCCGCTTCAAAATATGGCGGTGTTTTCACAAGTAATCTCATATCTTTTGAGTTCACTTGCGGTATTGTGCGCAGTACGTGCCGGTATTGCCAAGCGTATTTCATGGTGGCTACCTCTTTTAGCTCTTGCTAGTTGCGTGCTTATTCTCGGCATTTGTTTGCAGCGCATTGTTGTGTTAGGTATATCGATTCCATTCTTGCTCATTCTTGGTGCTGGAATCGTGCTCGCGCTTGGTAAACAGTTGCGCGGCGCTTAAAATTTCTTTTTCCACGGATACCAATAGTGGTACACGTTTCCTCTCAATGAGACGCCGATTGCAGTGAGGGCTTGCATAATGCTGAGAGCCGAAATTGCAAGGGCAACAATGCTTGCAATTAGCATGAGTTGTGAGGTGTGCGTCAATAATCCGACAAGTACTGCAAGGAACATGATACCGTAGGATTTGAGTAGCCATACATTGAATTGATAAACTTCTTCAGCATTATCGTGAACAAATTGAGATCTGCGTTTGAGATGCATAATCCTCAGCCCAATGGGCAAGCTGCAAAAGGTAAGAAGAATGGGGGTTATGGGAAGTGTTGATAGATCCATAGTTTGTAAAACGCTGAAATCTGGAAAAGGGCGATTGCACAAGATGCTGCGATATAACAGATAACTTGTCCAAATAATAGTGATGATGGGAATGTGTGGTAACGTTGCCCATAATCGTTCTTTAAGTACTGGCATTGGGTACTCCTCTCCCCCGTAAAAAACCTCTATTCAACGACAATCGTTTCTTGTTCCATACATGATGGAATGCGCAAATGTAACGAAGCCAATATGGTTGGGGCAATGTGTGCAAGCCCAAATACAGGTTGGTGGCTGAATGGTGGTGTTGTTGCTGTTCGTTGTGTTTCTTTGTGTACCACTATGAAAGGTACCGGATTGCACGTATGGGCCGTTAACGCATTCCCTTGGGAATCGATCTTTTCTTCAACGTTGCCATGATCGGCGGTAATAAAAAGTGTTCCAGAACAGTGTTCGACAACTTCGTGATAGAGGCATGAGAGTTGTCGGTCAAGAACCTGACATGCTTTAATTGTTGCATCAAAGTCACCCGAGTGCCCCACCATGTCGGCATTGGCATAGTTTACTAAGTAAAATGTTTGAGGCGATTGATGAAGCGACTCTATTAATGTGCTGGTAATAAGAGGGGCGGCCATTGCGGGAGTTTGGGCATAACTTTTTGCTTTTATTGAGGGGATAAGAGCCCTTGTCTCATGTGACAAATGCGTCTCGCGCATGCCACGAAAAAAATACGTTATGTGCGCATATTTTTCTGTTTCAGCAATGAGAAAAACATTGGGGTGAGAAACTTGTGCTGCAATTTCATCAAGCAGCGTGTGCTCGACATGTTCTGGCTCAAATAATATATCGTTGGAAAATGCAGCAAATTTTTCATCGTAACGTGTTGTGGTAATAAAAAAGGCAAGCGTCTTGTTGCCGGTGTTGAGGGGATTTTTGAAGTATTCAAAAAAAGGATTGATGAATGCATTTGTTAGTTGACGCGCTCGGTCAGGCCTGAAATTAAAAAATACAATGCCATCACCGGGCTTAATAGTTGCTTGGGGGATGAGCATGATGGGCGGTATAAATTCATCGTATATACCTGCTTGGTACGATTGATCAATAAGCGTATGCCAATGTGCCTGATGCTCAATGGGCGGTGTGATGCCACACAACATATCGTACGCTTGTTGTGTGCGCGCCCAGTTTTTATCACGATCCATTGCATAAAATCTGCCTTGAATGCTTGCAATGCTTCCGCAGCCAAGATTTGAACAAAAAACTGAAAGCTGTTCAAGATAACGTCCCGCTGAGCGTGGTGGTGTGTCACGACCATCAAGAAATGCGTGTACTACCACATTGGTAAGGCCGCATCGGTGGGCAAGTTTGATGAGCGCATGAAGATGTTCTTGGTGTCCATGTACGCCGGCATCAGATACGAGACCCATGAGATGGAGCGTTTTGCCCGTTTGCTTGAGTTGTTCAAAGCGTTTAATGAGGAGTTCATTAGAAAAAAAACTTTCATTCTGAATGGCATCATGAAATTTTTTAAGCAGCGATGTTACCACGCGGCCTGATCCTATGGTGAGATGCCCGACTTCAGAGTTGCCGACATAGCCCGGCAAAAGCCCAACATCGGGTCCAGAGGCATTCAAAAGAGCTGAGGGATAATGGGTACATAATGAGTTCCAAAAGGGCATGGCTGCCTGTGCAATGGCATTACCCTCGCGTTCGGCGCGATAGCCGAAACCATCCAGAATGATAAGCATCGTTGGGGTGTTCATACAGCCTCTTTCGGTCAATCAGAAAGTATAAAAACTAGACTAAATCAAGGTTATAGGGAAGAATAGGCAAAGGTAAAGGGAAAAACTTTTTGATGAGGCTCATTATGAAACGAACGACTGGTTTACTGATAGCGCTTATGACGTTTGCATCTGTTAATGCTGCCGCGACCGAGTCTGTGGTGCCACAAGAAGTATGCTTTGGGCAAGATGATGAACTTGTGCTTGATGAAGCAATGCTCAAAGAATTTGATAAGCTTGAAAAGGAGACTCCTTCAAAAATGCTGCATAGGTTTATAGCTGCTCTATCGATGATGAAAGACCATGCAATCGAGTACAAATGGGCCTATATTGCCGGGACAGTTACGCTTGCTGCCGTCATTATATGGTATTCGCGTAGGTCGGGTGTTTCGGATATACCCCGCTCAGATCATTCAGCACATCCAGATATGCCACAAATTACCCCATAATCATGAAACATAAAGAAACGTCTTCCGACCGTCACACATTCGCCATCCACGCCCCTCGGGCGCTATCCCTTATCACTGCCCGTAATGTTGGCTTGCCATGCGCCATTAGAGACGCAGATGTGTGGCACCGCATTGCCCACGTTTTGCATGCACGAGTAGGCGACGAATTTATATTTTTTGATACCGAAAAAGTTATTTATCTCGAGCTGACATCGCTTGCCACAAAAAACACCGTTGAGGGTATACTCCAAACCCTTGATCAACCACGTTCGTTGATGCCGACCATTAATCTCTTCCAGGGACTTTTAAAACGTGAAGCCTGGAGCGACGTTACCTACTATGCGGCCCAAATGGGAGTGACGCGTATCATACCGCTCATAACCACTAAGACGCAGCGCGAGTGGGGTAGCGATCGCGAAGTTGAGCGCATGCGCAACGTTATGATTGCGGCATGTGAGCAAGCGCATCAATTTGCTCTTCCTGAAATCGCACAACCAGTATCCTTTGCCGCGGAGATATTTGCGCCATTGGTGACCGTGTCACGACAGGTGGTTGTATATTGCGAGACCGGCGGAACCCCGTTTTTTACCAGTTTGACATCGTTGGTGGCTACGCAGCCCGAAGTAATTAACGTTGTTATTGGCCCTGAAGGTGGATTTACGACAGAAGAATGTCGTGTACTGGATCTGTGTGGTGCTCAACGCATGGCGCTTACGCCAAGTATTTTGCGTGCACAGGAGGCAGTAGCGGTTTGTATTGGCGCACTTAGGAGCGCTTTAGGGCAAAATATTGAGATTTAAGATAGTTCGGTTCGACTTTGTACGTGTGAACTTGTTCTGAAAGAAATTTTTCTAATCCAAGAACCCCGATGGTTTCTGCTGTTGGCGTTGCTTGTTGGTGATGGTAAATCTGTACATTTTCCCCCAGCGTCTTTTGTAGTAGCTCATAATGCTGTGCGCACCCATTGCCGGTGCCAATAATTTCACGCGGAGCGTAATCTTTTTTTATCTGCTCAAGAACAGTGTCAATTTTATGGCAGCCTTTAAGACAGGGCTCGTAACGTTGCGCGGCAGCGTTGAACTGCGCTAGGGCATAATACACATCGTTATTGTAGGCGTTCAGAAGCACAAGAATATAACCATGAGGGGGGATCTGCTTGGTTGTTACTTTATTGGCAGCGTCATACACAAGAGCGTCAAGACTATCAACGCCAATGAGCGGCATGTGATTGGTAAATGCGATGCCGTTGACGGTGGCGATTGCAACGCGTAATGAGGTGAAGGCTCCTGGGCCTTTGTCGATGGCAATGAAATTAAGATCTGCTAGTTGAAAATTATGAGAGGTGAGAAGTTCGTCGATAAGAAGCACGAGCTGAGAGCTTGCTCTCGTTTCGCTCTTAGACAGGCGCGCAATGCACATATTTTGTTTGAACAGCGCAAGTTGTACGTGGGCATAGGTAGCCTGAATGCTGAGAAAGATTGGTTTCATATATCCTATATTAGTCGTTCTGCCGTTTGAGTTTTTGTCGTTGATAAAATATGCCGAAGGAATCATCCTTGATGGTATTTTCGCGTTTTTCGATGATCTTACCGCAGTTGAGGCATTTCCATCCCTCAAAATTGATAAAGTGATCGAAAAAAGACTGCATGAGCATCAAGCCTCCGCATTTTGGGCATCGCATAGGCTCCTCTCCCTTTCTGACTAAATCTTCTTTTTTATCCTTCTGTGAGCCCGTTCCTACCTGCAGTCCTAAAATCATACCACAGTTAAATTTAATCGGCACAAATCTTTTATAAAGGTATAAATTAGGACTACTTTTTTGGGGCCTCTTTGTCGATTGATTGTGTGAGCTCAAGCTCAATAAACGCTCGTCGTGCTTGTTCAGGTTCTGAGATAATTGTTGAAGACCCTCCGTCTTGTTGAGTCGTGACGCGTTCCATCTGCTCTATACCGAGTTTAAGATTTTTGACGTGTTCTTGAATAATCGAAAATTTTTGTGCGTTCTGTAGAGCGTGGGTTTGTAATGAAAGGTTTTCTTTGCCCGCTTGTTCCAACTCACGTACCAGCTTTTGCTTGAGTGCATTTTTTTCTTCAATGCATGATCGTAGATTTATTTCGATAATATTTTCCAGCCTTGCAAGATCCTCTTTTTCGGGGATACAACGAGCGGCATTTTGGGCGGCTTTGAGTGCCGCGTCATGCACGTTCATTTTTTTGGAGAGTAATAAATTTATCTCATACAGAAGCGAGAGTCTGAGCCGCGGAAATACTTCTGCAATGGTAGCGGCGTTGCCGACCATAGATTTAAGTGATACTTCAGCACTTTTTTGGGCTTCGATAAGTTGAGCAAGAGCATTCATTTTTGCCGTGAGCACCTCGTAATTACTGTCGGTTGGTGAAGATAATTGTGCAAGTGTTGTGGTAAACCAGCTTTCAAGTTGGGTAAAATATTGTGCAAAGTCTTTGATTTCTTCTGAGGTTTCTCCTTGATCGATAATGGAACGTAAAAAAGTTAGGTATTCGGTGAATTTTTTTTGTACATCCTCTTTCCATTGCTGATTGGTGGTTGCCTCTGGTGTTTGTGTGTTTAAAAAAGTGATTGGCGCTGTGAACAATAGCATGAGAAGCGTATGGAAAATAATCTTCATAAAAAACCCCGCCCCGTTATATTTTTTTAAAAAGTCCTATCATCATATTAAGCAACAGATCGCCGAAAAGACAAGAAAAAACCATTGTGGATAATGATAAAGGCCTATTACAAGGGTTTGCTGAAAATCTCATGCAAGAAAAATGGCAATGGGATGTGGAGGTGAAGTAGACTGTCTTTGTGAAAAATGTTGTGATATGAGCCATGTAAATCAAATTTTAGATGGAGAAGAATTATGAGAAAGCGTCTTTTGATTATTCTGAGCATAACATTGTTTGTGGCGACCGGAGTTTGGTTTGGTGTAACCCATAAATGGTTGTATAAATTTTCTCCACAAGAGCATTGGATGACCATATTTGTGCATGGCAGTTTTGGATCCATTTTGGGTTTTTTGAATTTTTCAGACGTTATATCGGATCATGTCTATGGGACTGAATATCAGCAAATAACTGCCAAAATGCGTAACGATGACTTTTTTTTCAGGCGCCAGGCGATATTACAACAAGGGCTGATTCCTTTTGAACCATCGCTTGATGCCCGCAGAATTGAACCAAGAAAATTTGCCATTTACCCCATTGTCAAAGCATATGAGATTATCAACGATGCCGTTTACGAGGGGAAACAAAAAAATTATTTTTATGCCTTTGGTTGGAGTGGGCTTTTGAGTCAAACCAATCGTCGAAGTGATGCCATTCGTTTCTATAATGCCTTATGTGCAGAAGTTGATCGGTTACGGCATCAGGGGATACATCCTAAAATTCGTATTATTACTCATTCACACGGTGGTAATTTGGCGCTCAACCTTGCCGCGGTTCACAAACTTTTGACTATGTCGTTAGCCGATGAACAGGTTAAATTTTCATCTGTTCCACAAGAAGATGAATCGCTTCGTGAAATGGCGACTCTTATTAAAAAACTTCCATCAAGGGAAACGGCACGTACCAAGTTTGGTCAAGAAATATGGGACTATGTGCCAGTTGATAAAACGCTTGTTGTTGATGAGTTAATTATGTTTGCCTCACCCATGCAGCCCGAGACCGAATGTTTTTGCAATGCGCCTATTTTTAAGCGTGTTTTTAACCTTTATTCCGGCGAAGATTGGGTGCAACGCTTTGATTGGGTGAGTTCAAAGCATGCAACAGTCAGTCGGCAACGCTTGACAGCTATAACCGAGCAGCAAAAAAAATGGTCGCGTATTGTTCAGGCGCGTATTATGGTGGGCCGCCCCGTCAAAAACGATGCTCTTGTAGTTGACTATGAAGGCGATGACGCGCTGGCTACCAGGCAGCAGGAGCAGTCGCTGTTTGACGCTCTTTTAAAGGGGCGCAATGTTCTTGCGCGTAAAAGCAAAGATCCAACGCACAAAGAAATGTGGTTCTTGATGTGGAATGCAGATCCTGAAGGGTATGATTCGCCCTTGTTTCCGCTTCCAACGGTTGTGATGACGCCGCTTATAGTAAAAGCTCTTGATGCAACCAGCGATATTGCTGATGCCGATGTTGATGTTGATGTGACCGAAAAACACGTTGTGGCATATGTTGCTCAACACAATCAGGAAGCTGTTAAAGGAAAATGGGAAATAGATAAGTCTGTTCTTACGAATTTACAAAATCAGACAATGGCACTCAAGCCAACGAACGAAGTGCAGGGCGATGAATTTAATGTGATTTACCAGTATTTACAGTAAGATTCAATTGCGTAACTGAAAAATAATCAGAAAAGAAATAGCTTTTTTTTCCTGAGTCGGTATCATAATTTTCTTCAGATATCGTCTTAAAAAGCTGATGTTTTCTACCTAACATTATGGTAGTTCTACACCAAAAGAGGATATGCATGAACCTCGTCAAAAGGCATACGCTCCTGAATATTGTGATGCGTGGTTTGCTTCTTACCGTGATAGCTACAAGTTTTTCTTCCCACGTTTGTTGGGCAGAAGAAGAGGAAGAGGAGTCAGATCGCGGGCCCATCGTCAATGAATCAGAAAAATTACAGGCTTCTCTTGAGCACACGGCAGCTGGACATACTGATGAGTCGCAACAGTTTGCCGGCCTTATCATTAAAAATATTACTATTGAAGGTAATAAATATGTTACCAAGGAAGCTATTCTAAGCCGACTCCCCTTCAAGGTTGATGTTGCTTTTGATGCTGATCAAACCGGTCTTGCATTGCGTCACTTGTACAGCTTGGGAAACTTTCACCAGGTGCGTATTGATGGTGAAAAAATTGACGACAAAAACATGAACGTATATGTGGTTGTTGAAGAAAAGAAACTTCTTGAAAAATGCGAGTTCAGGGGCAACAAATTGTTGCGTTCTCGCAAGTTTAAAGAAAAACTCAACTTGGACAAACAAGCAACCATTGATGAAGAACTGTTGCAGAATATTACCGAGCAAATTCGCAAAATGTATCAGGAAGAGAATCGTCATCTGGTAAAAATAACGCACGTTCTTGAGCCCAATAAAGAGAATACGGATAAAGTTACTGCCATTTTCACGATCGATGAGGGACCAAAGTCGATGGTGAAGTTCGTAAAATTCTCGGGTAATGAACATTTCCTCGATCGTAAATTGCGTGGCGTTATATTCTCCCGTGAAAATTGGCTACTGAGCTTTATGGACAATGGTGGTACCTACAACGAGGAGGCTCTTGAAGTTGACAAGCATCGCATTGAGTACTTCTATCGGGACAATGGGTACTTAATGGTCAAGGTACACAATGCTCAGGTTGATTATTCTCCGGACAAGAAAAATATAACGGTGACCTTTAGTATCAAAGAAGGCCCTCAGTTTTTTGTGCGCGAATTACATGTTGTTGGCGATGATATTTATGGCGAAGACGAATTGTTCCATCTCGTCCGTCTTGAAGAAGGTAAGCCTTATGCGCAGCAGCTTTTAATGCAGTCAATGAACAACATTAAAGATCTGTATGGCGAGAATGGTTATATTTATTGCGATGTATTTCCGCAGGTAAAGCCGGATGAGAAATCCAACGAAGTTGATATAACGTTTCATGTTGAGCGTGGTAAGAAATTATTTGCTAATCGCGTGGTAATTACCGGCAACAAGGTGACGCACGACAAAGTCATACGCCGTCAGTTGGAAATTGACGAAGGCGATCTCATTACGACAAAAAAATTGAATCAGTCGCGCGCTTCTGTTGAATATTTGAGCTTTTTTGAGCGTGATAGTGTTAAATGGAAGCTTCATCGCATCTCTGACGAATTAGTTGACCTTGAGATGACTGTTCAAGAAGCAAAAACCGGTAATCTTAATTTTATGTTGAGCTATGGTACCGACCAATACAATCCAACTCCATCAATGCGAGCCATGGTCTCGGTTGATAAGCTCAATTTATTTGGTCGAGGTTACGATGTAGGTGGTCTGATTCAAGCAGATCGTCACCGTGTACGTCGTCTTGAAGCGCACTTTTTTGATCCCCATATTTTTGATAGCGATATTTCGACCGGTATTTATGCCTACAAGCGTTGGGATGAATACGAACAGTGGAGCAACAGTATGAGTCCTACGCCTATACAAAAAGTACTGGGCGGAGATGTTCGACTCGGATTCTGGTTGCCGCAGGTTGATAAACGATTACAGCTTGTGCTTGATGTGGGTATTGAAGATCTTAAGACCAATAATCCTAAGCTTCGTCGTCCAAATCCATTATTTGAGCCGATTGTACAACGTACGTTTCAAACAGGTACGTTGCAATGGATTGGGTTAGATTTGGTCAAAGATACGCGTGATCACCAGGTTTATCCACGCGAGGGTTATAAAATGACCACAAGCCTAAAAACCGCGCTTCCTGGTCTTAACAATAAATTTGGTTTTATCAAAGGTGAAATTGAAGCAAGTTTCTATACCGCGTTGATTGATAAATTCCTTCTTGGCGAACCGCTTGTTCTTGCATTGCATGCAAAAATGGGAACAATTCATGAATTCCGGGGTAATAAACCGGTCCCTTATAAAGAGCTCTATCACATTGGTGGACAAAACACCGTGAGGGGATTTACATGGAGCGGCATCGGTCCTGCATGGAGTAATGGAGATCCTTTGGGTGCTCGTAATGCATTGGTATATAATGCAGAACTTGTTTTCCCGTTGATTCCTGATTATTCAATGAAGGGTCACTTGTTTTATGATGCCGGTGCTGGTTGGGATACGCCAAAACAGGGTATTTCAAATCCTGAACTCATCATGCGTGATAAATTTGATTTACGTCATGCAATTGGTTTTGGTTTGAATTTGATGAAACCAGTTCCTGCCAAAATTGATTGGGGCTTTAAACTCGATCGCAAGAAGAATGAATCTGCTCAAGAATTTCACCTGAGTATGAACTATGCTTGGTAGTTATTGCTTTTCATAACGCTTGTGATATCATCCTGCGTCATCATAAAATGATATTCAGAACTGTTTGGATCACTCTTGTTGAAAGACGGACGATGATTGCTAAAAGATTATTTCTTATTGGTTGTGTAATGGGTTCATGTTTCAGCCTCTCTGCTGACTTTGGCGGTCATCAAAACAATGGTGATGCATCTCAAAAAACAACAGAACTGCTGTTAGTTCAAGCTGAACGAGATAGCCAAGGTGACCTTCACGTAATCGAAGCGTGTCACTGTACTCCAAAAAATATTATTGATCTTGTACGTATGGTGAGAATACCCGCCGATAAACGACAAGATTTTGCAGAAGACTTACTTGATGCAATGAGTGGGCAATCTGGTGAATAAAAAGTTTCTTGGTGTGCTCTTTTTCCCTTTTGCCGCGTATTGCGGTACGCACCATAGTCAGGCAATTGATCCACTTTCAAAAATCGTCGTTACAAGTACTGATGCAGTTTGTGCTAAAGATGCTCAACGCCCAGGTCTTTTTAGATTTCAGTACCGCAATAATGTTCGGGTATGTTTTGCGGATAGCAGTTCAATAACTGCTGATTTTCTCGAAATTGTTTTAGATTCAAAAAAAGCTGAGGCGCACAAGGGCAAATTATCACCAGATATTTCTAATTTTAAACAAATAACTTTTACGGGACATGTAAAACTGGTGAGCGCACAACGTAAGGCCGTGGCAGATGCAGCAAGCGTTTTTCTTGCTGATCAACGTGTTGTTCTTGAGGGTAATGTCAAAATTTGGCAGAGCAAACAAAAGCTCAGCGATATTCCTGTAGCAATCCAAAGCTCTAGAGCTGAATTGAGTTTATTGTCAGGCCAGGTACATTTATTTGGTGATGCGCTTAATCCTGTGAGCACGACCATTGTATTGCGTGGGCATCCGTCACTTCAGTCAAAAAAGAAACAGGTAAAGGTGGTACATAATGGGACTGATTCACCTTCTGCCACCTCATGAAGCACTCAAAATTGCTGCCGGCGAAGTCATAGAGCGACCAGCGCATGTTCTTAAAGAACTGCTCGAAAACAGTTTAGATGCTGGCGCAACAACCATAGATATTTTCATAGAAGATTTTGGTAAATGCTTAATTCGCGTTGCCGATAATGGATCTGGAATGTCTGCAGAAGATGCAGAATTCTGTTTCGTGTCGCATGCAACGAGTAAGTTGCATCATCTTGACGATCTTGAACATGTAGCCAGTTATGGATTCCGTGGGGAAGCCTTAGCCAGTATTGCGGCAATAAGCAAGGTTACATTGACAACCAAATTGCAGTCGGCGGCAGCAGATGATCTTGGCATTGCCATCGAATACAGTGGGGTTGAGGTTCAGAAACGTTCCCAAGCGTCCTGCGGTTGTGGGACTGATATTAGTGTTCGGGATCTTTTTTTTAATACACCGGTTAGAAAAAAATTTCTTAAACGCGATGAAACCGAATGGAATGCGCTACAAACCATTCTTCATGCTGTTTGCCTCAGTCATCCGGGCGTCCATTTTAAGCTTTATCGTGATGGAATGTGTGTGCTTAATGCTCCTGGTGTTGCACACGAACGAGAACGAGCATTGGCGTTGTGGGACTCAGATGTCGCCAAAAATCTTTTGCCGATGCATCCACTTGCTGATGATGCGAAAATATCGATTAATGGTTCGATTTCATCGCCGCAGATATGGCGCTATGGTCGGCACTACATTAATTTTTTTGTAAATGGACGATGGGTAAGAAATAGTGAGCTTTCCAAAGCTCTTTTAAAGGGTTATGCCGGTGTATTGCCTGACAAGTGTTTTCCTGCGGCTGCGGTTTTTATCACACTTGATCGATCACAGGTAGATGTTAACGTACATCCCAAAAAAGAAGAGGTTCGTTTTGTCCAGCCAGGGGTGGTACAAGCAATGCTTACCTCTGCTGTGAAAAAGACTCTTGAGCAACGCATTACTCAGGCGCTTGCGCCAATGCCGTCGCGCTTCACTCCGATTGTTACTGCAGCATCGATGTCGGCACCGCCGTTGCATGATGCCATGCCATACTTTGCTCAGGTGCGTTATCAGTCGGCGCCTGTTGTGCAAAACCAGGTCAATGTAGCGATGCCGATTGTGCACGATCAGGCTAAAATTGAACAGTCGACAGAGAAGCGATTAATTATAGGACAGCTTTTTGCTACCTACATTGTGGTGGAAAAGGACGATGCGGTTGTAATTATTGATCAACACGCTGCTCATGAGCGGGTTATATATGAAAAAATTAAAAAAAATTATGACATTCAACATGGTATTGATCTCTTATTTCCCGAACTTATTACTCTTGACGCGGATATGATTGGGGAGATGTTAAAGCATAAAGATTTTTTTACACGCCAAGGCATTGCGTTTGATGTAATTGGCGACGAAAAGATTGTGGTGCGCAGTGCGCCGCCTCAATTACGGGGGGACTCTTTGGCCTCATTCATTCAGGACGTTGCGGTGTTTATTGGTGAACATGCAACATTGCAGCACGACCTTTTTGCGCAAACATTTAACGAATATATTCATGCACAAATATCATGCAAATCGGCGATTAAAGCTGGCGATGTATTATCACACGAACAGATGGTCAAGCTTCTTGATGATCTTGAAGCCGTTGATAATAGGTTTATATGTGTTCATGGTCGTCCAACAATGTGGTGTATTGAAAAAAATGAATTTGAAAAAAAATTCAGGCGAACCTGATTGCTTGGTCACAATGATTCTGACCCACCACCGCGTTTGGCTAATGAGTTAACGATGAGTGTAATCTCCGTTGCTCGTAAAATTCTTTCCAGTGGGATAGGCATGCAAGCTTGGCGATTGCGGACCGCCTTAAAAAATTGTGCGTAGAGCTTCTGATGTCCTTTATCTTGTGAGCTCACGCGTTTGTTGAAGGACAATGGCAATCCAAAGCCTTTAAGTTCAAGAAAATCATTCATAATAATCGTTTTGCCATCATAAAAAACTTCCATGTATTCTTTACCCGCATCATGGTGTCCATAAGAGCTGTAGACAAGCGAACAGCAAGAGCCGTCGCGCATGGTAATGGTGGCAACAATGTTATCGGGGCTAGGTAGTGTGTTGGTGGCGGATATGCTCGTGCCTACGTGTATAGATAAAGGGGCTGATTCGAGCAAGAAGCAAAAAAGGTCAAAAATATGACACGCTTCACCAATAATACGACCCCCGTGTTCCTCTGACTGAATCCAGTGGTCTGGGGCTATGTAGCCAGCGTTCATACGGTAGGTAATGAATGCGGGCTGCGTGCGTAACGAGAGATGAGTTTTAATTTCTTCCATGAATGGTGAGCATGATCGATTAAAGTCGACGCAATAAGGAGATGTTGGATTGATTGCAAAGAAATTTCTCAGCTTTTCAAGTTGCTCAAATGATATTGCAGCTGGCTTTTCAACCAACACCGCCTTTCCATGGTTAAGGCAAGCGAGTGCTTGTTCGGCATGATGCGCGTGAGGTGATGTGATAACGGCAACATTGACGTTGTCATCGTTGAGGATTCGATGATAATTGTTGCAGGCTCGTTGTGCGCGATAAACGCGTGCAATGGTTAACGCAGCAGCGGCATCGGTATCAACGATTGAGTGAATTGAAACATTATCGAGTTGCGCAATAATGGGTAATATTTTTGTCTTTGCAAATCCGCCGGCGCCTACAAGAGCAACGTGCGTTTTTTCGGTTGGGTAGATATAGGGCATGGCATGAGGTGATAAAAGAGTGGTGGTTGCCGCTGATGCTTTATTAATGGTCTCATGCTCATATGAAAGAATAATACCCAAGGCCCCATCTTTGAGTTTGGCATAAGCCTGCTTTGCGTCGTTGATGTTGTAGCATTCAGTGATGAGATGCTTAAGAGATAATAGTTGTTTTTCAATAAGACTAACGATGTATGCCATATTGCGGCGTTCAGTCCATCGAACGTGGGCATAGGGATAATCGATACTTTCTTGTTCATAGGCAACGTCATAGCGACCTGGCCCATAAGAACAGGAGATTGAAAAATCAATTTCTTTGCGGTAAAAGGGCTCTCGGTCAAATGTTAATTTTACATCGCCAACCACAACAACGCGTCCCTTGCATCGTGTAATCTGCATTGCATCTTGTACAATGTTGCTTGCTTGTGAAGAAGCGGTGATGAGGGTGATATCAACGCCATGATGATCAGTCAGATACGAAATTTCCCGAACAATGTCGACATTGCCTGCATGTAAACAGGTGTCGGCGCCACTTTGGTATGCCAGTGCGATGCGATCATCTTTTATATCGATACCTATAACCGTGGCACCGGCGCGCTTGGCAAGTTGAACAGTAAGTTGTCCAATAAGCCCTAAGCCAATAACGCATACTGTGTGTCCGAGGCTAACATCTGCGCGACGAATGCCCTGAAGTGCAATAGCACCCAAGGTAGTAATGCTTGTCTCTTTAAGAAACTCTTGCCGCACAACGCGTACCGTCAAATTTTGCGGCACACTAATAATATCTGCGTGATATGCATAGTTAGTGCCGGCACAAGCAACATAATCTCCGATGCGTAAATTTTTTACATGTTTTCCGCAGGCAATGATTTCTCCGGCACAGGAATAGCCGAGTGGTAATATTTTGTGTTGGCGCTCTTTAATAAGAGCCTGAGTTCCTTTTACTCCGTGTTCTTTGAAGGCGCCATAAAGCTTTGCGGTATAACGCGAAATATTGGTGATGTAGGAAGTGAGTTGAGACACCGAGTTGTTGACGGTGGCTATTTCGGTTCCAGAGCTTATGAATGAATAGTGGACGCGTACAACAACATGATGGTCATGAGTTTCTGCCGGTGATGTTTTTTCAACTAAAATATTTCCGCGTTGCAAAAAAATTTGTCGTGAAAACGGTGTTTCTTCGTGATGCTGCATGTGATATTAGCCCCACAAGGTATTTGCTTTTGTTGCGCCTTCCAAAAAGGCTTGTGTTTGTTTTTGGCTGATACTGTGCATAAGGCCGCAGGTATCAATAAGTACTTTGTTATCAAAGTTATCTTCACGCATAAGCGTAAACTCTTTATGTTTTACAAGAATAACAATTATATCGGCAGCGGCTATCCCCTCCCATACGTCGCTGATGAGTTCAATTCCGCGTTGTAAAGCTTCTTGTTTGTTGATGTTATGGTCATAGGCGAGAAGGTCCAACAAGTTTTTTTGTGCAGCAAGCTTTTGCGCTATGTGTAAGGCGGGAGATTCGCGTATATCATCAACATCGGGTTTAAACGTAAGCCCAAGAACGAGCACTTTTGGCTTGGTGATGCCAAACATGCGCAATCCTTCTACCTTATTGATTATGCGCGTAAAAATGTGTTCTGGCTTATTGTCGTTAACTTCCCGAGCTGCACGAAGAAGGTTGCTATCTTCAGGAAAACTCTCGATCAGAAACCAAGGGTCAACTGCTATACAGTGTCCGCCAACGCCGCACGTTGGACTTAGTATTTTGACGCGTGGGTGCTTGTTGGCTAATTCAATGACCTGATAAGGATCAATACCGGAGCGACAACACATAGTTGCTACCTGATTTGCAAAAGCAATTTGTACATCGCGACTTGAGTTTTCAACTAATTTTACCATTTCGGCAGTCTTATCGTCAGTAACATGAATGATTCCGCGTACAAATTTTGCATAAAATGCATGGGCGTGCTCGCATGCTTGTTGGCACATGCCGCCAATAATGCGATCATTTTCAACTATTTCTTTAAAAATGTGGCCGGGCAGTACGCGCTCTGGACAATATGCAACAAAGAAATCAGTGCTTAGTTTAAGGCCAGAATTTTCTTCTAAAAAAATTGCAAGTTTTTCAGTAGTTCCTACCGGAACCGTTGATTCAAGAATAACCGTATTTCCGGTCATCAGCCGTTTCGCGATCGATTCTGCTGCATGAAATACGTGACGCACATCAGCGGCCTTGTTTTCCTTAAAAGGAGTTGGAACGGCGATAATAAAGCAATCTGCATATTGCAGGTCATTGGACACTTTGAAGGTTCCCGTCTTAAGAACCTTCCAGAGACGCTCAGAAATTTCGGGCTCAAAAATGGTTGGATCACCCTTGTTGATACGTTTTATTTTCTCTTGGTTAATGTCGTATCCATAAACCTCAAAACCAGTGCTTGCCGCTTGAATTGCTGTTGGAAGTCCAATGTATCCTAGTCCAACAACTGATATGCGCTTCATGAGCCCTATCCTCCTCTTTTCGTCTACATCCGTATGGGCGTATGTACAGATTGAACAGGCTGAAGATGAGATGGAGACGTGTGCTGTGGCGAAAAATTACCATAATGTACCAGAACTTTGGCGATGCGATCGGATGCCGAACCATCACCGTAGATGAAATTTTCTTGCGCGCAAGAAGTTTGATTGCAAAGGGTTTTGATGCCATGCATAAGTGCTTTTTCGTTGGTTCCAACAAGTATAGCCATATCTTCCCACACAGCTTCTACGCGTTCAGTTTTTTCACGTAGGACAAGAACCTTTTTCCCAAGAGCAGTTGCTTCCTCCTGAATTCCACCAGAATCTGTTATAACAAATGCTGCGGCAGAAAGCACGCCTATCAGGTCATGATAGGCGATTGGTGCGCTACAAACAATGGTTGGAATTTTTTGTATTTCCGATAGCGCAATAAGTTTTTGAATCTTGGGGTTTGGGTGTGTAGCAAAAAAGAAAATAAGATTGGGATGCTGACGGGCGCTTTTAATAATGGCATCGAGTATGCGAGCGACACCGTGTTCACATGATTCGCGTCTGTGCATAGTAAAAAGAACAAGCTTTTTACCTTCCTGCCGACAACGTGTGATAACTTTTTGTGTTGATGGACTTAGTGGTAGTTCTCCGCGGTCTATTTTTTGTTTAATACTAAAAAGTGTGTCGACAATAGTGTTGCCAACGCAAAATATTGATTGTTGATCAACGCCATCGTGTAAAAGATTGAGCATGTTGGTGGCGGTTGGCGCAAAGTGTAGTGAGCTTATTGTGGTGATAAAACGACGATTTGCTTCTTCGGGAAAAGGAGCCTGAATATCGCCGGTTCTCAAACCGGCTTCGACGTGTGCGACGGGAATTGCAAGATAAAATGCAGCAAGAGCAGCGGCAAATGAGCTTGATGTGTCTCCTTGTACAACAATCATAGATGGCTTGCATGATGAAAAATAATCAAAAGATGCGTTTAATACTGAGCTTGCGATATGGGCAAGCGTTTGGCTGCTCTGCATGATCTGTATGGTATGAGATGGCACAACGTCAAAAAAGTTAAGTACATCATCCAGGAGATCGCGATGCTGGTAGGTAGCGTATAAGAGGCAGGGGGCGCCTAGCTGTCGAAGTTTTGTGTAAACGGGAACAAGCTTAAGCGCATCAGGTCTTGTTCCAACAACAAAAATTATTGAACCACCCATCCTTCCATTCCTTATCTCTTTTTTTAGCACAGCGTAGATCGTTTGGGTATCTTCATGAAAGATAGCAGAGCAGCGCTGAAAAGCAACTGTCGTTTTCATGTTGATCCGTCGCAATCGATGTTTTAATGCTTTTTTTATAAATGAGATGCAAAGCGGTTTGTTTGTTTTTTGCACCAAAAAACAACGCCACGCTCTTGGAGTTGTAGGATGAATTCAAGAAATGATTTTTCTTGGCTTGGGGGCACAAGAAATTCTAAAATATCTTGTTTGTTTTCCATAGCGCGTTCAAAGGCTAGATGATCTTCGTTGCGTAGCGCACCAACAACAAACCATGTTTTTTCGCGGTTTACACTTGCTTGATAGTACAAACAATATTCGTTTTCCATAAATGTTCCTGGCAAGAAACCATGAATAAATAATCGATACGGTGAGTATACCTTTTCTGCCCCGATAATCTCCTCGTTGCGCAAAAATGCGTGTTTTATGCGTTTTTTAAAAACAACAAACTATTGTATACATCGGCGCTGTCGTGATAAGCCTAATCATCGCTGATTGTAAAAAATTGGATCATAGGAGTAGGGTTTTTTATAAGAGGGAGATTGTGGTATGAAAATAATGCCGATTTTATGTGCGGTGGCAATAGCCGGAACTATGCAAGCAGCATCGGTACGAAAATTTACGCCGCTGATTTATGCGCTCAATACGCGCGGCGAAGTATTCTGCTTTGCGAATAACACATGGAACAAAGTTAATGCTCTTCCAAAGATGCCTAACCAGGCAGCAAGAACCGTTGTTGCGATAGCAGCCGGACCATCGACAATAAAAGACAATAGCAGCACAGGGCAACTGTATGCATTAGATAATACCCATAGTCTTTTTGGTATGTATGGCATTTCCGAACAAACTCCTACGGGCAATGGAGAATGGAAAATACTTAACGATCCTCAGTCAACACCGATATGTGGTATTGCCGCCGGGCAATTTAAGTTGTTGGCGTTTCTGTGCAGCGGAAGTGCATGGGTATGGCAGAAATCTTATGTTGCAACAAAAAATATGGCTGATACCGTATGGCGAGTTGATAAAGACACCGATGCATCTTCGGTAGCCGTTAGGCAAGATGCTGACAATGAGAATAACGAAACGCTTTTTCATATTGGTTACCATTATCGTTTTTTAATATGGGAGCGTGGTTATAACAAGATTCTCTATAAAAATCCAACTGATGCAGGATGGACACAAGCTGCTGGTGGGCTTAAGTATGTTTACGCCGGAGTACAAGGAAGTCTTATGGGCGTACATAAGCAAGGGGGTATTTTTGCAGCATCGCAGGTCTCGTCAAATCCAACATGGATTAACATAGGACCTCCTTCTTTATACCAGGCTGCGCAACTTGACCCCAAGGACGGGGTAATAATTCATCATAAAGATTATGGGCTATTCAAGCTTGCGATGGGTGTTACTACTGATGCGGATGGCAATGTTATGAATGAGATTTGGCTCAGTGGAATATTCGTTTTTCCCCAAAAGAATAAGCTTCTCGAATTTAAGGCCAAAAGCATGCTCTGGCATAGAGCCAATATAACGACGGAGAACAAATTTGGTACGGAGTGGCAATTTGTCGCCCAACAAACCGATGGAAATGAACCTGGGTTGATAAAGGAAATTGCGATCTGTTCTCTTGACCAAACACAAGAATATCTAAAAGAGTTAAAAGAAGCTGAAGATGCAAAAGCTCAACAGAAGGCGCTCGTAGAACAAAAGAAAGCAGAAGCACGAGAAGCGAAACAAAACAAAGCTTTAGCAGCACAAAAAGCAAAACAAGAGGCCCAAAAAGCAGCTGCCCAGAAAGCTGCTGAACGAAGAGCACAGGATGCTGCTCGCGCGGCGGCGCTAAAAGGTGCCAGAGGCGTTCAAGAGAAAGAACGGCGCAAAGGTCAAAGTAACTAACTGTATTTATCCCCTGGTTGTAGCGTGACCGGGGGATTTTTATTCCAAATTATTAACTATATTTGACTTTTTAATAAGATTTAATAAGTTATAGTTAACTATTTTATAAATATTTATAATCTATAGGTGATAAATATGAGGCAATTCTTCCAAAAAGCAATGCGCGAGCAACTACAAAAAAGCCTAGATAATCCAAGTGAATTAATCAAAGATCCAGTACCGAAAATTGGTTGGATAAAAATTATTCGACAGGCACTGGGCATGACCAACTGCCAATTGGCACAACGACTTGGTTGTACACAATCAAATGTTGTCGCCCTTGAGTCTAGTGAAAAAAATGGGACGATCAGCCTCAAAAACCTCGAACGAGTGGCAGAAGCAATGAATTGCCACGTTGTTTATTTTTTGGTTCCCGAAAAATCTCTTGATCACATAAGGGAAGCCCAAGCTCGCGCCATTGCCAAAAAGCGTCTCAAAACTGTTGGCCATTCTATGGCATTGGAGCAACAGGCGCTTACATTAGACCAAACAAAAAGCCAAGAGGATGCTTTAGTTATTGAACTTTTGCAGGGAAATCCAAAAGACCTGTGGGAGGAATAACGTGAAAATCGAAGCTACTCCAGGATCAACACTACTTGAGCCAGAAGAACTCGAAGGACTTATTCCACCCCACGTTACCACTCAGGAGCAGCTCAATGCGTGGGAAATGGCAAATATTATTGCGGCCGAACAATGGGCAAAGAAAAAAAGGCATATTCTTTCGGTAGATTTTATGCAAAAGCTCCACCATCACATGTTTGATCGAACGTGGAAATGGGCAGGAAAATTCCGCACCTCTGGAAAAAATATTGGTATGAGCTGGCATATGATACCTGAAGAGCTTCAAAAATTATGTGCTGATGTTGTGTATCAACGAGCGCACAATTCATTTCCTGATGATGAAATAGCTGTTCGTATGCATCATCGATTGGTCTGGATTCATCCGTTTCCTAATGGCAACGGCAGGCATGCTCGATTAATGGCAGATTTGCTCATTATGCAGCAGGGAAAGCCTCGTTTCAGCTGGGGTGCAACTCAAAATCTCTACGATCCAACACCTATTCGGAAAAAATATATCCAGGCATTACAGCTTGCGGATCGAGGCGATTATTCAGAGCTCATAGCTTTTGTACGATCATAACGTTCACATTTTTGTGCCCATCACGCATCTGGATTGATCTTTTGCAAAATATCACGCATTATTTTGCTGTTCAGGATTTGTCTTAACGCGATTTACCCGCGGGGTTTAATTATGAAGTTATCGCTTGCGTGGATATTTGATCACATTGATGCCGATTGGAAGCAACAGGATGTCGACAACCTGGTTGCACTCTTTAACAAGAGAACCGCGGAAATCGAAGATTTTTACCGTGTCGCATTTGATCTGAACCGGTTTTTTATGGGCAGGCTTAAGGCAACATCGGCTCAGAGCGTAATTATTGAGCTCCCTGAACTTGGCAAAGAAATTGAGCTTCCGCGGCGTGCCAAGACAGTTGATATGATTCCCGTCTCCGTTACGCAACCAATGTTCATGGTTGTCAGAGAAGCTGAACATGTCTATCGTTGGGCATCCTTGGCAGATTTTGGGGTAGAAAAAGAGGGACTGGTTCCTGCGCTTGATGTTGCTCCACCGCTCTTACATGGTGAGTGGCGCCAGCACTTTGAGGATACCGATGTCATTATTGAGGTCGATAACAAATCAATTACCCATCGCCCTGATATGTGGGGGCATCGTGGCTTTGCCCGTGAAATTGCGGCATTTTTGCGTCTGCAACTTAAACCAGAAATACACCTTCTACATGCGCTTCCCGTACGCAGCTTTGATCACACCTCGTTGCCAACGGCAGCCACCCCTTTAACAATTGCCAATCACGCCTCCAAAGCATGCTCACGCTTTGAAGGGCTCTATATACCATCGGTAGAAAATCGTTCAAGCTCACTTTTGCTCGCCAGTAGGCTCATGAAAGTTGGTAGCCGTCCCATCAATGCACTTGTCGATGCGGTTAATTATTGCATGCTCGATTGGTCGCTTCCCATGCATGCATATGATGCTACATCTATTTCACGTACATCGATTATTATTCGCATGGCCGACGATCAAGAGCAGTTGCCACTTCTTGATGGTGAAACACTTTCATTAACCCTGCAGGATCTTGTTATCGCTGATCCTGAAAAACCGTTATGTCTTGCCGGTGTTATGGGCGGTGCCCAAAGCGGGCTTACTGCTGCTACAACATCAGCTTTTATAGAGGCGGCCTCTTTTGATGCCGGAGTTATCCGCCGTACCGCGCAGCGTTCAAAAAAACGTACCGAAGCTTCGGCCCGATTTGAGAAAACAATGGATCCTTGCCAATGCAGCAAAGCCCTTCAGCGGTTGGTAAAAGTTTGTCATGAACAGGGCCTGCGGTTACAGCATGCAGAAGAAATAATCGCTGTCGGAAGTATCCCGGCCCCAAGCGTTATTGAAGTTGAGCATGAATTTTTGGAGCGACGCTTAGGCGTTGCTCTTACTGAAGAACAGGTCATTCAACCGCTTGCACGACTCGAATTTAATGTCATCAAGAGTCACAATCAAGAAAATAAAACGGTCTACATTATCACCATTCCATCGTTCCGCGCGCGCAAAGACATAAAGATTAAAGAAGATATTTTGGAAGAAGTTGTCCGCTGTTATGGTTTTGAAAATATTGCGCCACAACTCCCACGTCTCTTGCGCACTCCGTTTGACGCACCTGCTATTACACGTGTAACTGCCATCAAGAATTTTTTGGCTTACGCTGCGCATATGACTGCAACAGAACTATGCCATGTACGATGAGCAGTTTTTGGCCACTCTTAAACTTACTCTTGATGCAGCGGTAACTATTATTAATCCGGTTTCTGAAAATTATTCGCACATGGTGGGATCTTTGGTTCCAGGACTGCTCAAAAATATTGTCGAGAACCATCAACATCGTGATAAATTGGCCTTTTTTGAAATGGGGCGTATTTGGCAAAAAAATAAGAGCGAAGTGGCTGAATGCACACACGTTACCGGAATTTTTTTCGTTAAGAAATCGACCATCAATTTTTACGATTGCAAATTTCAGCTTGAGGCACTTTTAAAGGAACTTGGTTTTGCTTCCACATCATGTGCATGGAACAAGGCTACTACTTCTCTTTTACCATGGTATAACCGCTACCAGGCAGCCGTCATTATGTACGGTGATAAAGTTATTGGTCATGCTGGGAAAATTGATCTTTCGCTTCTGTCGCGTCTCGATATCGGTGTCCCGTGCGATGCATTTATATTTGAACTTGATGGTGATTTTCTAATTAAACATCCATCACCAAAACCAACGTATCAGGCCATCGGTAAATACCAAGCAACCTATTTTGATCTAAGCTTGCTCGTGCCTGTAGCACATGAAGTTGCGCACATAGAACATGATATTGCACGCGTAAATTCTCTTATTAGCCGTGTTTCCTTGATCGATATGTTTGAAAAAGGTGGAGATGCTGATACGCGTGCGCTTACGTTCCGCGTCTGGCTTGAGAGCTCTGATCGTACACTTGAAAAGACCGATATTGATGCTTCGTGGAAAGAAGTTGTTGCCATGCTCAAAAATCAGCACATAGAGGTTCGTTCATGAAAAATCAACGTTTCACCTATCTTATGTGGCTCATCCCGCTTATTCCTCTCATTGCCGATCGCATTACAAAGATGCTTGTTCTTGCATACTTAGTCATTCCCAAAGCTCCTTGTTATGGTCTCAATCTTCTACGTACATGGAATAGTGGCATTAGCTGGAGCATGTTACGCACGATAGAACCGTGGCGATTGATTACCCTGCAGTCACTTCTGATAATCGCGCTTGTTGTTTATGTCGCATTGCAGATGCGCAAAGGTTCGATGGTGGTGGGTGAGTTGCTCCTCATTGGTGGTGCGTTTTCAAATATTGTTGATCGTCTTATGTATGGAGCAGTACTTGATTTTATCGAACTTTATATTGGCCCGTATCATTGGCCGGTTTTTAACATTGCTGATATTTTTATTGTCGGCGGTGTTGGTATCATGCTCATAAAAAATTGGAGGGAACGTCATGACTAATATAGTGTCAAAATGGTGCTTGCGTATTGTTTCATTAGGAATTCCTGCTCATGTGCCACTAGGCACAATTATTGGCTCGCTGGTAGCACTTCCACTTGTAGCGCTGTGGAGGATTGCATACGATTATGCGCCAACACCAATGATGTGGTTTGCGCTTAGTGCTTTTATCGTAGCCGCTCTTACATCGTTCGTGGCATCTCGAGTACCAGCCGAGCAAGCCCCTCTTTTCGTTATTGATAAAGTTGCTGGGCTTGTGTTTGTGTTTATGGGTATACCGCTTACCTTCAAACTCATGGTAATTGGCGTTGTGTTGTTTCACCTGTTACGCATATTGCTACCACTCAACAAATATGATAATTACGTTCAAATGATTAAGTTTATTGGTACGGAAAACAATATTTTTTATTCAGTCCTCAGTGGCCTTGCAATTAACATACTCTTGCATTTTGCACTGTGGGTTGCGCATTAAATCACATGAATCCACTACGTCCATTTCTATTGAGTATTTATCCACCGTTGTGTCGCGGATGCCAGACGCTTATTATTCCGGAGCATATTTTTTGCCCGTTATGCTCCAAGGAAATCAAGCCACTCCCATCACTGATTTTGCCGGTTACCCCCGCCTACAGGCTTACTGTATTTGCAGCATCATCGTATGACCATCCTGTACGGTCACTTGTTACCAGGAAATTTAGTGGCGATGTTGGGGCGTCACGACAACTTGCGCGTCTCATGCTCGTATCTACGCCACTGCGTATGCATGCTATCGACTACATTGTACCCATACCGCTGCATTGGACGCGTTATGCACAACGCGGATTTAATCAGGCATATGAGATGGCATGCACCATAAGCAAGGATCTTGATAAACCGGTTATACGCCTGGTGCGTCGACGACGTAAAACAACGTATCAATGGAAACTTTCAGGAAAGCAACGCGCCGAAAATATGAAAAATGCTTTTGCAATGAGTCTTGCATATCGCTGGAAAGGCACTGATTTTATAAAGGATAAGCATATTGCGCTCGTCGATGATTTATGCACCACTGGAGCCACACTGATTCAAGTCGCCCGCATTATTGCAACATGCCAACCAGCGTCAATTACCGCCTTTGTTGGTTGCCGCGCGATATAAAAATAGGCTTGAAACACCATTGCTCAACACAATTTTTTGTCGATGAATATCAACGCGGCTTTGCTGCGCTGACAGTTGAAACAAGGGATGTGTGTAGGTCATTACGCAATCAGTAGATACCTTATTGGTAGCGAAGTTGTACACAACATCAGCACCATGCATAACAATATCTTTGAAGGTACCTTGAATGGCGCCATGAAAAGTAATTTCACGAGCAGCTCGATTGATAACAGATTTTTCTGCGCATACACATGCTATATGTTCCCCATGACGGATAATGGAACCAGTTACTCCGTGGCATTCAATGATATCAGATCCTGGCAGAAGTAGACTTTTTTGTGCGTTGACTACTAACTCATAACCCTTCTTTTTTTCATATTCATGTAACGTAATATTTTTTATAGCCACGGCAGCGTGTGCGGTTGTTGTTGCATTATTATCAACGTGAGGTCCTGCTGTTTGGGCAGATGGACTTTGAGCTGGCCAGAAGAGCCAAACTCCCATCAATCCAAAAGAACTGGTAAGAAGAACAATTAGTAAAAGTGACGTTTTTCGCATAAAAAAGCCTTCATTGTAAGCAGTTTAGCGTAAACGAGAATAGAAAAGGTTCAAGTTCTGTATGCTGGGTGGGGAAATACTATTAGTTGCTCTCCCATGGGGTAATGAGTTTGCATGGGACTGAATAGACTGTGGAAAGCCAAAACCACCAAGAACTTAAATGTTTTTGAGAGCTGTGTCGGCTTCAAGGCATTTCTGGATAGCCAGTTGGGCAAAATGCTGGTCGCGTACAAATAGTACGAGGTCCATTAACAAGCGAAAAGCGCCGTTGCCGCCATTACGTGGAATAACAAGATCGGCACCGGATTGAAAATAAAAAGGCGTATTTGAAGGGCATGCATATAAAGCCGAATGTCCTTCGCGCTTTACTTCCGCATCCAAAAAATCATCACCATACATCATTGATTGTGCGCTACTGATATTCAACTTTTTCTGTAACAACTGGACCGTTTCAAGTTTGCTTTCTAATCCTACAAAGCATAAATTTTCTGGTATTCCCAGCGTCTTACAGCGTTCAAGTGCAGATCGATTATTTTTGCCACTGATACATGCAATGGTAATTCCGGCGCGCATCGCAGGCTTGACAATATAGCCATCTTGTACAGAGAAAATACGGCCGCCTTCTCCTTGCGGTGCTACGTAAATACCACCATCAGTAAGGGCTCCATCAACGTCGCACATTACCAAGGAAATTGACGCAAGCGTTTTACAAAGCTGCGTATCCGACAGACAGTGCTTAAACCAGGCACAATCGGCAGATGCATTGTTCATATGAACTCCCTAGAAAAATGATTAGATTTTTTTGAGAGCCTCTTCGGCTTCGTGATAATTTGCAATAGATTGCTGCGCAAGATCGATAAATTGTTGATTGTTTTCATTTTTGATGGCAATGCATTTTATACCAGCGGCCTGTGCAGCTTTAAAGCCAGCAATAGAATCTTCAAATACCACACACTCATGCGGAGCGACACCTAGTTGGCGTGCCGCATGTAAAAATACTGCGGGATCTGGTTTAGCTTTGTTGCCAACATCGGCACTGCAATAAAGGTTGTTGCCAAAAAATTGCTTAAAATTCATCTGTTGCGACAGCTTGCGTAAGGTTGCAGGATCAGCGTTGGTAGCAACACTTGTAAAGAAATTGTTTTCCTGTAGGCGCTTATGAAATTGTTCGAATCCTTCAATAAAATTTACATCATTGAAGTAAAGATCCACAGCCTGCGTTTTTTGCGCAATAATTTCATCAATTGATTGTTTAAGATCAAAGTAACGTTTGACCTCAGAAGCCGCGTTTTCAAGTCCAAGCCCTGAAAGGCTGTATAGGAACTGTTGCTGGTCTTCAGTGAGCTTTTCGATACCCTGATACATCTTCAATACGTGCTTGGTGACATTTTGCCATGCCGGCTCCGTATTGATGATTGTGCCATCCATATCGAAGATAAATGCTTTGATTTTTTGTTTGATTTCGTTCATTAATACCGTTTTCTTATTAAGTTTTGTCTCCATTTGTTCTAGGTTAGCCGATTCGGGCGTATTGTCAAATTGTAAATATTTAAGGCTTTTTGGCTTTAATTCGATAAAAGCTTACTCTATTTATTGCAAAAGTGTTAGTTGACCAGCTAAAAATGGGCCTTTTCCTTGACATTGCAACTTGTTCAAATTTGGCTACTATGAATGCGACGAATGAAAGAACATTTTAACGTCGTGGTACGAGGAGAGAAAAACGTATGCAACACCTAGCGATTATTCCAGACGGGAACCGGCGGTGGGCTGCGCAACATAAAATGGAAAGTTTTCTGGGTCACAAGAAGGGCCTTGAACCTGTGCGCACTGCTATTAAGGTGTGCATTAAAAATAGTATCAAGCATCTGTCTTTCTACACGTTTTCGCTTGAAAATTTTAAACGCAGCGAACAAGAAAAAAACTATCTTTTTAATTCATTACTCGCGGATAGCTTTACCAAAGAACTCCCCGAACTCATTGATAAGGGAGTTCGTGTGCGTTTTATTGGAGATCGTTCGCTATTCCCCGATAATGTTCGAGCTGCTGCTGATCAGATGGAAGAAGAGACTAAAAAACTTTCAATACTTAACGTCAACTTGCTCTTTTGTTACGGCGCAACCGCAGAGTTGACAGAGGCGGTAAGGTCAATAGCTCAAAGGGTTAAGGACGGGCTATTGTCTCCTGAACAAATTAGCGAAGACACGTTGCGTTCCTCGCTGTGGACCGCTGGCATACCTGATCCCGAACTTATCATTCGCACTGGTGGGCTTGCCCGACTGAGCAATTTTTTGCTTTTTCAATCGGCCTATAGCGAGCTATCATTTCTCGACTGTTTCTGGCCTGAAGTTACTGAAGAAAAATTAGAACACTGCATAGAGCATTTTAGGCAGATCAAAAGAAATTTTGGGGAATAAAACATGGCAACCCCGGTTACTATCTTGGGTGCGGGCGCCTGGGGTACAGCTGTCGCAACACTGCTTGCTCACAATGGCGCAAGCGTTAGACTTTGGTGCTACGAACAGGATGTCGCCGCCTCCATCAATCACCATCATTGCAATCACAAATATCTACCAGATGTTATACTAGGCGACTCAATTACCGCTACAACTGACTTTAATGAAGCGCTCGCTGGCGCACCATTGATCTTTGAAGCCATACCAGTACCATATTTGCGTTCGGTTTTAGAAAAAATTAAATGCGAAGTATCGCCTGAGGTTTATCAAGGTCAATGGGTTGTTCTTAGCAAAGGGCTTGAACACCAGTCGCTCAAACTTCCTTCCGCCATTCTTGAAGATGTTATGAGTCCTAATATTCATGTAGCGGTCATGAGTGGCCCTAATTTTGCTGCAGAACTAGCATCGCATGCCCTGACCGCAACAGTTATCGCCAGTAACCATGCTTCCCTTATCCGTCAACTGTCCAATCTTCTTTCAGCTTCATATTTCAAGCCTATTGCTTCAACCGATCCGGTTGGAGCGCAAGTAGGGGGCGCCCTTAAAAATGTTATGACGCTGATCCTGGGCATTGCTCATGAAGCACCCTTTAGTCACAAAAATACAACAGCATATCTCTTTGCGCAGGGGCTTGAAGAAATTGCTCGTGTTGCTGAGTATTATGGCGGACGACCGGAGACAATCTATGGTCTTGCTGGTTTAGGTGACATGGTACTATCCTGTACTGGAACTATGAGTAGAAACATGCAATTTGGGTTGTTACTCGGGCAAGGCCTAACCTGTGAGCAGGCCACAAAACGTTTTCATGTTCAACCAGAGGGCGTCGCAACACTTCAGTCACTTCATCGTTTTATAAAAACAACAGGACTCAATTTGCCGCTCTGTCATGTTACGTATCAGGCAGTTTTTGAAGGCTTACCGTTTAAACAAGCTCTTGCCGCCTTATGGAGATTGTAACGTACAAGTCGTATGCCTTTTTCTGCTACGGTACGTTTCATATCAAAAAAAGAACGCCAGGCATATTTGCTGAGTTTGTTGTTGAAAAATGGAACCCATAACGATTCAACTGGCAAGATCGAACACATATGTTGTGCCGCTTGCAAGCCACCAGCGCCAACACGTGTCATGCGTAATTCTCTGATGCGAACCGAACCAAACTCTTTTGCAAGCCACGGACGAACTTCATATGATAATGCTTTTTCAATTGATTTTTTGCGCGCAAAATAGCCATCATCAATCAAAATAATTGCCTCGGTGCCAACAAGTTTAATGACGTACAACTTGCCATCCAGACAACGTGTCAACGAGCCATTGGCGTTATAGATGCGTTGTATATAAAAAATTCCATAACTGGCTACAAGCAAAAAACTTAATGCACCCACGCGACGCAATGGCGTTGACATCCAACGATGACGCAATAATGCATATACGATGAAAGGAAGAGCAATAAGCATGATAGTTGGTGGTTTTGCACATTCAATAAGCCACAATGGCGATGCGTGATTCAGCGCCCAATCCCATGCAGCAGTCAGCCAATTTAATATTGTTGCAAGCCAGGCATGAGGAATGCTTAACAGTTGCGCAAACAATAAAAGTGAGCTCACTACTAAAAAAGCGGTGAGTACTGGCGCGAAAAGAAGATTGCCAAGTAATGACATTACCGAATAGCCCAATCCCCACGCAACAAGAACTGGCAGTGCCACCAAGGTGATAACAAGCTGTGTTTGAGCAAATGAGACGAGGTACGTCCACAACCAACGTAACGCACGTCCCCCACGAAGCGTCATGGGTTTTCAGGAAAATGTAAAAAAAGATATTTCCAAAAAAGATCTGAACTTCCAGATTGTGGTGGACGTTTGAGTGCTTGCATCAGAAAATTTAAAACACAGGTATAATGCGCACGCTTTGTTTCTGATGCGGTGCGCATAAGATCTACCACGCTGGCCATCATGAGGTTAACCAACTCTATACTCTGCGTGTCGCTCAACGCCTGCTCTTTAAGTACTGCTTCAAATCCAAGAGGATCGCGTCGTTTTGCAGAATCAAAAAAATATACTAAAAGTGGATGTTGCCCTACGCCAAAATTAGTTCGTTTGCCTTGCGCAAGCTCCGTGACAAAACAACGCGAAACAATCGTTGGTAGCAATGATTCGATGTTGGTAGTAAGCAGAACAAAGTGATAACCATGAGGCGGTTCTTCGAGTACCTTGAGCAAGCGATTTGCCGTTGACGCGTTTAACGTTTGCACATTATCAAGAATGAAAAAAAAATGTTGGTCAGGATCGAGCGAAAAACGAATACGATCGAAAATGATATCAACATCATCAACGGTGTAATCTTTTTCAGGACTAATCCAAACAATGTTGTGATGCTGACGATTCTTAATTTTTCTACATGTGGTGCAGAAACACCCTGATACTTCATCACGCATCTGGGTGCAGAAAGTTTTTTGAAGAAATGTTTCAGTGTAAGCCTGCGTTTGGGCCGGCTCGCCAACGATTAGGTGTGCAGGAATGGCGTTGTTCATAAGATGTTCATCACGGCCTCGCAAGCCTGCTCGCATACTAACGGCAATGCTGTGGTGGCATCAATTGTTATTACATTACCACGTGATGCAAAAATTTCTTCGTATCCCTTAATTACGCGTTGCCAGAATGCACGCGCTTCCTGCTCAAATGATGTTAGTGTTTCCTTGCGTCCGCATACACGCTCATGCGCGCACGTTGGATCAACGCGTAAATAAAGTACAAGATCAGGCGTTATGTTTTGCATTGCCCATGCATTAACACGTTGAATCATTGTACGGTCAATACCGCGTCCATATCCTTGGTAAGCGAGTGATGAATCCGCCATGCGGTCTGATATTACTACCGTGCCTTTATGCAGTGCTGGAATAATGATTTGTTCAAAATGCTGCGCACGATCTGCTGCAAATAATAAAAACTCTGCAACATCGCCGACACGATCTTTTTGAGTGTGCAGAATGGTACGTAACGTGCTACCAAGCTCAGTGCCTCCTGGCTCTTTAGTAAGGAGCACGGTGTTACCATGCTCCTTAAGGGATTTTATCAAACACTGAGCAACGGAAGACTTTCCCGATCCGTCGATACCCTCGATGGTTATAAGGCGGCCGCGTTGCACGATTTTTCCTGATTATATACCGATGCATGTAGTTCAAAAAACTCACGCACGCACTCAATCACATACGCAACTTCATTGCGTTCAAGCTCAGGCCACATAGGCAATGACAAAATGTTACGTACGGTAAAATCTGCAACAGGACATGTTGTCAGAAGTTGTGGGTGTGTACGAAGGAATGAAAGTTCAGGTAGCGTTTGTGGATAAAAAATACGTGTCTGAACGCCACGCTGCGTCAGGTGTTCTTCAAGTTTTGCGCGCATCAATTGGTCCCCAACATGCTCAACAATAAGGGAATATTGATGATACACATGTGTACCAATTTTCAGACGAGGCACGTGTATATGCTTCACCGATGATAGTCCGGTGTAATACCATTGCGCTATCGTGCGACGTTGTTCATTCCATGTATCAAGAAGTGGTAATTTTTCGCTCAAAATAACCGCTTGGAAGGCGTCAAGTCTGCTATTAATACCAAGGCTTTCGTATTCATAATTTTGTTTGCGTCCGTGATTACGCAACGTCAATAATTTTTCTGCAAGTCCATCATCATCGGTCATGCAGCAACCACCATCACCAAAAGCACCCAAGTTTTTGGTGGGATAAAAAGAAGTTATACCGATTGTCCCAAGAGTCCCTGCCATTTTGCCATTTAGCTGTGCGCCGAGCGATTGAGCGCAATCTTCAACGATCCAAAGATTCCATTTTTTGGCAATTCTATTGAGTGCATCATAATCAGCACATTGGCCGAAAATATCTACTGGCAACATTCCTACGATAGGAAAACCCGTGGTGCGGTGAAATGTAGTACCGTTTTTCATTACTGCTGAACTTTGTAACCATGCCTCAAGAATATTAGGATCAATATTGTACGTATCCTGTTCGATATCAATGAAGACTGGATGAGCACCAAGGGCAGCAATTTCGCTGCTTGATGCAATAAATGAAAATGGTGTGGTGAGTACAATTGCATCTTTTGGCATATCAAGAACACGTAATGCCATCATCAACGCATCAGTTCCTGAATTGCACGAGATAACATGTTTGACGTGCAGATAATCTGCGAGTTGCTTTTCGATAGTTTCAATAAATTTTCCACCGATAAAGCTTTGGCTATCAATAACTTTTTCAAGTGCTGCGGTAAACTGCGGACGTAAATTTTTGACCTGCCGCGCGAGGGAAAATGTTGGAATCGTTGTTGCTGGTTTTGGAGTGTTCATGGGAGCCTCTTTTTTCTGCCCTTCGATACACCCGACTACGCAGGGCTACGTCGTGCACTCAGGGCGAACGGAGTTAGTTGCCGCCGTTCGTGGTGAGTGTTTTGCGAGACCTTCGAGCAAAATGTATCGAACCATATGAACGGCACCTGCGATAAAAACCCATACAGTGTAAGGAGAGATGGTGCTTTTGTCCAACATCCACCAATGAATTACTACTTGTATATGAGCATGCGCGTTTTTAGAATGTTGAAGCATCTAAAATTCTATAGTCGCTTTCTTCTTTTTAGGTTATTTTTTGTGGTCAACAAAAGAACATACACAAAGAGGAGATTGTTTATGTGCAACAAAATAATTATTGAACAAACAGCAACCTTTGTACGCAGTCGCATGTACGGCGAAAGTTCTGGACATGATTGGTGGCATGCTGAGCGCGTATGGAAAAATGCGTTGTATTTGTGCCGTTATGAACAAGCGGACACATTTACTGTTCAACTTGCAGCCCTTCTGCATGATATAGCCGACTGGAAATTTCATAATGGTGATAGTGAAGTTGGTCCGTCAGTTGCGCGTGAATTTTTAAATACCCAGAAAGTTGAGAACACCATTATTGACCATGTGTGCGAAATCATGCGAACAATGTCGTTTAAGGGTGAAGGTGTTCCGTCACCGATGCGAACAATTGAGGGGAAGATAGTACAAGATGCTGACCGTCTTGATGCCATGGGAGCCATTGGTATTGCTCGCACATTTGCGTTTGGAGGCCAAACCAATCGAGAGATCTACAATCCTGATGTTGCCCCTATAAAAAATGCTACGACTGAACAGTATAAGAAAAAAGGTCACTCCATTAATCACTTTTACGAAAAGCTTTTTCTCCTTAAAGATCTTATGAATACAACAACTGGTCGAAAGTTAGCCGAAGAGCGTCATGCGTTTATGGAACTTTATTTAGAAGCGTTTTTTAAAGAAGTCACTATGGCCATCGACAGCGATAATCTGCGTGTTCTGCAAAAGACAGTTGGCGAGGTCTACTAACTATTCGGGCGAGAGTTTTTGCTTACTGCAAACTGCTCTCGCCCGCTGTTTTTATGTTTTAGTTTTTTCTGGTCACGC
Source organism: Candidatus Babeliales bacterium (assembly GCA_041662445.1). Lineage (GTDB taxonomy): Bacteria > Babelota > Babeliae > Babelales > RVW-14 > UASB124. The sequence continues at coordinate 51,686 of JBAZSL010000010.1, forward strand.
TGGCGTAGTTGATGGGGCTGACATTGCTGGCGCTTCAGGTGTATTTGTAGCAACTGGTCCTGCTTCTGGTGCTATTACTGGTTCTGGCATTGGTGCTGGAATTACTTCTGGCTGGGGCGTTGGTGTTACTTCGGGGGCTGGAACGACAGTAGCCGCAGGCAGAGACGTAGGTTCAGTCATTACCGGTGGCATTGTTGTTTCTGGCATTGGTGTTGGAATTTGTTCAGTAGTCATTGGTACGGTCGATGGTTCTGGCGTTGGAGGGGGAATCACTTCTGGCTGGGGCGTTGGTGTAGACATCGCAGGTGTTGTTTCTGACGCTGGAACGGGTGTAGGCGTTGGTGTTACTTCGGGGGCTGGAACGACAGTTGACGCAGGCAGAGGCGTAGGTTCAGTTATTACCGGTGGCGTTGTTGGTTCTGGCATTGGCACAATTGTAGGTTCTGGTGCAGGTGCAACTGGGGTAGTTGCTGGCTGTAGCGCTGGTTGAGGCGTAGGCTCTGGTGTTAAAGCTGGAGGTGTTATTGCTGGAGCAGCTTCAAGAGGCTGTATGCCGAGCCGTGATTTAAACGCCTTTAATGCTTCGTCGGCCTGTAAAACACGACGCTCAAGTTCCTTGGGCGAGGCATATTCAGTTATCGACAAAAGCGTGAGCAAGGGTTCTTTTAGCTCTTGTTTAATGGTGGCTACCATGGTGGTACCAATTTCATCATTCTGCGCGTATCCGTTTTTTGCCGAAAGCGTGTAGCATCCAAAGGCTACAAGGCATAGTATTCCGTGATTCAGAATTTTTTTGCTTCTCATCGAGCATCTCCTCCTATTATGATTACTAAGGTCCTGATTTGAAAAGTTTGACAATCAGAAAACACATTGCGTAAAGTCTAAGCTAAGTTTAAGCAGTGAGTCAATCTTTAGCGTTGTTTTGTTGGTAATCATGAAACAATTTAAGTTCATAGGGCATTCAGCCGATGTTCGCCTGTATGTTGAAGGGTCTACACGCGAAGAATTTTTTGCGGCAGCGCTAACAGGGATGAGCCAGATAATTACGCCACATCAATGTTCGCAAGATCTTAATGAACAAGTGGAAATAAAAGTTTCAGCGCCTGATCTTACAGTTTTACTCATTGATTTTTTATCAGATGTTCTTACGCGCATTCAGGTAACAAAAAAACTGTTTTGTGTTGTTGATTTTATTGCCTTGAATGATACCACGCTCCATGCGCGGTTATATGGCCATACTGATGAGCATTTCGAAGAAGACATCAAGGCGGTAACTTATCATGAAGCCGATGTGAAAAAAAATGATCGTGGAAATTATGAGACAGTGATTATTTTTGACGTATAACAAAAAGAAGGAGAGTTAGGATGAAACATATACGAATTGTGTGTATTTTCGCACTTGTTGCGATCGGCACCCTATCGCTTAATGCAAGCAGCATTACCGCCTACAATAATCAAACAGCCTATGTAACAACCAATCACGTTTTTCGCAATAACGAAATTGCGCAAGGCTTTGTGCGTCTCAACGAAGGTTTCACGGTGATGCCGCATTCATGTGTAACCATGGATGTAGTGTTGTCAGTATCTGGTGATATTGATTTACACGAGACGAGTACAATCAGATTGCTTAAAGATCTTAAGTTTGATTCGGGGGTTACACTTACTACTGGCGGCAATATCGATGGCCGTGGACATACAGTGATACTTAACGGAAATTTTAGGATACCAGACGGTAAAGTTTTGCACTTTAATGGCGATACGATTATTGACGCCCATGGTCATGAAATAGTTATTGGCGAGAATGCTGAAATCTTTGTTGATACGAACGTAACGCTAACAATAGCTAACGCCGTTGTAAAAAGCACCCGCAACGTTCCAACATGTCCAGCGATACGTTGCAGCGCGCTCACCAGCAAACTTGCGCTTGATAACGTAATATTTGCACCGGCGGATGATTTTTGGTTTCAAAGTGGCCAGCTATTTATTCACAATGATGTTGTAATTACCGGTACATCGACGTTTGTATATCACTCGCCAGTTCCAAGTTTCATTGCCAAGAATTCATGTTTATATGTTGATCATGATGTGACATTTTCACTAGAACCCGCAACATTTACCGATGCCCCGTATGCGCTCAAAAATACGTACACCAATTGCAATTTCATCAAAATGGCCGACGAGACGTCGCAACTATACTTCAATGGTTGCACGCTGCAGATAACAGACACTGGTTTTCATTTTGCTCAAGGGACACTCTCGCTTGATGATCGAGTAGCGATTAAAACTGACCCAACGTTGACATTAACGTCGCTTTCGTTGCGTGCTCAGTATGATGGTTCTTCTTACAGTTTAGCTTATAGTTTAGCGTGGAGTCCTGATGGTCATCACATAGCAATGGCGAGACTATATGATGGATTTGACATTTTTAGTTTTAATGGGCTATCGCTGACCAGAATTGTTTATATTGCACTTACTAATGCGATCGGTATTAGTTGGAGTTCCGATGGGAAATATATTGCTGTAAACGCTAATCCCAATACGATAATTTACACATTTAATGGTTCTTCGGTGACTTTTGTAACTCAAATCAATATAGACTCGAGTCAAGAATTAGCGTGGAGCCATGATGGAAAATTTTTGGCAGTTACAACGCGGAATTCCATAAATGTTTATGCATTTGATGGCGTATCGCTCACGTTAGTTGATCAAAAAATCATCGATTTTTTCAGTGGTGTAGTATGGAGTCCTGATGACCGATATCTTGCAGTTACAAGCGGTTCTGACTATACATATATCTATGAATTTAACGGCACAAGCCTGACGCTGAAGGTAACGATATTTGATATTTACGCATCCCCGGGTATTTCTAGTTGGAGCCCTGATGGTCGTTATGTTGCCGTTACGAGTAATTATAAAATGAGTCTATATAGATTTGACGGGAGTTCTTTGATTCCTGTGGCATTGATTTCTACGACAAACACTCCGTACTCAGTCGATTGGAGTCCTGACGGGAATTATATTGCTGTTGGATATCAAACTATAGATCATCTAGGTGAGTTCCTCTTAAAAGTATACAAATTTGATAGCCAATCTCTGACTCTTATTCCAGCGACTCAAATGGATTTTACCAGTGGTGAACCTGGGGTTGTCGTTTTTACGTTGCATTGGAGCCCTAATGGAAAATATATAGCTGCTGCAAAAACGCATGGTGTTGATCAAATAAATCCTGAATTACATGTTTATACAACAAACTACACCCAAACAACCACAGCTCAAGCGCTTACCAATAGTTTCGTTCTCGGCGACAGTGCCAAAGGAGAAAACTACGACGCACACCTGCGCTTGCAACCAGGTGCGAGTCTGAATCTGACCGGTAAAATGCTGTATGACAATGTGGGTTAGGCGCTCTAGTGCAAAAAGATCTTTTAATCAAACGCTCTGATGTTATATGGGAAATTCCACGAGCATATCGTTCTGATATGCTCGTGCCCGCCCGTATCTTTGCAACCGAACGAATGCTTGAAGAGGTTTTTGGCGATCGTTCGCTGGAGCAACTTGTCAATGTCGCTACATTACGTGGTATTCAAGGTGCTGCGCTTGCTATGCCCGATGCACACGAAGGATATGGATTTCCCATTGGTGGTGTTGCAGCGATTTCCTATCCTGATGGTGTCATTTCGCCTGGCGGTATTGGCTACGACATTAATTGTGGCGTGCGTCTATTGCGCTCCCAGCTTGCATTTGATCAGATACGCGATCATCTACAAAGTCTTTCGCGTGAGATGTATCACCTGATTCCTTCTGGTGTTGGTGCCGGTGGTGAGCTTAAACTTTCATTGCCAGAGATGGATAATGTTCTTCGTTATGGCGCGCGATGGATGTTGAAAAATGGTTTTGCAACAGAGAATGATATTCGTCATATGGAGTCCAATGGCACTCTTGAGAATGCTGATCCCGATAATGTTTCCAAAGAAGCAAAAATGCGTGGCAATGATCAGCTGGGAACGCTTGGGGCAGGCAATCACTTTGTTGAAGTTGATTATGTTGAAGAAATTTTTGATCAAGAAGCAGCTGGTGCTTTTGGATTGTGGCAGAATCAAGTGGTTGTACTTATTCATACCGGATCGCGTGGTCTTGGGCATCAAGTCGCCACCGATCACATTCGCATTATGATGTCGGCGATGTCCCGTTATGGAATCCAGTTGCCCGATCGTGAACTTGCATGCGTTCCATTTTCGAGCCCTGAAGGAACCAACTATTTTAATGCAATGGCGGCTGCTGCAAACTTTGCGTGGGCAAATCGTCAGTACATAACCTGGGAAGTTCGTCAAGCGTGGGAGCGCGAATTTGGCTCATCTGGCGGTCAACTATTGCTGGTGTATGATGTTGCTCACAATATGGCAAAAATAGAAACATATGAGATTGATGGTAAAAAACAAAAAGTTATTATGCATCGCAAAGGTGCAACGCGCGCCTTTGGCCCTGGACATCAAGAATTGGCTGAAGAGTATCGCCATATTGGGCAACCAGTGCTTATTCCTGGCAGCATGGGAACAGCATCATATGTGTTGGTTGGCACTGAAGAGGGTAAAAAAGTTTCATTCAGTTCAACGTGTCATGGCGCTGGCAGAAAAATGTCACGTGCGGCGGCTAAACGATCCATTCATGGTCGTACGCTTCGTGACGAACTTTTAAAATCAGGTATTTACATTCAAACCGGGTCAATCCCAGGCCTTGCCGAAGAAGCGCCACAAGCTTACAAAGATATTGATGATGTTGTAGACGTGGTACACCAAGCCGGTATTGCGCGTAAAGTTGCACGCTTACGTCCATGTGTGGTTATTAAGGGGTGAGTTTTTTAAAAGGAGAGATTATGACATCGTATCACATGCGCGCTTTAGTAGCGTTTGTAAGTATAAGTTTTTGTGGGGCATATGCCGAATCAGATGTAGATTCTTTTAGTGCCACCGTTGCTACATTGCAACAAAATTATCCTTCAATTACCAAACAAAATGTTGCCCAAGCTATTTCCGCTTTAACAGAGATTTTTTCTGCGTATGGATCACTTTCTTTACCGCAAACTCCGCAGGTGCAATCAGCGCTGACGGCATTGGCATCGCTTTATAATGCTACATGGACAGGATATGCCGGATGGCGACAGGCAGATAGAGAAAAGCTGACGGTAGCATATAAAGATGCCGGGATAAATTCCTGGACTGGTGATACACGTTGGCAGTCATTACAGCAAAGCGCTCTGCAAGAAGTCATAAAAAATGTAAAAAATATTCAAACCTTTATAAGCGAAATGAATAGTGCTATTAGTCATGGCCTTGCGGCATTTTGTCGTTCCCGTGGATATACAGAATTTGCATTCATTGCGGAAATCGAAGCGGATGATAGTACCCCTGCAAACAAAAAATGGTTGGTACAGCCAATCTACGATGTACTGGTAACACGAGCTAATCAAGCTAATGATCAAATGGCCTGGAACGATGTATACGCTACCATTGATGTCGTAAGATCTACCAATTTTATGCTCAAGTATACGCGGGCACTTGATGATTTAAAATATAGTACCCAGGCACGTGCGTCTGCGTATTGGGTGCTCCAGAGCATTCTTAATAAAGTTAGTGATTATTATTATAATGGGACATCTAATGGTGGATCATTTGGAGCTGCTCTTGCGGCACTTGAAAAAATCATCCAACTGCCACCAGCTGAAGCTCTGGCGGTGAATTATATCTTCGTCCGTGCATTTATTGCTCTTCCGAGCAATGCGACTACCGTAGATGATTGCAAGCGTATTATAGCTGTAATCAATAATGTGAAAACACACAACTATCTTGACCAACCAAGGCTTGTACCTGCAATGGGTGTTATTGAAGATAAACTTATTCCATTTATATCAGCAGCAACTACCGTTGCTGATATCTCAGCTATCGTTACTCTTACATTGGGCGCAGAAATTGTTGCGAATGCGCAAAAACTTGGGACTGCGATATTCAACGCGCTTACACGGGCAGTGAATAATGTTGTTCCTGCGCAATATCAAGGGCTTAAAAAACTCATTGTCGATGCGCAGGCAAAAATTCCATCAACAAATTTTGCATCTATATTAGCGACAATTACTCAAAAAATTGATGCTGATTATCGGCAAACCATGGGGCCAACGGTAGAAAAAAATCTTATCGCCAATCTTGGTAAAAAGACGCTGAATGAAATTCTTTCAGCGGTTGATGCTGCACTTGCGTGGCTTCCTCTTAATCAGGTAAATGTAGGCAATGCAATTTTGGGTGCTTTTACGACCGCTCTATCTGCAACCAAACCATTAATAAAAATGCCTGAGGATGGTGCAAAAATTGATCAACGATTTAATGCTGCTACGAATAAAAAAGCAACTTACTTTAATGCCGCGCAACAAGCGCAATTTGATAAGCTGAGGGCTTCTTTTACCTCCAGATATAATCAGTTGAAGTTAGAAAAACAGTTGGTGACATGGAACAAGTCAACAACGCTTGAGGCGCTTTGTCCCTCACTCGCCAAAGCGGTTTCTTTTACCACCCCATTGTACGTGAATTTTATTGGCGAATTACTTAGTGCTTTTGACCGTGCAGTAAGACTTAGCGATGAAAATTTAAAACAAGCTTTGAGTATGAAGCAGAAGGCAAAAACAGCTCCGGAGTTGCAAAAAGCTAAAGTTCTGTTTGATGCGACAAAAAAGCTTGGAACGAGTTTGGCGCAATCGCTGCGTAATGCACGCAGTATACGTGGTATTAATCAGAGCAAGCTTAATCAGTGGCTTAATCAATTGAGCAAGAGCTTGGAACTTAAATTCTAAAGCACACCTGTGTTGGTGGATGTTGTCGCGCCCGTGCGTTGTCATCAATGGGTGATTGATTTAGCCGCCCAAAATAGGATCATCTTGATCGCTGATTTTGTTCATAACTCGTAGTGCCCACTGATGACGCAAAAAGACATCAAGCGTTTGTTGTGTGTTATTTGGGCAGCGCAGTAGGTTTTTAAAAGCATTTTCGATGTGTACCAATGAGATATGTTGCTGGCATGTTGGATCGTTAAAAATATAGTAAACATAATTGCAATTACCTTGGGCAACCGCACGTTGTAATTCACGATCGATAAAAAGGAATATTATTTCATCTAATACGATCGATTTCCCGGCGTATTTAAAAGTTTCTCCGATAAGCGTATAATTGCCACTCGAAAGCACGTAATCTCGGATAATCGAAAGAATAACTTTTGATCGTACGTTTGTTGCCACAAGCTCAATTAGAAAGTTTTCTATTTCACTGAGCGGCCACCCAGATTGCTGCAGAAAAAGCCCTACCGAAACATCTTGGCCCTGAAGCGCTGATTCTATAAGTTTTTGTCGAGTGTCTTCGCCCGTGGCATCGAGAAGGTCGCCAAAATGTCCGCTCCGTGCAAGCGGCAGTGAAAATTGACAAAAAATGCTTGTTGGGATGATGTTGGCGCAGGAGATGAGCATACCGAAAATAATGAATTTTGAAGCGATGGTCATGATAATATTCCCAGAAAATTGAATAGACTATATTTTATGCGGCAGCCTGTTTTTCCACTATGGGGCAGTACCCTATTTTTGCGTAAAATTCGCTGAGTTGCTTTTCCATAGCGTAGACAAGTTGGGCATGAAGAGGATACGCGTACATAGGCCTATGTAACCCATGTATTATCTGCTGTAAAAATACTTCTAGCTCGTTACAAAGCTTAGTAATATTTTTTAGGGTGACGCCTTGTTCGTATGAGGTGAAGTACTCCCTTATATCGAAAATTTCTAATTCCTGAGCGACGTCTCTAATCAATGTGCTTATTTGATCCCTTCGAATTATATCCAACCATATAGCTTTTTTTGTACTGTAACCGTGAGTTGCTATGATCTTGCGACCCATAATATCGAGAAACTCACCGCGTAATCCTCCTGATTGCATTGCATTACTGGTTGTTGTCTGGAAAAGGCAGATGATACTTATAAGAAGGAACGAACGCATAAAGAGCGAGCACGAGTAGTTGATGAAAGTGGAGCTGGTGGGAACGGTCATCACGAACCTCCTGAAATGAATATAAAAATTTAAAACCGCCATCGTGTGTTTTCGTTCTGCAAAACTTGAGATATGTTTTAGTCGGCTAATCCGCTATCGAAATATTCATCGAAACATTCGGGCATACTATCTTGTGGGTGATATGAACTAACTTTTTCGTAAAAAGCCTGAAGCGATGCTAATGTTAGAGAATTTTTTCTCAATCCTTCTTCAATTTTGAATACGAATCCGGCGGGAAGGTCTATTGTTATTAGTTGTTGCACCAATACACTTATACTCAATTCCAAAGACACGTTTACAAAGTTGAGTTTATGTAAAACATCAGCTTGTTCTTGTCGCGTGAAATAACCTTTGCCATCGAATTCTTTTAATGCTTTGGCAATCTCCCCAAGAAGCCCAAACCCAATGTCCGCAGATATGTCGAAAAATCCTCCATCGTTACACTGTTCTAAAGCGGTTTGCTTTTCCTGCTCAAGGCAGTTATCACCAAAAGACGTTTGGATCTTTTGGCGCATAAATATCATGCGTTGATTGCTATCAACAGCAGTTAATCCTTCAGGGTCAGCGATATTGAGAAACTCTTCGCATAGATGGGTTGGTTCTTGCATTGCATTATTGGTTGCTACCCAGAAAAAGCATGTAACAAGTGCGACAGAAATCGAACGTGAAATCATCATTTTTCTCCTAATTTTTCCCTATGGATTGACCGTCGGGTAATTTTTGCTAACGCGATGAGTATAAAAATTCTACAACATGTGTCAAAAATAAAAAAGCCGTGAGCGCGATCAACGCCCACGGCTCTCGAAATTAAGAAGCTATTCAGCGTATGTTGTTGTGTGGGTTACTTAGATGCCACAACAATAGGTGCTTTCTCTTCGGAGAAAAACTCGAATATATCATCGTCGTGCTCGTCCTTCGTACGGGAACAACTAATTTTGGTACAAAAATCGGTGAGTTTCTCTTGCATATGCGCAACAAGATTTGCAT
>JBAZSL010000011.1:0-55183 GCA_041662445.1 Candidatus Babeliales bacterium
GAGATCAGCTTCATACCGTCATGGATAATCTTGATTATGGTGTTTACCAGGATGGCGAAGAGAACACAGCACAGAAAATTTTTTGGAATATTCAACAACTTGTACAAGCTGCCAACACCTATCTCCTGCTCAATACCATACCCAATTCTGGGGCGACCTACACAGGGTTATGCGCAACAATTAAAGATCTCATCGTCAATCTTCAGATGAAAGATAGCAACAAAATACAACGCACGCTTGAAAAGCTTACACACCAGGCAGATGGAATCGATATTGGAATTCAGAATACAATCGATCGTTGTAAGCAGCTTCAGAAAAAAGAAATACTGCTCATTGATGCAAACTCTTTCAACAACGCTCGCACGATACTTGAGCAGGCTCAACCCTTTGGAATATTGGCTAAAACCATTCACGAAACCTGGTTTAGTAAAAAGCCAACTAATCTCGCCATTGGAAATCTCCGCATAAATACGAATCAACATGAACAATTACTGGGAGCGAATGGGTGGGTGAAAAAATTACAGAACAGTTGGCCTATTCCCGCATTTAAGAACCATTATCAAACAATAAATACCACTCATGCAGAAGCAGCCTTCATTCTTGGGCATAACTTACCTACAAGTCCACAGGCAATCTTATGGCGCCTCGTACCGCCCAATGAAACCGATCAGAACAAAAAAGCGTTCGCTCAAGCGTTTATTGACAAACTCAACCAACTGCATGCAAAGCTTGGTGATACAACACTCCGCAAAGCTTCTACTCAGCTTCAAGCATTGATAGCAACAGCTCATGCAGTTAAAAAATCACTCGAAAGTCAAAACATATCTGCAACTCAGATCAATCTTCTTCTTTACCCATGGCGCAAAGACATCAATCAAAAACTTACTGCTCTGGAGTGGGCAATATTAGATTTTCATGACTTTTATGAACAACAGCTCAAAATTTTCACCGATGAGCTTTTCATTGCATCACTGTTAACTGATAATGAAATAGTTGCACTCCCTTCAAGCGCTGACACACTACTCGACGATACGAAACTTGCAACTGCGTTGGATTCTCAACCAGATCCACAAGATATTACCAATCTCAAGCAAGCTCAGATAGCGCATAATCTTCTTGTTACGGTCAACAAAGCCATCATAGACTTGGCATTTCAAACGGCAGGAATACCAAAACAAGATGCGCAACAAAGGAAGCTACGCTACCTCGCTGATCGATTCGCCATATCTGAAGCCGTTGAAGGAATGCTCGATACAAAAATACCGGATAAGCTTGGATTAACCACTATTCTATCCGATTTGCAATCAGCATTTGAATTTTGGCATGGATTCTTGCAAAACATAATAGAAAGAAGGACGTCAAGGGATAAATCGCTTGGCGAGACAACTGAGGAGCAACTCAAGAGTGCGCTCACTACAGCAACTACTGAACTGACAAGCTTAAGCACACAACTCATGAGTCTTCAGATACTCAGCACAGAATCTTCGAATGCTGGACTATATAAGCTCATACCTCAAGTTGACAAGAAAGAAGCAGAGATTGCTAGCCTCAAGTCAAAAATTGCATGGCTGCAATTCGAGAAATTACCTCAAGCGCAACAGCGAAATATTTTGAAATTATCACAACAACAAGACATTGATGCTGCCTGTGGTATTGCAGCATTGGTTTTTAATGTTGCCGGAGAGGCTACATTCGTAAGTGAGGCACCGGTATGGTTCCAACTAAGTGGTGCAAGCTTTAAGCCAATAGAATTGGGGCCTTCTGCTGTTGCTGCAAGTTCTTCTGATACTCGATCTATAGTTGCAAATTTGCCCCCTTCTGCTGCAGAAATACCTATCAATCCATTCACTGTTGGCTATTATCTTTGTAGCAATTTTATTGATCAGGCCCCAGAGTTCGTTATCTTCCTAGAAATCAGCACGATCATCCATGACCTTCAAATCGCAGATTATCTTAACAACAAATATTCTCCCGCGCCAAAAGACCTTACACCTGATGTCAAGAAATTAGTTCTTGATTTTGCCCACAACCGAACCTGGCAGCACCTTACCATTATTCGCAAAGCAATCGAAAAAATTCGAGCACGCAACACAAAAACAGATACAGAACTCGCAAACAAGGTCACCCAAAAAATAAACACTTTCCGTGAAAAACTTTCTACGTACTTTACAGAACAACAACCAGTATCCACCACGACCACATAAGCTGCGTATTTTTTATCGACACCACAGCCCTCGGCACACCACCGGGGGCTTATTTCTTTATCTATCTCACACATACCTATTGAAAATTTCTATTAGTTGATTACTCTTCTCATTCTCCTGTACAGTAAACACCAGAGAACCATGCAAACCTGCACGGTCTGTCGTTGGGTGGGGTACAAGCGAAGGATTTCCTATGAAGCACATGTTTTTAAAACTGTGGGGTGCGTTGCGCACGCGCCGCGTAGTATTGGCATCTGTCGTTCTTGTTGCCACAATATCACTTGGATATGGAGCATATTATTATTTTGTTATTGCGCCACAAGAAAGCATACTTACCGCACCGCCCGAAGAAGTTAAGGGCAAGGTTATAACGTTGCGCGCACTTAAAAAAGAATATTTCATTGATTACCACAACGCATTTTCAAATATTGTTCGCCAAAACCTTGAATTTCCCGAGTTCATAACGCTGGATTATTCAATTCGTTATCTGCAAGATCAACTCAGCAAATCACAAAATGGCACTATTCTTCTCTACTGCATTTTTGACAATAAAGACCAAAAACTCATCGGTGAAATTGAGATCCGTGACAGAAATGAAGACGACCCAGGCCAATTTGGGTGGTGGCTCAATGAGGCGTACTGGGGCGGCGGACGCGCCCGAGAGGCATTTAAGCTCATTAGCGCTATCTACTTCCGCCTTAAGCCCCATGAAAAAAGCTTTATCGTCCATGTTAGATTGTGGAACAAACGTAGCTACTACGCGCTTAAAAAGGTCGGCTTTGTCGACATTGGATATTTCTACGAGGGTGGCAAAGCTTCGCGACACATTCTTGAGTTTCGAAAAAAGTAAGGCACTTACCTTCACTCATACGTAGGCGGCTTCCCTTTTTACCCAATCCCCGGTAGGATTAAAAAATATTATTTATCTAACCAGGGATTTGACACATGGCTCATCAATACACGCCAAACCAAGACCACCTCAAAACATTACTCGTCGGCGTCTACGCGCCCTCTAACCCCATCGACGATCAACAATATTACTACGATGAGTTTTTGAGCCTTATTCATACGCTTGAACTCCCCTACGATGAAACGTATTTTATGAAAGTGCGTTCGGTCGACAATAACCTTTTTTTAACCACGGGCAAGCTTGAAGAACTCAAAAAAGTGTGCACCGATCGCGCCATTGAGCTCGTCGCTTTTTCTGAACCATTAAGCACACTGCAAGAGCGCAATCTTGAACGAGCACTCGGCTGCGCCATCTTTGATCGAGAAAAGCTTATTTTGGAAATATTCAAAAAATCAGCTCACAGCGCCGAAGGCAAAATTCAAGTCGAAATGGCAGAAATTGGCTACCTCAAAACGCGTATGATTGGCCGTGGCCGAGAACTTTCGCAACAGGCAGGTATCATCGGCACGCGCGGACCTGGCGAAACTGCCAAAGAGGAAATGCGGCGTCAATTTGCCGACAAATTACGACAGGCGCAAAAACGGCTCGAAACGCTTGAACGATCGCGCGAGATACAACGTCAACGCCGCATCAACAGTAACATACCGCTCATGTGTATCATCGGGTACACCAACGCCGGTAAATCAAGCTTACTTAATCGTATTGCCAAGGGCGGCGTGCTCGCTGAAAACAAACTTTTTGCAACCCTGGATACAACCACGCGCGAACTGTTTGTCGATGGCACCAGAAAAGCACTCATTTCCGACACGGTAGGTTTTATCAGTCAACTTCCCCACAATTTGATTGCAGCATTTAAATCAACACTTGATGAGCTTCACTACGCAAAAGTTCTTTTGCATGTCGTTGATATCAGCAATCCTGCATGGAAAAATCAAATAGAAGTTGTCAGAAGGACGCTTGAGGAACTGGACGTCGACCAGCCAATGATTTACGTCTTCAACAAAATTGATCTTCTCAGCGATAGCGAACGAGACCAGCTTCCTGGCGATATTATCGCCTATCAACCAAACGTTTTTATTCACACAAAATCAAAAGAAGGCGTTGAGCCTCTTATCCACCTCCTCAGAGATTACCACTTATAAAAGGGAGCCTTTGTACCATGGCAGTTACCGTTGCAATCAATGGATTTGGAAGAATAGGCCGTAGCTTTTTACGCAGTGTTATGCAAAGTCCTGCGGCACGAGAAAAGTTGCACATTGTCGCTATCAATACCGGACCAACGCGCCCTGAGCACCTTGATATTTTGTTTAAGTTTGACTCTGTAATGCGCCAATATCACGGTAACGTCAGTTTAAGCGATAGCGCCCTCACCATAGACGGACATGAAATTAAAATTTTCTCAGAAGCAAACCCTGCAAAGTTGCCCTGGAAAGAACTTGGCATTGATTGGGTTATTGAATCATCCGGGTGCTTTACACATGCCGAAAAGGCTCGTCAACACTGCAGTGGTGGCGCCAAAAAAGTTTTTATTACCGCACCGGCAAGTCATGAAGACATCACTATCATTCCGGGAATCAATGACACGGCATACAATGCGCAGCTCCACCATGTTGTCGCCATGGGCAGCTGCACCACCAACTGCTTTGCACCGCTCATTAAGGTACTGCACGAAACATATGGCATCGTCAATGGCATTATGACAACGGTGCATGCCTACACCAACGATCAAGTCTTGCTTGATGTTGAACACAAAGATCCACGCCGTGCGCGCGCAGCGGCCATCAATATTGTGCCTACCAAAACAGGGGCTGATAAAGTCATCACCAAAATTTTCCCCGAACTTGAGGGCAAACTTCGGGCCATAGCACTACGCGTGCCCGTTGCCGATGTTTCACTCATCGATTTCAACTTTGTAACCACTGCACCACTTACCAGTGAGGGCATCAATCAGGCGTTTAAAAAATATGCTGATGGAAATCTCAAAGGCGTCTTGGAATACTGCACCCTTCCCCTTGTCTCATCAGATTTTATAGGGAATGAGGCATCATGCGTGTTTGACAGTCTGCTCACCCAGACTACGGGATCAATGGGCAAAGTATGCGCCTGGTATGACAATGAATTCGGCTATTCTTGTCGCCTTAGGGACTTTTTGCTTCACAACTCTTAGAAGATTCTCTAGACTTACCTGGACATCGACTCACGGGGGCCCATAGCTCAGGGGTTAGAGCAGTCGGCTCATAACCGAACGGTCCCAGGTTCAATTCCTGGTGGGCCCACCATAAATCCTATAGACTTTCGAGGGGCGGTTATGACCGGAAAATCGTTATGGCAGCAACTCAAAGAAGTTGCAGATTGCGATAAAAAAATCGCTGAACTCATCGACGAAATTGCTCGCATCAAGAATGGCATTCTTAAAGACAATCAGCTTAACGCGCAAAAAGAAAATCTTGTCGCCACCAAAGAGCGTGCCTTTATCGATACACAAAAAAGTCTTCACACGCAGGAGCTTACGCTCAAAGAACTCAAAATTTCGGAAGACAAAAAACGGGCACAACTCGATACCATAAAAAATCAAAAAGAGTATAAAGCGCTTGAAAAAGAGATAGCCGATCTAGGACGTCAACGCACCAAGCTTGATGAAGAAGCGCTCAAAGTGCTCTATGCCGTAGATGAACTCAAAAAAGAGCTTGATGTTTTACGTACTAGCGCAACCGAAGCAACAACGGTACGCACGCATGATCAGCACATTAAAGAAGAGAATCTTGCGCAACTCATGGGCAAGCATGAAAAAGCTGTCACCGAACGAGAGCTTACACTTCAAAATGTGCCGGCAGAATGGCGAACACAATATGAGCGCATGCGCGCAACAGTTACCGATCCTATTGTTCCTGTGCTTAATGGTAGTTGTGGCGCCTGTTTTTATACTATTTTGCATCAAGATCTTTCAAAACTTAAAAAATCCCAAGTTGTCGTCTGTCGCAGCTGCTACCGCTTCTTGTACTATGAGGCAGAGGCTGCAAAGGACGCAGAGAAGGCAGAGTATTAATCATGGACCGACAGTTATCATTGCTCGATGAAACTGAACTGCTCGCCCGTACTTCTGTACTACCAAAGACACATAGAGCACCGACACCTGAAAAGCTTGTCATCTTTATCGACGGTGCTGCCCGCGGCAATCCGGGGCCTGCGGGCGTTGGCATTGCCATTTCCCATAATCGCAAGCTTGTTGTAGAAAAGGGTTTTTATCTTGGTGAAAAAACCAACAACCAAGCAGAATACACGGCTCTTGTTTGTGCACTTGCGTTGGCGCATGCTTTTTGTGAAAAACACCACATCGTCACGCCACATTTTTATATTTTTTCAGACTCAGAGTTGCTCGTTAGACAAATGACCGGTAAGTATGCCATCAAAAATACCGCGCTTGTTCATCTTAAAGGAGTTGCCGTACAGCTGCTTAAAAATTGTACACACACCTTTACGCATGTCCTTCGTGAGAAAAACAAAGTCGCTGACAAACTTGCTAATCTTGGCATTGATAAAAAAATAAAAATCCCCGCGACGTTGACACATTTGATCGCGGGGATTGATTAGCATTCGTTATTTCTTATGCCACCCCACCCGCGCATGTCTCATTTGCTCAGATGCGATAAGAGCTTTTGCATGTTTCCCTGTTTTTGATTCACGCCCAAGCGCTATCAGCCTGAGAAGCACAAGAAACATTTCAGAAAAAACAGTTTGCAACCACGCCAATAACCGCTATTAATGTAGAAAAAATTTTGCTATAAAGAGTGTCTTGTTGACGAACATTCTGTTTTCACGATTTTTAGCGAAATACTCCACCATGAATTCAAAGAAAAACCCTCCAGTCCGTATTCTTTTTTTTACAACCCTGATTCTGGCCGCTAGCCTTGCTCTTGCAAATAGTGAACCTGACAACGATATCGATATTCCATCAGTAAAAAAGATTCGCGTATTACTCGATGAGAAAAACACACATCATGAAACAAAATTCTTGATTAAATCTAAAGCTGGATTTGTTCTTGAAAGTCCTGCGGGAGCTGGCAATACTGCAATTTACAAGGACCAGGAGCTCCGTCTGGTGTGCCGCGAGGGGCAATTATACTTGAAGTGTCACGATCAAAAATATCGTCACATTAAATATGACAGCATTGAAATTTGTGACCATAACAACAAATTGACACTTGGTAGCCGATCATATCATGGAAATCTTATTATCCGCGTCGACCATGCCACCAAAACATTACTCACCATTAATAAGCTCCCGCTCGAAGATTATGTATGCTCGGTCGTACGAAGTGAAGGCATTCCTTCGTGGCCTTTTGGCATGCAAAAAATTCAGGCTATCATCTCACGCACGTATGCTGTTTTTCTGATGCAGCAAGCACGTCTCAAAAATCCACGCTATCGCTTTTACGACATCAAAAACACTAACCTGCATCAGGTGTATAACGGCACGCACAACTACACGCACCTACGCCAAGCCGTTGATGAAACAGAAGGCCTCATTCTTACGTACAAAAATCGTATCGCATTAGCCATGTTTGATATCTGTTGCGGAGGATCAGTTCCCGCCAATATGCGTAATCGCGACACCAGCAAACCTTATTTATGCCGTAAAAAACAATGCACGTACTGTTCTGCAAGTTCATCACATCGATGGAAGGAAGATTTTCACGCCGACTCATTTTTGAGAAAGCTTAAAGAAAATCCTCGGCTTACACAGCGGCTCAAGAATTTTAAGGGCTCTATCACCGCGGTTAAAATAACCGATTGTGACAAAGCAGGCATTGTGCATAAAATGAGAATCTACGACAAAAATAAAACACCCTACTCGCTTACCGGCATTGAGATGCGTGGTTCAATGATCTCTAGAATAAAAAGCTTGAATTTCAGCATCAAAAAGATACGAGACCGTGTCGTCATTATGGGCAAGGGCCATGGGCACCAATGCGGCGCCTGCCAGTGGGGATGCAAGTGGATGGTAGAGCACGGATGGAGTACCAAAGGGATTTTGGGGTTCTATTATCCAGGAACAAAGTTGAGTAGGTTGTTGTAAATGTCAACGTATCGAGGACATATTGCCGGCGGCGTCATAACATACGCACTTACAGCGTACGCCGTGTCGCACCTAGCTCCCACAGCACCACACACGTGGCGTGCACAGTTACTCTTTCTCAGTTGCACAATTCTAGGCTCGCTCTTCCCTGATATCGACACACGTAGCACCATACAAAAACTTTTCTTTATCGCCATGATTCCCGCACTGCCGCTTTCGCTTCTTTATAATGTGTCGGTTTTTTTATGCTTAGTTGCTGTATGCCTTGGGGCCCTCTTCATTCCCCATCGCACACTCACACACCGTCCGTGGTTTATTATTGCCCTTTCGGCAATTTTGGCTGGGATCATACTTACTAAGGTAGAACATCATCGCCTGCTTTTTGCGATGTGCTCCGCCTTTTTTTGCGCTGGAGCCCTGAGCCACTGGTTCTTAGATTTTGGTTTCCGTCGCCTCATGCCCAAAAAATAATTTCTGAGCATTTGCAGTTGTTGCTTCTTCTATTGTTGAACGATCAACACCGTGCAATAATGCGAGTGCATCAGCAATAAGCGGTATGTAGGCCGGAGAGTTTTGTTTCCCTCGATAAATTTGTGGCGGTAAAAAAGGCGCATCTGTTTCAAGAAGAATGTGCTTAAGCGGAATACGACCAAACAACTGACGTAAGTTTTCATTTTTTGGATAGGTAATAGGCGCATCAAGCCCAACATACCATCCCCATTCAAGCACCGTACGCGCAAACTCTTCAGTCTGCAGGAAACAGTGGATGACGCCGCGAAGATTATGTGTACGATACTGCTCAAGAATTTTTAAAACATCGTCGCCTGCTTCTCGAATGTGCACAACGACGGGAAGGTTATATTCACCAGCAAGTTCGATCTGTGCTGTGAAAAAATCAATTTGCAGATCTCGATCATACGGCTTATGGAAAAAATCAAGACCTATTTCACCCACCGCAACAATTTTATTTTCTTCTTTACGGTCAAGCATGGTACGCAAGGGCGCCAATGCTTGACGCAAAGAACCCGAACCATATTGCCCACAGTCACTTGGATGAATTCCCACGGTTGCATAAACATTTTTATAACGTCGTGCAAGTGCGATTGAATTAAGACTTTCGTTAATTCCCGTTCCGATATTAATAATAGTTTCTACACACGCTTCATGCGCCTGACGAACAATAGCATCGATAAGTGGATAATCTTCTTCGCGCAAAAGTTCATCCGGTTTTTTTTGTGTCATCATATTAAGGTGACAATGGGTATCAATAAACATGCGACTCCTCGTAAATGGTTAATTGTACCACTTCTTATGACTATCAAAAATATCACGCATAGCCTTTTCTCCCAGAAAAGAAAACTCGTTTTGCGACGCGTGGCCGCACTATTTTTTTCATCATTAAAAATATCAATACACAACTCAAAGATTTAGTGCCAGCAATGCGCGCTTTTGCTTGACAAACGAAACGGCAGCCTCTAAATTTCACATAGAAATGTCGTAAAAACGGGTGTAACTATTGTAGGAGATGCCTATGAACAAGAGCGAGTTGATAGCCGCCTTGAGCGAAGAGACGAACTTCAGCAAAAAAGATATCGCTAAAGTTCTTTCATCATTCACCCGCATCGTGGAACGTACACTAAAAAAGGGTGGTAAGGTTTCATTGACCGGCTTTGGAACCTATTGGCTTTCACGCCGTCCTGCACGCGCTGGTATTAATCCATCAACCAAGCAACGCATCCATTTGCCAGCAATCAGCGTGCCTCGTTTCAAGCCTGGTAAGCACCTCAAAGAGCAACTTCGTTCTGCATGAATACATCAGCATCATTGCTCGAACGCTTGTCAGCATATGTAGGGCCGATAGCACTATCGGCCTTCTCTCTTTTTCTCACGTTTCATATCGTTCAACCACTCGCGCTATGGCTTGATCCAACATTTACGTTGCTCGCCAATCGCGGCGTCGGCAAAATTGCATTCACCATCGCTGTTATTGTGCATATTCTACTGCTGCTCTCTACTGTTTCGCGCAACTTTATGCGACAATTTTTCGCAACCAATGTTTTATTTTTGAGAAACGTTCAATGGCTCAAAACTTTTTTTGGTTTTCTGACGCTTTTTTCACTACTTCATAGTAGCGTCATTGCTTTAGCAGTTGTTATCGGAGCTGCGGAATTTCATCCTGAGCTTTTGGCGCTCATTCCATCAAAATGCGGTAGCTTGCTCTGGGGGTTAGTTGTTACTTTTTTTCTTGCATGGACCGAAGAGCTTATTTTTCGCGGTACATTGTATCCGTTTTTCCGTCAGGGTATGTCGACGATTGCAAGCGCATTGTTAACATCAACTATTTTTATGTTCGTACACAATATCACCAATCCGCTTGATATGGTTACCACCAATTGGCGGCTTGGTCTTGGATTATTTTTATTGGGGTTGATGCTTAATCTCGTCTTTGCGCTTACGGGGAAATTGTACGTCGGCATGGGCATGCATGCAGGGGTAGTATTTGTAAAAGTTTTTCTCCGCCGCATTCCTTGCGTAACATACATCGGCACGTTGCCCTGGTGGCTTAATGCCGATCTGCGCCAAGCGCCACTGGTGCATGCACTTTTTGGATTGGTTGTCATTTGCCTTCTGGTAATGATAACAAAGAAGCGTCAATCATTATCTTCTCATTAACATTAAAATACGCTTGATCAGTATACGGCTGCCCCTTATCGTCTTTGCCAGGCCGTTTAAGTTCCCCAGAATATTTAGACGGATCAAGTTGATCAAGATAGTGTTGCGTCGCAAGATGCTTGGCCACTACGTCTACTTTATATCCTGAATAATCTATTAATTGTTGTTCATAGACATCCACCCAATGCTCGCTTACCGAAACAGCAACCCCTTGGCCAACTCTCACTGCCGTCTCGTAGGCTTTTTCATTGTGCTTGTCTTTCACATCAAGCTTTGAGCGCTGTTCCAGGACCTGCGGGGGAATGACGTAATTTTTTTTCACGAGCAAGCAGATCGTTGAACCGCCAAACGCAAAGTACCCGCACGCCTGCCCTTTGTAACAGCGAAGATAATTATCTGTTGCGCCCGGTTCTGATGCATTAGGCAATGCGCTCAGTGCAGCACGCTGTTCTTCTGTGCCAAACGTCAACTCAATGGTATTGGTCCCCGCAGCACCAACAATCACCATGAGCATAGGACCAAAACACTCTGTTTCTAGTTTTAAAATTCTGCGATAATTTTCGCTAATCGGCCACGTTTTTCCACGGTAGGCAATAGGGCTTACCGAACTATATGTAGTGCCTTTTTTAAGGTCAATAATACGCGTCACGGTGCAATCACAGGGAAAGTGAAAACGATGGTAATCGGTCGGCGCCAACCTGAACACCATCAAAGCCCATGCTTGACTATATGTATTGGCTAATTCTTTTGCTTCTTGATTAACTTTCTCCTGACCAAAATCAACAAGACGCCCTTTTTGAACTCGATACCCCAAAAAAGAATCTAGATTGAATGGTTCCTGCTTGATATAAAATTTTGCCTGATCGCCACGTGTGCCTGATAACAATCTCAGTTTGCAATCGGCAGGAGAAACAAGGACATTGGGCCGGCCGTCAATGATGCGAACTTTGGGTTTAAATTTTCGATAAAAAAATTCATTAAAATTTTTAAAACTTTCTATAGATTCAACACTTTCATCACGGTTAATCTTAAACGTCGTCACAAACGGATCAATATCAGCCTTACTTTTTGGGCTATCAAACCTGTCTTCCGCAGACTTCATCACCTGCACGCCAAACGTCTTACCGGTAGTTAAAAGTTTTTGTCCCCCCTCGCGTAATTTTTTGGGAAGAATATACGCAAATTTCAGAGCCCATTCCTTATAAATTTCTTCTTTAGCAACATCATTGGAGGCTATATTTCGGTAATAATAGACATCATCAAAAGCATGCGCATAGTGCACCGCACACAGAGCCAAGCTTATAAGTAACCATTGCTTCATCATCTACCCTTTCATATAAGGCCATCATATCATACTGAACAGAGCATCCCGTATATGTTGCAAATTTTTTCAAAAACCTTGCCTTCACTGATCATTTCTTTATATACCTTCGATAACTTATTGCGATACGCACAACCTCTAAAGGAGATGCAAATGGTGTTTATAAAAATTCTTGCTCAGCACAATCGAATTATATGTACAAGCGCCCTGTTGTGCATGCTGAGCGGACACGCAGATGCTCGAAAAAGAAGTGCAACATGGGGAGATCCCGTAAGCCCAAAAACCGGAAATCTTGTAAGAGTAAAGATTACGCACCGTGACCTAAATTTTGCAAAGCAACAGCTCATTAATCTTTACGAAACACCAAAAATTGATGACAAAATAGTTGCAGCCAATGAACTCAATCGGTATTTTTATCACAATAAAAACAAAATAACGTACGATGAGGCCGCACTAACTGAACCGGCTGAAACTCGTCTTCTTATTTTATTCATCAATGTCATCAAACTCATCATCAGCAAAGAAATCACCACAATCAATAATGATATGTTTATACCGCAAGCAAAAAGCGCTCTTGATCCTGATAAAGTTCTTTCTGTAAGCATGCTGATGCAAAATGTTCCATATGCTGAAGTACTTACTAAGCTAGAGATCGTACTTCAACAAAACAGAAAATATAAACACATTAATCCAACCCACGAAAGCCCGTCGCAGGTACACAAAGAGATCGCACAGCTCAAAGCAACGATGGTCCAAGAAGAGCACTAACTTTATGGAAGCGAACATGAAAACAAAATCATATGTTTTTAACTGGCAGGCGCCTCCACTTATTGTCATCGCATTATTCGGCGCGGTTCTATTAAGCCTTGATATCACGCCTCTCTTCGCAGAAATAGGAACCCTAAAAAAAGCGCAAACCGAAAGACGGAAAAAGGACTATATAATCGAGCAGCAACGTGCCGCGGCAGAACAAAAGTTTGAAAATCCTTTATTCGAAGTAGGTGAACTACCACCACCTCCTCCTCCAATGCCGGAAACACCAATAGTCGTATCACCGGCTCCATCAACGCGCAAAATACCAGTAACTACAAAGCAAGTGCCAGCTCCAGATGAATTGGCCAAGATTAAACGAGACATCATCGAGTTCTATAAAACTACAAATGAAGATCTTGGGCTAACCATTCGTACTTTCTTTAATAAAAGCGTAGCCAAAATCAAAGCGAATACACCAATAATTAATTGTTTAACTCTTTACATCAATGTTCTAAAATCGGTTATTAAAAAAAGATTTTTTTATTTTTATGCAAAAACACTGCGCAGCGACGATGAGAGTGCTTTTATCACTAAAATCGCGGAAGACGTACACGCGCCAGCCCCTTCATTTATCGCAGAAGCCGATGCACGGGATATATCACAACTCATCAACGCAGTCCCGGATCAAAAAGCTCTTGATGCCTTAAAAGATATAATAACAGTCAAGGATATTAGCCTTTCAGAGGCTACGATAGAAGAAAAAATCGCGGATCTTGAAAAAGAACCAACTCCTAAGTCAGATGAGTTGGACGCAATCCAACAAAAAATCATTGATCTCTATAAAGGGAAAGATGCCAGCCTTGCGCTCACAATTCGTGATTTCTTCAATAAAAACGCAGACAAAATCGTCAAAAATGCGGCGATAACTCAGCAATTAACTCTTTACATCAATGTTCTTAAATCGGTTATTAAAAAAAGATTTTTTTATTTTTATGATGAAATGTTACGCAATAATGTTGAACAATCAATTATTACTTCGAAAAAAATACCTACCCCTCAGTTGAAATCTTCTAGCAAAGAAAAACTCCCCCTTGAACCTTCATTTATTAAAAAAACTACCGCCCTAAATCTATCACGGCTCATAAATTGTATCCCCAATAAAGATGTTCTGAATGCCCTAAAAGACACCAAAGTACCCCTCAAAGAAATTAGCCGTTCAGATGATGAAATAACAAAAAAAATTGCCGCGCTTCAAAAAGAATTAGCGGCACCTAAACCCGTCATAACAAGAGCACCGAGCCCCCGACGAGCGCCAACGCCAATGACACAGGTTCCGCCGGCGCCTTCACCACGTCCATCATCGCCAAGAGCACAACAAGGGGAAAGACAAATACCGCTACTCCAAGAACTAGCGCAAAAAAATCGAATCGATGAGCTTTCGATTCGAGAAAAAAACGATACAATCAGCCCCGAAGAACAGGCAGAGCTTAAACAGTTAAAACAACTTTATCCAGGTTACAAAGGCCTAAGTCACAGTCCGGGACCAGTTAAACCACTACCCACTCCACCAAAGCAACGCGAGAAAATGCTCGAAGAAATTCGTACAAAAGGGCAGGGAGGCCTCCGTCACGGAACAAAAACTGAAAAAGCTGACGAGCTTATTACGAAAATCAAAGATGAAATAAAAATGCTTGAAGAAATGATCAATCCAACAGATATACAGACTAAGCACTTGCGAGCGCAGCAGAAACTCCTCAAAGAGCTCGAGGCTGAAGAAGCCCGGCGAAAAGGGCTTTTGCGTGAATCGGAGCTTTTGAAGAACCTACGAGAACAAGTTGAGCCAGAAGAAGAAACACCAGAAGAAGAAGACCCGGATTGGGAAAAATGAGGCGGGTTCCCCCGCCTCTCTCCTCTTACCTCTCCCTATTCCTCATTCACATCATTACCATCATTATTATCATCATCCCAACTCTCGGGCTCATCATCCCCATACCCCTGCACATAGTCATCGCCATCCAATACCGTCACCGAATAGAGCTTGATGCCAATCCCTGATAAAAAGCCCAAAAGTATGAGCATTGCAAAAAACTTTCTCATATAAATCCCCTTTTTTGAAAAAATCGCTACACTTTTTCCGCTGCTCCCACCACAGCCCCTACATTTTTAACCTACAAATTCGGTAGATTCGAAGTCAATTATTTACTAAAAGAAATTTTATAACACAAAAAGAGTCATTAATGCTGTTTTTTATTGCCTACCAACTTATCCAAATCATCGCATTTCCCCTTATTATCATCATTATCGGTATTCTACAGGTCAAACGTGGCATTATCGGCAACCTCAAACAACGTTTGGGGTGGGTACCCCGATCAACTCCTGGTCGCCACACCATATGGTTGCATGCTGTTTCGGTCGGCGAAGTACTTTCGCTCCAGGAATTTATTATTACGCTTAAGAGCCGCAATCCTGCCGCCGATTGTTATGTCACCGTTGGCACACGTGCAGGCATGCGTATAGCTCAAACGCAACTCACCCATATCGATCACCTCAGCTATATGCCCTATGATTTTTTGGCATCACTATGGTGTGCATATGCACGTATCAAACCAGCAGCACTCATCATTGTTGAATCTGAACTGTGGCCAAACTTGGTGAGCATTGGGCACTATAAAAAAGTAAAATTGATACTTCTCAATGCACGTATCAGCCAGCGCTCGCGCAAACGACAAGCCTTGGTGCGACACTTTTTTAACCAGTTGTATAACTATTTCGACCTCATTCTTGCCCAGAGTGAACAGGATAAAAAGAACTTTGATGCTCTTGGCATTACTACGCCAGTGTCAGTGCTGGGCAATCTTAAGGCGTATAATGTGGTAGGGAAGATGGAGCGGATAGAGGCCATGTTCGCAACGGCGCGAAGCACAAACCCCACGCTTCTTGTCGGCTCACTCCACCCCGGCGAAGCCGATATCTACCTCA
The DNA here is from genome assembly GCA_041662445.1 of Candidatus Babeliales bacterium. Lineage (GTDB taxonomy): Bacteria > Babelota > Babeliae > Babelales > RVW-14 > UASB124. The sequence continues at coordinate 15,918 of JBAZSL010000011.1, forward strand.
CGCTTTTCACCACACTGCGTACAGCACACAACAACCTCAGACTCATTCTTGCGCCACGACATTTTGGGTGGCAGGAAGAACTCATTACCAAAGTAAAAAGCACAGGGCTACGTTTTTTTGTATGGACAGAGGGGATGGTTCCAGCGCTTACGCAACGCGAGATGCGCACGCAGAAGCTTGAAGAAATTTTGGGAAATCATGACATCATACTTGTCTGCACCCTAGGAGAACTCTTCTCACTCTACCAGTATGCTGATGTATTTTTTCTGGGTGGAACATTTGTTCCTGTTGGTGGACACAACTTGCTTGAGCCAGCTGTGTGGGGCGTGCCGACAATCATCGGTCCTCATTATCACAACTGCACTGATATCGTTGATCGCCTCAGAAAAGTTGAGGGGATTGCTCAGGTAAGTACACCTGAAGAATTAGAATACACAACACGCATGATGCTAGAACATGATACTACGCGGCATGCCATTGGCGCGCGCAGCCAAACATGGCTGCATGATGAAGCACGCGCAGTGCAGCAAGTTGTGGAAACACTTGTTCAGAGCCTTTAGTAAACCTCTTTCGAAACCTATTTGTGCGTGGCATTCTGTAAGAAAGATTTTAGAATGCAAAATCTTCGTCAGCCCGGGCAACTTTGTCATTCCGGGCAAGGACCCGGAATCCATGTTGTGCGCCCAGTGGGCGCACTTCTAGATCCCCGCGAAAGCGGGATGACCCTGCTCATTGACCCCGATTATGACGATAATCAATCTTACGTCGTCCTCGCGAATGCGGGGACCCAAAAGCTTTTTATTTTGCAAGCTGGCCGTTTAGAATATTTTGTCTATATGTCAACGATGCTTTACGGCGAAAAAAACAACTTAAGTGGTGACATTTTTGATTGATCCAAGACTCGGTAATTCTTGATCCCGGGTCGTTGCCCGGGATGACAAAAACGTGCGTCCAGTATGAAAAAAACGTGCGTCCAGTATGAAAAAAAACGTGCGTCAGGGATGACAGAAATCGCGTCCACGTTAGCTAGATTAAACAGGTTGCGAACGGGATATTAGATACTGCTATTCAAGCCAAAAGCATAAAGCCTTTAGCTCTTTTTCTTTTTTCGTTTATGTATCGTCTTAAGATATGGTTTTGCAACCAGAGCCTCTTTGAGCACTGTATCCATGTGTGTGGCGTAAACAATTTCGAGTGATGGATCAAGTTCATGCGCGAATTCTTTAACATCCTTAGCATTACTCAGAGGAACAACGGCCTTGATAACGCCAAAGCGACTCGCAGCGAGCAGTTTCTCTTTAAGGCCACCAATCTGCAGCACCCTGCCACGCAATGTTACTTCACCCGTCATAGCCACGTCACGGCGGACAGGAACCTGTGTGAGCGCTGAGGTCAGTGCTACGGCCATGGTAATGCCGGCAGACGGACCGTCTTTAGGAATTGCTCCCTCAGGAACGTGGACGTGCACATCAACATCTGCATAAAAATTTTCTTTAAGACCAAAGTCTTTTGCGCGTGAGCGGATATAGCTCATCGCAGCCTGTGCCGACTCTTGCATAACTTCGCCCAGCTGACCGGTAATCGTCAAGGTACCCTTGCCCTTCATGACTGTTACCTCAACATCAAGCACATCGCCACCAACTTCGGTCCAGGCAAGACCTGTTGCAACACCAACCGCATGCTCACGTGAACGCTCATCGCGTCTGAATGAAGCCGCACCAAGCCACTGCTCAAGCATCGCATCATCAACAACAACATGCTGATCCGGTTTGCCCTTAAGCAACAGCAAAATGCCCTTGCGCAGAAGTTTGGCGAGCACACGTTCCAACTGCCGAACACCGGCTTCTTTGGTGTATTCATCAATAATTTTTTTGACGATACTTTCAGGAATCGTCACCTGTTGATTTTTAAGATCGTGTTCTTTAAGCAGTTTTGGTAATAAGAAATTTTGCGCTATCTCAAGCTTTTCTTGATCGGTATACCCCGAAAGCTGAATGATTTCCATACGATCGAGCAATGGATAAGGAATATTATCAATCACATTTGCCGTCGTAATAAACATCACCTTGGACAAATCATAATCAACTTCAAGAAAGTGATCGCCAAATGATTTGTTAAGCTCAGGATCAAGCACTTCGAGCAATGCCGCAGCCGGATCGCCACGAAAATCCATCGCCATTTTATCTATCTCATCCAAGAGCATAACCGGATTGATAACTTTAACTTTCTTCATCGACTGAACAATTTTTCCGGGCATAGCACCAATGTAGGTACGACGATGTCCGCGGATTTCAGCCTCATCACGTACACCACCAAGTGAAATACGTACAAGCTCACGCCCCAATGCCGCAGCCACCGATTGCCCCAGTGACGTTTTACCAACGCCAGGAGGCCCTACCAAACAAATAATCGGCGAACGACGTAAATTATCACCAGCAAATTTCTTGGCGGCCAAAAATTCTATAATGCGCTCTTTGGCTTTTTTCATCCCGGCATGCGAGTTGTTTAAAATTTTTTCAGCATCATCCATACCAACCGTATCGTTGGTCACTTCACTCCACGGAAGGCTCAAAAGCCACTCAATGTAATTTCTACTAACAGCAGCCTCTGGTGATGTTGCCTGCATCTGCTCAAGACGTCGTAACTCCGCATCAACTTTTTCTCGAGCTTCGGATGAAAGCTTTACTTTCTTTGCCTTTTTGCGTAGATCATTAATCTCGTGCTGAAAATCATCACGTCCAAGCTCACGCTGAATGGCACGCATCTGCTCAGTTAAGTAATAATCTTTTTGATTCTTCTCAACTTGGCTCTGAATACGCTTACGAATATTTTTTTCTGCCTTAAGAATCTCAAGTTCATTACGCAGCAAAACACATATATGCAAAGCGCGATCTTTAAGACCAATGGTTTCTAAAATTTTTTGTCGATCTGAAAAATTAAGATGCATTTGAATAGCAACGGTATCAGCAAGATAATCGATATCATCAATACCGTGGAAGAGGCTCAGCACATCAGCAGAAACTTTTTCATTAAGCTGAACGTACTCTTTGAACAGATCAAAAAGATTGCGCCACAGCGCCGTGTTATCAGGGGTTGTTTCAAGCGGCGTTGGATACAAATCCTGCGCCATAACGCCCAGAAAACCGTCGCTCTGTTTTACATCAACAATTCGTGAACGCGCAATCCCCTCAACAAGGATCTTAAGCGTACCATTAGGCATACGCGCTACCTGTACAATCATTGCACGCGTACCCGTGTGAAACACATCATCAAGTGATGGCTTTTCCGTATCGGTAACTTTTTGAGCAGTAACAAAGATTTCTTTGTTACCATGAATCGCGGCGTCGACTGCCTTAATAGAAAAATCACGACCGACAACAACCGGTACAATACTGCGTGGAAGTGCAACCATATTTTTAAGCGGAAGAACCGGCAAAAAGACCGGCTCACCATGTTTAAACGTCTCGTCCATAAGCCCTTTAGCTTTTAAATTCTCATGATAGTCAATAGTAAGATTTCTTTATAACGATGATATCAACTTTTATTTTCAAAGTATAGTCCTACTTGAAAACTTTACAGCGTCACAAACAGCACGTATTGCGCGGAAATAAAGGATAAACTGCAATTATCTCACAGCGAAATTGACTTTTTGACACCCATCCCTATACTCCAGGGGTAAACTTTATACGAGAAATGTGCTCCAGGTAAGCCTACACTCATCACCGATAGACAATCCTTTCGTGGAAGGGGTTGCCACGGGGGGAATATAAAAAAAACCTCAGCTTTTATCGTGAGGGGAGCTTATGTACGACCAACCGAAGCTCAGTTGGAAAAGTTTGTGGAGTATTAAGCCTGAATACACCTCCAAGGTCTTTTACCTTGCGCTGACATTTCTTCTTATGTCATGCACACTGGTTATTTGGCGTCCGCTCAAAATGGCTATCTTTGCCAAAATGGTAGGCGCGTACCAGGTACCTGAAGCAAAACTCTATTCTCTTCTGTTTATCATTCCGCTTATTTTGGTCTATTCAAAACTTGTTGATGTTCTCCGTCGTCACCATCTTTTATACTGCTATACCATTTTCCATGCCATTGGAGGCATGATTTTTGCCTACCTTCTAACGCATCCGGTACATGGTCTTGCCAATACCCAGGTAAGCAGCGACCGTTGGTTGGGGTGGGCATTCTATTTCTTTATGGAAAGCTTTGATGCCTTTTTTTCGGCAACTTTTTGGTCCTTTGCCGATTCGGTTAACAACCCCAAAGATGCTAAAAATTATTATGGCTTTTTAGTCTCCGGTTCAAAAATAGGCGGTATTATCGCATCGGCGCTTCTGTACATCACCTTGGGGTGCTGCTCGGCCGGTAACGAAGTTCATTTTTTGCCAGGAGCATTGTTCGTTGGAAGCCTTCTTTTGTGCGCAGCCTCGTTTGCCCTCTATCTTTTGGTTACCAAAGTGCCAGACACCATCATGCACGGGTATGAGGCAACGTATCAACTTGAGAAGCATAAAAAAAGAGAATCCGACGCCGGCTCTGGCATATTAGGTATGTTAAAAAGTTCAGTTGACGGCCTGCTTATCATGCTTAAAAAACCTTATGTTTTGGGCATCTTTTCCCTGGTCGTTTTTTATGATGTCATGGTGGTTATCTTTGATTGGTGGGTCGCCGTACATGCCGATCAACAATTGCCAACCGTTGGCGCAATGACGGCATTTTACGCCAAATATTACTTCTTTCTCAACGCTATTGGCCTGGTCATATCGTTTCTGGGAACAACGCCAATTCTGCGACTTGTAGGAATTCGAATCTCATTATTTATTTTCCCGCTCTTCTGTCTTTCACTGCTGATCGTCACGTATCTTTTTCCAACAGCAAATGTATTTTTTGCTGTATTGGTTGGACTGCGTTCATTCAACTATGCCTTTAATCACCCAACACGAGAATTTTTGTATATTCCAACAACCAAAGATATCAAGTTCAAGGCAAAGACGTGGACGGATGCATTCGGATCGCGTATTGCCAAAAGTTTTGGTTCTGTCTTTAACAAAGCACTTAAATGTACTTCACCTGCTTTTGCCCTTGTCTCCAGTCTCAGCTTGAGTTTTGGTTTAACGTTTTTGTGGCTCATCATTGTTTATTTCCTTGGTAAAACACTTCAAAATGCCATTGATAATAAACAGGTGATTGGAGAGAACGGCAATCAGCCGGAGGTAACACGCACATAACAACTCTTAATTTTCCTATAGCGAAAGGCGAGAATGAACTTCGGGGTAAGGAAGCGACTGCTATCACGAGTAGAAAATTCACTAGGCATTGATCGACATGATGCCATCAAACTCATCCTCAGCGCAATAGCCTTTTTCTTCATCATAAGCTCTTACTCAGTTTTACGCTCCCTCAAAACATCAATCTTTTTGGGATTTGTGGGCCGCCAGTATGAGCCAATTTCAAAGTTCTTGAGCATCTTTGTCACCATTCCCGCAATGATGCTGTTGGCAAAAATTACCGATAAGTTCCGACGCCACCAGGTTGTTTATTGTTTCATGGGATTTTATGCGATTGCCGCACTCGTCTTCGCTCTTCTCTTTGCCCATCCGGTGTATGGTGTTCACAATACACTAACCAGCCCCTATCGTTTGACCGGCTGGGCGTTTGAAATCATTATGGATCTTTTTCAGGCACTTATTGTTGGCACTTTTTGGAGCTTTTTGAATTCCATCTGTTCGCCCACTTTTGCAGGCAAATCCTATGGCTTCATTGTCGCCGCATCACGCGTTGGTGGTATAGCTGCATCATTTTTAAGCTGGTTTTTTTTAAAAAAAATTGCGCTTGATGAAAGCATTATCATTTCAGGTCTTACGGCAGGAACCGGCATCTTTCTTGTGCTCGCTGTTGCCTGTATTTATTTTATTACCACTAAAATACCCTCAGAAAATCTGCATGGCTACGAAGCTGCTTATCGTAATGACGAACAGCAATCACGATCAAAAAAGAAAGTAAGCATGTTTGAGGGGTTACGGCTTATGCTTATGGAGCCGTATGTACTTGGCATTTTTGGGCTCGTCTTTAGCTATGAGATTATTAGCATCATTTTTGACTACCAAATGCACGTTTTGATGTCACTTGAAAGTCACAACAGAGTTTATGATATGAGCCTTTTCATGTTGGTGTATACAGGAACCTTTCAATTTGTAAGCTTCCTTTTCGCGCTCTTTGGCACCTCAACGCTGCTCAAGCGCGTAGGGGTCAAGGCGTGCCTGCTGATTATGCCAATTATCACCGTTACACTCGCGATCATGCCTCTGCTTTGCCCAACACTCAGTATGTTTTTTGTGGTTATGGTCATTTTGCGAGCAATCAACTATGGCTTTAATCATCCATTACGTGAAATTCTCTTTATTCCAACCACCAAAGACATCAAATTTAAATCCAAAGCGTGGATCGAATCATTTGGCAGAACATTATCCAAAACAATGGGATCATCGTTCAATTATATTACAACGCTCATTACGGCACCGTATATGTGTCTAGTCGCAGCATCCACAATTTCATGTGGACTATCTGCAATATGGGCTCTTGTCGCACTCCTTGTAGGTAAAAAATATCTCACAACGCTTCACAACAATACGGTTATCGGCAAGGAAGACTCTTCAGCTTGATAAATATAGTCAATCTGCTAGTATTTTGAGGTTGTTTTTGTTTATTTATTAATCAAATTCTTGTTTCTTGGCATCGCGGGTGGTCTTTGATGACCCAAAGAAACAATAGGTAAAACCCGGAGAATGATATGATCGATTTAAAGCAAATGCTTGAAGCTGGCGTCCATTTTGGTCACAAAACGTCGCGCTGGTCCCCTAAAATGCGTCCATATATCTGGGGCGCAAAAAACCGTGTCCATCTCATTGATGTATCCAAAACAGCGATTCTGCTTGAACGCGCGGGAAATTTTCTTAAAGATGTTTCACGCACTGGCGGCAAATTGTTATTTGTTGGCACAAAAAAGCCAGCACAAGAAATCATTCAAAAGGCCGCAACAGCAACGCGCATGCCTTTTGTCATCCATCGATGGGTCGGTGGCACACTGAGCAACTATGAACAGGTAAAGAAGGCTGTTACGCGCCTCCTTCACATGCGCGATGTGCTACAAAAATCAGCAACCCACTATAAGAAAAAAGAAATTAGCATGATCCAAAAGGAGATTGCTCGTCTCGAAAAGAATGTTGGCGGCATTATTGATTTTGATTATCCACCAGCAGCAATAATCGTTATCGACGTAAAAAAAGAACACTCTGCACTCAAAGAAGCTCTCAGCTTGGGCATTCCCGTGGTTGCTTTGGTTGATACCAATAGCGATCCTTCCGGAATCACCCACGTCATTCCATCAAACGATGATTCTCCTAAAGCGATAAACTTCGTTATTAGTTATCTTGAGGGACGCATCCTTGAAGGCCTCAAAGAGCATGAAACTGCTCAAGCCAAAGTACGTGCGGAACAAGATGCAAAGCGCTTGGCAGATCAAGAGGCTCGCAAAGCTGCTGCTAAGGCTGCTGCCGATGCACATGCGGCGCACAGTGCAAAGCAACAAATCCAACCAAGACCTGTGCACACAGCTGTAAAAGAATCAACCGTAAAAGCTCCTGAAAAAGCTGCTCCGGTCAAAGCTGCACCAACAATTGTAGCTACAGACGCTAAGGCGCCTATTACTGAAGTAAAGCTTAAAAAAGAAATCAAGGTTGAGCCGCCTAAGCATGAAGCCAAAGCTCTCAAGCCAGTCAAGGCAGAGCCTAAAGTTGAAGCTAAAAGCGACGCAAAAAAAGAAATTAAAAAAACAGCTAAATCTAACTAAGAGCGCAAGGAGAGATGGCTGAGTGGTCGAAAGCGCACGATTGGAGATCGTGTATGTCCTGAAAGGGGCATCGAGGGTTCGAATCCCTCTCTCTCCATACTACGCTCTTCGCCTAACGGCTCGTAGCTACGTATGGCGGGCCATACTTACGCCCTGTCCTCCGTAGCCACCTGGGCACAGGCGGAGATGAAACTGTAAGCAAGTTGGGTAAGGTAAGTTGAGATTATGCAGAATCCGTCAGGTCCGGAAGGAAGCAGCGGGGGTATAATTTCTCTGTACCTTGCCCTTTTTCTTTTCTATCTCCCTATCCCACCATCAAAACCAACCCAAGGCCTCCCCCATCATCATCAGGCACATACAGCATACGCCGCATGCACACATAACCGTGTCGGCATTTGATGTAATACGCGGATGCACCATGGTTGGGGTAATGTGCTGCAGGTAATAGTCGGCAAGAAATTCACTAATTTCTTTTTTATTACGCATGTGCGCAAATCTGAACGCCGTAATCCCTGGATCGGTTTCCGCCGCAATATTCGCTCCTTTGATCACCAACAACTTCACCAGTGGCAATTGATTTAAGAAAATTGCCCACGCAAGCGCATTCCATCTGGGATGTGCTGCAATATGAAGAGGCGCATCACAAGGCCATCCCCATACTAAATACAATGAAAGCTGCAATGCGTCTTTATTGGTAATGGCATCATAAACTAAAAGCTCCTGCTCTTGTTGTGGCATGGATTCAAAAACTGATTCATCTGTTACAAAATTTTCGGCACACCGTTGTCGCATGCCATACAATGTGGTAACGCTCAAGAAAATGGTCCAGAAGCAGAAACAGCACCTCAGCGACTTCTTCATCAGACAATCCCTTCTTTGGTTACACTCTCGGCACATCACGGCACTTTTGAGCAGGCTGATAATCTCATCATAATGTGCAATACAATCATTTTTGTCGAAACATTGTATGGCACACCTACCATCGCTATACTTGGTCCGTTCGTTGGATAGTTATACAAATTTTTATTACATCATCATGGCAACAGAAAAGAATACTTTAAATCTTGCACGTAAATGGCGATCACAAACATTTGAGCAGATTGTCGGACAAGACCTTTCGATCAAAATGCTTAAAAATAGTCTTGCTCGCAACAGAATGTTTCCGGTGTATCTTTTTTCAGGACAACGCGGATGCGGCAAAACATCAACGGCGCGCATTTTTGCTGCAGCAGTTAACTGTGCGCAACTTGCCAATTTTCAACGTGACGCAACATCATGCACGGTTCCCTGCCTTGCCTGCCCCTCGTGCACGGCTATGATGGGTGGCAATCACCCAGATTTTATCGAAATCGATGCCGCCTCACACACTGGTGTTGATAACGTGCGACAAATTATCGATGCTGCAAATTATATGCCGTTGGTTGGCCAAAAAAAAATATATCTCATCGATGAAGCACATATGCTCAGCAAGGCTGCTTTTAATGCCTGCCTTAAAATTTTGGAAGAACCACCAACATCCGCGCTTTTCATTTTGGCAACTACCGAAGTACCCAAAATACCAGCAACCATTGTTTCGCGCTGTTTTCAGCTCATTTTCGGGCCGCTTAAGGCGCATCAGCTCAAAGATCATTTACGCATGTTATGCACAAGCGAGCAGATTTCCATTGAGGATACGGCTCTTGATATTATTATCGATGAAACCGAAGGATCAGCTCGCGATGCTATCAACCTGCTTGAACGCGTAAGATTTTCAAACGCCACTATCACCGCTCAGACGGTACGCGACGTTCTTGGCAAAATAAGCATGGGTGAACTTTCCATCCTTTTTACCTTAATTATTACTCAAAATGCGTCAAAACTACTTGAACATCTTATGCTCATCAATTTCGAGCAACGCTCTCCACAATTACTCTGGGACATGATTATACAATGGTGCCGCGCAGTACTGTGGACAAAATACGGTGTAACAGCGCTTCCTGGGTCCATGACGCAGCACATCGAAGAGCTTAAGGCGTGCGCACGCTCATGTTCATTAAATCGTTTGACCGCAATTTTGACGCTATTATGGGCTCAAGAGGAACTTTTCCTCAGAACCACAAAGAAGCATCTTTTTTTAGAAATGACCCTTCTGCAATTGTGTCAGCAGGTTGATGTTATTGATCTTGAAAACCTCATTAAGATGTGCCAAAAAGCACCCCCACCGTACACCTCACCAACGTCACCACTACCAACGACAGTGCGGGACACAATATCGCCACAAGCACCTCTTCCACATACAGGCGGCCCTGGCATGTTGGCCATCCCGACCGCTGAGGCTTCAGCACAAGCTGAAACGCCTGCGACGGTGGACAGGCCCGCCTCAATGCCCATTCCGGTCATCCCGCTTGTCCGCCATAGCCCGAACGACGGCGGAAGTGCGTCGCCCAGCGACGTGTATCGAGCGACGACGGACCAAAGTCGCGTCGTAGCTTCAGCGAAGACGGACCTGTCACGTCATAGCTCCGTGGGAGCGACGACGGACCAAAGTCGCGGATGGGGGGCGTTTCTACAAGAGGTCACAAAACTTAATGATCCGCTTTTATGTTCCATATGTGCTCAAGCAACATTTGTTACTTTTAACGATGAAACACATACCGTTACTATTCAATTAAGTGCAGACAGTGCATTTTTTAAAAATAAAATTGAAGAAACAAAGGCGCTCTGGCTCCCGTTGTTGTCGCGTTGTTTTGAAAGCTGCAATGGATTTACCTATGTTCCAAAACCACGCGATATCCCGTCCGCCGTCGCTCCTACGGAGCTATGGCGTGACAGGCCCACGCCAAACGTTGTATACAAGCAACAAGCTCAGGCACCAAACGAACCCGTATCGGCCCACAATGCCGCTAAATGGCCAAAAGCTTCCTTGATACTGCGCCATTTCCCCGGTAAAATAAGAAAAACGAAGGTGGGCGTCTTATGACACAACAACTCAATTATCCTCAAGTTCTTCTTGTCGGTAGAACCAACGTAGGCAAATCTACCCTATTTAATCGTATGACTAAACAAAACCGAAGTATTGTTTTTGAACGCGCAGGCGTTACACGCGACTATCTTCAAGAATTAGTCGACTGGAAAGGCAAATCGTTTGTACTTGTAGATACCGGTGGCCTTTCATTTGAACGTAACAAAGACGATATAAGCCAGCGTGTATATACAAAGGTAATCGAACTTTTTGATGCCGCTACGCTTATTCTTTTTGTTGTTGATGGTAAACATGGACCAGTTGAAGAAGATACGCGTATTGCCTCTGTCTTACGCAAGTCAAACAAACCGGTCATTGTTGTTGTTAACAAAGCAGATAACCAAACGATCGTCGAAGATACGTTGCCAGAATTTTATGCCTTGGGATTTGAACAACTTATTCCTGTCTCAGGCATCCATGGTTCGGGCATTGGAACACTATTAGGCACCATCGCTCAAGCGGTTCCGCTTCCCGCACAAGTTCAAGCATCTGCTCCATCGTACAATGTAACCATCATCGGCAAACCTAATGTCGGTAAATCATCGCTCATGAATTTGCTCATTAAACATGAACGGTCTATTGTTTCGCCTATTGCCGGAACAACACGTGAGGCTATTTCGGAACTGACATATCATTGTAACGATTTGATACAAATAACCGACACCGCAGGAGTACGACGATCACGTAAAGTTGAAGATGACCTTGAAGAGCTCATGGTTAAAAGTTCTCTTCAGGCGATTCGTACTGCTGACATCATTCTTGTAGTCATTGACGCTTCAGAAGGTAAAATCGCTGATCAGGAGCTTAAGCTTCTTTTTTATGCTTATGAACAAAAGAAAATGATCATTGTTGTTTTCAATAAAACTGATCTGCTCGACGACTATCACACTTCAACACTCAAGCAAAGCATTGATGAATACAAATTTATACTCAAAAAGCTTCCCCAAATGTGGATTTCATGCGTCACCGAGAAAAACGTCATTAAAATTTTTAATCAAATCACCAACGTGTGGCAACGATGCAGCCAAACTTTTGAGCCCCTCACACTTGATGAAACAGTTCAACGTAGCCTAGCTCATAAGCATCTTTATCACACCACCGAACAGCTCAAGGTCTTCAAGATAACACCGTTACAAGCAACAACACCGACATTTATTCTGCAGGTGAATTATCCTGAATGGTTTGGGCCAAGTGAATTAAGTTGCATCGAAAATATTTTGCGTGATGCCTACGATCTGTTGGGCTGCCCTGTTTCACTCATTGTCAAGGGTGCGGCGTAATGGCCCTCCTTTCCGTGCATAATTTTAGCCAAATGGCAGGGCGTAAGCAGATACTTTCATCAGTAACATTTCATGCTGAAGCGGGGAAAGTTGTCGTGCTCCTTGGTCCCAATGGCGCGGGCAAAACAACGCTTCTTAAAAGTATTATCGGGCTCCTGCCCCCAATGGCCCACGCCGCCACAGCCCCCATCAAAAACATGCTCTTGTTTGATGATGAAACGATTAATGCATGGCCAATTTATCGACGCGTACAAGCCGGACTGCTCTACGTCCCCCAACACAGCTCTCTTTTTCAGTCACTTACCGTGCACGAGAATCTTGCTATCGTGTACCACTATCACGAAGCCTGGAAAAATATACCCAACAAAGATTTTACTCAAGAAGTCGATCGTTGGCTTACCGCAACTCACCTAACCGCTACGCTACAACAAAAAGCAGGAACTCTTTCGGGCGGGCAAAAGCGCAAACTCGAAGTTATTCGTGCGCTTTTAATGAAACCAAAAATGCTTCTCTTAGATGAACCGTTTGCGGGCGTTGATCCAAAATCAATTTACGAGCTCAAAAATATTTTTACTGACATGGCTCAGAATGGCATCGGAGTTGTTATCTCAGATCACCATGTCGACCAGCTACTTTCGATTGGAAAAACCGTCTATGTTCTCATCGGTGGACGTGTGGTAAGCTCGGGAAGCATTCGTGAAATTCTTGAAAATACGTACACTAAAGAAAGCTATTTAGGTACGCAGTTTTACGAGGAAATGGCCCAGCGTTTTTTGCACGAGAAAGGATCGTAATGGAGATAAAAATAACGTTTCACAATATGCCGCACTCGCCCGTCCTTGAACAACATGCCACTGCAAAATTAAAAAAAATTGAAGAGATCTTAAAAGCTCAAGCACACATGAGCCCGTTCACCGTCGAAATGGGTCTCACCGCAAATAAACAACATCCTCATCATGCGGCGCGTCTTCATGTCAAAACACGGACTTTTAACCTCAACACCCATCAGGAGGGTCCTGACATGTATATCGCTATCGACACCGCAATTGACAAAATGGTCGCCATGATCATAAAAGAAAAAGAACAACTCACTGAAAGAACGCAAAACCCTGACACAGATAAGAAGAATTTTTCACGGTAACTACCTCATTCCATAATACGATAACAACGCCTTAAGAATAAGTGGCATCACCAGCATTCCGCAGGTGATGCCACTTATATTTTTGAATCTTCCCCACAACGTTTCTTCGCGTCCAGGAATTATAATCACGTACATAAACACAATGACGCAAAGCACCGCATTGAATGCCAGCAGCCCATAACCGGTAAGCAGCCAACAACCAAGCGCAGCAACATCAATCATTGCTGCCCCCATACAAGCCTCAATCAATTTGGGATCACGGCGCACCCAGCGTGGTGCAGGAATACGGCGCCAACGCAGGTAGTAATTAGCAATTCTTACAAGAAGAATGAGCCACATTATAGTGTTAAACCATAAAAACAATCGCCACCACGGCACTGCGGCAAATGAAGCACAAAGCGTATTCCATTGTTGCTCACTATTTTCAATAGCACCAAAGCTTTTTTCAAGATCAGGTAACGATGGGCTAGAAACAGCAATAGATGACGTAGCTGCAACAAAAGCATCACCACTCATCGGAACAGCATTTGATGGCATGCTTCTGTTGTTGAGTAATGCGGCACAGCTAAACGGCTTAACCTTACCATTAAGCCCAACAACCAACCCTGACACATATATTGAAGTGGGATTTGCGTTAACAATTTCAGGTATAAGCCAACCAGCAAATGGCCCCACCAGCATATTTTTATTTTTCTTAAAAGCATCAACAAATCCGCTCGTTGATTCAACAAGCGGATGCCATGATGTCAGTGCCACATCGGGTGAGTCAGCTGAAAATTGAAGGGTATTTTTAATAATGCCACACTCCTGCGGGGCAAGACTGAAGCGTACCATATTTTTTTACTCACTATGGCATCATCAAGATCATTAGTTACCATAAACGTAACCGCGTGTACGCCACTTACCCAGAGCATCAAAAGTATAAAAAACTTTGTTTTTTTTAACATCATATCTCCCAACTCTTTACTTACGCACGCCCACTTTTGGTATGGTCGTATAGATTACATCTAAAGAAAATATTTCATAACACAAAGGAGCATGTCATGAGCCACAAATATATAAAACATCTTCTTGGCCTACTACTTGTCACCATATTTTTTGCAGCAACTCCCGCATCAAAAAATACACCGCCGCGCCTGGTAGCAATCATGATCATCGATCAATGTTCTTATCATTACATTCCCAAGCTTCGTCATCATTTTCGCTATGGCCTCAAAGAGCTCCTTGAAAATGGCATCGTTTATACCAATGCATACCACGCCCATGCCATTCCCGAAACATCGCCAGGGCACCATGCACTAAGCACAGGCACACTCCCCAAAGAACACAGCGTTGTTTTAAATGAATGGTTCGATGATCACTATAACGGTATCTTGTATGGATACCTCACGCCTCAGCAGTCACCCAATGATCCAAAATATGAAGCCCTTACCTGTAGCCAAACCAGAGTTGACGGCCTCTCTGATCAATTTGTTATGGCACGTACCAATAATACGGCACATCATGCCGTAGCCATCTCACTTAAACCACAGCCAGCACTAGCATGCGCACAACGGTTGGGCAAGGCCATCTGGTTTAATGAGTACACGGGCAACTTTATTTCCAACACAAACTATTTTGACAAAACGCCACTATGGATTGATGCATTTAATCAAAGACTCAACTTATCAAAACTAACCTCATTGACCTGGCAATGCATGTATGAGTCTGACGATAAGGCCTATGCTTTCCCTTTTATCGATAATTATGAGTTTGCAAGCTTTTCTAGCAGCATGGCCAGCGGCGTACCTATTCCCATTGGCAATGTCGATGCATTCTACAAAAACAACAATGGCAAAAACCATACATATGCCCCCTACTCACTTTTTCTCAAAACCCCACATGCAAGCCAAGCGCTTATAGAGCTTGCAAAAGAAACACTTGATCAAAAGCTCAAAAACAAAAATGATCGGCTTATTTTATGGATATGTTTAGGGAATCTTGATCTTTTATGCCACTATTACGGCCCGCATGCCCGTGAATCCATTGATACGCTCTATCATTTTGATAAACAAATTCAGGAGTTCATGGACTACGCAAAAAAACAGCTCGGTGAAGAAAATTGTCTTTTTGCACTCACCGCCGACCATGGCATTGCACCTATACCAGAACTCATGCGTAAACAGGGAATGAAGCTTGCACAACGCATTATGGGAAAAGATCTTATTGCGTCGATGAATGAACTTATTAAGAAAAAATACAACCTTGATGCCATCGTCAAAATCTACGAGCCAACATTTTTCATTCTCAATAAAGAAGCACTTGCTTCGGTCAGCCCAACAATTCAACACGCCGTTGTTGATGACCTTGTAAAATTTTTATCGCAGCAAGAAGGCATTAAACACGTATGGACACATGCAGACCTTAAACAAGCAAACTTTGAGCCTGATTCACGAGAGAATTTTTACAAGAACCACATCTACCGGAATCGCTTGGGCGATATTATCTGCATGCCGGAACCCTACTGCCTTATATCAAATTATGCCACAGGAACAAGCCATTTGAGCCCTTACGATTATGATACCCACGTACCACTCATTGTATGCCAGAAGGGACGCAAACATCGAACCATTTCGCGTAAAGTATGGGCTGGCCAACTACCTGGCACCATTGCGCACATGCTGGGCATCAACCGCCCTGTAGCGGCAACGGATGACCTGTTACCGGGAATTGCAGAGAGCGACTAAATTTTATAAATGGGGAGCATTTATGAAGAACCATGCGCAAGCCTCACTGCTTTCTCTTGTTCTTGCCTGTCACTGTACATTCAACAACCAACTTTTATGTATGGAAGAACCTTCATGCAAAAGAACTGAAATTCCAGTAGTATCTTCAGAACAACTCAATAAAAAGTTATTGATAGCAGCATACAATCTTGATCTTGAAACCGTTCGGCTTCTCCTCAAGGCTGGTGCAAACGTCAATGCACAAGATTGCCAGGTCACCCCTCTCCACTGCGCCGTCATCTACGACGATGACAATTTGAATAGTGTCAGCAATGACAATCTTGGTATGGTTAAACTTCTTCTTAATAATCACGCAAAAATTAATGCTCACGATGGTGGCGGCAACACGCCTTTGCATACAGCACTTGATTCTGGCTGTCCACCTGAGGTAATTCGATTTCTCCTTAATAATCGAGCGAAGGTTAATGCTCAAAACAACAAAGGCGATACGCCTTTGCATACAGCACTTTACGATTGCTGCCAACCCGGTGTAATTCTACTTCTCCTCAATGCTGGCGCAAATGTCAGGGCAAGAAACAAGCAGGGAGCTACCCCGTTACACTATGCAGCCAGCAGAGGTAATCCTGAAGTTGTTCAGCTTCTCCTTGATGCTCATGCAAATGTTGATGCGCGAGCTCGGATGGGCTATACCCCACTTCATGAAGCAGCGGAAAATGACAACCTTAATGTTGTGCAGATTCTCCTTAAGGCGGGCGCAAATGTTAATGCGCAGGATGCGCTTGGCGATACTCCTTTGCATGGCGCAGCCAAAAAGGGTCATCTTGACGTTGTTCGATCTCTGGTCGGTCTTGCTCACATACCGCAAGATCTCGGCGCAATTGTTGTTAATGCCTGGGCTAATGCGCCAATAGAAATTTGCCAACTTATGTTCTCATTTATAAGCATCGATCTAGACATCAGAAATATCCATGGGCAAACGGCATTCGATGTAGCCACAACCGATGAGATCAAAGACCTGTTACGACCAATCGCATAGTAATAACTCGCCCTAAAAAAACTTGTTATTTACCGCAAGCCTAAAATTTAATACTCTTTGAAAAAGGATAGTTTTAAACGGTGCATAAAGGGAGAAAGTTCATGAAGACTCGTCTTTTTATAAAAACAATAGCGTTACTGCCCGTTCTATGGAGCACTCACTTCATCACCGCTGCTGATACTTCAACCGCAAACAATTCAATCGCAGGTATCATAGAAGCAGATCGCTTAGTCACCGGCATTCCAGCAGCCGATATTTCAGCCTTGAGTATTCCAAAAGGCTACAAACAAATCGAATGTCATCTAACACCAATTTCGTCAATTCTACCCCATCAAACACCAACTAATCTTCCTGTTGCATTTCAGCCATCAAAAGATATCACACCAACATTGAAATATAGTTATGGCTGGAGCGGGTGTGTAGCCGCCACTGATTGGAATGAGCCCGCACTTAATTCTGTGAGTGCCATAGCTGGGACGTGGACCGTTCCAGCTATACAGCCGTCGGTCAACGATTCTTATTGTGTAATGTGGGTTGGAATGGATGGTTTTTACTACAGAAGTAAAACAGTTGAACAAATCGGCACCGGTCATTGTTGGCTCAAGGGGAAAGAATTCCACTATGCCTGGTTTCAAATGTTTCCAGACACCCCCAGCAATATGATTAATGATTTCCCTCTGAAGGTTGGCGATGTAATCACCGCAACAGTAAACTACACATCGAACAACATTTTTCTTATGCGCTTATATAATACGACCCAAAAAGTCGTCGTCACCATTCCAGGGAAATATACGACATCATCAAAAGCTAAACGGCAATCGGCAGAATGGATTGTTGAAGCGCCTTCATCGTATACAGCCCTCTTACCGTTAGCAAATTTCGCTACCATTCGTTTCGCCAATTGCAAAACAACCATCAACGATGTTAGTGGGTACTTAACTAATGCTGCATGGCTCACTGCCGCTATAAAGCTAATAGATGGCGGCGGCACTGCCAAAGCCATACCAGCGATATTGCCTGGATCAAGTTTTACCGTTACCTGGCAACGTCAATAAAACCCCCGCCTCTTTACATTTTTTGTTAATGTGTAAGTCTTAGTGCTGTTTTCTTACGTATTTTAGCAGTTGTTTAACGGTATTTTCCCAAACGACACATCAATATATGTATAGAGGTGATGGATGATCTCAGTGCTGAAGAAGTTCTCGGGCCTCAGAAGCAAAGGTGAGTCGTTTGATAAGATTCTTGGCTATTGGTTCCCCGAACTTGTTTCACAAATAATCTTGATCACGCTTCCCTCAATTGTCGACTCGTGGGTTGTTGCACAACTTGGATCCATTGCGGTATATGGCGCTCTTGGCATGGGATCCAATGTGTTGCATGCACTCAATAAGCTTGGCGAGGCTATCCCTGTTGCGGCTACCGCCATTATAGGTCGTCACAACGGCGCACTAGAGCATGAAAAATGCGGTGAAGATCTTGGCGATACCTTTTGGATAACGTTTCTCCTTGGATTTGCCCAATTTACGTTCTTCTTCTTTTGTGCTTCCGGCTTCTATCATTGGCTTGGCGTACCTGAAGATATGGTGGTACACGGCACCCCGTTCTTGATGCTTAAATCTTTCGGCATGTGGCTCGCTTTTATCACCTTCGGACTCTTGAGCTTTATCCGTGCAGTCAAAAATACACGCGTCCCTATGTTGGTGTGCATTTCAGGCATTATAACTTTTGTATTTTTTGACTACGCATTGGTTCTTGGCAAATTTTCGCTCCCCCGCCTTGGGCTCCTTGGCTCGTCAGTTGCAACCATCATTGAATATGGCTTCATGGCAGGAATTGCGCTGTTCTATATTTTGACCAACCCCGATTATAAGAAATATTTTGCCAAAATATTTCTTTCAGTATTCAACGTTGGACGAGCATTAACATTACTCAATCTCAGCTGGCCTATCGTCGTCGACAAAACAACAATCGCGCTTTCATATATTTGGCTCGCCAAGCAAATTACCCATCTTGGCACACAAGCAATTGCATCATTTGATGTTATTAAAAATCTCGAACGCATGGCCTTTGTTCCCGTAATGGCCTCAGCAACTATTATTACGTTTCTTGTCAGTAACTATCTCGGCGCACGCGATTACGACGGAGCAACCGCAACCATTAAAAAACTGTATCTTTTTTCCTGCTTCACAGTATTGGCAACACTCATATTTTTATGTATTAACGCAACATACTACGTAAGCTTTTTTGATCCCGCAAACAAACTCACCACATTTGCAGCTGCAGCGCTTACGCCCATAAGTCTTTTGGTGTTCTTCGATTTCACTCAGGTTTTTTTGGCGGGCGCGCTACGCGGCGCAGGGGATGTTAAAGCCGTTATGTGGACACGCGTTATCGTATGTTCATGCTTTTTCGTACCGGTATCATATTGGTTCAGCTCGTTGCCCAGCATTAGTAATTTAATGAAATTTGTTCTTATTTACGGAAGCTTTTACGTTACGACAGGCATTATTGGCCTTGTATACCTTTTGCGCATTAATAGCCACAAGTGGCATCAAAAAAGAATTTAGAGAGAGGAGCATATGTCGACGTTCAACAAACAAGAGCTTATGCACATCGCCAATCTTTCGGCGCTTAAACTCGAAGAACATGAAGTCGACCTCTTTGTTCAACAGATTCAAAAAATTTTATCCGCTATGGACCAGCTTCAATCGGTCACCGTCGCTCGCCAGGCCGAACACGTCAGAAACGTTAATATTTTCCGTGACGACGTAGCCATCAAGAGCGATGCCAAGGCGGTGCTCGCACAAGCGCCACAGGTCGACGATGTTTTTTTTGCCGTACCCAAAATTTTGGATGAAAAAAAATCTGAGGGCGTCGCATCATGAAACCATCAATAACCCTCAAAGAACTTAAAGAGAATCTTGATCGCAAAGAAATAGCTCCGCACGACGTTACACGTTTTTATGCGGACCGCATAAAAAAACACAACCAAAAGCTTAATGCCGTCATCGAAGTCTTTGATGATGTCGTCAATGATACGCAAAAAACGCACGATGCCGCACAACCATTGAGCAGCATTCCCTGCATTCTTAAAGACAACATCTGTCAAAAGGGGCGCTTAACAACCGCTAGTTCTAAAATACTTGCAAACTATCACGCGGCATACGATGCCACCGTTGCCACGCGTCTTGCACACGCTGGCGCACATTCCATCGGCCGCGGCAATTGCGACGAGTTTGCAATGGGAAGTTCTGGCGAATACTCAGCCTACGGCCCCACCAAAAATCCTTGGGATACTGATCGCGTTCCCGGTGGATCAAGCTCCGGCCCTGCTGCGGCAGTTGCTGCTGGATTAGTACCTTTTGCGCTCGGAACTGAAACGGGCGGTTCGGTGCGAACACCGGCAAGCTTTTGCAATCTTGTTGGTTTGTATCCCACCTACGGACTTGTTCCTCGTTATGGCGTAATCGCGCTCACCTCATCAACTGATCAGGTTGGCCCGCTCACACGAACGGTATACGACAATGCATTAGTGCTTTCAACGCTTGCAGGCACAGATCCACATGATATGACATCATTACAAATTCCCGCACAAGATTACACACGTACATTAGATGGTAAAATGCCCTCAAATCTTACACTGGGCGTTATCAGGGATGCCCTTGAAGCCGACGGCATTGATGAAGAAGTCCGCACAGCATTTGCAGCATCAATTGAACACCTCAAAAAGCTTGGTGCTCGCATCGTTACCATCGATCTACCTAACTTAAAATATGGCATTGCACTCTATTTTATTATCAATCGTGCCGAAGCTGCCTCAAATTTATATCGCTATGACGGTTCACTCTATGGCATGCGTAATACAGAGGCAGATGATCTATTCGATATGTACGTACGTACACGGCATGATGGTTTTGGCGTTGAAGTTAAACGTCGCATTCTTGTTGGTAATTATGTTCTTTCTGCTGGGCATCAAGATGCGTACTATAACAAAGCAAATCTCATACGCAACATGCTGCGCACTGAGTTTGAACAGGCATTTAAGAATGTCGATCTTTTGATCAGCCCAACAACGTCAATGCTCCCTTTCAAAATTGGCGCACTTGCTGACGATCCGGTTGCCATGTATATGGCCGATTATTTTACGGTACCTAACTGCATCATTGGTACACCGGCACTCTCCGTGCCCTGTGGTTTTTCAAAAAATAATCTTCCCATCGGCATGCAGTTTCTTGGCCCGCGCATGAGTGAGCACGCACTGTATAAAGTTGCCCACGCGTTTCAGGTAAGCACCGATTATCATCTTAAAAATCCCGTTGGCTATGAACAGTAAAAACTTCTGGCAAGAAAAAATCTCCATTGGCTCGCTTGTCGTTCCTCGCTTCATGTCGGCACCACTTGATGGATTAACAACATCGCCTTTCCGACAAATTATCCGCAGCTTCAGTCCCCATGAACTTCTTTTCACCGAAATGCGGCACGTTGCTCACGTCAGTCATGACCGTAAAAAAATAACACTCACCTATGATCCAATTGAACAACCCCTTGCATTTCAATTTTCGGCCAATGCAATCGATTTCATCCCCGAAGGTGTTGAAAAAGTAATCAACAGTGGTTTTGTTATGATTAACCTTAACAGCGGCTGTCCCGCCAAAACGGTAATACGCTCTGGAGCTGGATCAGCGCTCATGGCAGATTTACCGCGGCTTGAAAAAATCATCAAACATTTTATGACGGCGATCAATGGACGCGTACCATTTACCCTCAAAATACGTGCGGGTTTTAAAGAAAAAAATGCACTTGATGTCGCTCACATGGCAGAAGCGTGCGGTGTTGAAGCCCTTATCATTCATCCTCGCACCCAGCCTGAAGGTTTTTCAGCACGACTCGATTTTGACCTCGTACAGCGCATCAAAGCAGCACTCAAGATTCCGGTGATTTTTTCAGGCAATATCAATTCATTTGCCACAGCCCAGTTGACCTACGAGCGCACCGGTGTTGATGGTTTTATGATCGGACGCGCGTTATGGGGAGCTCCCTGGAAAATACGTGAACTTACTGATGCCGCACAGGAGATACCATTTACGCTACAACCAAAGCAGGCTGTAGACACCATGATCAAACATCTTGATTTGAATGTGCAACAACTTGGCAGCCGTACATTTGTAATGATAAAAAAACATATACCCCTTTATATTCGCACCATCCCCAACGCTGCAATGTGGCGAGATAAATTGCTACATGCATTAACTGAGGAAGAGATGCGAGCTATATTGAGTACACTATGCACCCATTTATAAAAAAAATATTCGTTATTGCATGTCTTGGCGTATTTATTACCTTCACGCTCGGACGCCTCTGTTTCTTTAATCGCAGTACTATTGAAAATTTTTTCTCCGGCATAACGTATCCCTTCGTGTGGACGGCAAGCAGCATTGCCCAGGGAATCGATACCGTCACCACAGAACGGGCATCATACGCAACGTTACGTGCAGAGCATGATCTCCTGCATCAAAATTATCTCAAAGCACTTGATGAAGTTATTCAACTGCGCGCTACGGTCAAAAGTTACGAGACAGTCAAAGAGCTCCTTGAATTTAAGCAACGCTACAACTATCCCAACGCAATTACTGCAAAAATTTTGATCAAAAATATCGACCACGAACATTATTATTGGGTCAATCGTGGGCTTGTCGATGGCGTAAAACCCAATATGGTTGCGCTCTATCAAAATCACATTCTAGGTCGTGTCGCGGCAGTTTATGGTAACTACAGCAAGATCGTTTTAATAACCGATCAACATTGCAAAGTTGCGGCCTATTTAGGCTCGACACATGCTCAGGGAATCATGCATGGACATAATTGCATCGACTGTTGCAACCTCCGCTATGTCAGTCATTTCTGCAATGTTCAAGATAATGATCTCGTCATCTCGAGTGGCGAAGGATTTATTTTTCCTGAAGGTTTTTGCCTTGGAAGAGTGGTGTTTCATTCACGCAAAGATAAAGAACTTTACCATTGCATCGACGTTAAGCCGGTCATCAACCTCGGAGCATTACGCAGCTGTATGTTGATTGATCCTGCAGCGCTACGACCACTTTAGTCACAAAATCGCTCATCGGAGTAGTAATTCTTTGATTATTCTGGTAAAAATTAAAAGTCATTTTTTATGTGCGCCTGTAGCTCAATTGGATAGAGTGTCGGACTTCGAATCCGCAGGTTGCAGGTTCGAGCCCTGCCAGGCGCATTCCTACGCTCTGCGCCCTATGGGCTTGTAGCTACGGAATGCAAGCACCCTTTTGGAAAGTTTGAATAAGCGAAGGCCTGTCCACCGAAGCCACCTGGGCGTAGGTGGAATGGCAGGCTCCCTTTTTTAAGGTTCTTTGATTTGTGCCTATAGCTCAGGTGGATAGAGCGAGCGTTTCCTAAACGCTAGGCCGCAGGTTCGAGTCCTGCTAGGCACACTCCTACGCTCTCGCCCTTCGGGCTCTTAGCTACGGAGTGCAGGCACCCCTACGCTCTCGCTTAACGGCTCCTGGCGAAGGCCCGTCCGCCATAGCCAGTCTCGGCGTCGGCGGAAGTGCAGGCACTCTTTTTTGAGGAATTATGCATTACGTTTACATTCTAAGGTCAGTTAACTTTCCTGAAAAAATATATGTTGGGTATACGAACAACATTGCCCAGCGCCTGAATCAGCATAACGCGGGAAAATCTACCTATACTGACAAATACAAGCCTTGGGTATTGCATGGTTATATTGCCTTCATCGAAGAAACCAAAGCCATTGCTTTCGAAAAATACCTAAAAACAGGGTCCGGCAACGCATTAGCCAAAAAGCATTTTTTGTAAACGCAGGTTCGCCTGTCCTCCGTAGCTATTCAAGCGTAGGAGGAAGTCCTGCTAGGCACATATAAATAAAGTCATTTAAGGAGCTCATGTGAAAGTTCAGTCTCTTGATCAAAAAATAATAAATGCCATCAGGGATCGGCTTGTTAAGACGTATGATCCACGTGAAATATACTTATTGGAGCCCCACCGCAAAAGCGAGGTCGATGTTGATATCATGGTTATCGTCGACAAAGCCGGTACGCAACGCTACGACCTCATGGCACAAGGCCACAAAGCCCTCATCGGCATAAAAATTCCTAAAAATATACTCGTTTATACCAAAGAAGAATTTGATGACTACTCAAAGGATTCTTCGACGCTCAGCTATTTAATCAAACAAAATGGTACATGCATCTATGCAAAAGCATGAGCACTGGCTTTTGATAGCACAAGAAGATCTAGATTCAGCAAAACATCTTTTCTCTGCCTCATTGGCAACAAGTTTATTCCACATCCAGCAATGCGCAGAAAAAGCACTAAAGGCTTATCTTGCCTGCATAACAGGATCGGCGCTCAAAACGCATGATCTCGTCAGACTTGTCGATCTATGCATGGAACATGATGCACGATTTGAAACGATCCGACTCATAGCCGCAGTACTCACACCTTACGAAACAGCTGGAAGATACCCAGATACCTCGTTTAAAAAGCCTGGACATGAAGTAACACAGAAGCTTATTGAACAATCGGAATACGTGTTCGGTTTTGTAGTTCATCATCTTGATAAACAATCTCACTAACCACCATTTTTTCGCTTTTTTATTTTCTACCTGTAACAATAATCATTAAAAACACGCCCTATTGCCTTAAACGCCTCCGCGTATTTGACAAATATCGCATTATTAATAATAATAAACACTTGAAAATTTTATTATAAATTCATTATTGTCAATATTGTTTTTATGGAGGTTATTGTGAAATCGTTACTTTTTACCACAATTATCGCAGCCACCGCCTTCTCGCCACTTTTTGGCATGCCGCCAGAGAAGTCACATAAAAGAAAAACGCCTGCTGGCGTCCTCACGCGCAGTATGACAAAAAAGCGTAAACTCACCGCTCCATCAGATGCAGAAATCACCGCATTCTTTGATGCCATAAACGACAACAATGTCGAAACGATACTCGATATGCTCGATGAGGGTTTTCCTGCCAACGCCCAAGAATATGGCATCAATGCAGTAACAATGGCAGCCATACACAATCACCAAGAGCTTATTCGCGTGTTAGTGCGTCATGGAGCTGGTATTGATGGTATTAACGATGATTCATCTACGCCACTTATTTTTGCCGCCCGCTATCGCAACACTACCGATGAGAATTATCATGAAGGGCTTCATGGAATTGAGGAACTTCTCGCATGCGGTGCACATGTTGCGGCTGTTGATAGCGAAAGAATTCAGGCACTTAGATATGCAGTCATGGCCGGCAAAGTCAATGTTGTTCGTCTACTTATTAGGCACCTCAACGGTGCACGGAATAGAGCACTTGCGCACGCATGGCCACAATGTCCCTTGGAAATCATCAATTTATCACTCAGCTTCCTGCCATCACTTCACCTCAGCACAAAATATTGTGACATACTCGTTACCGATGCGATTCTCTTTGACCACAAAGGCAGCAATCTTGCCATCATAGAAGAGCTTCTCGCCGCAAATGACGAACAGAACATCGCATTACATTTTTTAATTGCTCTTGATTCAGGAAAAACGCAGGTCGCTGAAATGTTCATTACCTCTTTCCTTGATCAATTAGTAGAAATACCAGCTCAGGAAAGGTTTGGGCGTAGTGCACTTTTTAGAGTTGCCGCACATGGATATAGCAACGTCGTTAAATGCATACTCGAACGCCTTAAAGCACGAGGCGCAACAGCAGAAGAATTGTATAACCTTATTGTGCAGCACAAAGACGTCGAAGGACGTAACATGTTGGAATGTGCCGATGCAAGAGGACGTCATAACATTGTCGAAATGTTGGTAGCTGCACTACAGCAATAAAAATCCCTAATGATCCTTCAGAAAAACAAGTCCCGCCTGCCAGACGACCCCAAAACGTATGGCACGGCGGAATTTGTTTTTTTTAATTTAATTTGGCAATGAAAGAGGTCGCCATGATACACTCGTGCTAATGAAAATTCAAGAAGAAATATAATAAAAAAGGGAGAAACCGTATGGTCGCTCGACGCTTATTGTTGGCAGCGGGACTTCTGTTTTTCGTCTTTACCAATGCCACGTGTTGTATGCGCATACTTTTCCACGCATGTTGTGCTCATCAGGCAAGTGCTCAGCTTACCAACGAGCTTCTGCAGGCAATATGGCATCAAGAAGAAGCAGATCGCATTAATGAACTCTTGCAACAAGGAGCCGACCCTGATGATCTTGACCTAGAAAGCGGTTATACCCCATTTGCCGCCGCATGTGAATATGGCAATCCAGCAATCGTTGCACTCTTTATACAACATGGGGTAACACTTGAGAAAAAAATGCCTGAAATGACCCCGAATAGGCTACAACCTCTTGCGGATACCTTCGAACTGCCACTGGCTGCCAGCGCCAATCCACGCGCATGGACAGGATATACGCCACTTCAGATAGCAGCGGCATGCGGCCATGTTGACTGCATGGAAATTCTCATAAGCGCAGGCGCAGATATCCGTGCTACCGTTGAGGGTAAGACGGCATTCGAGCTTCTTAGAGAGTATTGTCAAACACACGCCATGCCCTTATCTTTGCCCAACGAGTAGAGCGTATATTCATACAGGCGCTAAATACAAAATGTATTTTAGAATCAAAGCAGCACGCCAGTTAATCATATTTGGATATTTTTACCATTTATTTGTTTCAAATAGAAACAATTCAACTAACAAACACCCGCCCAACGCGCAAATATCTAACAATTGTAAATAAATTACCACCCCCTTTTGCAGACTCCAATAAAAGCTGATAGGGTGGTTTATATGCGTCCCGTGGGGGGACCTAAGTTTAGAACTCGTATCTATTCGTACATATTCGTTTATGGAGGTTATTTTTATGAAGAAGCTTATGCTTATCGTATGTCTCGCATTGTCGCCGATTTTTGGCGCCTACGCTGCACAACCAGAGGGAAAATATGACGATGAGATCGCCGCTGATCGCGCCACTGATGTCATCGAAACGCCTACATCGGCAGATATTCATTCACAAACACCTGCAACTCCAGCACGTCCATCATTCATAGGCCGTCATCCAGCAGCTACCGTAGCAATGACAACTTTATTCTCAGTTGCTGTACTCAGCTATTTGATGAGCGGTGCTCAGTTGGGCGATATAGTGGATGACGCTGATGCCAGAAGCGAAGCAAGCACACTCCATTGTGCATTGTTCGGCTGCCCAGCAGAAGAACAACGTGTCGCCAGCGCTGCATTCGCGGCACGAGGAATACTCGCATCCATCCCAGCTGCCGCTATCGCAGGGATTGGAACACGTTTATATATTAAGATCAAACAAGCTATTGCGAATCGTTTGTCAAAAGTTAGACAAGGCACGCTAACTGCTGAACAACTTCGAAAGTTGGAATTGTTAAAAGGCGGCCCATCGGTCGATGACAGTCCAGAAGACAGTGCAGCAATAATCGCGTTGTATGGCAAAAACTTTGAAGATCAGTTGGATAAAGACTTGGCAGCAGAAGCAAGCTGGCAAGCGCAACAATCAGACCTAATTTCAAAGATGCAGCAGGTTCAGAGGAATCTTGAAAGCAAATCAGTAGCTCCTGCAGCCGTTGTCGCTGGCCAATCGAGTGATGACGAGAAGAGACAAGAAGCAGTTCAACAAGCGTTAAGAGAAAAACGTCAACTCATGCTCAGAAGAGCTTGTGCTGAAATTTTATCTGAACAGCTTTCTCGTGCAATACAAGAAGCAAAAGAAGAACAAGAACGCAGGGCGTTATTATCGCAATACGAAGCAAGCGGGCTTTTAGCTCTACCTGCGGCCGTACAACCTGTAGCTTCGACAAGCGAGCAGGCCTCTACTACACCAGAACAGCCAAATATTATTGGCCAAATGGTACAAGAAGTAGAGTCACAACAACAACAACAACAACAACAACCAGAATCTTCAGACGCTCCTGTAGTTAGGACAATATCCTACAGTGAATCGCCAACTCAGCACCAAACGCAAAACCAACTTCCTATTATAACGTTTGAACCAATGACGCTGGATCATATACTTCAGCCAGACCAACAACCAGATTCTTCAGCCACTCCTGTAATCGTTGCATATCCATCAGAAGAGACAGAACACTCTGATCTTGAATTTGTTGAGCAAACACTTACCGCGCCTTCTCAGGATTCTGCTATAGAACAACACGCAACAACTGTCGCAACAGTGCCGACCGATGCAATAGATAGCCAAGAAGAACGGTTAAGCACACTTCCGCTTGAACCCATGCACCATGATCCTATGAAGAGGTTGTCTGCTTCTGCTGCACCACTTAGCCAGCAACCCGTCAACGTCGTCAGAGATATAGTAAGCGATCTTTGGACGGACGGGACTCCAGAAAATCAAACGCCGCAGCAACAACAAGAAGTTGAGCAAAAAAATGCTCCCGAAGAAAAGCAACCCGGTAGCAGCTTTCTAGGAGAAGAACAGTTATATATATAGAAATTTTCTAGCTCATCAGCTAAAACTGGTTAGCCTGAAAATATATTAAAGACAAAGCAAGAAGGACGTCACGATGTGACGTCCTTCTTGCTTTGAGTAATCACGTAACAATTTCACCGCACAAATGCCAAAATCGCCTCGACTGCAATCAAAACAATAATCACAATCGTCAGCAACTCTTCGTGAACCGTATCAAGACGATCTTGGTAGACCGAATAAAGATCATGAATAATATTGAGCTTGCGCCCAATCGAATCACGCCATTCTTTAATCGAAAGTTTTTCAACCAACATCGAATACAATTTTGAATAATATTCATCGCCGGCCATTTTAATACTATTCTCCAACCGCTCGGTCACCACCGAAATATCAACGCGCAATTTTGCTAAACGCGAAATCGGTAACTCTATACGCGGACCGACAAGTGGAATGTAGGCGGTGAGCGGAACGTGATACGCCTTTTGGGCGTAAAAGTAATTTAACTTCTGGTCAAGAAAGCGGTCAAAATACTGCAACTCAAGCTTTTGAATATTAGCCGACTCAAAAAATTCGAGCGGTTCAAAATATTCGTCATCGTAAATAAAAGACCCTGCACTATCAACAATGATCAAATCCTGACCATAGTAACCAATACTTGATGCCAAAATTTCATCAACTTGGTAATCCGAAAGTGCGTACACTTCGAGGCGCAAAAGAGAAGCAATCCTACCGCCATACTGTTCTTTAAACTCTTCCGGCGTCATCTTTTCTTGAAGCGGGTAAGCTTGCAGCGCAAAGTAAGAATTTTTAAGGCTATAAAAGCGGGGCTTTTTAATCGCGGGATAAATCTTTTTAAACGTCTCTCGCGCATCGATTTCACTGCGTTCATCAAAGCTTTTTTTAATATCGATAATTTTGATCTTAAGATCTTCAAACGTGTCTTCATACGGAATGCGGTAACAAAATGAAAGCACGCCAAAATGGTGAACTTTGCTTGATATGCAACTGGATTCCAAAACCCCCGTCGCCTGCTCTTTGGGTTGCGCATCCGACATACGAAATGCAAGAGGAATATGATAATTTTTAAAGTATGCCGAAAGCGGAATAACGCAGGTGCTGACAAAACCCTTTTGTCGAATCTGCTCAAGATCAATGTCGTCACCGACATCAAATGCATAAAACAACAGAATGTTGCCTTTGAAGATACTTTTAGTTACTTGTTCCTGTTCCATGGCGCGCCTTTCGGTAGAATCAATTGCTACAGTTTACCACAGAGTTCTGAGGACAAAGTAAACAATTTCGTAATATCATAAACAGTGCACCCCGCCGCCCGCCCTGCCTGAAAATCACAAAGTTGATTGCCAAAGAGAATAGATTGCGCAAGATCAAGCTGATATTCATGTGCTGCGATCAACAAAAGACCTGGCTGCGGCTTGCGGCACGCGCACGCCACGCCATAACGTTCAATTTTTGCAAGAGTTGGATGATGCGGACAGTAATAAAACTTTTCAAAAGCAACACCGTGGACTCCATAAAGATGCGCTATGCGTGCATGCGCTTCGTGTACAAATGCTTCATCATAAAGCCCTCGCGCAACGCCCGACTGATTGGTTATCACAAAAAGAAGGTAACCATCACGTATGCATTGCTGGGCTATGCGTACAGCGCCCGGCAGAACTTCAATATCTTCGAGTCGTGACAAATAGGGGACATCTTTAATAAGTGTGCCATCACGATCAAAAAACGCCGCTTTACGTTGTTGCACGTTCATCCTCCTGCATCAGCGTACGGTAACCGCGTAAAAACTTTTCCGCAAGATGCACTGCAAAGTGGGATGACCCAATATTTTCAAGAAGAACTAACATAACCAAAGGTTTTTGGCCCTTGTATGAAAAATAACCCACTAGCCACCCATGTTCGAGAAGATATTTATGCGCTTTTTCTCTATCAAGGCTACACGTTTGCGCCGTACCGGTTTTGGCGAACACTTCGAAAGAATTGATATACCCAAGTCGCCGCCCCGTTCCCCCATGAACAACTTCCTTCATTGCGTTACGCAAAAATGCAAGCGTTGCAGGAGCAATCTCAAGCGTTTCCTTGACAACAACTTCACTTTCTAAAAGGCGTGGGGTTACGAGATATCCGCTACAGATTGCACCAATCATACGCGCAATTTGAAGGGGAGTAACTAACAAATATCCTTGGCCAATACTAATGGAAAGCGTATCCCCGCCCCACCATCGCTCACCTTTGACCCTTTTTTTCCACTGCGAAGTTGGGACAAGCCCCTCTCTTTCAGGGAGTAAAAATCCTGTCTTACGCCCAAGACCAAAACGATGGGCATACTGAGCCAAACAATCAACCGTCAATTTACGCGCCATGCGAAAACAAGGGATATTGCACGAAACCTCAAGCGCCTGCTGAGGAGTTAAAACGCCATGACCCGTGTGACACATGCAAAAATACTTACGCCCACAAAAGTCAACGTAGCCATTGCAGAGTATCTCAGCATTATAATCAACAGCCCCTGCTTCAAGCCCGGCAGCCCATGTCACCACTTTGAACGTAGATGCTGGGGGATACAAGCCACACGATGCCCTATTAAGGAGTGGATTATTATCAGTAAGCTTATCCCAGGCATCCTCCGTCAACGGCCCCAAAAATACATTCGGATCAAAGCGCGGACAGGA
The DNA here is from genome assembly GCA_041662445.1 of Candidatus Babeliales bacterium. GTDB lineage: Bacteria > Babelota > Babeliae > Babelales > RVW-14 > UASB124. Next base: position 47,142 of record JBAZSL010000011.1, read on the forward strand.
TACCAAGGCACGAACGGCACCATCTGCCGGATCCATAAGAATAAACGCCCCTGCCGAGTCGCCCTCAAAAAGCGTCTCTGCTAACCTTTGAAGCCTAAAATCAAGCGTAAGCGTAATGTCAGCGCCCGCTTTTGCCTGTTTATACACCTGTTGCGCCAACATCTTACCAGTCGAATTGATAACCCTAAGTATCCGCCCCTCCTCACCCTGCAATAATGTGTCGAGCTTGAGCTCAATGCCAGATTTACCCGTACATTCACCCCTATTAAGATACCCTAATACGTGGCATGCAATTTCATGGTGAGGATAGATACGCTGAAAACGATTAGATATCACTAATCCTCGTACATCGGCACAAAGTTCGCTTATTTGGCAAAGTTGCTGAAAACTCACATCACTCTTGAGCAGTAAACGTCGTGCATAACGCGTGGCACACGCAATAGATACCGGCCAAGGCTCTTGCAGAAGGTCAACGCCAACAATGGCACCTACTTTGTTAAGCACCGCAAGCTCCTCAGGTGTCGGCACAGGCTTACCGCTTCCATACCAAAAAACATCAAAAACAGGCCTATTTGCTGCCAAAAGCTCATGATGGGTATCGTAAACATCCCCGCGCAAGGGTGGAATTATTTCTATTCGCAAGAAATTCTTACGCCCTAATTCGCTTAAAACGCCACTATTGTTAATTTGAAGATAAAAAAGTCGAGCGGTCAGGAGACCCACACCCACAAAAAATCCGTACAATATGTATTTAATTTTTGATATTCGCGCCGATAAAACTGAGTTTTTTTCCATTGACGTACAAAAACATTTCAGGAAGGAACCATTCGTAGACCAGGACGGCAGAAAATGTATCATGCTTTGCCCATAAAGGCCAGGGATACCCGTTTGCAGATTGTTTTGAGAGCTGGTAAGGTGGTTAATATCGCGTCCCGTGGGGGGACCTAAAGCTAGATCATCTCGCTCTTTTTAAGTTTTTTATATGGGGGTTATTTATTTATGAAGAAACTTATACTTTTATCATGTCTTGCTGCCATGACCGCAGTAACAAGCGTTCAAGCAGGGAAGCCGTCGACAATGCAGAGAATTAGACAGAATTTCGAGACAACACAGAAGCGCATACAAAGTAGTCCTGCGTTTATGTTGGCTCCAGAGGCATGTGCAGGTTGTATAAAAATAAGTGAGATGTGCCCGACGATAAGAGGGGAATATCCGGATCTTTATCGACATGTTGACTCAATAATTGCTCAAAATAGCACGTGCACACGTTGCATGAGAACTCTTAAAGAATTGGCCCATAAGGGTGGAGCTCCAGTTGCGCGTTTTATCAGCGCTGGACTTGCTACGATAAAGAACAACCCTAAAAAATCCATAGCTCTTGCAGCTGTCACACTTCCTCTTCTTGTCTATGGCGCTGCTCAGTTGTGTGTCACCTATGGCGCTGCCGCTACCCTTGCCCAGCCTATGAGCACCGCTTCGGGTACTGCCTACATCGCCCAAACTTATGTTCTCAATCCTGTAGCAACGGCATGTGATTGGACAATGCAAACTGCAGCAGGACAAAAAGCATCTGCCGCTGGTTCATATGTATCTTCTGCAATGTCTTCTTTGTGGAATAGCACCAAAGCACTTGCTCATGATATGTGGAATCACCAGACTGTTGCTGGCGACCTTAAGGCTGCACAAGCTGAGTCCCTGCATGCACAAGAGGCGGCTTACACGGCTTCTCTAAACCCAACAACGTTCACCCCAGCAGCAACGCTCGGAACTACTTACAATGCTGCGGCCCCTGCTGCATACATAGAAGCAAATATGGCATGCGCAAAAGCTAACAATGTTTTCACGGTAGCAAACAATGCGCTCACAGAAGCAAATAATTATCAAAACCAACCATCAAACAGCTGGGCTGTTTGGCGTTGGTTGCAGAAATCGCTAGAGGCACCTCACACAAAAGAACAACTTTGTAAGGCTGAATCGGCCGCTAACGTCGCGCAGGAAACAATGAAAACCGCGTGTGCAGAAGTCGCCCCCGCCAAAGCAGCACTCGGAACAACATACAATGCTACAATTCTTGATGAGTACATAAAAGCAAATAGAACATGCGCAGAAGCTCATGGTACTATTTCTAAAGCAGAAGAAGCGCTCAAAGCAGCTGAGGCTTACGGCAATCAACCCGCATCATGGAAGAACCTATTTGGTCTTTTGAAAACAGCCAATGGACCTGACAGCGTACAACAAATTCGCAATGCACAGTTGGACGTTTACACCGCGAAGCAAGCAACGAAAACCGCATGTTCGCAAGCTGACGCAGCCTATAACGCCGTAGAAGCTATGAAGGCGCAAGCCGCCGCACAAGCAACAGTAACTCGCACAGCGCCCATCATTGAAGGTTTGGAAACGCGTCTTGGTGCCGCTGCTTTTATGCAAAAAGCACTTTTGGGAATTCCTGTTATTGGAACGAGTATCGCACTCGCTAAGCTCACGTGCTCCGGCTTTAACAAAATTGGAAAAGCCACGGGGTTAACAACTGATCGTTATTATAAATTCGCAGCCGATATCAATAACTGGGTTGACGCACGCCTTAAACGACAACGACAAACTCTAAGCAACTAAAAAAGTAAAAACACATACGGGGCGCCGTTAAAAGCGCCCCATCTATAAAAACATTTATTTATAGCCCATTGGGGGGGCTCGTTATCGTAAACACTACACATATTTCTGGGGGATTCATTTCATGAAGAAATTCATACTTTCCGCATGTCTTACTGCTCTGACAGCAGCTACGGTGTTTGCAAATATTCCAACGTCGGAAGAAGTTCGACAAATTTTTCAGTTACCAATAACAGAACTTACCAGCGAGTCTAAACTTGCCGACCTCGAAATCCTACAAAAGACATTAGAAACAAAAAAAGCCCTTTTGAGCACCACAATGTCTCGCGAGGCTGCAAGTGACAAAGTAGAAAAAATGTTTGCTATCGGATATCCAGCACTATATGCACAATATAGTGATTACACTAAGCACATGAATGCTTTGAAAAAGTTATGCGCACAAAGTGATGGCCGCATTAAGCGTTTTATTAAAAAATCGCTGAACGTTATAAAACGTCACAAAGCTATCTCAGCCGTGATGCTTACCAGTTTTTTGGCTGCTACCGTCTATGGCGCAGCATATTTGTGCACTACATCGTATCCAGAGCTCTATCAAGGTTTCGTGGATGCCACAAAAAGCATGGATCCAGCGCAAACAATAATTAAGTGGAGAGCTGCAAATGACACTTTGCAGGCTACCTGTATAGAATATGCCCATGAAATTCTTCGAGGGTATGGTCATGCATACGGTTACGTTGCTGGCAAATTAGGCAGTGTTGCAAACTTGATCACCAGCTCAAAACATTATCAAGATGCAACAGCATGGACAAGCAAAACCGCGACTCCTGCTGTTAAACAATTTGCTTCAGATGCGTATGCTACGGCAGTACCATATGTCCAATCTGGATATGAATATATCAAACCATATCTCAGAGATGGATGTGGGAAAATTGCAACTTGGTTAAAAAATGCTTCAGAGTATGTAACCACAATCGCTCCGCAACGTTCTTGGTGGGACTTGATTCGAGGCCGTTAATACTCTGCCTTTAAAGTATTGTTGTAAATACAACATAACATAGTTTTATGTTTTTCAAGGGACGTCGTTTATAGCGGCGTCCCTTTTGTTTGCACATCATTAATGCTGTTCTCTTTACACAAAAGCGCGATGTTGTTTTTACTACGGACCTGCCCGCCATTAGGCGAGAACGCTTGCCACGTCGTAGCCCACGGCGAAGACGGGTAGGGGTGCCCCGACTACGCTGCGGCTAGCTACGTCGGGCAGGCTGCCATACGTCTTGTCCTCCGTAGCCACTTTTGGGCGTAGGGGGAAGCCAGGAACGTAGTGACGGCGTAGTATGGTGTGCCCGGCAGGATTCGAACCTGCGACCTACGGATTAGAAATCCGTTGCTCTATCCACCTGAGCTACGGGCACGTAAATTTTTTGAATAAAGAGTGAAATGGCCTGCCATACATAGCCAGGAACGTAGTGACGGCGTAGTATGGAAAAAGTGGTCGGGGCGGCAGGACTCGAACCTGCGACCCCTCGCTCCCAAAGCGAGTGCGCTACCAACTGCGCTACACCCCGACGAAGAACTGCGAAAATGTTTGAAGGCTAGGCTGCTGAATATCTGGGGTGAGCGACGGGGCTCGAACCCGCGACATCCAGAACCACAATCTGACGCTCTACCAACTGAGCTACGCCCACCGTCTTTAAATTTCATTGTAGTCTTTCAACCAGCGCCAAGACCTTTTATACCGGTAAGTATAGGGTCTTTTGGACAAAAATCAAAACAAAATTACTTACGCTTTTCCATATCAATTTTTTTAATATCGCGTTTTTCATCAGCCAGATAATGACTACGCAAGAATTCAAGCGCTTTTTGGCGATTTGCAAGACTTGGGTCAAGCTTTCGTCCGAGGTGTAACATACTGATCATATTGACCGCTGCCTGTATCTGCACATCAGTACCAAGAAGTTCTTTTTGCTTATCCTCCCATTGAACAGGGGTATCCTCCTCCTTAGCATCGTGCGCAGCACCTTCACCCGAAGGTGATCCGGAACCCTCACGATCCTCTTCAAAATCCACGATATCAGCAAGGTCATCATCCAGTTCCTGGGTCGACTTTTTGTTGTCCTTTGCAACCTCAGCTTTGCCCGTCGCCTCTTTAACGGTGATATGCTCCTTCAGCGAGCTTTCTTTACCATACATTTCAATAACCCAACGTTCACGATCGGCGGAAAAAAACTTTGGTTTTACCAAAAAATCTGGCTCTATGCCGGTTGCCTGAATCGAAAGATCATCGGGGAGGTAGTACAACATAGTAGTTAATTTGAGCGCGCAGCCGTTACTAATAGGAATAACCTCTTGCACCGAACCTTTACCAAATGTCGAAGTTCCCACAAGAAAGACGAGCAGATTGCGATCATTATTTTTTCCATTTTTTTCGTAACTTTTCACAGAATGATGGCGCAAACTTCCTGCAAGAATTTCAGCAGCTGAAGCGGTAAAGTTATCAACTAAAATGAAAATAGGAATATCGGTTTTTAAAATTGGGTCTGTCGCCGTTGCGTAGGTATCAACAACTACTTTTGCTTTATCCTTGGTCACCGCAACAATGGAATTTTTTTCCAAAAAGAGTCCGGCCATTTCGATCGCCGAATTTAAAATACCACCAGGATTACGCCTCAAATCAATAATAAGACCATTGCATTTTCCCTGATTAGCTATTTTCAGCAACTCTGCAACTTGACTTGCTGCATTTTCACTAAAAATTCTTAACGATAAATAATAGATCTGCTGGTCAGCAAAGAAAAAACACACTGATGCCTGATTTTTAATCACATCACGTGTTATCTTAAATTCAAGTGGCTTGCGACGTCGAATGACTTTGATTTTAACCGAAGTACCCGTTTTACCTTTGAGTTTGCCCAATGCCTCATCGGTAGAAAGGCCACGAAGTTTTGTCCCATCAACTTCAACAATTTTGTCCCCACCCCGCAATCCAGTTTTTTCAGCAGGGCCGCCTGGAATAACATCAATAACCACCAAGGCTTCGTCATAAGGCATCTTGCTAATAATGCTTACGCCTATACCTGAAAATTCACTGGATGTTGATTCGATAGCTGCTTTATAACTTTCAGGGGTTAGAAATGCTGAGTGGGCGTCAACTTCTGCAACGGCAGCTTTAAGAGAGCTTTGAATAAACTTTGAAAAGTCGACCGCGCGAAATGCCTTATCCTCAATTAAGCTTACGACTTCAGAATATGTCTTAAACCCTTGGTGGATGTCCTTTTGCGCATCGCGCGATTCTTCTTTGGCCTTCGTCTCCTCTTGAGCAGAATCTTTATTTTTTTTCCAAAACCAGGAAACCGTACGGCGGTCGTTTTTTGCCCGCGCATCTACTATTGGCCAACTGCCAAAAACAAGCCCGGCAAGCGCCATTATTGAATAGATTTTATTGCGTATCATTAACAAACTCCCTTTCATAAGTATCCGCAGGTATATTAATTCTTCTCGCGCCTCTCAAAACACGGTAAGATGTAAGGTATCATGAAACTAGGGGGATTTGGAAATGATTGAAAACGTCACCAACAAACATCAAGGGCCAGAGCGCCTTGCACTTATCATAACCGGACTGTCCGGCGCCGGAAAAACGAGCGTCATGCGATCGCTTGAAGACCTTGGATTTTACTGCGTCGATAATCTTCCGCTGCCACTTTTAACAACTTTTCTCAAGCTTGCATTCAACGGCCCATCCCACCTAGTAAAAGTTGCACTGGGCATTGATGCACGTGGTGAGCAATTCTTACAAAGTCTTGCCGTAGAAATACAACAAGTAAGAGCAACGGCTGTTGAATGCTTACTCAAAATAATTTTTGTAAGTGCACAGCAACAAACACTTTTAAAGCGTTTTCAAGAAACGCGCCGCAAGCATCCACTTGCTAACTATATTAGCGTTGAGCAGGCCATAGAGCGCGAAAAAAATCTCATGGAACCTATCATGCGCTTGGCTGATGTCATTCTTGAAACAGATGGCCTCACTATTCACGAATTACGGCATCTGGTGAGTGCTCATTTTTCACAAGGTCAACCCCAGGAGCTCACCGTTAACCTGGTGTCATTCGGATTTAAATATGGCGTGCCTGCAGAAAGCAATCTGGTATATGATGTACGTTTTTTACCTAATCCTTATTTCATACCTATTCTTAAAGAATGCGATGGACGTGATCAATCGATACATGATTTCTTGTTTAGCAAACCGGTCGTACAGGATTACTGGCAACAGCTTGAAACTTTTCTGCACTATATGCTTGCCCGATTCCACGAAGAGGGTCGCTTTTGTGCCACCGTCGCACTCGGGTGCACCGGAGGGAAACACCGTTCAGTCGCATTTGTAGAAAAAATAGGCCACCAACCATGGCCCAATATCCGCTTTTGTATCACCCATCGTGACGTGGGAAAGGAGTAGTCGATTGGTATGGATCATAACTCATTTATACGCAATGCCACCCTCATTTCAGTTGCAGTTGTCATCGGTGCATATCTTATATTTGGCTCTCGTGGCATGCTCGAATATTATAAGAAACGGCTTTTAGTCCTACGCAAACAGGAAAAAATTGCGCATCTTGAAAAAGAAGTTATACAACTTTCTGGAACATCAGAAGCATATAGGCACCATCCATTTTCTTTGGAAAAAAGCGCACGCTATGACTTTTGTATGGGATACACCAACGAGATGGTTTATGTAGTACCGCCAAAGACATCATCATGATCGCATGTTGATGTGATGATTAACGGCTCTACCGGTTTTGATTCGTAACGCATCTGATCTTTAAGGTGGGCGATTTGGCGTTGACTATCCACAAGCCGTTCATCAACAACATGCTTTATTGCCCGCACTCTTTTTTTGATAGCAATAAGAGCCTGCACCATATCGCGTGCCTGTTGTTCAAGATCATCGATCCTTTGTTCAAGCTCATTGATGCCCGTAATATGCGTCTCACTGCTAGAATTCACTTTAGCCAAATCTGGCACATTCGTTGCAAGACGTGGTTGCTCGCCAACTTTTATAGCTGGCTGATCCGCTCTGCCCATATCATTGGCAAGGGTCTGAGCTATCACCTCTGAGGAAATAGACAGCTCTGTTTGAACCGCATAACTGCTCGTAATCAGTGAACAAAGTCCCGCACAACACATTGTTCGACGTACAAAATCCATATAGCTATCTCCGTTTCAAAGGGGTAACAAGGGAGAAAAATGTACCACAAATCAAGAGATTCCACGAGCCATCTGGCAAACTTGTGACACATGAGGCCGCTTCGGATATACTTGAGAAGCGTTTTGTCAAAAACCTTCGTCCCTTTTTGTTGAGAGTTACGGTATGGAACCAAAAGACATTCATGCACAAACAGCACAACCTGAGTCGAGCGAACACGAAATACGTCTTGAAA
>JBAZSL010000012.1:0-52668 GCA_041662445.1 Candidatus Babeliales bacterium
AAAAAGATTCAAAATATTCCCGAAAACAACGATTCAGACATCATTTAGAATAGGTGGTCAAAGTCCTGCTTAAGCAAATGCAAGATTTTCTCACAAAAAAAGTAAACCCAGCCGCAAAATAGAATCCTTAGGGAATTTTTATAGCGGCCATCTGCTTGCCGACCTGACCGTTGGAGTAGGTATCTCAATGTTTTGTAATATTTTGCCAGCCGAGCTTTTTTACTCCACCTAACATTTTAATGACCGGTTAATGACAGATTAATGGAATATGGCTTTTTAGGTCTTAAAGATCCGGCAAAGAAAAGTCGAACCTATATGCTCCACCCAGAAATTGAAAAGAAATTGTTCGGATAATTTGAATTTTGTAACATTTTTACTCAAAATTGCATTACTTGCCAAATAGCATAAACTTTAGCTTTCGTCTTTGTTTCAAAATTTCATCCGAGGAAAGGATATTGCAATGAAAATCCTCGCAAACAATAATCCGAGCCGGGTTACTCTCTAAACAACCCCGTTAGGCATCGTCCTGATGCCAAATTCCAAAATTTATTATTTGTAGTTTTGCTTCGATGATTTTTTCGCACGCGATTTGTCGCGCGAAGCTTTGTGTCGAAGCATAAACCCACTAAAAGTTTTAAGGATTCTCTATGCAGCCTTCTGTCCTTGTAAAAATAAACAATGTGCACAAGCACTATAAAAATAAAAAGTCTGTCGTTAAAGCATTAGATGGCGTTTCGCTTGATATCCATGCCGGAGAAGTTATCAGCCTTCTGGGTGCCAATGGCGCGGGAAAGACAACGTTGTCCGCCCTCTTGGCAACATTGCATCCAATTACTGTAGGCGATATCACGTTTAATGAAAAATCGATCTATTCAGATATCAATGCCTATCGTCGTCAGATAGGTTTTTGCCCACAAGAATCTAATCTCAATGATGATTTGACGGTGGAGCAAAACTTACTGTTTGCGGGTAAATATTTTGATCTACCCAACGATGTTCTTAGCCAACGGCTCGAAGTATTGATCACGCGATTTAATCTCGGTCGTTATCGACATGAATCACCATCGATTCTTTCAGGCGGTTATCAACGTCGTGTGATGATTGCGCGCAGTTTGATGCATAACCCAAAGCTGTTGATTCTTGATGAACCAACAGTAGGAATTGACCCTCACATGCGCCATCGTCTGTGGGAAAGTATTAGCGCTCTTCGCAATGATGGCATCAGCGTGCTGCTAACGACGCACTACCTTGATGAAGCTGAATTTTTGTCTGATAGGATTTGCGTTCTTGATAAAGGCGCCATCAAACTCATCGATACGCCTGAAAACCTCAAGACCACGTATCAGCAAAGCAGCCTTGAAGATGTTTTTCTAAAATTAATGAATGAAAACAAAGAGGAAGCATAATGGTGTTCAGTAACATACAACCATACAGCCGACTATTTTGGCGGCTCTTTACAACAGACATCGCGATATTTAGTAAATCGGTTGTTGGAAATATTATCGATGTCATGATTTGGGTAACAGGTTTTGTCGGCGTTGCCGCATATATTTTCCCCCAGCTTGGCATGACAACGGGGATGGGACAATTTATGGCAGTAAGCTCAATTGTTAACTGCAGCATTTTTGAAATTTGGTCGGTAACTTCGACGTTTATTTCAGATCTTTGTGGTCGTAAAACCATTACCTATCCATTAACCTTGCCCCTGCCCTCCTGGCTTGTTTTAGTCAAGAATGCGTGTGTTTATGCAACCCGTTCAATGGTATTTGGTGCATGCGTTTTGCCAATGACCAAGTTGATTTTGTGGAACAGAATGGATTTGTCCGGCATGTGTATACCCAAGTTTCTCGTGATGTTTATTGCGATTAACGTCTTTGGCGGATTCTTTTCGCTCTTTACCGCAAGTTTGGTCAAGGATATGAATGTTATTGGCAGTGTGTGGACGCGCATTATTTTCCCGTTGTGGATCTTGGGTTGCTCACAATTTTCGTGGCAAACCATGTATCAGCTGTCACCAACGTTTGCCAACATCAGTCTTGTTAATCCATTTCTGTATTTGATGGAAGGCATTCGTGCAGCGGCTCTTGGGCAAGAAGGATTTTTATCGTTTTGGATCTGCTTGTTGGTTACCATGGTGACGAGTGCACTATTCGGCTGGATTGGCATTAGACGTATTAAACGTCGTTTAGATTTTGTGTAAGGAAATGTATGCCTAAGAAATCAAAATGCCCTGACGTATTGCTTGGGACCAAAGGTGCTGGCCTTTGGTCCCAAGCAATACGTCAGGGCAAAGATGTATTTCGTGACTTGTATAACAACCCTGAGTTTTTAAAGTTCATTGGTGACATACACGGCAAAAATATTCTTGATGTCGGCTGTGGCGAAGGTTATAACACGCGTATTTTTGCCCAGCATGGCGCGCACATTACCGGTATTGATGTATCTGAGCAAATGATTCGCTGTGCGCAGGACGAAGAACAAAAGCACCCTCTTGGGATTGAGTACAAAGTCGCATCATGGGGCAACCTTTCTGCGTTTAAGAACGAAGCTTTTGATGTGGTGCTTTCAACTATGGCACTCATGGATGGTCCGGGTTACGAAGATGCACTCAAAGAATTTTATCGAGTCTTGAAGCCTAACGGTTCATTATTTTTTAGCGTCACACACCCCTGCTTTTTAACACCGAATTATACAAAATTAACCAATGAGCAGGGCAACATCACGCACCGTGTTGTTTCACATTATTTTAAAGAAGAGCCGTGGGAGTTTTCGTGGGAGTTGACAAAAAATGCGGACAAATCTGATGCTCATCCAGTTACAGCACTTCATTATCACCGCACACTTTCTACGTACATAAATAACGTACTGAAGACCGGTTTTGTGCTTAAAGAAATACACGAGCCATGTCCATCTGATGAGGCGTGTGAAAAAAATCCACGTTTAAAAGTCGCGCGAGATGTTGCTCCATCATTTTTATATGTGCATGCAGTAAAACCATGATAGTATTTTGGATAATCATTCCCACAAACATGAAAGGGGCTGCGTGATAAGCAAAGAAACTATTGACGAAGTAAAAAATCGTTTGGTCAAAACCTATAACCCAGTGGCGATTTATCTCTTTGGCTCCTACGCCTGGGGAACGCCAACCGAAGATAGCGATTTGGATTTATTGATTGTGGTCGATACGTCAGACGAACGAGCAATTAAAAGAAGCCTCCATGGCTATAAAGCGCTGTGGGGCCTTGAAATAGCAAAAGATATTCTTGTTTATACCAGTGATGAATTTAAAACATCATCGCAAAAAGAAGCCTCGCTTCCACATAAAATCAAGCATTATGGGAAGGTTATTTATGCAAGAGCATGCGCAGAAGAAATCCCAGCCCTTGCAGAAACCCAACTCGCAATCAAACATGCGCAAAGCATTTTGTCATTTGTGATTAAAAAAATTGAGGAACCGGAAACAGGCCAGACAAACGTTTTTTGATAGAGAAAACTTTAAAATGTCCCTCAATAATTATCGCGATGCTGTTCAACAATTTATGCTGAAGCTTGGTGATAAAGCGTTCGATTCGCCCACCATTCTCACGCTGCTTGAACAAGAGCTCGCAACACTCAAAGCTAATCTCACTAACAAGACTATTGTCGACCACCAGATTTACGATATTTTGTTTCTTCTTATGGAATTGGCGGTGCACAATCAAACTGATTTAGATAGTGCATGGCGCGCAGGGCAAGAAAGAAAAAAGAAATATCTGGAGAAGTCATGAAAATCTTAATGGCATCGATAAAACATTTGATGTATGGAACAAGTCTGATGACAGTAATTTTGTTGATGGGGGCGTGTATGAACAAGACAGCATCAACCACATCTGGAACGGTAATTATCCTGAATGGACCGTCTTCGGTTGGTAAAACAAGTATCATTAAAGCTTTCCAAGCGAAGCAACCTACACCATGGCTAGGGACAGGAATAGATCATTTATATATTGGTGTTATTCCACCTCACTGGTTAGATGATAAACCAGAACACCATGCAATCATGACAACCACCACTGTCTCTGATCAAGAAGGACCAATTGTTACCGCAGTATTCGGACCAGAAGGTCAAAAAGTCATCAAGGGCATGCATCGTGCTATAGCTGCATATGCTCACGCTGGCAACAATGTAATTGTTGATTACATACAATACGATCCAGCATGGATTACAGACCTTAAGGAAGCCTTGCATGGTGTAAAAACAATATGGGTTGGCGTTACGGCATCGTTGGCATCAATTCAACAACGTGAGAAAAAGCGCGGGACGTCGCCTGAAGGCCATGCGCGGAGCCATTATCATACGGTTCATCAGGGGATGACGTATGACTTGATGATTAATACAGATTCTTCGATGCCTGAACAATCTGCTAATCAAATTATTAAATTTCTGGAGGTTAAAAATGGCTGAATTTTCTACAAAGAACATTGTGGTCAATAATCTTACCTTACACAGTGAAGCGTGTGGAAAACCCTCAAATCAGGCATGTATTCTTATTGCAGGAAAACAGTGTCCGGCACGATTTTGGACTAATGTGTTTTGCCAATACCTTGCCGATCAAGGTTTTTTTGTTATTCGCTACGACCATCGCGATGTTGGCCAGTCATCTGAAATAGATTGGCAAAAAGCGCCCTATTCCATGTCAGATATGGCCAAAGACGCCATCTCAACTATGGAAGACTATGGCATAAAAAAAGCCCATTTCATTGGTAATTCTATGGGGGGGCTGGATATGCCAGCGAATTGGCGTGGATTATCCTGATAAGGTTCTGAGCCTTGTCATTATCTCTGCAGGGCCGCTTGAGATCACTGACGCAACTACCCAACTTACCAAAGAAGATCAACACGCCATTGATACTACATCAAAGATGTTTATTTCGCGTAAAGATGGCGCAACGTTAGATGAAACGATTCAAAGTTATCTACCTATTTGGCGCCATTGCAATGCCGACATTCCATTTGATGAAGAGATGGCAAAAGAGTTCACCAGAGACTTTCTAATTCGTACGAAAAATAAGAATACTGGACAGAATCATGAGCTCATGATGAGTGAGTTTCTCGCTACGATGAAGCAACTAAATGGGCTGAAGAAAATTAACCGACCAACCCTTGTTATTTATGGAGACAAAGATCCGGTAGTTCCACCACGATGTGAAAAATCTGTAGCTGATGCAATTCCAAAGGCAAAGTTGGTTATGATCAAAGGTATGGGGCATACGATTTTTAATCGCGAGCTGGAAGAAAAAATAGCCGAACTTGTGGTCGAACATATTAAACCAAAAGATTGAAGCGTGTCATAATGAATACTTGCTGCAAGATTGCACATGTTCCCAATAAAAAAACGGTAGCCTGTTTGATTGAAAGTGAATGCAAAAAGGTTGCACAAGCTTTTGAGTCCCCATTGGAACTGTTTAAATATTTAGAGTTGCCAAGACCCTATAAGGATAAAACGTGAAGGCTGTCATTTTTGATGTCGACGGTGTTCTTATTAAAAGCAAAGATGTGCTTGGAGAGTATTTGTGGAATAAAAATATTGAAAAAGATCTTGGGCTTACCGCTGACCACATGCGCCTGATGTATACCGCTGATTGGTCATTGGTTCTCAAAGGGCTTCTTGATGTACGGCAGTATTTTAAAACCAGATTTGACGCGCTTAATATAGCGTTGTCGGTTGATGTGTTTATTGAGTATTGGCTAAGATGTGATTCAATTGTTGACTCTGAAGTTATCCAAGTGCTTGAAGCAATCAAAGGCCCCAAGCTTTATATTGGAACGAATCAAGAGCGGCGTCGTACCTTGTTCATTCGAGAAAAATTTAAATCATATTTTGATGGAATTTTCTCTTCGTATCAGGTGGGGGCCATAAAACCGGAGCCCGAATTTTACCGATACATTGAATCAAATCTTAAGATTCAAGCAAAGGACATTGCCTTCATTGATGATTCAAAATCTCACATTGAGGCTGCTGTGCGACTTGGATGGACATGTCATCATTACCGAAACATCAAAGATCTTAATGACTTTGTCCAGAAATTGTAGATATTTCCCCCGGTCTGTGCGACGAGCTTGACTAATACCTAATTATTGGGTATTTTATGCCTAATGATTGGGTATAAAAATCAACTTATTTTGCTATTTCTAGGGGCTTTGCATGAAAAAGATCAATAAAAGTAGGTTTGCGATTTTTGGCCTACTCCTTGAAAAGCCACGAAGTGGTTATTCGATGTTGCAGATGATGCAGCAATCGACCAACCATTTTTGGCAAGAATATGATGCCTCAATTTATCCGATGCTCAAAACGCTGGAGGCTGAGGGCAAAGTCACCGCCACACGTGAACTTGTCGGCAAACGTGAACGCACTATTTTTGAAATCACTCAAAGTGGAAAATATGAATTTTTGTCATGGATGGCAAAGCCCGCTGAAGAAGAAAGTCGTCGCAGCGAATTACTTCTCAAGGTTTTTTTTGCTGCGCATGTCCCCACAGAAGAAATCATCCAACAACTCGCTTTGCACCAACAAAAAGCGCACGAAGAAAAAAAGCAGTTCAAAAGCATTGAAGAGAATATTCTGTCACCTATTTCTGATAAATGTGAACATAAGAAATTTTGGATTATGACCCTACGATACGGAATATTACATGCTGATGCTGAACTCAAGTGGATTGATGAATGTATTAAAATTTTGGGGAAAAAATAGTGGATACTATCGCTCATCTCAACCAGAGGCTCGCCAATAAGTTCTATCTCACTAATGTTGGACTGTTTTTAGCCATAGCAGGGGTCCTTGGATTCATGTACATCTTGAATTCAATCGTTGGGCTATCACTAGTGGCAGCAATTTTTATCGCCTATTTTATTGTTGTTCTCTGCAGAACTTTTTATGATCAATTGCTGATATGGGAAGTAAAACCATGTCACATAAATGTAAAAAGCAATCTCATTCTTGCTACAATCGGCTCAGGAGTTTTGACGACGCTTTATTATTTTACAAGGGCCCCGCTCGGTAATTGGGCTATCCCCGTCACCGTCATTCTTTCGATGAAAATCATTGGAGAAATAAAGAAAATTTTGTGGCCAAGCTCTGCCGGAAAACTTCCAGATTTTTTTAAAATATACGCTCAAAAAATTCAAACATATGTTTGGGGGTTGTACGGATTTTTTCTTGCAGTCGCGTTAATTACCTATCAATTGGTAAAATCATACGGATCTTCATATTTTTATTTTTCATTTGCTGCGGCGGTGTTTGTCGGGTTGGCAGCGGAACAACTTTACGATCTTGTAGCCGTCTATGAGATCAAACCAACACCTAAAGCTACCGCAACAATAATTATCTTTTCTGCGCTGCTTTCAGTTTTTTGTTCAGGATTTGTTTTCTTGGCCATGCAACTAATTGGTTTTTCTGGGAAAGTCGCAACAATTTCTGGGGTTATTTTGCTGAAACTTATACAGCCATTGATGTTGAATTTGTTGCTAACGAACGATTAAAGCGGTGTTTTCTATCGAAATCTGCGCTTGTTCGAAATACTTCCTTAACAGAATCGCTGTAGTATTCAACGCACTGCCACGTCCCATTCGTAAAAAAAGGGGTTCTCCGTGAAGATAGTGTATGGTTGATGTACAGTAATTTGAATTTACTACATATTTTTCGTAGCATATTTGTTTCGACTTCGTCTGCAGGAATATACGTTTCTACAAATCTCTCTATGAGTGTTTGATACTTATTGGGGAAGAGCCCTTTGTCGTTGAGATAAAGCGTGAAATAAATGAAATAGAGGGGGTTGGTGTAATAAACATCTCGTGAATTCAATGCAGAGAAATCTCTGAATTTAGTTGTTATTGTGTTTGCTAGCGTTTGCTCAATATTAAGGCCAGCTTGCCCATAACATATGCACATGATGAGCTGCGAGATGTAATCGATCGGCTGCTCAGCCCTTCCAATCCATGTTTGGAAAAACCCGTTGGTCATGATTCTTTTTTTTATGTCATCCAAATCGGTAATTATTTTTTCCCCATTAAGTATGCAGGCTGCAACAAAAAGAGCCGTGCATTCTAAATCTGGTTGATATTTTTTCTGCAACTCAGCATTAGTGAAGAAGGGCATCATTCCTTTTTCATTACACATACCTTTTAGAGTGGTCAGAAGCCGTTTGCGAAAGTTTTTTGTTTCTAATTTAAACGAGGAATTCAGCGCCATAAGCGCCGGCCACGTTATTCCCTGTTGCATGAGATAAAGCTCGGGACTCTGCGTGCCGCTTATCTCCATGGTAAAGAAATCTTGTATTCTCATTGCACATTAAGCCCTTGTTCGAAGATGCGCGAGAACAACCGCAGCACCTTGTTCAGGATTATACGTTTTGGTATTAACAACAATGCTGTGCTTAAACCGTGGGTAAATGTAGTACCCGGTATGTTGAGAAAATTTTTCGTGCGCTATTTGTCGTGTTTCGTTTAATAGTTTCAGGTGCTTTTTTTTGTATCCTGGCTTGGCATATTCGGTGATAATCTGATGCACGTTATCACCACTTAAATATTCCAGAAAATTGTCATCACGGTAATCAGTTGAAGCCTCGAAGGTGTGCATATAATTCCCTAATACCCAATCAAGCTCCCGATGAATTTTTTTATTCTTTGATGCATTTCGTTGTTTGATGCGATCGATCAAGTTATCCCATGGGCAATAGGCCAAAACATAAGTAACATCTGCGCCATCAAGCTCGTTAAGGCTGCTCAAAAAATTAACCCCGCCCCAGAGATAGAGCGGCGATTCAACAACAACGTTTTTGCCCCGCGACGCAGTCTTTTTTACTTCACGGTACATCTTTGAGGTCGGTTCAATAGCAAGTCCATTTTGAAGATCATCAAGAAACATTTTTTGGAAAGCATACTTTCTTTTTTCGCTCAAAAAGTTAATGGTGGTAAAAAAGTTACGCATAACCAGCCCACTGATAAAAAATGCCAAAAATTTGCCGTAATGCTTGGTGATAAATTTTTTGAGTATAAGCGGCATAACATATTCATCAAATGCAAACATTTGAGCATCAATCTTTTGCGACAGAACTCGAGCAATGGAGGATTTACCCGAGGAGCATGATCCGGTAATAAAGATGATTTTCCCGGGTGTTGGCGGTGCTTCTGATGTTGATAGAAGTGTGGCGGTTGATAAGCTCTCATCTTTATCGTGTGCATGTGCACCGTTAAACGAAATCGCCATGCTCATCGCAAACAGAAAATACGTGAAGTCCTTCATTAAATCCTCCCCCGATAACCACAAATAAGCAACGCTCCCACTAACGCGCATGGTGCAGAGGTGTTCAATTTGTCGATATTTATTTTAAAAAAGCACGAGTAGCTGAGTCAAGGTATGTAAAAATAGACATAAAGCTGATACTTGTATTTTCCAGAATATTTCCCCCTCTCAGCAAAGTTTCAAAAACGTGCTAAAATACCACGCTTTTAAGCCCTCGAAAAGCGCGCTTTCACCCATTATGTGGCTGCTTTAATTTCTGTTTGAATTTTTAACCACTCCGGTAAACTCAAGAAGCAACGATAAAATTTATACTAACAACTGACGTTATGGAGAATTTTATGAAGATTTTTAATATCAAGAATGTATTCACCGTAGCCCTAGGCCTTTCCCTGTCGCTACAAAGCGGCTATGCGGCGCTCGCACCTCTTCAACAACGCGAACCGATTCTTTTTTCAGCAGGCAAAGACTCTGAATTGTTAGAAAGATTTGCACTACGCGATGAACGCGTTGGAGCTTTTTTGTGCCATTTTTTACGTGATCAAGATGTGTCCGAACTCTTTTTCAAGCTACCCCGAAACATCGCCCTGCTTGGACATTGGATTAGAACCCCAGCGTTGCGACAAAGCAAAGCAACATATATCATGCAAAAAGTACAAGGTGCAATGGCCCTGGAGCGACAACTTATCGATAGAATTGTTGAGCGATACAATATCACCATACTTTCTGTTGGCAGCTCGTATGTTTTTGTATTCAATGGCCTACGTTTTTCTGATAGTAACCGCAACGTTCTGATCAAAGTACCACGCGTACTGTACCCATTGTTGCCCGATATTCGCCAGGTAATTAATACAACGGACAGCTATGAAAAGGTTGTAGAATGTGCCTCATCTTTTCAATTACTCAGTCGCCTTGTGTATTATCAGAAAATGCACGACGTAATCGCCGAAATCGGCCTTACCCACATACGCTTACCACGAAAATTTTTATTCCCACGTCCGATTGATACTACTTATGAATTTTCTCTCGCTGATATAGTTAATGAAAACTTTGCGATAATGACGGAAGAATTCGCCCATGATGTCGTTGACAACAATTATATCTTGGTCGAAGAATACATTCCTAACCCACACAGTGTGCCGGGAACCTGGGAGCACTTCGCCGCTCTCGACGTTACTCCGCTGGGTCAAGAAATATTCACCGAAATGGAAATAGTAATACAGGCATGCGGCCTATGGAGCCTTTTCCCTGACCAAGTTGATCGCAACGGCTTCCATACACCCAATGTTTTTCTTGTAGAAAACGATACTGCGGTGGCATTTGTCGATCTAGAAAAACCAGGATTTGGTGATCCTGATGAACGCGATGTTGCAGAATATAACGAAGCACGACTCTTCCATCCACGTGATGATGGCATGAAACAGCTTGCGATGATCCGCAGTGGCCTGCTTGCTATTCCACAGATATAACATTAAATCTCTTACAAGTTTTGTAATTCAAAGAAGGGGCGTAAACTGCGTCCCTTTTTTCATGTCGCTCATTCTTGACTAACTGAAACAATAAAGCACCAATCACCCATCATATTTCAACGCGAAAATATCCACGCGCAACTACACCTCAAGCCACTCCATACTGAAACAATGAAGCCCTGCCAACTGCGCAAAAACGCCGATTCTGACGTGTTTGACAATTACCCAAACTCATCTTAAGCTAAACGAGTTATCTTTAATTGAACATTGGACATAATAAATTCAGCATGACAATGCAGCTAAGTCCTAATAGAATTACAACCAGAAAAATGGTTTAACCAAAGAAAATACCGAATAGTAAGGCAAAGGAAACACCATGATTACGGGTCTTGAACAAGCACGCAAAAAAAGCGATGCCGGGTTGGGCAAAATAAGAAATTACGCCGAGGTTGTTGAGTACCTCGACGGACTTAAAACTGCCGAATACAGCGAAGCTTCCTTGCGACGCATGAAAGAGCTCGATCAATGTTTGGGCGAAATAACGTCCAAAGTTGATACTATTGTCGTTGGTGGTACCAATGGCAAAAGTTCAACTATCCACTTTGCTGCTAAATTGTTACGTGAAGAAGGTTTCAATGTTGGCACATTGCTCTCTACGCATATGCTGACCTACAACGAACGCATTACGCATAACTTTGAAGCCATTGCAAACAAATCATTCTCGGACTACGTCAACGATGTTATTAATGCTGCAGAGCTGAATACCATCACGGCAACCGTTCATGAACTTTTGATTTTTGCCTCATTGCTTTATTTCCACGCTGAAAAAACCGATGTCGTCCTTGTTGAGGTCAACTACGGTGGCAAATATGACGCTGCTGCCTACCTGACACCAAAAATTGCAGCCGTTACTCGTGTTGCTGAAGACGGCAAGGGTCTTCTTGGACAAGATCTTGATGTCATGGCACTTGAGCTACTTGAAATCGGTAAAGCTGGCACGTGGTTTGTTTCAGCAGAACAAAGCAAGCTTCGCCTTCAAAAAATGAAAACATGGTGCGAAGATCGTAATATAAAATGGACGATGCCAATCCGTAAGCTCGCATCACTTCCTTATGTATATGAACAGCTGTACGGAAGAATTGCATCCCTTGGCGAACGCATCGCACAAATTTATGTTGAAGATATTAAAGGAAGATTTTCACCGTTCCTCCGCGGCAACCTTTTGGCAACTCAAAAGGGCCAACGTGGACGTCCAACTCTTGAAGCAAAACGTCAAGCAGAACTCAATCCTATCAAGACGCTTAAAGGCTTCTGGACTGAGCACTTCAATTTGCTCCGCGGGCGTTTTGAACTCTTGGACAAAGAAAACCCAACCCTTCTTCTTGATAACGCTAACAATCTTGATGCACTTTCTAACCTATTTTTAGGTGTTCGACTTGTTCATTATCAAAAGCCAATTAAAGGCCTTGCGCTTATTATAGGCATGACCAAAGCTACCAACGCCATCGAGGCCATCAAGCTGACACGTTATCTTCTTAAAAAAGTTCCAGGTCACGTATTCTTTATTCCATTGGCAGGAAGCGAAGTCGCCGTCCATGATGGTCAAGACTTGAGCATTATTGCCAAAGAACTTAACATCAAGGCAAAAGCTTGTGCAACACTTGCTGAAGCACTTGAGCAGGCCAAAACGGTCGTTGATGAACGCGATGGCTTAATTGCGATCACCGGCTCAAATGGTGTCGTCAGTGAGTATTGGAAAACTCGCGGAATCAAGAAGTTTTAAGCTTGTTCTTGAGTTGAATCAATTGCTCCTTAAGTTCCGCTAATTGTTGAGTAAATTCATCAGTTGGATATTGCTGATACAACGCCGGCGTTACCAATGTTGGTGATGGTTGTTGCTCCGTGCTCGTAGCAGGCGCTTCAGTTGGCTGACATGTTACCGATTCGATAAGCGTGGCGGCAGCATGTGATTCAGGCATTACCTCTAACACATTTTGTAAATCTGTGTACAACTGCTTTTTTGCGCCCGCAATGGTAAACCCTTTGTTGTAGAGAAGATCTTTGATACGGATAAATCTCTGGAGATCTTCGGAGGTATAAAATCGCTGACCACCTTCCGATCGATCAGATTTAATATCAAATTCTTTTTCCCAAAAACGAATGACAAACTTTTTAACCTTAAGCTCTTCGGCCAGGTCGCCGATTCTAAAACGTCGTTTGTCCATGTGAATTTTTTGCTGCTGCACTTCCTTCTCCTTCCTTTTCAAATTCGATCATAATGTGGTTAGGTTGTACCACATTGCCAACGCTCATGAAAATAGTTTTAATAATCCCCGCTCGCGGCGAGCGTATTTCATTCTCCATTTTCATAGATTCTATAACACAAAGCGGTTGCCCTTCGTGCACACGTTGTCCTATTTCAACACATATCTTCATTACTTTGCCAGCCAGAGGACTTTTAACATGGTTCACTTTGACCAAGGATGTTACCGTTGACGTCTTATGGTGGGGTATAACTTCACTGATGCGTAGCGACCGGTTCACAACAGTGTCCATGACAACATGGCTCTCTGCGTCCTGATGAATCACACGTGCAAACAATTTACCATCACACTCCCACTGTACCAGACCGGATCGGACGTCATGGGTGTGGTGCGTAATCATATATGACTGCTTATAGGCGTCATGTGTAACCGTGACGTATAACCCATCACTGCGCGATTCCAGAAGATACGTCCATACCGTGCCATTAATAAGCAGCTTTTTTATCGCCATTGAAGTTCTCTCCACCCGCGCACTGACACTGTAGTTTCTGCCACATCCCGTCCGCTTTTTTCACGCGCATAGGCAGCAATCGCCACAGCAAGCCCTGCCGCCAGTCCATCATCATGCATTCCATCATGGGCTCTCAACATGCGCTGCATAAACTCTGGTTCTGTTGCACGTTGGGTATCAATATCGCCACGTGCAAATTCATCGCTCATCATAATCGCTCGTAAAAAATTTTGATTGGTTGTTACACCACATATCGCCAGAGAGCGCAACATTGCTGTCATACGATTAATCGCCTCCTGACGCGTTATGCCCCACGTGATACATTTTGCGAGCATCGGATCAAAAAACGGCGTTACCTCTACCCCCTGGTACAGGTCATGCTCACAACGCGTAAAAGGCTGTGACGGCATATGAAGATACGTAATTGTTCCGGTTGATGGGGTAAAATTTGTTGCCGGATCCTCAGCATATAATCGGCATTCAACGGCATGACCACGACGCACTACATCACCCTGCACAAACGGCAGTACCTGGTGCGTTGCCACATCCAGTTGAAGCGTAACTAAATCGATACCCGTTACCATCTCGGTAATGGCATGTTCAACCTGCAATCGCGTATTCATTTCAAGAAAATAGAAATTATTATCAGGCGTTACGATAAATTCCACGGTGCCGATGCTGTCATAGGCAACACCTTGCGCCGCACGCAATGCCACATCATACATGCATTCAAGCACGTTGCCCGGCACCGAAATGCAGGGAGTTTCTTCAATAATTTTTTGGTGACGCCGTTGTACCGAACACTCACGCTCAAAAAGATGAATAAAATTTTGGCCATCACCCGCAATTTGCACCTCAACATGGCGGCTTTGTTCAATAAATTTCTCGATAAGTAAACAGGTGCTTCCCGTCAGCCGCTGCGCCTGCGCGTGTACAGCAACAAGTACTGATGGAAAATCTTCTGCTCGACGTACGCATTGCATGGCCTTACCACCACCGCCATAGGGATCTTTAATAATAAGAGGAAAACCAACTTTTTGTGCCTCTCTCCATGCAGCCTCTTTTCCCGCTGGTGAAAAATCGGTAACCACCCATCCAGGCACCACAGGAACACCAGCAGCTTTCATACGCTTTCGAGCGGCAACTTTGTCCGCCATAAGCGCAATAACTTCTGGCCGTGGGCCAATCCATATTAGACCGTCATCCGTTATTTTTTGTGCCGCTTGAGCGTTTTCAGATAAAAAGCCATATCCCGGATGAAGTGCATCTGCACCGGCTTTATGGGCAATGGCGATAAGAGCATCAACATCGGTATAGGCCTCGTATCCCTGCTTAGATAAGGCATACGCCTCATCAGCACCAGCAACAAATGCAGCATTCCGGTCATCGGGACAGTACACCGCAACAGTGGCAATACCGCGTGCATGGCATGCAGCCTGAATACGCAGTGCAATCTCCGACCGATGTGCAATAAGCACCTTTCTAGGAGCCAATTTTTGTCTCAACTTGCGCATAGACCTTCTACCTGCTATAAAATTCTAATAGTGAATTTTGAATTACTTACCCAGCGATTGGGAGTACTTATGGATCCGCATAGAATACGCCAAGATTTTCCAATTTTCCAACGCCCCGAAAAGGGGCGGCCGTTTGTTTATCTGGACAATGCGGCAACTGCCCAAAAACCAGCCGTTGTTATCGATGCGATGAACAATTTTTATCGATCATCGTATGCAACCGTTCATCGGGCACTTTATGAACTGGGCGAAATTGCCACCACCATGTATGAAGAATCACGTGATAAAGTAGCTGCATTTATTAATGCACGTCACCGTGACGAAATTATTTTTACCAAAGGCACAACCGAAGGCCTTAATTTTATTGCCACGGCGTGGGCGCTCAATCATCTCAAACAGGGCGACGAAATAGTACTGACCCATGCTGAACACCATGCCAATCTCATTCCATGGCAACAGGTCGCTGCAAAAACAGGTGCGCGGCTTGTTTTTATTCCTATCGACACTAAAAATTTCACGCTTCATAATCCGACACAATTTTTAACCAAACGCACCAAACTGGTCGCGGTTACACACATGTCCAATGTCATCGGTCCAGTGTGGGACAGTAGTACCAATGAACTTGAAACATTCATTCAACAGGCTCATGCATATGGCGCCTACGTACTCGTTGATGCGGCACAATCAATAGCACATCACCATGTTGATGTACAAAAAATGGGTGCTGATTTTTTGGTCTTTTCTGGCCACAAGATGTTTGGTCCAACTGGCATCGGCGTAGTATACATCGCCCGCAAGCTGCATGACATGGTATCACCTTATCATTATGGCGGATCAATGATTCGCGAGGTAACCTTCTCTGCTGCAACCTGGGCACCAAGCCCGCAAAAGTTTGAGGCCGGCACACCACCTATCGCTGAAGTTATCGGCTTAGATGCCGCCATTGACTACATGCGCGCTACTATAGACTACACCGCGCTCCACGCGCACGAAGCTCAACTCTGTCGCATACTTCTTGCCAAACTCCAAGCAGTAGATGGCATTATCATACTTGGCAACTGTGAGCGCTTAATGAGTGAAGGGCATCTGGTGAGCATTGCCTTTACAAAAGCACATGCTCACGATATCGCTGCCCTTTTGGGATATAAAGGAGTAGCAGTACGCGCTGGTAATTTGTGTGCGCAACCACTCATTAATTATCTTGGTTTTGAATCAGTACTCCGTATCAGCCTAGCTGCGTATAATACGGAGCGTGACATCGAGATCCTTTTACAGGAGTTACCGTCATGTCTGGCAACGATGCATCAAGCTGCCCTATAAAGAGCGATCCGCTTATGAATAACGGAATGTATAACGAAGAATTTCTTGACCACTACAAGCGCCCTCGCAACCGAAAAAAAGTTCAAAATTCTAATTTTTCAGCGGGACATCATAATCCTTCGTGTGGCGATCGTCTTGCTATTGAAGGGATTATTACCGATAATTGTGTTACCGAAATCGGGTTTGAGGGCTCAGGATGTGTTGTTAGTCAGGCAACAGCCTCACTGCTCACCGAGTTCTGCCAGGGGAAAACAACTGACCAGATTTTAACGATTACCAAAGATGACATCCTTAAGCTGGTAGGAATGCCCCTAGGACCAACGCGGTTACGCTGTGCACTTTTGAGTCTTGAAGTTTTACATCAAGGCATCTTGGATTACATCAAACGTACTACGTAAAGGGATACCAATGCTTTCGCTACAACTTACAAAAAAGAAATTTTGGGACCATGCGGTCGAGGGATACATTTTTTTTCTCAAAGAAAATCTTGATCCCGCATCATCACTCGCCACATTCGATGTCATTGAAAAAGAATATTATCCACAATTGCGCAACATTCTGAAAAAGCACCAATTTGAAGGCAAGCGAGGTCAGTCGCTAGTTCTCAGCGGTACGCGTAACAAAAATATGGTGCAGTTTATTTTTATCGGTGTTGGCAAACTTGAGAATACCTGGCACGTCGAACTTGAGCATCTGCGACGCGCCATGGGACTTGTCATCCACATACTCAAAAAATTTTCGATCACGTCGGCATTATACGCCCTGCCTGATGAAAAACCTTTTGGCGTTAGCAACACTGAATTACTCTATCAACTCGCCATAACGGCCCACATGGCAAGTTATGAATTTACCACCTTCAAAAGCGAGAAAAAAAAGAACAGCTTTAAATGCACGCTGACGGTTACTATTAATCCAAACTTTGATGAACGTAGCTTTGCGATTCAAATTTCACAGGCCGACATCCTTGGTGCTGCTATCAACAATGCGCGCACTTGGGCAGATACACCGGCAAATTTTATGACTCCTACTGCGCTTGCACAAGAAGCACAAAAAGTTGCCGACAAGCATAAAAATATTTCATGCACCATCTTTGGTCGAGATAAAGCCTTGGAACTTGGCATGGGCGGATTTTGCGCCGTTGACGCCGGATCTGAACAAGATGGTAAATTTATTATTCTTGAATATGGTGCTGCAATAAAAAAAGCCCCAACCGTTGTATTGGTGGGTAAAGGCGTTGCATTTGATACAGGCGGCATCAATCTCAAGCCAACAAACAGCATCGAACATATGAAGTATGATATGACCGGCGCTGCTTCAGTCATTGCACTCATGAGCGTTTTTGCCCAACTCAAACCGGATGTTAACATCATCAGCATTGCGCCGTGTGTCGAAAACATGCCCAGCGGCAAGGCTGCTCGTCCCGACGATATTATCACGTGCATGAACGGCAAAACGGTTGAAATCAAAAACACCGATGCGGAAGGCAGACTTATTCTTGCTGACGCGTTGTGTTACGCCGAAAAATTCTATAAACCTGACTACATTATTGATATTGCTACGCTCACTGGCGCCGTTCTTTATGCACTGGGGCACCTCTATACCGGCCTCATGACCAAAGATCGTGAGCTTGCCACTAAGCTCATCGAACTTGGAACTGCAACAGGCGATCGTGTCTGGGAACTTCCACTCGATGACGACTTTAAAGAAGCCATCAAATGCGAGGTGGCCGACATCCACAATAATGGAAGTCCTGCCTATTATGCAGGCACCATCGTTGGCGCCTGTTTTTTAAGCAACTTTGTAAGCAAGGCACGCTGGGCGCACCTTGATGTTGCCGGCACGGCTCATGATGTCACCGGCGTTAACTATGTTGGCAAGGGTGCAACTGGTGCTAGTATGCGGTTATTGACGGCATTTGTTATGGGACTTAATAATCGCTGAAAATGGCCATTTTTTTTGACTTTGAGAACTTTTTAATTTAT
The DNA here is from genome assembly GCA_041662445.1 of Candidatus Babeliales bacterium. Classification (GTDB taxonomy): domain Bacteria; phylum Babelota; class Babeliae; order Babelales; family RVW-14; genus UASB124. Next base: position 18,339 of record JBAZSL010000012.1, read on the forward strand.
TCTTCAATGGATTTCTTGAAATATATGCCCAACAGGGCGAATAGCTCAGTTGGTTAGAGCACCTGCCTTACACGCAGGGGGTCACAGGTTCGAGTCCTGTTTCGCCCATACTGCGCCGTCGCCTACGGCTCCTGGCTTCGTATGGCAGGCCACCTTGCCTGTCCTTCGTAGCTACGAGCGAAGCGAGAGCGTAGGAGGATCCCCGGTAGCTCAGTGGTAGAGCACACGACTGTTAATCGTTAGGTCGCAGGTTCGAATCCTGCCCGGGGAGCCACTCAGGTTGATCACTCAATTTTGCAAGTATCGAGAACGGCTCTTTAAGCTCCAGATCAAGTCTTTCACCATTCAGCTTTAAGTTCGAAAATACAAAATTCAAAATTTGCTGTTTTTCATCCAGTTTCGAACTCATAAAAAGTTCTTTGGCTCTTTTTGCCAGACCTAGCACGGTTTCAGCCGCGATAAGGCATGATTCATCAGCATTAACATGCGACTTCATTTCATGCGTAATTTCGCGTTGGCGCGTTTTATATTCTTCCAATTTGAGGCGATAGGCTTCTGCATCAATCTTGCCATCAACATGCAGGTCTATCAGTTTTGAGATACGCGACTGAACCTGGTCAAATTCTTTACGCAACGTAGCATGAGAATGGTTATAAAACTCTTGTTCGTGAGCATACGATTGCTTGAGATAAACAACGATATCGGCAATCTGTCGATCCGTTAATCTGATTTTATCGAGATAGCCTACTATTTGATCCAAAAGTTTTTCTTCTCTTACCCATACCTTGGTGCATAAACCCTTCGCATTATTGCAACTGTAGTATGTATACTTTTGCTTTTTAATATCACCCGTAACCATACAATCACATCGTCCACATTTAATCAAACCACGAAAAAGAATTGGTTTCCCTGCATAATGTACCGGTGCCTTATAATGTCCAGCGATAATATCCTGTACCCTGTCAAACAGTTCTTCGCTAATAAGCGGCGTATATTGATGCGGATATAGTTCTCCCTTAGCGCGCATCTTCCCTATATAAAACGGATTTTTAAGGGTAACCTCAACTCTACTCGAAATGATTGGATTGCCCATAGCGTTACGCATTCCCAAGCGATTTAACTCATCGGCGATGGTTTGAAAAGAATGCACGCCAGTGCCATAAAGCTCAAACATTTTTATTACAAATGCCGCTGAATCCGGATCTATCTCAATAAATTTCTTATCTGACGGCAAAATAACGTTTTTATAGCCGAACGGAGCTTTTGCCGTCCACTGCCCATTTTTAGTACTCTGTTCTTTACTACGCTTTACGTTATCACTAATTTGACGAATGTAGATCGCAGCAAACACTACCCCCATATCCCATTGAGTAAGTTGTGTGCCATTGGAATCTTTATTGATTACGAGGTTTTCCCGTAAAAAATGTAATTCGAGCTTTCCCTGTTTGCGTAGATCATCCAATATAGGCGTTTCACGGAAACTACGCTGAAGGCGATCAATAGTATCGGTAACAAGCGCAAGAGTTTGGTCAGAATTTTTGATAAGAGTCAGAACCTGATTAAACTTCTTTCGATTTTCCTTGTTCGAAGATTCGGTAAGTTGAAATACATGCAAAACCTCTAAGCCTTTTCTGGCAGTATACTCAGTTAAACGCCTAACTTGAGCAGGAATCGAATGTCCTTCTTCTTGATCCTTCGTAGAAACACGCGCAAGTATGATCGCTTTCATTATAGTGATCTCGTTTTTATGTTCTTCAAGAGCAATTCTAAATCTGTCTTATCATAAAGACGGTAGTGATTCAGTGGATTACGATAAGTCCGCAATTTCTGTTCACGTTCCCAATTCCTTAACGTATTGGGAGTTACGCCAACAAAGCTTGCCGCTTCCTTGATATGCATGTATTCATCAATTTTTTTCATAGTTACTACCTTATCAAAAGTTCAAAAATATGCAGCTACAAAGGCTTTTTCTCGGATTTATCGCTTAATAATTCGAGCACCCAAGCCCGAATATTAAGCCCCATCGCTACTGCTTCACCGATATCCTTACCTATGGGTGTTGGACATCCCTTGGAGTGTGGATACAGCTGTTTCCATTTATCACGCATCTTCAAACCAGCATCGTCATTGTCATGGCAAATCAGTAAATGTTGGGCCTTTTGGGCGTAATAATCGGTTACATTATCCGGATTTTTCATACTGCTACCAACAGCTACAACACATGCAAGATCGCCAACGGCATGATGAAGCGCGTAGGCATCAAGCTCAGACTCAACTACCATCATTGTTTTGTTATTCTTGTTGCCGATGATACCAAGCCCATTCATACTGCCAGCAACGGCAACGTACTTGGGCATGTCATCACCATCGCGGTAATCAACACGTCGGATTTTCAGACGCACCACATGGTCGACATCAAACGTTGGTATGACTATTCCCTTCGGGAGCCAAATACCATTTCCCCCATCAATGCCCCACTCATGTGCATCACGGGTAAAGTTCATTGGGCACCAGCCGATCTTATAACGAACAACAGCGTTGAAAGGGATACCTCTACGTTCCAAGTTCGTTAAAATCTCTGGTTGTTGCATAAGATGCTGATGCGCCCAGTTAACAAAGATAAGAGCCTTCTCTTTCCAACTATCTGACAGTGCCTTAACCTCCAGTGGCTTAAATGTTTTTTCGGTACGCAACAACGCATAAGGGCGATAAGAATGCGGCAAATCAATCCCTAAGCGTTCAACGGCTGCTTTAAAAGAATAACCAAGAAAATCGATGCCAAACTGAATCGTATCTCCATGGCTATCGCACTGGCGGCAGTGATAATAACCGGTGCATTTAGGCATGCTCCTGTTTGGCTGTATAAAGAAACGATCCTTTCCACCACACTTAGGGCATGCTGAATGATATTCGCCGCCCTGAGTTGATGCTACCCACTTGGGTTCAATACCAGCCTCACGCGCTAACTCAAGCAGAATCATTTTTTATCCTAAAATATAATAGTCCATTCAATATTACTTGTCGGTCCAATTTCAGTCCGCCATACCGCTTTCTCGGGAATGACTTCCTGCAGTACGCTTGTCCAGCTGTCCACCATGTCCACCACACCTGAGATAGCAAAAAAATAAATTGAATTTTGCCGGAACTATAAAAGCCATAGACCGCCTGGACATGCTGGACCAATGCGTTATAAAGCCATTTTTTCAGAGGAAACGCTTGGACCAATAGTGGACTAATCTCATTCTGAATCTGGACATGAATCACCATCATCCCAAATCTCCTCTCCAACCCTGTACGCTTTGCTAAATTCTTTTCGTGCATCTTCAATATCAGGAACCCGGTATTTTCTAGGACGTTTACCGCTCCCGCTTGGTCGGTATGTTGTAATTGAAGGGATGCGTTCCTTAACCTTTTGGCAAAAAATATTCTTTGTTATCTTTTTTTCATTACTTTCATCGCACCATTGTGCATAGAGGTCATAGAACATATCGGTATAAATATCGCTCCACCCGGCTTCCTGACTTGGTAAACGTTCACCGGTATAGAAGATTCCTTCATGCAACACAAAATAGAGGTATCTGTCGGTTGAGTCTGCGCTACGTAACTTTATGGCAAATGAATCGGTGCTTACCGGTAGCTTTCGCGGATTAAAATCAGATACATCTTCATTGAGAAGGTCATATAGGAGCGCAGCATACCCACCATTTTCTAGTTGATTTTGCATATCAGCAAAATATGTCGTATCTTCCTTATGATTCTCTGAAACTTTCAAAACAAAAAAACGCCGATCATCGGGATCTATATCAACAGGCCAATCTTCATTACTTGTCACAACGACATGTTTATAGTTACGAAGCTGTATAGAATCTCTTCCCTTCGATTCAATAAGGCAAATGGGCTCAGTGATCATTGCCTTAAGAGCCCCCGTCTCTTTTTTATTGCCACCCCACAGAGCCTCATTAGCATTTATAAGTACGCCATTCTTAAGATGGGCATTAAAGTGCGATAGCAATTCGGCCAGGCTACTTAATTTCACGTAATGCTGGCCCAGAAGAAATCCCAGTGGATCAATAAACTTATTTTTGCCCACACCCTGCGAACCGCAGATTACAAGAGCTGTGTGCACCACATCAGGATGCTGAAAAACGTACGCCATCCATTTACGGAGAAACTTGTAAGTTACCTCGTTCCCCGAGCAAATAGTATCTCTGACGTGTGCCCAGAACAATGAACAATCACCCGCTACTGGTTCTATAGCGAAACCCTTCCATATGTTATAGCGTTCATTTACGGGGCCAACAATTTTAGGATCAAAAGTTATCCCATCATATTTACGTCGCCTGGGACTCTTCAGCCAAATGTCGGCTTTAGACCGCTGTTTACCGTCAGAACACAGTACCACCTCATCTTCATAATAGAGCCTAAATGACTGCCTACTCTCAAGCGTAAAATCCTTACCCCCAAATAGATCATTGTCTTTCTCGGTAAGGATATAGGTCTGGTCGATACGAACTATCGCATGCTTTTGGTTAAGCTCGTCAACAACAGCATCTTCAGGCCAAAGTATTTTCTTTTGCTCTGCCAGCTCTTTAAATGACGACTGAAGCGCAAGTATTTGTGAGATTGTAGCTTGATCAAGCTCTGCGCTTGGGGTATTTAGCAAAATTTTTTCTACCGATACATCGGAACCAAAACCGAGAGCTTCTTTTTTTTGGATGAGAGTTTTCTCCTGCTCGCTCCAAGCAGCACGTGCTGCTGCTAAATCGCTATCACACGGTGTCATTCTTTGTTGATCAAATCGCGTATTTTTGTTATTATTCATAATATAAACTTTCATCTAATGGACCGATTCGCGTCGGTCTTTTTTATTTCTGTACTATCGAGTCACCCACAGGCGAATAACTCGTGTTCCTGAAAAAGTAAGCCTTTAGTTTGCGGAACAACACCATGCCATGTAGCCATTAATATCTGCTTGAAGAGTTAAAAATTGAGCAACCCATACTTTCCCCTTCTCCGTATGCGGCAATAAATTTATAAAATCGTTCAATGTAACCCCAGGATCGTAAAAACCGAGCCGTTCCATCCTCTCAAGGAGCTCCATGCCATAGTCGGTTGAAGACCTGCATGTATCATTGCGATTACACCGAACTTGTTGCATACCATCACATCTTTTCTCAAGGTTCATAGGACCCCTTCCCATTTTTCTGACCAACAATCTTGTCATCTACAATTGCCACGTCTACAACACCTCGCCGCCCCTCGCCTAACCCGAAAGATCGCGCGTTAAGATCGCGCTTATTTCGCATATCCACGCGATAAAGGAGCGCAAAAAGCTCAAGAAGATTGTTCTCGGCTTCACTTTTTTGCTCCGAGCGGCTATGAGGATTAGAGATTGTTTTGTAAACTTTCATGATCTCAGTATCGTGCCGAGTTTGTTGCCCGCCGCACTTTGCCATAAAAAAAATATCAACATCTCGAATCGCCTGATCTAATAATCATTTTCAGCAAGACAACCTCCTGGCAATTCTTGCATCGAATGATCCTGTGTGATTTTTTTTATGGATACTTGGCTGGAAAATGCTTGAAAGGCTCAGAAATGCTAAAAGACCAGGACACTCGAAACAATCTCTTGAAAAAGAACGTGGCGCTATTGCTCAAATATTTTGTAAGTGAACTCAGAGCAAAAAGAACTGACGTCAATTTTTTTGAGTTCCTCATTTTGAAAATGATTCCGCTCATACGGCTGTTACGCCCAGACGTTGTTGAGCAGTGGGAGGCGGACAAAGCTAACTACAACCGACAATATCATCAGCTACAAGACGCAATCAACAGGCAAATACTCATCCGCGAGGGAGTTCTAAAAAATGTGCCATACGAAGATATGTCGCGAGAAGAAGCCGAATTAATGCAGCTTTATCACGCCTACAATTTGGATAATGTTGCTAAGCCGTGGGTTGCATGGGATTATCTTTCGATTGCTGCATCAAGCTGGGAGAGTCACTATGACTCTTTAAAAAGAAAAGAAACGTTTCAGGCTAAGGTTGAAAATGAGTACAAGGCGGTTCAGGAACAGCCTGAAGATACGCGAAAAAAAGACGATTCTTGGTTACCATCCCCCACAACTATATTGAAAGCTTGGCGTAGGGATGGGCAGCTATGGGAAGAACAAACGTTCAGCACCGAGATGAAAGCCATTCAAAATAAAAGGCAAGGAACGGATCTCGTTTCTGTTGCTAAAGATGGGACCATTCTTGTAAAAACAGTAAAAAAGGTATCCCTTTTCGAACGCTATCGCTTTGATAGGTATTTAGACTTAATTCTTAATGAAGTGTGTGGCGAGAATCAGGCACTACTCTATGATCGCAACAATTCGTTTTTGCCCTATGCACTGGAAATAATACTCGCTAACCAACGTGACCTATTACTAGAAGTTGAATGGGTACCTCGATGTGTAGAAGTTCTTGTTTTGCATTTATTCCACGAAGAGGTTGGCGATCAAATCACCCCGATGAAATGTTTTCACAAAGTCACTATTGACGGTGAAGTCGGTAAAATTTTTTCTGGCGCAACAACATCAAGAGTCATATCTGCGGATATTTTGGCAGCACATGTAAACCCCAAAAAATTGCTTGCGCAATTACAAACAACCCAAATCGCAAGTAATCGAAACTATCTCAAACTACAAAATGGCAATGGTTGGTATCTAAAAGATTAAACAGGTTTGCGGTTTTGTTGGATCACCATAAAAATATCTTCGCGAACTTCTTCCTCGACATCATCACACACGTGAGCATCAAATCAGCCGCCGATGCCTTGTCGCAAGTTTCACGCTTAAAATTGGCCTAAGGCGCAGGTTGGTCATCGTACTTGTTTCATTACGCCACCTACAAAGTTCATATGCATCTCGGGGCAAAACTGTTGCTGTTTTTTTGAACCTGAAATAAAAAGTTCTTCTGATCTACGCCAATACTGAAAGTGGTACGTATTTTCAGCGGCTTGCTGCCCGGCGCCGTCTCCAGTTCTTACTTTCATCAACGTAATCGAATAACTCATCTAAGTACGGTTCGGCCTTAGCGCCGTACCATTGCCGAAGCTCTCGTTGAATCGCTTGGTGGGACTTATCTTCACAATAGCGGTACCTGCCTACAATTCTCCTGAACCTATTGCTGTGCATACCGAAAGGCTTTATTCCACGATCAAGATCACCGCCCCTCAGCTTAATGTACTTACCGATTCTAATAGTCATCACGAGATAGCGTTCTGAGGGCCTCAATCGCTGGCTATAGTAGCCAACGTTCAAGCACTTACGACACTGGAACAGGCCATCGCTGCAATAAAGGAAGCGCATACGCCGGGTGCACTTTGGGCAGTGGAAGTAGTATCGGAAGCCTCCGTAATTACATGACTGCTTCTCAATCGGAATTCTATAGGATCCACCGTCGTATTGAACGCTATAGTGGTCTGGTAGCAAGGTTGCTTTTAAGCCGTAATAGCGTGCTTCAATGACTACCTTACCCATGCACGCATCAATGGATTGTTTGAACTTGAACATCGAAAAGGAATCTATCGCCATGAAGTGTGAGCATAAACTCTTCGGCGTGTACCGCTTCTTAATCCTCCAGTACCAACCCCAGTGTGCCATGTGTGTCACCCTCCCATTTATCGAAATATACAGGCCATCTTATTACAATGAGAAGCTATCGTTTTTTTTGCAGCAAGCTAACAGCCAAATCTCTTAGCTCCTGTTCCGAGCGTTCAAAGGAAGGGCCAAGGTTTATATAAGATATATCTTGGACAATATTGGCGAGATCTTTATCCATTTTTTCTTTATGGGCGTAATAGATGTTATTGGCCCATGCTGCAAGTTTTTCAATATCATACCCATTCTCTAGTTCAAGAATAAGCTCTGCCGCAAAACGTTTTTTTGAATACTTCATAACATTACCGATGATTATTTTTTTGACGTAATAAGTTTAATAGCTAAATCCTCCAACTCCTGCTTGGTATACATAAATTGTTCACCAAGACTCATCGAGGCGATGTTTTGAACAGTCTCATTTAGCTCTGTATCCATAAAATGTGAGTATTCGTTGTGCAGTTTATTGGCCCAGGCCGCAATTTTTTGTGGGTCGAAATTATTCTCTAACATGAGTATGAGTTCAGCCCCAAACCGTCTTTTCGTGTAAGTCATAACTACATTCCTTCCATCATTTTTCTGCGCCTGTCGGTGGGTAGTGCTGCGACTCAAGCACCTGCCCGTCAATTGTTTTTGGGTGTACCCGTGTTACATCCCCTTTGTGATCATAGCTTTCTTCCCATGATCGAACCTCGCCTGTCTTTGGATTATATTCAGTTACATGAGCATTACCTCGAGTTTTCCCGGCGGTTCTTGCGAGACGTTCTTTCTCATAATATCTAATTCGACCATCAGGCAAAGTTTCTGATCTAACGGCGGTCTCTTGAGCTTTTTCTAGTTTTCCAAACTTGCGGGTCAAGTTTTCTTTGGCATTGACGTTATTGGGATCAGTAGTGTTTATTCTGAATTCCTTTTGCGCACGGATTTTCTCGTCCTTCTTATCTTTCGGTTCCTTCGGATCCATTCCGCCAGGACTGCTTTGTCCAGCCCGCTCAATATAAAAAGACGACTGCTTATTAGCATCGCTTTTAAAGAGCTGGTAGCCCAGGAAACCAACACTCGTTAACACCCCAAGAGTTAGCCCTACTGGACCAAAGATAACACCCATTCCTCCTACTGTTGCAGTTGCTTCGGCAAAAGCAAGTGATGCTGGTGTTGCATCAAAAGCCATTGACACTCCTACTGCAAGTGCCGGTATGCCGTTGTGGGTAAGAAATAATCGTGTCCTGCTCATATCGGTGGCATGAGGATTTTCAGCTATCAGAAATACATGCGGCTCTTCAACTTCAAGTGCATACACATCCGCATTTACTATTAATCTAACTACTTTGGTAACTTTTTTATGACGATTACGTTTTACCTTTTCGATGTATTGCTCGGGATATGAGCAGCTGAGATTGAGCCTGTTAGTCTCCTCGATAGCAAGACAATTCATGTGTGCATCAATAAGCATGCAGGATTTTGTTATATCTTGAGCTTGAACGAAATCCATAACACATGCATCACCATTTTGAGGCTCTTCCGGTATGAGCGTGAAGATGAGCTGATGTGGTGATGCTTCAACCCAGCCATCTTTAGTGCATATGGTAAATAAAGACTCGGTCAGGTGTTTATTTATTTTAGTTACGGCAACTTCACAGAGCGCTTCGTCATAACTTGGTGCATTAAGGTCATAGCCAAGTACCTTATCGCCAACTTTAAGATTTTGAATAGGAACTAATCCGTGTGCTGTTGCGACGAGCGTTCCTTCAAGCAGACTTGATAGAACAACGTCATTATGAAAAACGATAATGCTGAAACAGAACCATAGAACACGAGTTATCTGTGTGCGAATCATAAGCCACCCTTCCTGATGATGAACGAGAATGAAGATCATTGAACATTGGGGAAATGATATAGAGAGCTTTTTAAAAGGCAACTAGAACTACGCCTGAGCATAGGGAGCGTAGTGCGGTATAAACTTTTCATCGACATCAAAATAACACGAATAAATTTGGCCCAGGATGCACGTTAGCTGACGCTGCTGTTTTCATTGCACTATCAGTAAAATTTGCGTGCAGTGTAGCGTGAATTTATTGCCGCTTCTGGAACGCGAAATAAAAAGTTATTCAGATCCATGCCATGGCTGAAAAGTGATGCGCCTTTTTCTCGGTAAACGATCTACCGTATATTGTCCGACGAGGGTGATCCTCGTTGGGACAGAATTGTTCCGCGCATTGATGCTGTTGGATTACAGGTTCAGCTGACGAATAAAAAATAAGGCGCCGTTTTTTACACGACGCCTTTGTGCTTTGGTACCGCGAAATTTTACTTACTCTGCTCCACGTTTGTTTTTGCTTTTTGACATGTCTACTTCTGGGCTGCTTTCTTTATTTCATCGGGTGACACTTCTATGTTGAATTTCCCATGGATTCGATCTGCCAATGCATTAAGATTCCACGAGAAAGATGTGCGAAAGTTGGGTTGTTGTTGCATGATTACAAGCCGTTCGAAAGCTGCTTTAACTGCAGTACCAAGCTTGGCTGCATCAGTTGGGGTTACGTCCAAAGCTCGCAGAATATCTTCTAAAAGAGTCTCGTGTTTGGTGTCCGTTTGTAGTTTGTTGATGAGCACATTTTCATCCTCTGGCGATAGTGGTGTTGCGGGTAACGGCTTGGGAGTTGGAATTGTATGTTTTGTTGGCTGCTCCTCCTGAAGTTTTTGTAGTTTTTCTTGTAAAGCATGTATTGCTTGCTCGAGCTTCTTTTTTTCTTCGGACGTTGCAGTTTGTAGTTGGGCTGTCAGCTGCGATATTTCTTGTTGCAGACTTTGAATAAGTTTTTGAAGTATTGTCTGCCTTGGTATTTCTGGAATTCCAACTCGCGGCGCCCTTGGCCCTGGAAGATCTATCGTAACAAGTCTGTCCTCACTAAAATTGATTCCACCTGGGCCAAGCGGCTCATAAATTGAAGTTCCTTGCGGTATACCTCTAACACCAGGTTGTCCATCTCGTGACATCATGATACGTATTTCGAGGTTGTTTGTAATAACCAGATTTTTTGCAGATAGCTGATCCAATTGTACTTGTATCCGCCGCTGTTGGAACTCAAGTCGCCCAATTTTATTAGTAGGAAAATAGGGAGAGCTGACAAAATCTTGTAATTGCTTTTCGAGCTCTTTTTCATTTTGTGTTTTCAAGGGTTCCAATTGTTGTTGGCGCAGATTCATCATTCTTTGCTCGAGATCATCTTGCGAACGCTGAAGGGCATAATCTTGGACTGTGCCGCGGCGTGTTTTGCCTCGTTGCGCTACTATTTTATCGTATTCTTGTTGCCAACCTAGCAGTTGTTTTTCAAGCTCTTTTTGCTTGGGCGTTCTTAATGCATCCAGCTGAGCTTGCAGTTTGATCGCCTGTTGATTAATATCGGACATTTGTGTTGCAATCGATTGCAACTGCTGTTCGAGTCCGGCTTTTTGTTTATTGCATTCATCACTGCCTGCGCTAGGTGTTACTGCTTTGGTGCCTGAATCGCCGAAAACAAGTTGCGTTGTGTCTGGGCGGATGACTATAGAGGCCCCTTTATCAACAGACTCAAAACCTTCTAATTTTCCGCCAAACTGCCCTATTTTAACCGGCATTCCAATCCAATTTCTGGCAACTAGATCACCGGAGGTTGCTTTTTCCTGGACCGGCAGCGCTGCAAAACATCCTTGCACCATCACACCACATACCGCCATGGCTACTATCATTTGCAGGTAACGCATCGGATTCTCCTTTTTTTTTAGATCAACCGCTTTTTCGTAGCTTAAGGTTTTTCTTTCTCAAAAAGCAATTATGTAGCTTCACAGATCAAACAACACCGCTCTATCGTTGAAAAAAGTGGCCATTCGCAACACATTCTTCCAGTTGAAAGTTCGAAGAGGGGCGATTGTGGGGAGCCAGTCTTGACGATCAGCACAATTTAGTAGCATATCAAACGGCTTTTGAGCCTCGTAATCGATGTTTTCGCCATTTACTCTTGGGTTCGATAGTACAAGTTTTATCAATTGACGTTTTTCTTCAACTTCAGAACCGACAAAAAGATCATATGCGCGGCTTGTCAGATCCAGCACGTATTTTGCCATAATGTAATAGTTGTCCTCTGCTTCTTGGAGCATGCCCAAACGAGTATCTATTTCACCAAGTTGGTCACGAAACGACTGATAAAATTTGTCATACTGTTCATCAGTAATTCTCCTATCAAGCCGATCAAGATAAAGATTGTCCATGCGCTTGGTGATCGTCTTACGCTCTTCAGTGAGCTTGTTGAACTGATGATTCTGGAACTCAATTTTATCCTTATGGACAGCATTAAGCATATCAACCAGCTGTTGCGCCACATGAACAGGTAACTGCAGGCGCTTGAAAATGCTTCCAAGCTGCTCAGTGATCTCTTCTTCGCGTAACCATTTTGCCCCGTGCTTCCCGTTGTATTCGGTGCAGTGGTAATAAATGTGCCCCTTGTGTTTTTCAGGTGTCATTGCGAGCCCACAGTGTCCACACCGAAGAAGCCCCCGGTACATATAATCCAACCCGGCGTATTTGACCGGCTTCTTGTCGAAGCCGGCCTTTATCTGTTGTACCTTATCAAAGAGCACTCTGCTTATAAGCGCTGGATATCGGTGTGGATAAACTTTGTTACTCCAGACCATTTCACCATAATAAAAGCTGTTCTTGAGGACATAATCAAGGAAACCCTTTGACCATTCAACGCCAAAATCTTCCTTCAATTTATCGCATAAAAGCTCCATGGAAAAACCACCGGTTGCATATAATTCGAACGCCTTAATGACAATCCTCGAAGCGAATTCATCGACAACGATATCTTTGCTTCCATCAGCCTTCGTCACATTTTTATAACCACGCGGTGCACGAGAAGGCCATTCTCCCTTACGCAACTTTTGTTCAGTCGCACGTTTCACGTTGTCGCTTATAGCATCAGAATAATATTTTGAAAGACCCAAGCTTATGCTGAAGTTAAACTTTTCTACCGCCGATAACTTGCTATTGATAACCTGACCATCAGATACAAAATGAAGCTCTATCTCATCTTTAAGGGCTTTTTCATAAAGGGTGGCAACACGTTTATCAAAAACGTTACGTGATAACCGATCGACCTTATCGAAGCACAACGCAATTTTATCCTTTTGTGCCATGACAGAATTAAAAATGCCATCGAACTCATCGCGCTGAGTTTTATAGGCACTCTCATCAAAACTAAATTCCTCGATGTCGTGAAATCCCTTATTTTGACAATACTTTTTAAGACGTTCGATTTGTGCTGGCAAAGAATTCCCTGCCTCACGTTGTTCTTCAGTACTTACTCTGGCAATAATTATAGCTTTCATGATATTCAGTTACCTCGTCATAAAGCAGTATTTTATGCGATATAATCGACATATTCTGCCCTAGTTTAATGTGATTTACTATTCAATCTCTAATATCGCCATTTTCATGACGCCATCGCATCATAATGCGCATATATTTTTTCTCTGCATTCATCCCTTTCGTATAAAAACCATGTTTAAGATTGGCTACGGCCGCAAGATCTTTGCCCTCCTGAGTTACTGGACCAGTTGATTTCCCTCCATGCAACCTGCAGCGCTTCTTGCCCCTCATTGCTGGTTGACGGCACGGTTGGTAATTATTCTGTCGTGCTTTGGCGCCACAGAGCCTAACGCTTTCGTTAATTGGCATGGGCTGCATCTTTACTTTTTTCTTGTCCCCCTCCCCCATGATTGATTTCGCCACCAACAATTGCTTGTCCACCACGGTTAACGTTTACATGTTGAACCATAACCCGCTGCTCACCTTTACGACGATAACGACTTAACGCTTCAAGTGTTTCGTTATAAATGCGCATAAGTTTGATTGCGCTATTGATCTGAAACTCACTCTGATTGATATGTTCAGTGCTTTTAACCCTCATTAAGCGGGTCATGTAGTGATCGTGAAGAGCCACAAGACGTGTACATAACATTCCTTCAATTTCATCTTGGGGACTTAAAGATAAGAGTGCATTAAAAATCGCATTGAGCTTTTCTATAATATGTTTTGGATCATTTTCAAGAAGAGCGTTAACTGTCTGTGTTATAAGTACATTTGCATATTCATAACTTGCCGCACCTGTAACAGCGCATTCAGTTGCTCGTTGAATTTCAACTTTTTGATCTGCGGTAAGTTCATCATCATAAAAGCGCACCTTTGTTTTAAGTATGGTGTTTTTGCCATCTTCTCGAGCATCACCTTGTTCATATCTAAAGCTCGTTTTCGCCTTGACGCTTCGTTCATTTATTTTCTCAATGCGTACTTCATCGATCGTACCCATGCGTGCAACAGCATGGACATGGTCGTTCTGTTGTGGCGCTTGAACAGCGTTGTTTTCATCCATAATCTTCTCCTATTATCTTTGTGCTCCAATTGAGCATTTATTGCAGGAGCATTTGTTGTTTGGCATCATTTGCGTAGATCCTGCTGGATAACACAGGGACATTTCTCGCTGCGATCTTGTCTCTTGAAGGGCATGCCGTCGTTCTTTATTGTGTTTTATAACCAAGCTACGAATTATGAACGCCGCCTGCGCTTTATCTAACCCCTCAGTTGATATTCCGCGTTCAGTTAACCACTGAATTTGTCTGGAAGTTGGCATCTGTGATTGCAATTTGTTAAGCATCTGAACACTCGCGCAGTTAACAGTGAGGTGTTTTATGGCGTATTCTTCGCACCATCGAATACACTTCTCAAGAGAAGTAGCCGCATGAATAAGCGCCACACCATTGTTTTCACCATGAAGATAGAACACAGCTCTAAAGCCACCGTTAGCCGGCTGAATCACAATCTCATTTCTGTCATCATCAAGTAGCACACATTCGTCATTGCTACCTGCAACCCAAATAAGCCGCATCGTATTATTGCCAAGAATGTCCCATGGGTAAGAGCGCGGTTGCTCAAGAGCACAGTTTGGTGCTACCGTTTTTTCTTGAGGTGTCTTTTCTGTAATTTCTTGTTCATCTTGAATTACCCGCGCCTCAGGAATGGCGTTGGTTAATGAGAGAGCGTTTTTTAGAACGTGACCTTCATCCGTAAAATCAATGACCAAACAATTAGTCTTACCAGGATGCGTTCTAAGGCCGCGTCCAGCCATCTGGATATACAGAGATCTACTTTTTGTAGGTCGTGCAACCAAGATCGAATTTATTGACGGTTCATCAAAACCCTCAGTGAGCACGCCACACGAAATAACAACGTCGGCACGGCCTTTCCTAAGATCGTTCAGTACTTTTTTACGCTGCTTATCTAACATGCGGCCCCAGACCGCAGCCGCTTTAACCCCTTGGCTGTTAAACTCGGCAGCTACATCATGACAGTGCTTAACATCAGCACAAAAGCAAATAGCTTTACGACCTGATGCATAGGTCTTGTAGGATTCTACAATAAGCTTATTTCTATTGGGGGTGTTAATTGCCCGTGACAAGCTGGAAGTCTCGAAGTCGCCCACGTATGTCTTAACACCCTTTATCAGTTCTCTGGTGAGAACCTTGCGGCCTATAACAGGCGAAAGGAACCCAGGGGTTATGAGATCTCCTATCGATCGCGAATATATTACCTTATCGAATATGGTTCCAAGTTGTTTCCCATCGGACCGTTCAGGTACTGCCGTTACTCCAAGGAGAAGCTTTTCCGTGCCTGCACCGAAGCCAAGAGCATCAATGATGAGCTTGTAAGAAGCAGCTACAGCATGGTGCGTTTCATCAATCATCAAAATTTCAAAATTCTGACTTTTAAGCTGCTCTAGCCGCTTAGGCTGCATACACGACTGTACCGAACCGACAACCACTTGTGCGGTGTAATCATTTTTTTCTCCTTGGCAGATACCGATTGAAACTTTTGGCCAATAACGCTTAAGGGTCTTTGCCGTTTGCTGAATCAACTCGTGTCGATGTTCCAGAATCAGCGTGCGCCTGTTAAATTGTCTTGCTACAGCTGCCATGATAACGGTTTTACCGCTGGCAGTAGGTAACACCATTAATTGACGCCTAACTCCATTTTTGAGTTCAAGCTGGACAGCCGTGACAGCTTCATGCTGATAATTTCTCAGATGTATCGGTAACATTTCTTGGCACTTCGTAGGATACTTTTGTATTTTTATTAATGCGTTCATCGATTTTTATAAAAATCGAGTACACCTGGGCCAAACACCTTAACTGTTCGGCAGACAACAATACGTTTTGAAGCGATGAGTGGTTCATGAACTCTCCTCTCGTCGCTTTTTTTAATTATCTTTTTCACTCGTAGGCGGAACGTCAGGTACAGGCTCGCCCTTATACTTGTGACGCTCAATAAACGCCAACACGCATTCGCGCGGATATAAAATCTTTCTTCTAATTTTTATGAAATCGGGTGATTTACCCTTACGACGTGCTTCATAGGTTGCTTCCAAGCTCGAAAATAAACCCATGTTCACAAGATCATTGCTACTCAAAAACGCTGGGAAAGAAGCTAAATCGCTTAACATGAAATCTCCTCTGCTAAAAGAAGATTTCCTTTATATGTTTAAAGACAATTATTGAGAAAATGGTACAGTTGCAAAACTGTACATATCGCCCAAAAAATTTTAGGATGAGACCGCTATAGAGGGGTAACACCCTTTGAGGAGGCCGAATGAGCGGTAACTCATCGGTCTCCATTTTTTATCTAAAACATATTCTGGAAATCATTGTTTTACCTAAAAACTTATTAACCACATTACTATCTTTCACTATGTTTATATCTTGCTAGCCGTGATGACTTGCTAGCCATGATGGCTGTATCTGTATATCCCTGTTGCTTCAACAACATCCATGTAGAACGCAAAGTTTCTGGCGTTACTCTTTTAATGTTGGCAATCGAACTAGCTTGCGCAAATGAAGCGTTCAAACGCGAACGTGTTAAGGGCTTACTCTTTTTCGTAACAAAAACAAACCGAGATTCTTTACGCTGAGGTGCCGTATGTGCAATATATTCTTCGAGTTCTTTCATAAAGTCTTTTTCATATTCTACACACAGACTCTTTGCCTTGCGTTTTAGGCAGACAAGCCCCTTTTGGAAGTCAATTTGGTCGAGGGTTAAGCCTAAAACTTCTGAAATACGGAGAGTGCCCTGCACGATACAGCGCGCAATTAATGCATCACGAGGATTGGCCGTTTCCAAAAACTCAATGAATGTACGGAAGTCTGAAAAAGAGAGAGCTTCTTCTACGGCACATGGTACCATCTTGCATACTATAGCCTCGCGAGATGCCCTAGCAAACCAACCATAACTAATATCATTCACATATCTAATAAAGGATATATAACAATTGACCATCTCGTCTTTAACAGTATCTGGAACATCTTCTAATCTTTTTATATGTGCAATAACTGCTCGAACAGAAAAAAGACGAAAGCCGCCAAGGGTAAATGGTTTATTATTAGCAAAAGATGTAGGAAATATACCCTTTTCGAAAAGCATGATCAGGCATTCCGTAAACTTTTTTCGTAATTCTTCATTTAATGTAACCAACCACCATCGCAATACTGTTGCTAGCTGAATATATTCCAAACGTTCTCTGAGTTTAGTTATATAACGCCGGTCATCACTTAGGATTTGAGAGAATTTTGGCGTATCAACTGTTTCACGAAGCTGTTCGATGATAGCTCGCGTTTCTTCAAACAAATTATTCATTACGTAGTCCTCTCAGGAATAAAAGAGCTATCATCCAAGTTGTTCACTGTCCAACCTGGCCTAATTTTTTTGATCACACTCAAATGCTGTCCTAGGAAGATTATCACCCTTTTAGAAAAAAACAACAAGTCTGATCATAGTTACCTACAGTACCATAAGCAAGTATAAAAAAATATCTTATTTAAACCCATTATTCCTGAATTTTCAAAATGGCACATTACCACCAACTTTAAGACAAATACAGCATGATATATTAAACTAGCTAAAGCATCGCACGATAGCTGTTAAACGTTCAATGTTTGGTCATTCCTATCGCTGTTAATAGGCAAATAACTATGGATCAGAAAAAAATTGAATAGAGAACTACTATGCAAAAAAGAATGAAAAATTCTTCGGACACATGGAACAGTGAGCACTATAAAAAATATGCCAGCTTTCAGAATCATGAATGGGCCTTAGCTGCGCTTTTTGATCATGTAACTTTTAATGGAGATGAAACAATTCTTGATATTGGGTGCGGTGATGGAAATCTTACTGCAAAAATAGCACAAAAAGTTCCCAGCGGAAGTGTTATCGGCATCGATCTTTCAACAAGCATGATTAAAGCGGCACAACAATCTTTTAACGCTGTTGCAAATCTTTCATTCGAAATTGCCGATGCTACAAGCTTTTCCTTTAAACAAAAATTTGATTATGTAACCAGTTTTTTTGTATTGCATTGGATTGAAGATCAACTGACCGTTTTAAAAAATATAAAAAAAGCTTTGAAGCCCAATGGAAAAACAATCATCATAATGTCAGCTGTTCAAGAAGATTCGCCAATAATCCTGAAGGCTTTTGAACGTCTCGAGCAAGAGGGCTTATGGGTTAGCACAGTCAAAAAGGCGAATAAAAGACACTTCCCACAATCGACCAAAGATTTTGAACAATTGCTTCATCAAGCTGGTTTTTGCCACAAACAAATAACAGTTGTTGAAAGGGCTTCTTCGACATTATCGCTTGAAGCCGCTGTCCAGACACTTATGCGATGGGTGCCACACAGCACAGAATTGCCCTATGAACAAGCATTGAAATTTGCTCAGGCACTTGGAGGGGCTATGTACAAACAGCTTAATAAAAAGCCAGAAGAGTCAATTTCATTTCTCCAACATTTTTTATTAATTGTGGCTTGGTAAATTGTGGAAGCAATAATCTTCGATGTAGATGGGGTTCTTATTCACAGCAAAAATGATGCCGGGCAATATTTGTGGTCTCAACATATTCAGTCTGAGTTGGGCCTGGAAACGCAACACCTTGCTAAAATTTATTCGGGTAATTGGGACCTGGTGATGAAGGGCAAGTTTTGTATGCGACAGCACCTCAATCACGTCTTTTCAGGATTGCAGCTAGCGGTGTCTGTTGACAGCTTTATTGATTACTGGCTTAAAGGTGATTTAAGAATAAATAATGACATTGTTTCTTTGGTTCGATCGATTAAGCAATCAAAGCTTTATCTTGGAACTAATCAGGACATTCTTCGAGCTCGTGTTATTTGGGATATATTTGGCAAAGATTTTGATGGCTTTTTTCCATCATGTAACATTGGTGCCATTAAACCGGAAGTTGAATTTTTTAGGCACATAGAAAATACGCTTAATCTTTCGCCACATGAAATAGCATTTGTGGATGATTCAAAATCTCATGTTAAAGCGGCTACGAAACGTGGATGGGTGTGTCATCATTACAAAGATATTGAGGAGCTAAAACAGTTTATTAAAAAACTATAGTAAGCGAATTTTAAGGCATAAATATGTTTGAACTAGGAAAAAGCCGCTTAATTACGCTGTTTTTTGATCTTGTATCCTAATTATGTAATACTTAAGCGTAAAGATGTTCACGGTTGTTTCAGTCGAAACAGCCTTTTTTTAAAGCAACGTCTTTACAGGGAAAGTCCCGTAGAGAAGTTGCTCCTCGTGTAAAGCATCCCTTGTAGAAAATAAAACAACCAAGCAACGGCGGGAGTTTCCCACGCCACATTACACAAATGTTGGCTCGTTGTAATGGTTATGTCGTATGATACGTGTCATGCGACAATGGTTTTATTTTTTATGAAAGGATGTCTCATGATTTTTAAGGCGATCAGATTTCTCTGGGGAGAAATGACCACAGAAGAACTCAAACGCTTCTGGCGCCTATCCTCAATCTTTTTTGTTCTCATTGGATCGTACTGGTTTATTCGCGTCATGAAAGACGCTATCTTTACTCAGTTTGTTGGCTACGAATATCAACCATTTGCAAAAATGGTGTCGCTGGTTACCACCATTGGCGCGGTACTTTTGTACAACAAATTGATCAACGTTCTCAAACGAAATGTTCTTTTTTATCTCATCTGCAGCTTCTTTGGCTTCTGCTTTATTGGACTTGGCTATCTCATTGCGCATCCGGTCTTATCCTCAACTCCAACAACTCCAGTCTTTGGCAGTATCTCAACCTTGATTCCCGGCAGCTTTTTAGGTTGGTTTATGTACTGCTTCATTGAAAGCTTTGGGTCTATCGTCCCAGCACTCTTTCTTGCCATCGTTGCAAGCACCATGTCGACCGAACTTGCCAAAAAAGGCTACGGCATGATCTACACATTTGGGCAACTCGGGCTTATTCTTGGAACTTGGTTTGTTAGTAACCACATCAAAACACTCGGGTTTGGCATTCTTTTTAGTATGGGTGGCGCATTCATCTGTCTCCTTCCATTCTTAATGAAGTGGTACATGGCAACCGTACCAACCGACGTTGTAGCAAGAAATCAAGCCACCGATCAAAAACCAAAAACAAGTATCCTTGAAGGCTTGCGCCTGCTCCTCAGTCGTCCTTACGTTGCCGGACTTTTCGTCGTTACCACCACCTATGAAATCATTACCACCATCGTTGAATTCCAAATGGGAATCTGTGCAACACAAACTTATGGCGTAACCCCAGAAGGCATTGCTTCATTTGCCTGGCTTAAGGCTATGAACGGCATGGTCATTGGCATTCTATCCCTGGCCTTTGCGCTCCTTGGAACAAGCTTTTTAATGCGTAAATTTGGACTAAAATTCTGCATCATTTCGTATCCCGCGCTGATCGGCATCATCGTTGCAACGATTTTTGGATTTTACCTCACCGGCGTTAGCGTTCATTTTTTAATGTGGGCGTGTTTTTGCGGAGTAGTACTTTTCAAGGGTCTCAGCTATACGCTTAACAACCCGTCAAAAGAGGTCATGTATATTCCAACAAGCCACGATGTAAAATTCAAAGCCAAAAGCTGGATTGATGGGTTTGGCGGAAGATTCTCAAAGGGCACCGGCGCTGTTGTTACCGGCTCATTGGGTGCCAACCTGCCAACACTACTTATGTTCGGTTCGGTTGTCTCACTTGGTCTTGTTGCTTTCTGGATTTTTGTTGCAGCCTACGTTGGTAATACGTTTAACAAGTTGCAGACCGATAATAAGATTATTGAATAAAGGTTGTTACGGGAGCGCAAGCCCCTTGTGAATAGGAATTGATAATCGAAAGGGACGTCGATGCGTATAAAAACAATAGTATCTACACTTGGTGCTTGTACGCTGCTTATAGCGTTAGCAAGTTGCGACGTGCTGCACAAGCTGCAGGGACGTGAAACCATTTTTGATCGTGTTGTTTCTATTCCTCAGGAACTCGTTCTTGATATTCCTTACGTGCCGCCTTTGTGTGACGAAATTGCAGGGCTGGAGAAAGGTTATGTCGAAATTGAAAATGGCAAACTTTATTGCGAAGAAGAGGGGACCGGGATTCCTCTTGTTCTCATTTGTGGTGGGCCAGGTGTAGCACATCACGCTTTTCATCCATGGTTTTCTCGTGTTAAAGATTGCGTGCATCTCATTTATTACGATCAACGTGGCGTCGGTCAATCGAGTGTCGATGACACCGGAAAAACTTATACGATCAAACAGGCTGTTGAAGATTTGGAGTGCTTGCGCAAATCGTTAAAACTTGAAAAGTGGATGGTACTTGGTTGGTCGTACGGTGGTTTTCTGGCGCAATGCTATGCCTTAACCTATCCAAAGCATATTACTGGATTAATTTTAGTTGCGTCTGGAGATGGACTTAAAAATGCAAAGATGAAACCAACCAGACAAGGTATGTTTCTTTTGCCAAAAGAGCGTGATGCCATAAGAAAAATATGGACTGCTCGTGATGAAGGTAAACTGACGCTTGTCCAAGAGAGTTACAATGCAATGATAGCTGGCGATTGGAAGCGACAACGTTATTACAAGCCAACGACAGAAGAGTTGATTAGGAATGCATGGTATAATTGGCAGCCAACGCCTGGTTTTAGAGATTTAATCTGTTCTGATAAGGAAAAAATTGGTCTTGATGAAAAGTTCGATGATTTTGAAATTCCAACCTTGATTTGCGAAGGCAAATGGGATTTGAGCTGGGATACCGATAAAGTCGACTTTCTGCGCAAAAATCATCCGCATGCACAGGTCGAGGTTTTTGAAAAATCAGGGCACGCGGTATTTGCTGATGAACCGGAGAAGTTTTTCTTGCTCCTCAAAAATTTTCTAGAAAAATCATGCACTATGCAGGTGGTGTGCAAACCGGGAAATCGATTAACCTGGCCAACACCATTTTCTGATTTAATGTGTCAAATTGTGATGGCAGAAAATTTTGATGATAGACAGCAACGAGAGAAAAAAATTGGGGAACTTTTCGATAAAGCAGTAAAAACAAAATCTAACGATGCGATAGTGTGGGACTGCTTCTTGCAACATTTTTTCAAGCCACAAATTTGTACGTCACAAGCCTAAAATGAAAAAGCTCTGTATGCGTTGCAGCAATATGAACACACAGCGCCGCAATCAGATCCTGAAGGATTAAAGGCGCATGGGCATTGTCTAAAAGTTTGGCGAGCGCAGATTCTTGATTTGCTTGGAAGACGTGAAGAGGCAATAAAATACTATCAGGAAGTTCTCAATAATTTTAAGGAATCATGCGGTTATTGCTGCCAAGTTGATCGCAAATGGCTTGAAGATCATATAAAGACGCCATTTAAAGCAGGCGAGCAATAATTTCGGCAGATCAAAGAGGACTGAATTAGGAGGCAGAAAAAATTGAAGAGGCCTAATTTATGAAGTTGTTTAATTTAATCATTACAATAGCCATATCAGCGGTGGTTTTTATTAGCGGAGCGTTATTTTTAGTTTTCTATCCTATCAACCAATTTCCAAAGCCATCAGGGCCTTACGGTGTTGGCATAACCCAATATCACTGGATTGATACACAGCGTAAAGAGCCTAATGCTATTGACCCACAACATGTGAATCGTGAGATCATGGCATATATTTTCTATCCAACCAATAAACACAATCATCAAATAGCATACAACAGCGACCAAGCTACCGGTTTTAAAAATGTTTTGGGTTTTAAATACAAATTACCAACATGGCTTTTCTCCGGGTTGGATCAACTGAAAGTTTATGAGGAACCAAACGCACCATTGGTTTCAGACGGCAAAAAGTTCCCGATTATTATCATGTCCCACGGATGGGGTGCTCTTCTCCACGGTTGGACGTGGTTCTGTGAATTGCTGGCAAGCAATGGATACGTTGTTGTTGGTATAAATCATCCCTATGTTGCCGAAGTAATACGTTATCCTGATGGACGAACGATTAAAACTCTTGTTTTCAAAAAGGCAGCAGAGCGTAAGCAAGAAGGTGGTGAACAACGGTATCGCGCCTGGAAAGAAGATCAGGTTGCGGTGTGCGCACAGGACATTAGCTCTGTCGTTACTCAGCTTGAAGACCTTGTTTTACAGAGCACAATGCCATGGAGCACATACATCGACCTTGATCGAATTGGAGTTATGGGCGGATCATTTGGTGGTACAACAGCAATGCGCGCCTGTCGCAAAGATCAACGTATTAAATGCTGTATTGATATGGATGGCTGCTTGCGAGGAGAAGATGCTACAGCTGTGTTTACTAAACCATGCATGATGATCGTAGGTAGCAATAGTGATCAGTGGGTTGGTAGACAGGGTGATAGTGATTTGGCAACAATTAATGCCCTTCAGAAACGCTATCAAAACACCTTTAATAAAGTTGTCATCGAAGGTGCTGGACACGGTGTGTTTTCAGACATTCCGTTTTACGGGCAGACAACACTCTTGTTACAACTGCTTTCGCACTATACCAATTTTTATGGAACAGCATCACAGAAAGAACAGCTCTCTAACGATAGAATTCGTGCAATATTTGCGACATTAGAGTCTAATATTCTTGGATTTTTTGATAAGACCCTTTCCGTGAAACAGACATCAGAAAAAGAATAATACGTGCTTATTGCCCATCAAAGAGGGCTGACACAAGAAGCTGAAAAATTTGATTGAACACATGGCAACTGATGCCAATGAGAATGGCGCCAGTATAAGTTTCGTGATCTTAAAAAAAGTCCCTTTTTTATTATGAAGAAAATAACCATTATTACATTGCTCATCAATATATTATTTCAGACTGAAAACCTAGCATTATAACAAAAAGCTCTTCGTGCTTTATTCTAGCCATAAATTGCCCTATCCCAACGACCTGGTTATTATAGAAATATAGTTTCTCATTGAGTTTTTTATACAAACAAAGCTGTGAAGTTTAGATTTTAGTGATGGGGGTATTATCATGTTTTTTCACAAGAAAATTATTATCGTAATCGTACTTGGACTCTGGTGCACAACTGCTTTTGGCGCCGTACAGTACCAACCGCTTCCTACAGAAGAAACCAAGCTGGATGAGATAGTTGTTGCTCCTCATGATCAATACAATGTATATAAAGCTATTGCGCGAGAATATTCTAAATCGCTGACAGCTTGTGAGGGGCCACAGGGTATTGGCGCTGTCTGTGAAGAATGTGAAAAAGAAGGTCAAAATGCTTTTCTTAAAAAATGCCTTGAGTGTCAGATGTGTCCAAACGAAGACAGCAGACAACGACTTGTTCTTCAGCTCTTATCTGACTACTATGACAAAGCGTCAGCGCCACAATCAACGGTTATGGATGAAATTACCTGGCAAGACCTCAACCTTTTGTGTGGACCAAAATCAAACCCACGTGGCCATCTTGCTTCAAAAATAGTTGAGGGAAGGGCTGTTACTGCTGCAGGTATCGCCACCATATTCCGCATGCTTGTTGAGCCAATGACTGATATCAATAAACTCCATATTCAACAGGCAATAACGCAAAAATTGGTGCATGATGAAAAGCTTTTTCATGAGCTTGATGCCAAACTCAAAGAATTAGTTATTCCAGAAAATATATTGCTTTCATTTTGGAACGATGAAGATATTTTTTCTGGCCTTATTTTTCGTCAGATGAAACGTAAAATTCCTTTCGATGAAAAATTTGCCATTGCCAAAAGATTTTCTGATTGGTTTAACAAAAGTCCTCGTACGCTTGAGCTCTATTCGCGTACTGAAGACGCCTTTGGATACATAGCTAAAGGACTTCTTGCTTACGGAGTTATTGCATTGCCGGTAGCAGCAGCATCAGGGCACAGCATCATTCCTGGCGTTTCTGCAGATGAATTAAACAATATCCCACCTTATACAATGCTTGGTCTCATGAGCTTTGCGGCTGGAAAAATGTTTGTCCAATCGGTAGCAAGTAGGATTAAAAGTGTTCTTGCAACGTACGGTTATTGGAAAAATGCTTATTATGAAGGGCGAGGATTAAGTGAAAATTTTGTAACCTACAAATGCATGTATCAAAAAATCGCGTACCTTGCACAATACCTTGCCAACCTTAAATCCATGGAGCAGTTTGTTAATCAGCATTCAGAACTTGCACAAGCACTTCCATCGGTGCAAAATTTTGCTCAAAACCTGAAAGAACTTACTAAAACCATTCCTGATTTTAAGCTACTCATCGATATTCTTGAATCAGATACATTTAAAGGTGAATATACGTTGTCATCTTACTTTATGTCATGCTTCAGCAAGGTTATGGTTGCTTATAAACTTATGCAGGAACACAAAGATCGATTGGTTAATGCTATGTTGGCCGTCGGTGAACTTGATGCTCAATTAACCATTGCCAAGCTCTATAAAGATTTTCAACATACACCGGTCAAATTTTGTTTTCCTACTTTTATTCAAAATTCACGACCAATGATCATTGCTGAAAATTTCTGGAATCCTTTTTTAAAGGCAGATATTGTTGTTCCTAACTCGATTCAGATTGGTAATACCAACCCACAAAACGTTATTATTACCGGTCCAAATGCTGGCGGTAAATCAACCATTACCAAAGCGCTTGTATTTGGTCTTATTCTCGGACAAAGTCTTGGCATTGCGCCCTCTCAAGCATTAGCATTCACCCCGGCAACAACTATCATGACCTACCTCAATATAACTGATGATATTGCGGCTGGCGCCTCGCACTTCCAAGCTGGCGTAAATCGTGCTGTAGCATTGCTTAAGGCAAGCAAGCAACTCAACTATGGTGAGTGTGGATTATTTGCCGTTGATGAAGTTTTTAATGGTACGACGCATAAAGAAGGACAAGCTGCAGCGTTTACCCTGATTGAAGAGCTCGGGAAAAATCCAGCAGTTATCTGTGTTACCAATACCCACTTTCCACTTATTACCACGCTTGAGCAAAGCGATGGGTTATTCCGCAACTACAAAGTCTCAGTTATTGAGCGTGAGGGCGAAAAAATAATGTATCCTTACAGGCTCGAACCTGGCATTTCTCATCAAAATGTTGCGCTCAAGATTTTAGAGGAGCGTGGATGTGGTGAGGAATTCGTTAGGCGGGCACAGTTGCTTCTTGAGCAAGATAATTAATCCGCAATCAGAAAGACTGTGAATCAGTGCATTTGTAAAGAATAGATGGCGCTCAGCGGTAGAATTATTTGCCCTGTATTGCCGATAATATTTAGATCTTGCACAGAAATTAATTTGCACTTAATACCTTCTTCGCTTCATTCATTAATCCTAAGAGCCACTCAAATGGCACATCTAGATCATTTGGGTTGGCATACCAAATTATTTTCAAAGCGTTATCTTCTTTTTTTATAATTGCTACATCATGACCGTTATAAAGTATTTCAACAATTAATTTATACGCATCATCTGGATTATTTATAAAATCAGCAGTCCATTTTTCCATGTCAAAATCCTTTTATGGGTTCGGTGTATATTTTTCAAGAAAACCAATAAATTTTTGCCCGTCGACAGTCCATCGTGCTCCTAGGCCATCCGGCAATCTAACATCTATGACACGTCCAAACGCATTTGTGTCTCTAATGGTAAACACAGCCTCTGGGCTTCTTAAAATTTTATTAAGATACTGCATGCCTTGTTCTGTATTTTTTGCTGCATTTCCAGTAACTTCACCTATAAATGATGTCTTTTCTCGAATGCAATGTTTTTGAAAAGCTCTCCCAACTGCGGTGTTATTACCAGGAAGTAAAGTATCAGCTGACTTGATCAGGCCATCAACATTGTTCTGAAATTTTTGTGTAATATTTTCCACTAACTTTGATGGTGATAAACTATTTTTTACTGCCTGAGCCACTGAAACTTCTGAAGCTTCTTGAAATAACGCTGCATCATTCAGGATGGCGCTGTCAGCTATAGCTGCAGCATCAGCCCCCTCTTCGACGATCAATTTCCCAAACCCCGCAACCTCAGTTGCATATTGCTCGGTAAATAACCCTTGTTTGAAAGCACCGCTTAATTCTGCAACTGCAGCACGACTTGTTGCACTAACAAATCCTCCTGCAGCATTGAGTGCCAGGGTATCAAGCACCATGGTGGTACCAAGTTCAATTCCATCACCCGCAAGTTCTTTCCATGACTTTTTTTTGAGCTTGTCGTAGGTAGTACGCGCGAGGTGATGCAGTGCTTCTGACTGAGCTTTGGTTTGTAAGCAGTAGTTTCTTTCGATGCTATAGAGCACCTCATAATTTTTTGAAAATGCAGCCACAAGCAATGCATCCTGGCGAACATCTTCTTGGCCTACTGCATCAAGAAAAAGTAACCCCATATGCAGTGTTCCCTTCGCCATTCCCTTCCAATGCTCAAGCGTAAGCACAGGATGTACGCCTTTCACTACTCTTTTTCCAACCGCAGTTGAGTAGTGATACAACGTATGAATACCCTTGGTAAACACCTGTGTAAGATCATGACAAAAATCAGAAATACCAAACGCAAGAGTTGGAGATTGTTCTACCTTGGCCCGTGCAGCAAAACGATGTATTACCGGCGCTATGATTTGCACATGCGCATCGTGAGAGTACTTACATTCAAGCTCGGAAACTTCGCTACGTATGCAGCACAACTCTTTATGGAGCTGACAATCAAGTGGGGTGCCGTAAGTATTACTGAATGCTTCTGTGTACTTATCATCAGCGCTTACAGGTGGCACGTGCGAGGAATAATCTGAGCACGTGCCGTTACTGGCAATCGTTCTTTTAAGAGCGTCGGCTCGTTGTTGATAGCGCTGAGTTGTTTCCGGATCGAGATGAGCAGGCGCTGTGCGGATAGTTTCGAGGAATGTATTATCCGCTACACGAAGGCGTGGTTTTTGCGCCAGAAGCACTATCTTCGCCCTTTCGTCCTGTATCTTTTTAGCCTCATCGCGTACAAAGTTATGGAACTCTGATTTTTCCTTCCCCAAAAAGAAGCTGTAATCAAACCCGGGAACATAGGCTGTTTCCTTCCTAAATTTCTTATCATGTTGAATCTTATCGTTGAGCCATAGGATGAAATCTCCATAACATCGGAGTGTGCGTGCATACGTGCGAAAATTATGATCAGCGAAGCCGGACAAATCACCTAACAGTTCATACTCACCAGGATCAGATTGAAACACACGGTTGTAGTCATCGGGTGACATTTCTACGAGAGTTACATCATCTCGGTGTTTATCATGATTGCCCTGATTGTCGTGGACGTTAGTGCCATCCACGCTTCTTATTCCCACTACGCTTTGATCGTCAATGGGATATACGTATACGCTTTGATGATCAGAAGAATGGTGCGAAGTTCGTGGTTGATTTCCATTGTGCAAAACATAATGCACTGAGGGCATAGGTCTGATACCGGATGAGACGTAAAGAGCAATAATCAAAGCAGCAAGACCAGTTTTCTTATAGCTATCAATCATGTCATTTACCTTTTATTCGGAACAAGAAGAGGCCGTGTGGAGAATTTGTATCGGACCACTATATACAAACAACTTCTTATCGTCATGAAAAAATATTTTGTTCTGGCGTCTTTTAATACGCCGCTGATTTTGACGGGGAACAACCGCTACGATAAAAAAACCTTAGTTTGGCCAACTAAATTTGACCTAGATTGGTACTTTTACAATTCAGTTTCAACCTACGAACTAGCACCAAACTTAAAAACTAATCATCTTTAGTGGCACAAAATTAATCAGATGCTCACGAATGACACCCAATGGATTTCGTCGTTTGGGCAATCGAATCTTTTTTGTTTCAGCTATTAACCGGTCAATATTTCTTTGGCCAGATCTGCCAAACATCCCACGTAACGCACGTGGACCAACTGAATCCAAAACCTTCTTTATCCCCACAATTTTCAAAATTTGCGATGGTCCCAATTCAGGGTTACTGGTTATCAAGTCGACAAGAAACTTTTCCATTTCAGCATCCTCATAATCGACTATAGCAGGACGTTGTCGATCAATTTCATCAAGATAATGGAGCAGTACTTTTTGTGCGATTGCAGCATTAAAAAGATTCTGAAAGGTAAGTTCACCATTGATACCTAATTTCTGGGAAAGCTGACGTATTTTCTGTGGCTTATTAAGACGTACTTCCATCCTCAATACTTCAAGTTTCTCGTTTCTTTGCAGTTCCCTTAAAAGCGCTGGGACAAGCTCATGCTCATTTTCTACCGCCCTTTTGATGCTCTTCTTGGCCATTTCAAGGTCTTTGATCTTATCATAGAAGACCACCTCATATGAGTTACAATGCCATTTGTAGCTATGACCATCATTGCGATAGTCGGTCTTGTTCACATCAAGCGACAGCTTGGTGTTTGCCTCCTGGATCTTGGTGATGTAATGGTATGGTCTAGATCCGTCGGTAAATGGAATATTTTTTGAATAATGAATCGTCGATACGGCAGCTTTTTTAAGCGCTTGAGTGTCAATTTTAACGCCCATATCTTCAAGCGTAATACGCAACTTTTCCACCACCCTATCAAAATCTTCCTGCTGCAATTCGTCAAAGTTGTTGCCAAAGATGAGTTTGGGCAGAGAAAGCTCAATCTTAAGAATTGTAAATGCTCCACCGATGTGTTTTGTGCATGTGGTCTGGGTAAGTCGTGGTTTATAATGTCGCTCGTTTTTAACAGGATTTTGTCTTAATGAAGAGAATCCCCCTCCTCGAACGCATACGGTAAATTTCTGAGGTTCAAGAATGGCATATGATTCTTCAGCCAAGGTCAGAACAATGGTATCCAACATGTAATTTCACTGCCTCTTCAGTACTTACAATTTCTTTATACTTTGAAATAACAGCGTGCTCTATTTGTTCAGCAACTAACCGATTGATGGGATGGAAAATGTTAAATCCACCGCGCAGGGCTTTCCTCGTCGGATATGTTAACCGGTATCCGCCCTGGGGACGTGTAAATATTCCTATTGATCCCAGATAAAAAGAATCGTCAAAGACGATACTTGCAAAACCGACAAGGCCGTTGTTGGGTTTAATAGGAACTATGTTAACCTCGGTTACCTTGTGCAGCATATCTCATGATCCTCTTTAAGCTTTATTGTATTCATTTGTGGTCAATGCTCCATGTTTATTTGGACATCTCATGCCAACTGAATGCCCCAAATTGAGTACGCTGTTTGAACTGTACTCAAACTTATGCCAAACTCCAGTTTGTGGTTCCGGAACATGTCATCCAGGGGGAGCCAGCTTTCGCTCTAAAGAGCTTCCGCCGTCGCTCCTTCGGAGCTATGGCGTGACAAGTCAACTGGGCAGCCCGTCCCGTCGTAGCCTTGGCGAAGACGGAGCCAGTCTTCTTAATGAATTTGATATTAATAGAAAAGTTGAGCGAAAGCTGTCACGCCGTAGTTCGCCGTTGATGGCGTAACGAAGGCGGACATCAACTAATGAATTTGATATTAATAGAAAAATTTTGGACAATTATGACGTTGAAGTGGTGATTCCCAGTTTGCCTGAACGTAAGTTGTTATACTTTGATAAATGCTTCAAAAGAAAACCATCGAATTTACCGGATAAAAACAATGAAAAAAATTATCTTTTTGATACTTATTTGTTCCAGATCCATTTTAGCCAATTACAATATTTTTGAGCATGTTCATATTCAACAACCAAATCTTCCGTTTACCAGTGAAACTGAACATTTTAAATTGTATTGTGTGCCGGATGATAAATTGGCCTGCCAAAAGCTTTTAGATGTTGCTGAAAAGAATTTTAAACAATGCTCCATTGATTTTAATCACCGATATAGCTTCAAAATAAACTTATATGTATTTCCGTGTTTGAAAGATTTACATATTGCCGTTGGATTACCTGATGCAGAAGATCGTGTGGTAAACATATATGTACCAGAAGAACATGCTTTTTTTACCGTTAACCCAGATCGCCATGGCTCTTTTCATTCAACTGCAAGTATTCTTAATTTGAATATGCATGGCTTAACTAATTTATTTATTCAAGATAAATATGCTCAGAAGAAGATTGCTTTTTGGTTTTCGCATGGCATTGGGCTTTGGAAATCTCAATATCTTGATAAAAAAATTTTAAACAAACTTATTCATAATCATCAGCTCATTCCATCATTGGAACAAATGGAAAATTTTGATTCTTCATCAGATATTTATCGAGCCTGTTCATACTTAATAATTGAATATATACATCAACAATGGGGATGGGATAAAATTTTGGCTATTTTGGCAGATTATGCCTCTTTTGAAAAAATATTGGGAATCTCAAAAGAAAAATTTAAAACAAAATTTATTGATTATCTATGCACGGCTTATTCCTATGGACCTAATCCAAATAGTCGATATCCCTTTCTTGGTCTTGGCAAACTACAAAATGAACGTCGAACGGTTTTTCTTAAAAATGTTATAACTCGCCCCAATATAATCGTAGGCGATTATACCTATTATGATGATGTAGATGGTGCAGAAAAATTCGAAGACAACAATGTTCTTTACCACTTCGTAGGAGAAAAATTGATCATCGGCAAGTTTTGTGCAATTGCTTGCGGTGCAAAATTTATTATGAACAATTCACATAAATTTGACGGTTTTTCGGCTTATATATTTGCTGATTTTGAACAGGGATGGGACAAGGATTACAACTACATGGAAACGCTACCGAGCAAGGGAGATATCATTGTTGGTAATGACGTTTGGATTGGCTATGAAGCACTTATTCTACCTGGTGTTCACATAGGAGATGGAGCAATCATTGGGGCGCGAGCTGTTGTAACTAAAGATGTACCACCTTATGCCATTGTCGCTGGTAACCCCGCACGTATCGTCAAAATGCGTTTTGATGAAAAAACCATTCAAGAATTATTCAAAATTAGTTGGTGGAACTGGCCTATTGAAAAAATAACGAGAAACATACCAATAATTATTGGCTGCGATTTACAACAACTGCAAACAGCCCGGTAAATATTGACAGTTACCCATCCTTCCTCAGATTTTTAAGGAGCAATATTTTTAGAGGTTCTATCAATATTGAAAAAAGTAACCATTTGCAACATACTCCTCCAATTGAAAGTTCGAAGAGGGGCGATTGTGGGGAGCCAGTCTTCGCCCGTTGGGCTACGACTCGGCAAGCCAGCCACGCCATAGTCCCGTCGAAGCTTTTAAGCGAAGACGGACGACGGCGGGCCATCCGTAATGAATTCGATATTAATAGAAAAATTGACGAAGACTGGTCGCGTCGTAATCCGCCGTCGCTCCTATGGAGCTATGGCGCGATGAAGACGGACATCAAATAAGTCACAAAGCC
This sequence comes from Candidatus Babeliales bacterium, assembly GCA_041662445.1. Lineage (GTDB taxonomy): Bacteria > Babelota > Babeliae > Babelales > RVW-14 > UASB124. The sequence continues at coordinate 50,715 of JBAZSL010000012.1, forward strand.
ATAAAAACACCCAATGCGATATGTCTACATTTTGCAAAGTATAAATTTCCCAGAACGATTTTATGTCGGCTCAACGAATGATATAGCCAGACGCATTCTTGAACATAATCAGGACAAATCACACTATTCTTCTATCTATGCCCCCTGGAAACTCAAAACTTATACTGCTTTCACTGATGATAAACAAGCCAATGATTTCGAACGCTATCTCAAAACCTCTTCAGGTCGTGCATTTGCGATAAAGAGATTGTAATCTAAAATCCTCAATCAATTTTTTTACCCCAAATATCCCAATAATTTAGGAGTGTAATAATGCTTCAGAGAAACAAATTATCGCGTTTATTTCCTCTATTTCTGATTTTGTATGAGTTTTGTACCAACATGTCAAATGACATGTATCTGCCCGCACTCTCTCTCATTGCTAAAGACTTTCACATTGGGATTAACCAAATACAATTAACTATTACCGCATTTTTTGCCGGAAGCATGGCTGTTCAACTAATCGTGGGACCTTTGACTGATCGATACGGCCGTCGACCTATTCTTCTCGGCGGTGGCTTACTCTTCTTGCTTTCTACCTTGGGATGTAGTTTTGCACCTTCACTTGCGTGGCTTATTGCTGCTCGTTTTATACAGGGCATTGGAGTATGCACGATGATGGTTGCTGGATATGCAAGCATTCATGATTTATACGATGATCGAGAAGCTATCCATATTCTGGTATGGATGGGCACGGCGTCTTTCATCGCTGCAGCAATTGGTCCTGTACTTGGTGGTCTTTTCATCCTATTTACAGGCTGGCAGGGTATTTTTTTAAGCTTATTTGTCTTAGGGTTTATTGCTCTGTTAGGCCTGTGGTTCATTATGCCAGAAAGTACCCTTGCTCATAATCGACAATCGCTCAACATCAAAACTCTCCTTGCTACCTATTATAAAATCTTTAGCAACTATTCCTTCATAATATCATCAATGTCATTTGCTCTTGCCTATGGTGGATTTATTGGTTGGATTACAGCTTCTCCATTCATTCTAATGGAAAATTTACATCTCTCGCCTACCCAATTTGGATTGTTACAATTTCCTATTTTTGGAAGCTATATTATCGGTGCGCAACTTGTTAAGCATCTCATGGAAAAAATTGGCACAGAAAAATTAATCGCTCTAGGGCTTACCATTGCAGGAGTAGCAGGTATGTTACTTCTTATTTTTGCCTTTGCAATTCCACATTATTCATTTTCTTTTGCTATTCCCATGATGATTTATGCTCTTGGATTTGGGTTTATGGCAGCTCCGCTTAATCGAACCACATTAACTGCCACCACAGAACAAAAAGGTGCGGCAATGGCTATTTTTTATTTATCCATGGCTGTATCAGGCACTTTAATTAGCCTGCTGCTCAGTATAATTAGTGAAACAACTTTTTCATCCTGCCTCGTCATCGCTCTAGCTATTGCCTTATCTTTTATCCTAAATAAAGTTAGAAAGTAAAATGCTTGGAATTTTTTCAGAAAGCACGATCCAATTAAAAGTTCGTATAGAGACCAATGTGTGGAGCCAGTCTTCCGACTTCGTCCTTCGGACTACGACGGACAGGTCGCCCGTTGGGCTACGACGCGATGAACCCTTCGCAAAAAGAAGAGACGGATGCCGCGTCGTAGTTACGTCGAAGCCCTTTGGGCGTAGACGAACGTAGACGGGCTTTTTTTTTGTAGCAATAAATCAGTTCAAAAGAACTTTCCATGAAATATGTTTATATTCTTCAAAGCATAAATATCCCAGAACGATTTTAGGAATTTATCAAAAACAGTTATTAAAATTAGGCCATTGGGTAACAAAGTAAAAAATTATCCACCACCACAGGTGGTGGCTTTTGTAACCCCTAGAAGGGGTCTTCCGGTTTCTAAAGTTGCTTCCCCGTTTAATGATCAGCCCCTAATTTCCAACTGCTTCTCTA
>JBAZSL010000013.1:0-49802 GCA_041662445.1 Candidatus Babeliales bacterium
AATTGCCAATGGGAAAAAGTCAGTTGAAGAAGTTTTAAAAGCATGGCGCTTGGCAAAAAAGATTCAAAATATTCCCGAAAACAACGATTCAGACATCATTTAGAATAGGTGGTCAAAGTCCTGTTACGGGCGTGATTCACGATATCCAAACGATTGTTTCTATGTTGATAAGCAACGTACAGAAGATGCGATTGAACGGGCTGAAAAAATTTTGGTTACTATAAAAAAGAAGATGCGTGGCAACCCCATCGCGCCGTAACCTCATGCGAAGTTGGGGCGAAGTCGGAGCAAGCTGACCTCGGGGATTTAAATGGATCTTTTTCGCCCATTTATTAAAAATCACGAGCGTATAGTTGTCGAAGAATTGTAAGTTTTATGTAAGGAGTACGATGAAAACACTTTTATCCTTGAGCGTTTTTGGCTTGTTGTTAATTGCAACGTTGATACTAGTATTTCTTTACGTGCCTGGTTTGTTTTCATGCCCGTGCGCCGTAAGGAAAGGTTTACCTAATGCTAAATCGCGTTGTCATTGCCGCGGTGGTAGCTGCTGTCCTTCAGAAAACGCACCTGATGGCAGCCAAGCGACAAAGGAAATAATCAAAGGAGCCTACAGTGAAGTAGCGCGGACCAGTGGTTCTGTTTGCCCAATGGGTGGTTGCTGCGGTGGTGGCGGAAAACTTTCTGAAGATATTGGTTACTCCAAAGAAGAAATAGAAGCACTGGCAGATGCTAACTTGGGTCTTGGTTGCGGTAATCCAACTGATCTCGGACAAATCAAAGTCGGCAATACCGTACTTGATCTTGGATCTGGTGCAGGACTTGATTGTTTTCTTGCCGCGCACAAAGTTGGGGAAAAAGGTAAAGTCATTGGTGTCGACATGACGCAAGCCATGATAGATAAGGCTCGTAAAAACGCTCAAAAATATAAATTCAGCAATGTTGAATTTCGCCTTGGTGACATCGAAAACTTACCAGTAGATAGCGCGTCAGTTGATGTCATTATGAGCAACTGTGTCATAAATCTTGCGCCTAATAAGAACAAGGTATTTCAGGAGGCGTTCCGCGTTCTTAAATCTGGTGGGACTATGGCAATCTCTGACGTCGTGCTCACGGGGAAATTGACGGAAGAACAGAAAAACGATGAAAAACTTCTGAGCGCGTGTGTAAGTGGTGCGATATTAAGGGATGACTACTTATCATTGTTAAAGCAGGCAGGTTTTACGGTAACTATTATCGATGAAGATAAAGAAATTTCTCAAAAATGGTTTGGGCACAACAAATTGCCAATCTCAAGTTTGAAATTTGTTGCTTATAAAAAGTAACAGTTTACGCATAAAAAACTCTTATTTGAACGTCTTAGCCTTGCAGGATATCCACAAAGGTAAGTTGTTGAATACGGGTGGATGTAACAATCAGGGGAGGCTTATGGACAATTTAAGAAAATATGGGCGGGCACCATTCACCATTGCAATCGTTCACGGTGGACCGGGTGGCGCGGGAGAGGTTGCTCCTGTTGCCCAAGAACTTTCTAAGATGCAGGGAATTTTAGAGCCCTTGCAAACGGCACTAACCATAGAAGATCAACTTCACGAGTTAAAGGACGTCATACAAAAACGCGGCACTCCACCGATGACACTTATTGGGCACTCGTGGGGCGCGTGGCTCAGTTTTATTTTTGCCGCACGCAACCCATCATTGGTAAAAAAACTTATACTCGTCAGTAGTGGGCCCTTTGAAGCATCATACGCAACTAACATCATGAAAACACGTCTAAACCGCCTCAGTATAGAAGACCAGGCGAAGCTACAATCACTTCTGAATACTCTTAATGATTCGGTGAGTAAGAACAAAGACGCCACCTTTACGCAACTTGGAAAATATATTGCTCGTGCTGATTCCTATGATCCATTACCGCATCAAGCCGCTCAGCATGAAGGTAATTATGCTATCTACAAAGCAGTAGATGCAGAAGCAAAGGAACTGCGTCGGAGTGGAAAGCTTCTTACGTTTGGCAAACAAATTCAGTGCCCCGTCATAGCGATTCATGGAGACTATGATCCACACCCTTATGAAGGCGTCCAAAAGCCTTTATCAGGCGTTCTCAAGAGCTTTCGGTTTATTCTGCTTAAAAACTGTGGCCATACGCCATGGAATGAACGAGATGTGCATGAAGAATTTTATAGATTGCTTACCAAAGAACTGTAAATGACTGAAGTATAAGGATAATAGCTAAGGATCATTATGAACTTCGAAATAATACTATTACCTATGATGACCATTATGGGCGTTGAACTGCGAACAACATATCTTAATAACGAATGTTACTCTGCCATACCTGCTTTTTGGCAAAAGATATATCAAGAAAATACGCTTGCGCGTATACCAAACAAAACCGATTCTAATATTGCCTTGGGAATTTATACCAACTACACCGCCGATTTTTCACTTACGAGCGGGCACTACTCGCTCATCATAGGATGCCCCGTAAGCAAAGTTGATATCGTGCCAACGGGTATGATAGTCAAAGAAATCCCCGCCTCAACGTATGCTGTATTTACGTCACATGGTGCTGCTAACGTTCCAGCTACATGGGCAAAAATTTGGCAGGATAAGAAGCTTGATCGAACGTTCACCAATGACTTTGAATGGTATGATGCTAATGATCCTGAGCTTGTAAAAACTTACGTTGCAATAAAGTCATAAGCATAAAAATGCTGTGAGTTCTTGCGCGAATAACGTTGGGTAAGCTATCCTGGCAAAAATTTAATCCTTATGCAAAAGGGAATAATTTATGATAAAGCAACACGTAATCGAAGAAATCAAAAATAGGCTTGTTAAAGCCTATGATCCACTCGAAATCTATTTATTCGGCTCATACGCTTGGGGGACTCCAAACGAAGAAAGCGACCTTGATTTGCTTATTGTAATCGAAAAATCTGACGAACGACGATATAAACGGCAACATCTAGGTTTTGACGCGCTGTGGGGGGTTGGGGTGCCAAAAGATCTTTTTGTCTACACCAAAGAAGAATTCGAACAACGTCTTAAAGACAACATGTCGCTCTGCTCCAAAATAAAAAATGAGGGGAAGGTCTTGTATGCAAGAGCCTGAGGCCTCAGGAACAACGGCATACCGTGCCTGGCTCGTTAAGGCGAGAAGTGATCTAAAGATGGCAATTGCAGGGGCAAAAGATCCAGAAACACTCGATGGTGCAGTTTACCACACCCAACAATGTGCAGAAAAAGCCCTCAAAGCCTATCTTGTCTTTAAAAAGCAACCTATACGTAAAATTCATGATTTGGGAATTTTATTGGAAAGTTGTGCTGGGCTGAGTGATGATTTTTTTGAATTAAGAGAGCTAGCTCGAGACAGGACTTTGACCACCTATTCTAAATGATGTCTGAATCGTTGTTTTCGGGAATATTTTGAATCTTTTTTGCCAAGCGCCATGCTTTTAAAACTTCTTCAACTGACTTTTTCCCATTGGCAATTTTTTCAACCGTTGCTATGGCATAGGCCATGAACACGTTAAAAATATGAAAGGCCTGTTTGATTCCACTACGCATTTGGCAATCCCGCAAACCAAGATACTGCTTCATCGTCCTAAACGACTTATCTATGGGCCAGCGTCTCAAATATGCGATTACATGCTCTTTCGCAGAAAGATTCATGTTGCTAATAATGTAAAACGTCTCCCATTTTCCGTTTCTCTTTTTTCGTTTGTGAGACGTAAAAAAACACGCGTGACCCTTGTAAAAGCCCTTCGCAGTCTTAGCCCGCTCGTTTTTAATAAGTCTTATCGATGGTTGGTCGCATAGTTTCAACTCAAGACCATCGATTACTACCTTCCTATTGCGTGCTGCACGCATCGTATAGCGCAAAGCGTTGTCCCCTAAGAAAGAAATCATCTCATTTGATAAAAAAGCTCCATCCATTGCAATGTAAGAAAATACAATGGCATCTTTCCACGCGATAATGAGCTTTATAGCCATTTCAATTTTTGTTTTATACTTGCTATTGCGCTTTTCTTTTCGTTTGTTTTTCTTTTTTCTTGATCCAATCTTATCTGTCTTATTTTCCCAAAATGAAAAATCAAGTGGAATCGAGCTTCCGCCGCTTATGAGTGAGATCATCATAAGTGAAAGGCCGCGCGTTGCTCGCCTTATGACACCATCGTAGTCGTGGGCTAAATGATCAATCTTCTGCGCGAAAGCCTTCATGAGCATTGTCCCATCAATGGCGAGTACTCTCACACTATCGACTGCAGGGACTTTATCCGTTAACGATTTTAACTTTTCTCGAATAGATGCGGTTTTCGGTTGCGCGTTTTTAAATGATTTACGGATACGTTTTGCTGGAACGTTTAATCCGCGACTCATAGACGAACAAGTTTTGCGGCCTTCGTGAAATAATAATCCGCAAAAGTATGGTGAAATTTGGTTCTTTACTTCGTTAAGACAATTTCCTACTATTTGAAATAACGCCTGCATGAGAGTCTCCTTTTTTTGAAATTTAGTCTTCAAAAAGAAGACACATCGTGTGGGCGTTTGTCAATTGAAATCTATGAAAACTTTGCTAGGTCAAAGTCCTGCTGCTTGACCAAGAATTCTTCCTTCCTTCCATACAAGGCGCCAAAAAGGTTGCCGCACATGCTGTTGAAAAAAAGAATTACGACGAAGAAAAAAAAGAAGCCAAATAACGCAACATCTTTTCGGGTAACTTAAAGAGCCTCCGATTTTATGTCGGAGGCTCTTTTTATGCGTCGAAAATAACAAAATCTTATGCTATCAAACTACCGCACCCCTGCCCCATCCTTAACAGCCTCACTGACCGTAACGGGACGTAAGGTTCCAGCATCGTCTTGAGCAAAAAGCATCATACCCTGTGATTCAAGCCCCAGCATTTTACGCGGCTTGAGATTAAGGATAAAAACCCCCTGCTTGCCCACAAGTTCTTCGGACTTAAGATGTTGCGCAACACCGGATAAAATTTGACGCTGGCCAAATTTACCGCACTCAACTTGGAGCTTGTAGAGCTTGTCAGAACCTTCGACCGGCTTGCAGCTTACTATAGTCCCAACAACCAATTGCACTTTAGCAACATCATCGATGGTAATTTCAGGCGCAACCGGAGTAACGGTCTGTGGGGGAACAGCAACTGCTTCAAGATGTGATTCTGGTTTGCTAAACAGTTGCCCCGATGGCTTTGAAAGAACAAATTTTTTGTTCCAGGCATTCTCACGCAACTCACGTTCATAGTCAATCGTAAGATCAACTTTATGCCCCACCGCCGCCAAAAGCTCTTCCATCTTTTTAGGCATAATAGGCCAGGCCATCAGGCCAATGGCATACAAACTATGACAGGTTGACGCAATAACTTCAGCAAATAATTCTTTATTACGATTCGCCAGCGTCCAAGGCTGTTGTGCATGGAAATAAGCATTAATCTCAGACAAAAATCTCCACGCTTGGGCCAACGCAAGATGCACCGAGTACTTATTCATCTCCTCCCAATAAAAACGGAAGGTTTCGTCGCATTTTTCTTTTAAAGCTGCAGAAGACGACTCAAGTGTTGATGGGGTCTGAACCTCTTGCAAGCCATGATTGGCAGCAAGTGTAAGCATACGGTTAAGAAGATTGCCCATATTATTGGCTAAATCCGCACCAATACGTTCTTCAAGATCCTTGAGGTCAAAACGTCCATCTTGGGTGATTGCCATCTGACGCATCAAATAATAACGAACGGCCTCAACACCATACCAATCTGCCAATTGTTCTGGATCAAGGGCATTACCTAGCGACTTGGACATCTTTTGGTCGCCCATCAAAATGTAGCCGTGTACGACCAATTTTTTGGGAAGTGGCAAATCAAGTGCCATCAAAAATGCCGGCCAGTGAATGGCATGGAAACGCACAATATCTTTGGCCATGAGATGCACATCTGCGGGCCACATTTTGGCAAAAAAAGCGTCATCTTGAGCATTTTCTTGCCCATAACCAACACCGCTCAGATAATTCACCAGCGCATCGGCCCACACATAGATGGTGTAAGATTCGTCGCCAGGAAAGGGGATCCCCCAGCTGACGCGTCTACGAGAAATACTCAAATCTTTAAGCCCAGATTTTACGAACGAAATAACTTCCTGCAACCGTTCTTTGGGCGTTATGAAATCGGGATGCTCCTCATAAAACTTCAACAACGCCTCTTGATAGGCAGATAGTCTGAAAAAATACCCTTCTTCTGACTGTTCTTGCAGTGGCTTTTTATGAATAAGGCAGACATAAGCGCCGTTTTCATCTTTCAGGGCATCCCCTGTAAGAGACACAAAAGCCTCGCATCCAACACAGTAGAACCCGGTATAGGTTGATTTATAAACATCGCCCTGCTTGATGAATTGCGAAAAAATCGATTGAACACATTTTTCATGTTCATGATCGGTTGTTCTTATAAATTTGTTGTAATCGATTTCATAACGATTCCATGCCTGCTTAAAGGCGGGAATAATTGAGTCAACAAATGCCTTGGGCTGAACGTTTTGAGCGCTCGCAGCTTCTTGAATTTTCTGTCCATGCTCGTCGGTTCCCGTTAAAAAGAAAACATCGGCGCGCATCAATTTTTGCCAACGTGCAAACACATCAGCAAGAACCGTAGTATACAACGTTCCAATATGTGGTTTGGCATTTGGATAATAGATTGGTGTTGTAATATAAAACTTTTTCTTATTCATAGTTTGCTTTCTGCCCATTTAACAGCTTAAAAAATCTGTTCCAACGCACATGCCGTTTCCAAAACTCGATTGGGTGTTTAATAAGATCAAAGAGCCAAAAAGCTTCTTCACTATCAATCGAATAAATAACAAAGCTTGCTCGCCCATGGATGCGATCTCTTTTCAGAAATCCCCACCAACGACTATCTTCACTATTTTTTCTGCTGTCACCCATAACCCAGTAACAATCATCTGGAACTACATAAGGGCCAAAAATATCGTAGCACCCCATGTCATGATATTTGTACGCGGGGGTAAAGGCATAATCAAGATCCGGTTCAAGTGTATCTGGTCGGCGTACTATATCTTCATTATCCATTGCATAATAGGGCTGCTGATCAAGTGATTTTGATGGATCATAGGTGTATTTAGGTGATGGTTCACGATATTCATAGTGCAAGAACTGTGGGACCGCAAAAGGACCAATGTTTGGCCATGGAATGAGCCCTTTAGTTCTTCTCACGCGTATCAGAGGGAACGTATTAACATACGGCTCTTTAAGCTTTTTGCCATTAAGATAAATGACCGTTCTACCATTCTCCACTCTACCTTCAATGGTATCGCCTGGAATGGCAATAACACGCTTCACCCAATTGTCAGGCCCTGTGCCAAGTCCAAGAAGTGGAATAGGAAAACCAATATAACGTTGCCAAAGTTCATGAATTTTACCTGATCTGTCGTATTCAAACTTCGGATTATCGAAAATAACCAAATCCCCTCGGCGTACTGACGAAAGATAGTAGGCCATCTTGTTTCCCCAAATGCGATCACCAACAAGAATCGTTGTCTCGGCAGATCCGGTAGGAACATGATACAGGCCAAATAAAAAGTTACGTAAAATAAGGGCCAGCACAAGCGCAACTGCCACAGCCTCAATCCACTGCTGCCATGATGGCTTAGTAAGTTCATGAAGATCCTTGTAGGCCCTTTTTAGTGCCTTGAGTTGCGACGTTGCCGCTGCCTTGTCGACACGTCCCTGCATGGTAACTAATTCGTGAGTAAGTTGTCGCACAAGCTCGTCGGCCTCTGCAAGAAGACGGCTGCATTTTTTGTAGAGCTCGTCATAACCTTTTGTTTTAAATCGTTCGATTACATCCACAAAATGTTGGCGACGCGACTGGTACTTTGAGCTTATTTTTTCAAATGATTCTATCAATGCTTTCATACATGAACCTATTTATTGAGTCCTATCATTCCCCACCATCACTACCAATTTGTGATTATAGGTCAAACCGATAAAAAGGCGATTTTATTATGCAAAACCAACAGCAAGCCACAAATCTTCAACAGTACGACGCGCCGAAGACGGCAAAAGAGGAATAAAAAGCCGCTTGTACGTTGCATCTTGCGGAAAAAGATTTTGATTTGCTAAATACGCCGCATGTGTACCCTGATTTGCTATCACATTAGATGAACTATATCCAAGTGTTTTGCTATTGAGTGATGCAATCTCATTCGACAACATAAAGTTTATAAACTGATGCGCTAGGTCGATTTTTACACTTTTGCGCGGAATAGCCAAATTCTCGACAACCAACATACTCCCCTCTGTCGGTATGGCAAAATCAAAATTGTCACTCACGTCAAAAATTTTGCGCATGTAGTTGCTCGACATAAGCGCAATAGGAACTACTTCAGCGAAAAGAAAATATTGTGCGCTATGCACCGTATATGCTTCAACCCATTTCTTTTGATCTATAAGTAAGCGCTCAATCTGAGCAAACTCTTGCGGGCCTAAATCATTCACACGACCAAATAAGTAGATAGCAGCCATAAAAACGGCATCCCGGCCATCATCAAGCATACACACGCGATATGGCCGCACAGCACCTGCTTGAGCTACTAACGTGTGTGGATTTTGAAAGATGTTACCCAATGACATCTCTTCAGGTTTTTTATTAAAAAACTTTTTATTATATGCAAGTCCATAAACATACCATTTATGGGGCAGCGAATAGACGTTACCGGGATCAAAGGAACGGTTCATAAGATGGTTGTCGAGCAGTTGCATCGAATCGAGTTTTGTATGGTCAAGTTTATGTAACCAACCGTTATCTTCCAATGTTTTAACCATGTAATCAGAAATATTAATAACATCGTAACCTTCGCCCTCATTCATGCGAAATTTCGCAAAAAGTTGTTCGTCTATTTCAACATAGGTCAGGTTAACGTGTATGCCAGTTTGATCTTCAAATCGCTCAATTGCTTCCTGGCTGAATGTTTCAGCAAACGTACACACATTGATTGTTTTACTCGGCCTCAACAGATCTATTATCCACGGCAAATATAAAAAAAGCCCAAATAACAGCACATACATACAGGCAATAATAACTTTACCCATTAAACGCGACATTAAAGTTTTTTTTGTATTCATAGCAACACCTCTCATTCAGCAACCACCCACCAATTAAGCACACTCAACCTCTAACCATATATCATCAATTCGAGCGCGTGTTGACGGCTCAAAGAGAGGTATATAAAGGCGCCGCATTAATTGTTCATCGATAGAAACAAAACCAACGTTTTCGTGCGCTGAAGCCCATCCATACGTAGAACTATTAAGACGTGCGATTTCTTCAGAAAGCATAAAATTTATAAATTGATATGCCATCTCTTTGTTTTTGCTACAGGCAGGAATAACAAGATTTTCAACAACCAGAACGCCACCTTCACGAGGAACGGCAAACCCAAAACGGTTATCGTAACGTATAATTTTTTGTGCAAAATTACTCGACGTAATGGCGATTGGAACAATATTGGCGAGTAAAAAATATTCAACCGTGTATAACGTATAACACTCAACCCACTGTTTCTGAGCAACTAGCGTTTTTTTGATTTTGCCATAATCGACTTCGCTTAACCCATCGGCATGTCCAAAAAGATATAATGCCGCGAGAAAAAATGAATCATTAGGGGAATCAAGCATACAAATTTTATATGGCTGCTTGGCCACACCACTACGTACAAAAGTAGCAGGGTCCTTAAAAACAAGATCGAGTGACATGCTTCCCGGATCTTGGGTAAAGAAGTTTTTATCGTAAATAATGCCATAAATAAACCATTTATGCGGTACCGAGTAGTTATTTTGACGGTCATATTCTCGATCAAGTAACATCTTGTTTATATGAGGAAGACAAGAGATGTGATCACGATTCATTTCTTGCAGAAGCCCCTGCATGCGTAATATCTGCACCATGAAATCTGAAACATTAACAACGTCGTAACCTTTCAACCCATCGATTTTAGACTTTGCAGAAATCTGCTCATCAAGCTCAACATAGGTGAGGTTAACTTTGACGCCGGTTTTCTGTTCAAAACGAGCAATTGCTTCAGGCGAAAAAGTTTCAGTAAATGCACATACGTTAAGTGTTTTATGAGACCCACAGGAATCAAGAAGCAAGGGCACGTAAAAGAAAAACGACATGAGCCCTAGATACATGAGAACAATCACTGTCTTTCGAGAGGCAGTGATAAAAAATCGATAGTCTGGTGGTTTTTCATTCATATGAAAGAACCTGATCGATAACTTTCAGCGAACAGAGGGCCAATACAACAAGACTACTAATAATCAGAAAGCACGTTGAAATTGCGTTGATCATTGGATCAACACCAGTCCTAATCATTGAGTACACATAGACAGACAGGGTTTGTACCGTTGGACCGGAGCAAAAAAGCGCAATCAGAAAATCATCCATTGAGAGTGTAAAAACTAACAAGCCTGATGCAATCAATGATGGCATCAGCAATGGAATGACTATCTTACCAAACGTTTGCAAATAAGAAGCCCCAAGATCAAGTGAAGCCTCAGTTAACACAGGATCTAGTTCTATGAAGCGTGCCCGCACAATAGGAATTACAAATCCAATACCCAACAATGTATGCCCTGCAATAAGGCTGCCATATCCGAGTGGAATCTGGAAAAAGGTAAAAATGCTTAATATTCCTATGGCCAACACAATTTCTGGCAACAAAATATTGATGTAAAACAAATTGAGAAAAAAATTTGAGCGCCACCATTTGCTTGCAACCACAAAGCAGGTTCCTATTAATACACTTAAAAAAGTAGTAATAATTGCAACAATAACCGACGTTTCCAAGGCATTAATAATCTCAATTGAGTGAACCAGTTTTTTGTACCAGCGCAGTGAGAAGCCAACCCATTCAATTGAGAAAGAAGCATCGTTAAATGAGAAAATAACTAAAACAAAGATGGGCAGATATAAAAAAAGATACGCAACACAAACAACGAGGGGATTTAAAATTTTTAGAAACAATTGTCTGTTTTCAATCATCGTCGTTACCACGGTTCTTTAGGATGACTACTGATATAGTAGAATTCACGTTTAAATTTTCTCTCTTTATATGCACGTATGCACTTAGAAACAAACGTACTCAATGCTATCACTAATGCCGGTAGCATAACGCCAATGATGACTAACGCAGCACCAACGCGCCAGTCACGTGATCGCAGGAATTTGTCAACAATAACGCTGCCCCAGAAAACATATTTTGATCCGCCCAAAAGAATAGGAATTGCATATTCACCAAATGCGGGAATAAAAACAAGTAATACGCCAGCATAAACGCCCGGCATCGATAAAGGAAATATAACGCGTTTGAATGTTTCAAAGCGATCAGCACCAAGATCGGCAGATACTTCTAGGTAGCATGGATTCATTTTTTCGAGTACCGCGTAAATCGGCAAAATCATAAATGGAAGATAACAGGACACCATCCCCAGCAAAATTGAAAAATAATTATTAAGAAGATGAAAAGACGGTGAAATAACGCCCAACGATTGAAGCAATCGGCTTATGAGACTATTTTTTTCAAGAATGAAAAACCAGGCATATACTTGCACAATCAAACTCGTCCATGAAGGCAGAATCAGCGAAAACAGAAGGATGGTTTTGAACTTTTTTGGAACCTTAAGCGCCAAATAATAAGCCACCGGATAAGCTATGACAAAACAACTAAGCGCCGTAAGCGTTGCTAAAAAAAATGAACGCAAAATAATCTGAATATAGAGTGAGTTAAAAATCTGATGATAATAAGCAAGTGTAAATGAGTAGACTCCACGCGCCGAATCATAATCAAGAATGCTATGCAAAGCCAAGATTGCAAATGGCGCATAAAGAAAAACGATCTGCCACAGAAACGCTGGGCAGGCGAGCAAAAAGTATATTTCTTCTGTGAATATTTTCTTGAGCGCTTTCATCTATCGCTCCAACAAAACAACGTTTTCTTTTTGGAAGTACAGCTGCACCTCATCATCATAGTCTATGCTTTCTTGTGGAAAGTGTTCTTCGTTTTGTTCAAAGACCAAAAGCAACTGTCCGTTTTTAAGCTTAACACGATACTGCGTTGAACGACCGTAATAGACGATATCAACAACCTTACAGCTCAGGTTATTTGAAAATCCTTCACGCATTTTCTTGGTAATAAAGATCTTTTCTGGGCGAATACTCATATAGAGGCGACACCCTGGAATCATCCAGAATTTTTCATTGGGTGTATACACCTTAAACAATCCAAGACCCTCAACTTCGACAAAATATTGGCCACCCGTTATGTGTAGCTTGCCCTCAATAATGTTGGTGTTACCCACAAAATTGGCAACAAATCGAGAGACCGGAAACTCATAAATCTCTTTAGGCGTTGCCATCTGTTCAATATCACCTTGCTCATTCATGATTGCCATTTTGTCTGAAACTGTCAGCGCCTCAAATTGGTCATGCGTTACATACACAAAGGTCGTCTGCAGCTTATCCTGGAGCTCACTCAACTCGATAAGCATTTCCTCTTTAAGTTTCAGATCAAGAGCCGCCAATGGCTCATCAAGAAGCAGAACCTCAGGCTCATTAATCAAGGCTCGTGCAAGGGCTACACGTTGCTGTTGTCCACCGGAAAGATTTCGCGGATACTTTACCTCGAACCCTACCAAACGAACCATTTTGAGAACTTCTTGAACCTTGGATCGTAGGAGTTCTTCAGCAACCTTGCGAATGCGCAAACTGTACGCAACATTTTCAAAAACAGTTAAATGCGGGAAAAGTGCGTATTGCTGAAAAACGGTATTTATTTTTCGTTTAAAGACAGGCAAATGCGTAATTTCTTCATCCCCAAGAAAAATTTTGCCCGAATCAACCTCTTCAAGCCCTGCAAGCAAACGAAGTACCGTCGTTTTGCCACAGCCGCTCGGGCCGAGAAGTGCAAAAAACTGCCCCATAGGAATATCGAGGCTTAAATTGTCCAAAATGAGCTCGCCGTCATACGATTTTGACACGCGTTCAAGTCGAATATATCTCATCTATTTTTCCCTAATATATGACAGAAGAAATCCGCATCACGATAATTTGCGACGTCCTGATGGACGTGCAAACATCATGGGAATTACAATATCGGAGAGTGTGCAAGGAAGAAGCACGGCAAAAATAAGAAACAAAAAAACCATCCCCATCAATTCCCACCACTGAGAAAACCCAAAGCTCACCAGATAGAGCATGGATGCCATTGAACTAACAAAGATATGAAAAAAATGGAATCCAAGAGAGTAAAAGAGTCGCAAATTACTCTGATGGCTACTCATAACCCAACCATTGATAACACCAACGAACAGGAACGGTAACACTATAGGGAGGTGGCTCAAAAAGCACCAGTGAAAATGCATATCAAGACCAAATGCTAGACCACCAAGGTAGGGAAGAAACGAATCTGAGATAGTACAAAAAATAGTTGGAACCAAAAGTCCAACAAGAATTCCGGTGGGAATGTTTTTGGAAAATCGCTTAAAGGTGAGCATGCTTCCGGTTGCGGCAAAAAGAATATGGAGAAAGTGAAAATTGTGAAACAGGCGATAACTCACCGCTGCCTGCCCAGGACCGAAAGAGATGAATGATAGCAAACTAAGGCAAATCATACTTAAAGCAACCGAAAAAATCGCATAAGGAAGATGACATAGAATCTCTTCCCTTACTGTATGATGGTGTTCGAGCACACCATGGCCACCATCTTCGTGATCGCACATATCTTTCATCCTCGTGCCTTTATTACACCTTCACAGCCTTGGTTGAACTTCTCACATCGCACAAACATCGTGCCAATGTCGATTTTTTCAATATTACTCGATTGATGTGCAAAGTAAAGAATCGAATATGAAAGAGTCAAGTGAATGTTACTGACAGGCTACTTTGAGTTGAACTGTAAGACCTTGAGCAGAATTAACGATTGCCCCGGGAACAGGCTCCTGATCAACAATTTTGCATTCCGTGCAGGTATGCCCCTCTGCAACATCGCCATCGTGAATTATTTCAGCACGCACATCGTGTTTGCGTAATGCCTCTTGAGCATCGGCAAGCAAAGCTCCACGCAAATTAGGCATAATGCACAAATGATATGCCCCTGCAGAGAAATAAACAGTCGTCTTATGGGTGTACAGTTCCTGTCCTGCTGCCGGCAATTGCGCAATACACATTCCCTCAGGGTATGCCGCAGGGACAAAGACTATGCCACCTTCTAAGCCACGTTGATCAAGAATTTTGACAACCTCTTTGTGCGATTTACCCCAAAGATCTGGCATCTGTTGCCGTTTGGTTCGCACTGCCATGGTAATAAAAACAGTTTGATTTGGACGAATTTTTTGCGCCGGGCGGGGAAGCTGATCAATAATGGTTCCCTCGGCCAACGTACTTTCTTCACGCTCTTGAAGCAATCGTACGCCCAGCTGACTCTGCGATAAAATTCGAACAGCCTCATTCAACGACTTACCAATGACGTTGGGTACGTTATAATCGGCCTTATGAAAGAAGTAGGCAATTACAAAATAGCCTGCAACAAAGCTAAGAAACGGCATCAGCCAATACAGAGGAGATGTGCTTTTTTTGGGACCAACTTTATTAAGCATTTTCGGATTCAATTTTTCCATATTTTTAGTATCGAGGAATGGCGTGATTCTTTGGTTGGTGCTTATAAGCTGGATTCTGTACCGTGCCACTTATCGCAGCCCGGCGGCAACCATTTATCTAAGCGACATACCCGCATGTTATAAGAAACAGGAATCTGCAACACGCCTATTTTGTCTTGCTCCAGATGGGGTTTTCCCGCGAAATACATTGCTGCATTCCGGCGTACGCTCTTACCGCACGTTTTCACCCTTACCTGCCAGGATTTCTCCTGACATCGGCGGTATTTTCTCTGTGGCACTCTCCATGAGCATTTAGCTCCCCTCATTTGCATTTATGGCCGAAACCATAAACCTTATGAGGCATCGTTCCTATTCGGAGTCCAGACTTTCCTCCCCCCAACCGCAATGGATGAGGAGCGACTGCCAAGCATATTCCAAAGAACCACGTATCCTACACATAGATTAATCAATATTTGCAGCATTGTCACGGCAAGAGAAGGGGTAGCCCCCGTGGTAAATGCGTAAAATAGGTTATTTTCAACAAGAATAAATACTATTATGCCCAAACT
This sequence comes from Candidatus Babeliales bacterium, assembly GCA_041662445.1. Taxonomy (GTDB): domain Bacteria; phylum Babelota; class Babeliae; order Babelales; family RVW-14; genus UASB124. The sequence goes on from JBAZSL010000013.1 coordinate 15,240, forward strand.
CAGCAAAATCCACTGTGCATAAAGCAGAGTATCGCGCCATGAAATAATGGCCCAACAAAGAGGAATCAGGACTATAAGAGCCAAAAAAGCTCGCCCATGACGCACAAAATCCTGGAGCAGAAACAGACTAGTTGCCCACAACAATGCCCCACGACCCTCGTCGGAACGCCATCGCATCATCACTATCAATACCAACGGCAAAAGGCTGTACAAAATCCAGCGCCCCAAAAAGGCATATGCAATAAAATCTAAGAGCGTTAAGAGTGGCGCTAGAAATATTATAGACATGAGATCTGTTCCCCTTTTTCATACGCACTGGCTGCAGACGCTGATGCAAATCCATACGACTGTCCACATTTTACCACGTGCAATTTTTTGTCATCTAGAATCTCACCGCGCTCATTCCAGGCTCTTTGCAATTTGTGTACGGGATCTAAGAATCGGTCGGTGCCAAACATAAACGTCCCCCAATGCATGGGGATAAAAATTTTCGCGCCAAGATCAACAAACGCCTCAACGGCTTCATGTGGATCAAGGTGAGCGTCTGCTATCAGGCCATGTGGTTCGACAGGCCCGACAGGCACAATGGCTACGTCAATTTCGCCATAACGTTGTCGAATTGCGGCAAAATGTTGATCATACGCCGTGTCACCAGCAAAATAAATGTTTCTTCCCTGGTACGAAATCATCCAACTTCCCCACAATGATGCGTTGAGATCAAAGGGGCTTCTACCGGTCCAATGCGATGCAGGCAAAAAAGAAATCGTCAGCGGCGTCCCATTTTTGGTTACTACCGCTTCCTGCCACCAGGTCATTTCGGTTACGCGATCATAACCAAGGCGCCGTACCAGCCGGGCATCACCCTGTGGCACATAAACTGTGGGCTGGTGAGAGAGCAATTTTTTAAGACTCGGCACATCAGCATGATCACGATGATTATGGGAGAGAAGTATGGCATCAAGCATGGGTATATCACTTATCGCCCATGGGAACTTCATCATGCGCGGGACTATTCGTGAAATTTCACCAAATACTGGGTCAAAAAGAATATTAAAACCGCCAACCTGGATAAGCACGGTCGCATGCCCCAGCCACGTAACCACAAGATGATCACTAGAGGGTACCGGAGCAACATCGCGCACAAGCCATACGGGGCTTAAGGACTCAGCCTCGGCAAGCAACATTTTTTTCCCGCCACAAGCTTTCAGGTGATGACGCATTTCATACGACGTTTTAAGCATGCGCCAGAAGCGTGCTGCTATAGAATCATGCTGGTGATTATAAAAACGACCCTTATATCGATAGGGATGATGATCCATGTCCTGACCTTAATGCTGCTCGGTAATAACCCCGCAGCCTAAACAGATATCCGCATCATACAATACTGCAAATTGGCCCGGCGCAAGGCCCTGATCATTGTCGTTGATGGTTATGACCCCAGCATGCGTGCCCGAAGATTGAAAGGTACCGGCATACATTTTTTCACCATGACGAACCTTGACCTGAATATCACGTTTTTCAGTTGCTCTGCCCAATATCCAATTTATAGCTTCAATCGTACACGCATTACGCTGCTTATCATCGCTGTAATAGTTGCGAGAAATATATACGATATTTTTTTCTACGTCTTTGCGTACTACAAACCATGGGCCACCTGACAATCCAAGTCCTTTGCGCTGGCCAATGGTGTAATACCAATACCCTTCATGGGTCCCAACAACTGCCCCTGTCTCGTATTCGACCAAATCACCTTGTCGCGTACCGAGATGGTGTTTGATAAAATCGCTGAATGCTATTTTGCCTAGAAAACAGATGCCTTGGCTGTCTTTGCGATTCTGGTTGGGCAAATTGTAATGGCGCGCCAGCTCACGGACCTCTGATTTATAGAGGTTGCCAAGTGGAAAGATAAGACGCGATAATTGCGCCTGATTAAGATGGGATAAAAAATAGGTCTGATCTTTGACCGGATCTTTGGCACGTTTCAACACCCACTCAGCGCTCTGCTGCTCGACGGTTGCATAATGCCCGGTCGCAATTTTTTCAAAAGAAGCGTCCACTTTGGAAAAGAAGCTTCCAAATTTAATACGTTGATTACAAAAAATATCTGGGCTTGGCGTGCGGCCCGCTTTTACTTCTGCAATGGTATACGCAACAACATTATCCCAGTATTCTTTCTGCAGTGGAACTACGTGGTAGGGAACTCCGGCCTGCTTGCACACCTTTTCTACAAAATGCAAATCTTCCTCCCAGGGGCACGATCCAAGATAGGCAAGTTCATCTTCAAGCCAAATTTTAAGATAAAAGGCTTCGACTTCGTGTCCTTGGTCAAGCAAAAGGCGCAAAGCGACTGAGCTGTCAACGCCACCCGAAAGAAGTACTGCAATTTTCATAGTTTTACGTTTTTGTGTAGTTGTGTACCTATTTAAGAACCCCATACGCAAAAAGAATTATAACAGGCTTCCGGCACCCTGACAAAAAAGAACGGCGCACCATGCAAAATGCCCACTTTCTTTTGAGAAACACTCTAACAATGCTCATATCGGTCATTCAGCTTCGATATAATCATCATCATTTGGCAGTGGTTCGAGGCCAAATTTAAATCTTGCTTCAAACTGACTAAACGCGCTCTTCTCAATCCAAAGATACAAATCCCCCCTTGTTTCAACCGCCCCCAGTTCGCTCACCCACTTATTATTACACTGCACTTTTTCATCAAGCTCAAATCTCTGAATTAAAAAATTTATCAACTCACTTTCTCGATCAAGGCGTTCTTGTTTGACGCAAAGAACCCATTGTCTTTCCAGTTTTTTAATCGCTATATCGGGATTGCCTTGTATCGTTGATACGCGCCACCCTTGTTTGGCACCATTGATGAGTTTGTCATACAACGCTTGAAGCTTATCAAGATCGATTTTCTCATTGAGCAATAGCATACCGGTACCAAGCTCCCTATAACTATATTCATTAAGAGCCCAACAAGGATCAGCTTCACCAAAAATTACAATTCCCCACGAATCATCACAAATGTTTCGCACATTAAGATGTAGAAGGGCGAAGATCCCACAATCACTTCTTTCAGCGAATACCCCCACCTTTGCAATTTTTATTCCTGAACGATAGAACACATTGCATAACGGCTGGGCATCTAAACAACGTACATAATATGTACAGAGATTGGGAATATCATCAATACTCCCCATGCACGGCACTTCCATCGTATGGCACAATTGTATGGACGACACTGCAAAAAACGCGCTTAATACTATTTTTTTAAACATGAAAGATCCTTAATCTGGTCATCAGAATCACTATTTGCTGGCTTTATCTGAAATTTAAAGATGCGTTTAAATTCTTCAAAAGAATCTTCGCTAACAAAAAGATATAACTCATCTCCATGTGCGTAGCCATCGTAGTCACCACCTCTGATGCCACACGGACCTTTTTCTGGCTTAACCCAACAAAATAAATTGCAAACGTCAAATTTAAAATCTAAAAACCATATAAGACGCTCTTCATTAAACAAAGAAGCTTTTTTAACCAACAGATGCCATCCACATTGTAGAAGCGCTTGTAGATACTCAGGTAGAGCGGCCTGTTCCTTCGCCGTTGACTGCCTCCACCCATTTTTTAACTTCTCAATAACCTTTTTATATACCTTCTCAAGGTTCTCAAGTGAACACATTTGGTGATCTTCTGATATATAAAGATGAAGTGCTACATTCCGCTGGATATCCGCATAACCATGATCGACATTGATCAACCATGCGCTAGGCAATATTTTTCGAGCATTTGGACTTAAAAACTTGCACATATAACCATCTTCGGGACGGCAAGGCACCATTTTATAAGTATCACCCCTCGCATCCTTTTCGATAGGCTGTTCAGACAAAACTCTTGCGATAGCTGCACAGTAACCTGAAATGTCATCAATATCTCGAGGCTGTCGTATTTCCTTGATCGTACCAGCAACTGTTTTTTCTGCATCGATCATGCCATAAAGTTGCGTCGCAGGTATCGTTAAAAGCGCACTTAATACTATTTTCTTCAACATAAAAGTCCCAAACGCTGAATAAGATTTATTATTTCCCTTAATGCCGTTCCTTTTTGTTCTCTTCATCATGGTTCTGTAACTTTTTTATGGCCGCCCAAACAATTTGATCTTTTGCCTCCAATTTCTTCCTCTCTAATTCTTCTCTATACGCATAAACTCGCTCTTTAGCAAAATGGAAATTAGCCAAAATGTTATCAAAAACATCATCAATTTTCATTGCTATTTGATCCAGACACCAACGCCAAACAAGTGACGGGCACTGTGGAGGCTTTTCAGCTTTTGAGCGAGATAAAAAACCAGATAAAATTTCATTTCTGACCTCCTCTAGTTGAATGGGGGTGAACTTTTCATCCGCAAGTAGATCAATCATCTCTGTTGTTTTTAAGTAATGGTCTAATCCAGAAAATAATTCAGTTAATTTTCCTCGGTCAGACATGGCAACCAAACACTCTTCATCACTGTGTAATGGCTGCACATTGTGCATTGCATCGCATGGCTGGTATGATGCAACAAGAAACACCGCCAATAATATCGGTTTAAACACAGGCACACTCCTCAAAATTAATAACGCGATTTTTTTTCCGCCGACTCTTCCTGTTCTTCGGCCATGTCATCACACACTTTTCTAATCTTAGGATCGAAAGGCTCTAAGTGAAATTTAAATGCTTGTTTAACCTTAGGAAACGCATCTTTTTTAATCCAAAGGAATATGGTTTCACCAGGCCAGGAGCGCTCATCGTCGAAGTAGTTCACACAATGTCTTCTGGTGCAATCAACTACATCAGCCAAATTAAATTTGTTAGCCAAGTGATTTATCAAACAATTTTCCATGCGTAAGCAACTTTTTTTGGTGAAGAGCAACCATTCCTTGTCAGAATGTACACGTACCGTAGCAATATCCGGATTTTCTTCTCTGGTCGTTACACTCCAGCCTCTTTTTAATTCATCGAGAATTTTTTTGAAACCATCAAATGGTTCAAGGGCAAATATCTCATCAGAATCAGAAAACATGAGGGCTATTAATCCTCCATGCCTCCTAACAATATAGTGAATACCCCATACATCCTCGTATACCTTCGTCAAATCCGTTGCTGATTTTTTCTCCATATTACTACTCAAGAGTTCCATAAGCTGAGCGTCATCATCAAAATCCCCCCACGTCACTGCTTTTTGATAAGAAAAATTCGCATTGGCATAGCAAGGAAGCGTTGGCTGTTTTAGTAAAATTTTTATCAAAGCCTTGCAGTGCCAAGAGAAAGCATCAATGTCTTTCACGGGAGGTTCTATCATTTCCATGATGTCTTGCCAAGAACCCTCCATTGCACCACAAAACTGCACGACTGACATGGCCAAAACTGCACCGAATACTATTTTCTTAAACATGAGATTCCTGATTCAAAAGCTTGATTTTAGTTTTCACTAATCCAATTTTTTGAGGCCAAATTATTCATCAACCATTACCTCTATTCCCTCAACCTGGTTCGTACAGACTTTGTAATCATCAGGAGTTATGTGAAACTTAAATTTTTTCTCAAACACGCTGAGTGCACTTCTTTTGACCCAGAGAAACAATATATCCCCGTTCTCAGAATCTTTCTGACAATGTACGTTCCCTTTAAGTTCAATAAATTGATCGGATAAAAGTTCTACAAGTTTATCCTCCTCGAACAAACAACGCCTCTTAATGAAAAGCAGTTCTTCTGCTTCCGATCTATTATGAGCAGTCTCAGAAGGGTCAGTAGCCCTTGCCATATAACACCACCCTTTTTTCAAACTCTCGATAACTTCTGCGTATGCAGCCCCAAGTTCTTCAAGAGAACACATGTTTGAGCCACGCGGTATTAAAAGTCTTAATTCCTCAGTAGTAAAGTATTGAGTGCTGATGCCAAGACCGCGTTCAATTCTCCACGCATTTTCCAAAAATTTCTGGGCATTCATGCTCAAAAATTCACAAATTCTACCGCACAAAAGAAAACCGGACTGTTCATAAATACATTTGAACTCAGGCACCCTAACCAAAGGACCACAGAGCAACAGCTTCTTAACCTCATAATCGTGTTCCACAAAAGACGGCTGTTCAGATAATATATCTGCCAAAACACTACAGTATTTTGGAATATCATCGATATCTCTCGCACACGGTTCCATCTGCATCGCACAAAGTTGCACGGCTGACATTGCTAAAAACGCACTTAACAACATTTTCTTAAACATGAAAACCTCCTGGTTCAAAAAAATTTACTAAATCAACAGACTTGCAATCGCAGCAGTAAGAAGATTGGTTAACGTTCCACCCAATAACGCCCGCATACCCAATTTAGTAAGCGTCTCGCGTTTGGACGGGCAAATAGCCCCGATACCGCCAATCTGAATACCAATGCAAGAGAAATTTGAAAAACCGGCAAGGGCATACGTCAAAATAGAAATAGACCGTGGCGCAAGCGCTGTTTTAACCATATTGCCATACGCAACAAATTCATTAATCACCAACTTCTGCCCCAACAACGCGCCTGCAGCCTGACAGTCTGCAGCAGGAATACCGATAAGATAGGCAACGCCATAAAAAAGCTTTGCAAACACCACATTGAGCGTCAGCCAACCACCCGAAATTCCGGTAAGAAGCGCATCGACCAATGCCATTAAACTGATAAACGCTACTAACATTGCCGCAATATTAACGGCAAGACGGAAACCATCAGTTGTACCGGAAGAAATGGCATCAAGAACATTTTTAGTCTCACGGGGAATCTCAACCATTTCGCCGCCCATGGTCTCGGGGACTTTGGTCTCAGGCATCAACATTTTGGCAATCAAAATAGCGCCAGGAATGGCCATGATACTTGCAGAAAGCATGTGCATAATTGGCACGCCCATTAATCCATATACGGCCAAAATTGATCCACTCAAATGTGCCATGCCACTTACCATAACGGTGGTCATTTCAGAATCTGTCATGTGTGCAAGATAATTTTTAATAAGCAGCGGCGCTTCGGTTTGGCCCAACATGCTATTGGCAGCTACTGACAACGTTTCTGCGCCCGACGTTCCCAATAATGGTCGAATGGCATACGCAACGCCTTTGACCAAAAGTTGTACTATGCCAAGATGAAAGAGCAACGCCATGAGTGCGCCAAAAAATATAATGATCGGCAGCACTTTGATCGCAAACACAAAACCCCAGGGGCCAGTTGGATTTGCCAAGCTACCAAACACAAATGCACATCCCTGGTCGGCAAATTGATAGATTGCCTGAACGCCACGAGATATAGCGGCAAAGACGTTTTGACCAACACCGGTTTTAAGAATAAAAAGACCAAGAACACTTTGAAGAAAAAGCGCGATGAAAATAAGTTTGACTTTTATGAGCTTGCGGTGCGCCGAAAAAAGATATGCAACGCCCAAAATGCATACGATGCCGATGATACTCAAATAGTGATTATCTTTTAATAACCAATCGACCAGAAAAAACACGCACTTCCCTTTCTATTAAAAACCGACAATAAAAAACTCGTACGAATATACCCGGAAAAAGCGGAAAGCGTGAGAAGAATGTTTCAAAACAATTGCAATAGGCACATAAGCTGTAAAACCAATAGCCAACCAACCATTTGACTACTATATTAAAATATAGTAACGTAAGTGGACTTGGTTGTTACTTTTGTATGTTACTTAACATAGTCTTGCTATGGAAAAATGGACATTAGAATATTGGGTTGACGACACAGGAAAACGTTCAGTTGAGCGGTGGTTGCTCAAATTAACTCGTGAACAGTTCAAGGCTGTATCAAAAGAATTAAAACTACTTGAAGCCTGTGGCAACGACTTAAAACTTCCTCACAGTAGAGCCCTTGGCAAGGGATTGTTTGAATTGCGTGAGCAACGATAGGGATTACCATGAAGACCAAAAAATTTAGAACAAAAAGCTTCCAATCTTTAATGGAAAAAAGACTTAGTAAATCTGAAATAACAGAAATTGAGCGGCAAGTAGAGCTTGAAATAAGAGCATTAAAAGCACTGCAAAATGATATTACTCATGCAATGAATGTATGCATGAAAGAAAAAAACATTGGCTTTAATGAATTAGTTGAGCGCTTGGGCGTAAGCCCAGCACATGTCGCAAAAATCAAAAAAAGCGATGCAAATTTAACCCTTGCAAGCATTGCTCGTCTCTTCGCGACACTTGGCCAAGAGCCTCATCTCATATTCAAAAATAAATGAAGCGCTCACCGGCTTCCGACTTCGCTCTACGAGCTTCGACGGACAGGTAAAAGCCGGTGTATCGCGCGAAATTCTTCGTAGCCCTACCCTACTTCGCTAAAGCTTCGTAGGGTTCTACTCGCCATTCATCCCCAGGTTTAGAAGCCTGGGGTATTCTGGCGGAGTAGAATAAAAAACTCGTACGAATATACCCGGAAAAAGCGGAATGCGTGAGAAGAAATTATCACTCACAGCTTTTGCTTGTTTGGATAACCTTTTCTCTTTATGCTGCTTGCTTGCACATTGTTTGTAGATATTTCTTACAATGAAAGCGTTTATGAAGCACGGAAATTTTCTTTATGTTGTCATATCTCTTTTGTGTGCTACAGCGTCTTTACATGGCGCCAAGCTCGATCCAGAAAAACAATCCAAGAACGGATCAATTCACCAAGCATGCTTCATTTGCCAAGGAAGGGAAACAGAGCAGTTAGATTTTGCATTTTTACTTCCTTGTGGCCACATGCTTCATAGAGATTGCCTTACTAGATTGGTCATCAATGAAGGGAAAGCCTGTCCTGCCTGCGGCAATTGGTTTATCGACAGGGTAGTTGGCATCACCAACCCTTTTGATCAAGATGAGCTTGTATTGATATGTAAAGGTAGTCTGATAAATGGCTATCCGGGGGTTGCAGATTCGGTTTTACGCATGGGACTCCTTAACAAATTGGGACTCTCTCATTTACTTCACTCTGTTGCCTTCTACCTTGAAGACTGCAAGCTTGCAATCAAACTCATCGAGGCTGGTGCTGATGTCAATCATCAACGAGGAACATACGGAACAACTGCATTATACGAAGCTGTATCTTCCAGAAAACAAGATCTCGTGACAATTTTGTTACAAGCTGGAGCGGATCCAAATATCCCTTGTAAAATTGATGGCTGCGCACCACTCGACTATGTTCGATGCATAGATAATTGGGATATTGCCAAACTTTTACTCGGCGCTGGAGCGCGACATGCCAAGTATTCGAGCTATATATCGTGGGCGGTGAAAAAAAATAGTTTTGAAATCTTGGACACACTCTTAAAAGTCCACGTCCCTCTCAATAATGAAAATTTTGCTGAGCTGTGGGAAGACCACTGCAAGATTGCAGAATCAGATCGCGATGGGCGCATAGGAGCATTCATACTCCAGCACAGTGATCAACCTCAAAAATAGAATCCACAAACTTCATTTAATTTTGATCGAAGAGCGACCATAAAACGCTAACATCACGCTTGTATTCCAAAATGATTGCAAGGGTAGTACACAGCGTCGTATGATTTTTCATTGTTGTTTTACCTGCCTAAGGAGACGTAATGAAAAACGGCGCACGTAACCCCATACGATTCAACATAATTATATTTTTTTTGATCCTACTTCATGGCGGCTTTGGCATCCAGGAACTCCAATCAGCCATCACAACAGGGAAGAAGACATTTGACCCCGATATATTGCAAGACTTACAATGTGCGATTGCTCGTGCAACAAGGGAAAAGGCAGTAGGTCCAAGCCGCCTCGATCAAGACATAAAACGCAGACTTGCTGCCAACGAAAAAGGCATACAAGCACTTATGACATTGCCACGTACTATAGAAAAAATGCTAGGCGAGGAAACACAACAGGCATTGTTACTTGATTGGAGCACAAAAATTGAAGAAAGCGTCAAGATCGTACAACGAATGGGAACACCGTCTCTCAGAGGGAAAATTGAGGATGCACTCATCCAAATTGCTTTGTCAATTGATGAACCTGTTATTCAAATCAGCTTTGCCGATGGAATACAGAAAACATATCTCGCAACAAGGTTCAGACATGCTGAAAATGTTATCAAAATCTTGGTCGACTATATCAATGCGGCTCCCGAAAAACGAGCCGCAGTCCTTGAGAGGCTGGATCAACTAACTATGTTGTTGAGCGACATCAAAAAACACGTTATAAGCGCGGTCAATGCATTAGATAACTATACGAAGCAGAAATCCCAGAATGCTTTTTTTTCTATTGTTTTAGAAGAAAAACTCCACCCTGACATTTTACGTGCAATTGGCAAAAAATTCATTGCTCAAGTACTCGAAAAAAAATCAATCGAAGAAGGAAGCGAGCAGGGTTTTATACTTCAACTAGTTGAAGCCGATGCATTATCAACAAAGCAACACGCCCAACTTGAAATCCTAATTTCGGATTTAGCAAAACAAAGTGGTAGAGATCAAGAAAGATATCAATATCTTTTGGAAGATTTTAGAAGCAAAGCTGAGAAAATAGCGCAAATCGCTCAGATGAGAGACGCGATACTCAAAGAGAAGAAGAAGCGCAGACCAAGTCTTCCAACTCCTCCCAGAGAAACTAAAGCGCCGTCACAGCTTCGCCGGCCAACAATGTAACCACTCATAATTGGAGCGTGAAAATATGTATCAGCTGTTTATCCTCATCTTTTTCTTACTCCTCCTCACCGATGGCGTTGGCATCCAGGAACTACAACCAGCAATACTTGCAAAGCAAGATATTGTACGTTCTCCTGAATTCAAAGAAGGTTTACGTATCGTACAAGCCGATGTTCTTAAAGTTATTATGTCACTGCGCCGGGAAGAAGGCACAAAACCATCGCATAATGTCTCCAAAATTGTACATAAAGCTGTTAAGGCGATGGATATTCCCACGCTACTACGTAAACATGACAAAACAATAATTGAATCACTGCATACATTAATAAAAAAGGTATACGACGCACTTGAAGAAGATCCTATCAAGGCTCAAAAGCGAGAATGGCAAGAAGAGTTTAGGAAAGCAATTAGCGATATACAAAAAATATATTCGTCTTCACTGCGCACTTCAGCTGAAGATATACTCATCAAATTTTGTGAAAATTTAAACTATCCAGCCATTAGCATTGACGTGAAAAAAGCAATCAAACAAAGCAACTTTGCATTAAAACTTGAACAGGCTGATCAGGCGATCAATTATTTAGTCGATTACATTAGGACAGAGCCAAAGATGAGAGCTAATATATCCACTCAATTTTATGGTACCATGCCTACCTGGCTCAATAACCTCAAAGATCATGCTTTAAGGGCGTTGACATTATTGGACGGTAAGTTTCTCGGTGAAGAATCTCAATTCGATCAAGACACGCAGCTAGATTTTTTCTGGCGTCTTCAAAACAAAATCAACAATCCTCAAATTTTACGTGCATTCGGAGATCAATTTATTTCTTTTGTAATATCTGAAAATAAAATTCACAACGAAAACGAAAAAGCGTTTATTGCATGGTTAATTCGGAATGGGTTTCTAACAACAGAAAAGCTAAACAGTCTTGACCAATTCATTAAAGCTAACGCACAGGTTTCACATAAAGAATTCCATCAACTTATCATGGCAGCGATGAAGAAATATTATCCGTTTTATGCAAAACCAATACCCCAAAAAATTCAAAAATCAGTTTCGTATGAACATAAAACAGAAAAACAAACAAAGGGGAAATTGCGCAAAACTGCCGAACAATCTGAAAGCGTGAAACTTGAAACAGAAAAACAAGTTGAAAGCACGGAAGTCGCACGCAGGACGTTGTGTACGCTGCTTCCACAAAAACAAGCGATTATCAACAGCATTGAACCAATCATGCCTTACGAGCCTGTCATCAGAGATATCTTAGAATGCATCAGCAAACTTGATGAACCAGTACATGAACGCGCCGTCACAGCCCTATCTGACTTAAGCCATCAACCAACAGAAGACCTGCTCGTCCTGGTCAAAATCATGTATTTCCAAAATCATGGTAATACACAAGCCGCTGCCGATGTTGCTTCCAAATACGCTCAGATAATGTCCGAATCGTATAAACCCTGGAAAGACACCGATCGATATAGGTTCATACAACGGAATACGCGGTTTCAGGAGAAAATACCTGAACCTGCTCGAGCAGCTTTTAAAGAAAAAATAGGCGGAATCATAAGAAAGATAGAAGCAATCGCACCTGAGCAAGAATAACTATTTAAAGAAAACACATGAGATGACAATGAAACATCTTTCAATCGCACCGGCACTACTTCTCGGAACATTGCTCTGTACGTACCGCAATTACGTTCAAGCAGCATTACCAGAAATCGATTTGACCAAAGATCCTAAGGCCTCAATCGAACATACTCCCGATTTTCGTAGCGCCCTACAAGTGACACAAAGCAATGTCGCGCGCACGCTCTGGCCAAACACGCATACTCAAGGGAAAAAAGAATTAGCTGCTCCCGTTATTACGCAAGAAATAACCGCACTCTATCAAGGCTATATTCTCCCCTTATTCAAAAATAGACGCATTGAAAAAGATTCCCGCGAAGCCCTACAATGGGTCAACGCACTACGTATTGCCCAAAGTGATCAATGGCCAAAAACAGCCTCCGAACTCATCGAGCCCCATGTTAAGCACTTGTGCGATTGTTACGTCGATGCCTTTATTAATAATCGACAAGAACTCTCAAATGTGGGGGTACTGCTCAGTGAGGTTGCCTCAGAATTGGCACACATGCCCCAATCTTTATCGCATACTTTGATCGAGCATATTGGACATGTTAAAGCAGCAGCGGGCAGCATAAAACTCTATATCACGCAAAGCACCAGGAACCCCGGCGCCCCCTCATTAGTCATATTGAGAACCAACATCCCCACGCTTCTCCGCAAAATCCCGGAGCCGCTCAGTGCTAAACTCAATGACAAATTTATTGTTGCACAAATCTATGAAGCAAAAAAAATGAACGCCCCGGAGCGTGGCAGAGAACTCATAAAAAGCATTAAGAATCCTGAAATACGACAAGATGCTCAAGATTTCTTAAATGGGTCAAAAACCAGAATTGCTCTCCCCTGGCAAATGGGTAAAGCGTAAAGGACAAAGATCGCCTCAGTTCTGATCAACATCAAGAACGCTTTTTGCCTTACGCTCTACACGATCCCAGTCGATAAGTGGCGTAATAAGATCATCAAGATCACCTTGTATGATCATATCCAACTTCTTCAACGTAAGATCGATGCGATGATCGGTAATGCGATTTTGAGGGACATTGTAGGTTCGAATTTTTTCCGCACGCTCGCCAGAACCAACTTGCTGTTTACGCGTGGCACTCAACTCCGCTTCTTTGCGTTCTTTTTCAAGCTTAATGAGACGTGCTTGGAGAATTTTCATTGCCTTTTGTTTGTTTTTGATCTGGGAGCGCTCATCCTGACACGTTACTACCAACCCGGTAGGAATATGCGTAAGGCGCACAGCAGAATCTGTTCTATTAACATGCTGCCCACCAGCGCCACCAGCACGATACGTATCAATACGTAAATCATTCTGATTAATCGTTACTTCACGATCTTCCAACTCAGGCATGACGACAACAGTGACGGTCGAGGTATGAATTCTTCCCGCAGCCTCGGTCTTTGGCACACGCTGCACACGATGAACACCCGACTCAAATTTAAGATTTTTATACACGCCTTTGCCACGAATGTGCATAATGAGCTCTTTCAAGCCGCCCAAATCGGTCGTTGTATCTTCAACTACCGATACTTGCCAGTTCTTAGCTAAGGCATAGTTGGAATACATTTTGAAAAGATCGGCACCGAAAAGAGCTGCTTCCTGCCCTCCAGCACCGGCACGAATTTCAAGAAAGACAGAACGGTCATCTCGCGGATCGGCCGGATACAAAATATCTTCAAGCTCTCGCTCGAGTTCTGCTTTCTTAGACTGATATTCGCTAATTTCTTGGGTATACAGATCGCGAAGCTCACCCTCTTCTTTTTCTTTTTGATGCTCACACTCACTAATGGTTGTGTCGCACTCAGTAATTTGTTTATGTAAAGTTAAAACTTCTGCAAGTTGTGACGATCTTTTTTGTAGCTGCACACGCGTACGCTGGTCAAGACCAGCATCAACAAGGCGTTGATTAAGGTGATCATATTCGTGCTGCAAAAGTTCCCAATTAATCATAAAAAAATACCTACAAATAATAAGGGCGTATTCTGACACTTTCCCATCAAAATACGCCCTTGGTGACTTTTGTAAATCGTTACTTATTCTTCTTTTTGCCAGCCTTAGCAGTTTCATAACGAGCTTGAAACTTCTCAATACGACCAGCGGTATCAACAAACTTTTGTTGTCCGGTAAAGAATGGGTGGCAGCCGGAACAAATATCTACTTCGATGCGAGGCTGTGTAGAAACTGTTTCGAATGCATTACCACAAGCGCAGCGAGCGGTGAGTTCATGTAGTTTGGGATGTAAATTCTTTTTCATAATCAGGTAAGCCCCTATTTAATGCCCTTTGTTTTGTGTCTTTTTTTTAGGTCTTCGACGAGCTTGACGTGCTCGATATCGACCCCTCGTGCCTTGCCGAGGTGGTAAGAGGCAAAATCTGCCCATAAAACCATTGTAAAGAGCTGACTCTCGAAAGTATCCCCAAAAACAGGCGGTTTGTAAAGAACAACGCCCTTTTCACGCAAAACTTCGGTCGTTGCCTGGATGGCCACCGTAAGATGCGCAGGAAGGAAATCAGAGCAGAAGAACACTACAAACGGGTTATTTTGGGCATTTTCAAAGCCAACAATAAGGTTATGGCACAGCTCCGGAAACTCGTTATAAACAGCCTGCAGCTTACTGTTTTCGTTAAATTGGGTGGTTGCTCTATAAGCACAAGCAGCGCTGTCGCCACCAACACCCCAAACATGAAAGAATTCACAGCCGTTGGCCAGGCTTATGAAATCTTTGAAAAACGAAGGCTCAACAAACGCCGGCACATATGCCTCTGCCTGCTTGATCCACTGGGTTACCTTATTGGTCCCATTCAAAATTCCCATTAATTGAAAAAGGCCCGCCAAAAAACCCAAAAAATGCCCCAATGCTGCACGTGGGGCAGCACTCTTAGGTAAAAGCACAAATGGCAGATCTTTGAGCTCTGCTTTTTGAATGGCAGCACCGCCACTGGCAATGACAATGGTTGGAATGAATTTTTGCGTTAGTTCTTCAAGAACATCCAATGTTTCCCAGGTCTGACCTGAATAGGTAACCACTATTGCAAGGGTTTCGGCATCAATACAGGCAGGAACAATTGGAGAGTCAACAATCAACGTAGTAATGCCAGGTTTTCGGTCCAAGAATGTTTTAATGATTCTTCCGGCCACACCTGACCCACCCATCCCAACAAAAGCAATTTTTTTTATCTGCTTGGGTAAACCAGGGCCGTAGTCCTCATGGAAACTGTGAGCAAGTTGCACACCTTCTTTAAGCTTTTCCGCCCACAGACTAAGTTCTTTGAGCATCATAACGCCTCCTCAATATCAAAAAGCCATCATTAACCAACACGGAATTCTTTTTCTAGAAGCAGCGCATCATGCAGAATACTTTGTTCTGGTCTGCTTGCAATAAGTTTTTTAAGTGTCTGTCGCGCTTCTACGTGGTGATCGGTTCCGGAAAAACATTTTGCAATATGCAATTGAGCGTAAGGAAATGAACGCGTATCTGATGCACATTGCTGGAAAATGGGCAGCGCTTCTTTGTATTTTCTGAGATTGATAAGTGATTGAGCATAATTATAAGCGCACACATTGTTGCGAGGATTTTTGCTATAGGCATACGCTAAATACTCATTGGCTCTGGCATAATTTGGCAAACCATAATAACAACACCCAAGGAGAAAGGCAGTGTCTTGATAATTTTTATCAATCTTTTCAAGGCTTGTGATCGCCTCTTTAAATTTGCCTAAATCAAAACACACAGACCCATGTAGATAATGCATTTCTGTGGTCGGCGCATCACCTTTGAGCGCATCTTCGTAACACTTCAATGCTTCTTCGTGTCGATTAAGCGTCTGATACAACCGACCAAGATTGCACTGCGTTTTGCTATAAAAAGGTCTCATGGCAACAGCTTGCTTAAGGCAATATTCGGCAGCCGCCCAAGATTGTTGCTCCATGTGGAGCATGCCCAGATTATTAAAAAGTTCCGGATGAGCCTCGCCAATATCAAGTGCCCTTTTGTAGTGATGCATAGCCCGATCGTAATCGTGTTTCATCTGATAAATAGTAGCCAAGTTTACATGCGGTTCGGCATATCCCTCGTCACGCTTAATTGCTTCATCAAAATTTGCCAACGCTTCTACTTGTCTACCAGCATCCCACAAAGCAACGGCATAATTGTTATATACGCGAGCCTTGGGCGCCTTACGCAGAACGTCACTCCAAAATGTAAGCTCAGATTCCCATACGTAAGAACGGATTTTACTTGCGCCGGCACATATGAAGCACAAACAGAAAGCCGTTGTACCAAGCGCAATTTTTTGCCGCTCAGGCGTCAATGCCCATCTTTTGGCCCCATATGCAAAAGCCTGAATTATAAGAGCCGCGAGCACCACCATTATGCCCAGGGAAGCTGGATATGTTTTGTAATCACAAATGAGTTCCGTAGTTGGGAAAATGCTTGTCCGAGGAAACATGGCAATCAAAAACCAAGCAATGCCAAAAACCACGAGATACTGTTGTTTTTTGATATACAACCAAAGAGCACCAGCGATCAGTAAAAGCACGAGCAAGGCTGGAATAAGAACATCGCCATCATACCAATGTGCGGATAACTTAATATCATAATCAAAACTCAATCCAAAGGGCCACACAAAAATCCAAAGATAATGCAGGAAAACTTTGAATTGAGAAATAGCAAAATGGGATGTATCAATACGCACCGATTGCTCAGTGGTCAAGATATTGCCACGACTATTGGGCACCGCAGTTGCAGAAATTGATTTAAGAAAGCTAAATCTTAAGTACCCATATTTGATAAGGAAAAAGCACAAAATCGAAAAGTACCCAAGATGAATCAGAATGCGCGATTTGAAAGACGGCCAATCGCCTTGCGCAATAAAAAACCAATCAATAAGCACCATAAGCGGCGGTACCGTAATAACAATTTCTTTAGTACCACACGCAAAGGCCATGAGCACAAATGATATTCCGTACCACCATCGAGCGCGTACAACGGATACATTTGTTGCCGCAAACACAAAGCACGTCATCACCAAGACAGCAAAAAGCATCTCAAGCCCTTCAAGACGCATCTGCGTGATGTAGGTAACCGTCTGTGTTTGTGCTGGATGCAATAAGAACAACATGCTTGTTGTGGCTGCCAACGTCATAGCGTGATCACGAACAAACGATATGGTATGCGCACGTGAAAAAAGTCTGTGCAACATGATAAAAGCTAAGACGCCAATAGCAATATGCGCAAGGACATCAAAAATACGATATGCAAAGGGACTTAAGCCGCCATAATGAAACGTTATTTGATTAAGAAGCCGCGAAATCCAACGAGGGTTACCAAAAAATTGGCCCGCCACATCGATATACCGAATGTGCGCATAATTGGTAATAGTTGGAAGGTCATCAAAAATAAATCCGTACCACAAAGAGGCGTAATACACGACAAATGTCGCGAGTGCTAACACGCACGGAATAACAAAAGTAAGTATTCGTGCATGCCGGACTCCCAGCCATTTGATAATTCCATCATCGTTCATCGCACGCCCTCACGTCTATGCGCGTTTTTTTTCTGCGGGCGCTGCTTTGTTGCTAAGAAGCGCAAATGATTTTTTAAGATCACCAAGTTTGATGCTTCCCTTGCCCTCGTTCATCTTGAGTTGCAATGAGACACGGGCCAATTCGTTGCGCGCAAATTTTTTGAAATCATCGGCGGCATTGAGCGTCATAACGCTTTCTAAAAATGTCTTTGCCTCACCCATTTTGTTGAGTCGCTCAAGACAATGCGCAACTCTAAAAAAAGCTTGTGCAACCGGCTGTGGCAATGTTGTCACTTTTCTAAACAACTCATATGCATGCACAAAATCATTCTTTGTAAACAGTGTTTCCGCCAAATTATAAAGATAACGCGCCTCAAGCGGATTGCTTCTAACCAATCGTTCATAAATCGCCTGAGCTTTCTCATGATTTCCCATTAAAAAGTATGCGTTTGCCATGTTGAACCAGACCTGATCGTTAGCAGCGCCTCGTTTTACAATTTGTTCAAAAGCTTGCGCAGCTTCTTGGTGTTTTTGCAGCTTGAGGCTCATTTGCCCCAATTTAAAAAACACTTCTGGAACATCTAGATCGCCTTCAGTTGATTTTTTTAAATTTTCCCACGCCAGAAGATGATCGCCACGCTCTTCGTAAAGACGCGCAAGGTTGAAATAAGCTTTACCGTAATAAGGACGAAGCTGAACGGCAATTTTAAGCGCTTGCTCGGCATCAGCATAATTCTTTTTCTGGAGAAGCAACGTTCCCATGTTGTTATATGCTTCTGGATAATTTGGACAAATATGAATAGCGCCTTTAAGCGAATCTATCGCCTTATCAACTTCACCTTTCATCGAATATGCAACAGAGAGATTGCTCAATGGATCGGCATAATGAGCATCAAGCGCTATTGCTTGATGATATTCGGCAATTGATTCATCCACGCGTCCGGCTTCAGACAGCGCAACTCCAAAATTGTTATGGGAACGAGCCTTGTTAGGAGCTTTTTGCACATTATCTTGCCAAAAAGCAACACCAGACGCCCAAATTTTATTGCGTTCGTAAGCACCCAACCCAACAAAAAGTAAAACACACGTAAGCGCCATGAGGTGCGCTTCACGCGTTAAAAAATATGAAGGAACATTACGCAGCAACGCCCACGCGGCAACAAAAAGATACGTCAGGGCAACGGCAAACATGAAAAGAACACCAATGGATGCCAAATACGTTTTATAGTCACACACCAATTCTGCTGATGGAATAATGGAAGAACGAGGCGCAACAGATATAAAGAACCACAACAGTCCAAATACCATAACCGAAAAACGTCGCTGCATCATTGAACGGATTATAAAAAAGAAAATGCAGGCCAAGAGGAGAAGCGGAAAAATAACTTCGGCACTAAAAAAACCTGGGGCTATCTTCCAATCGTATTCGACGCTGATACCGAATGGCCATAAAAAGATCAACAGATAGTGCACGATTACTTTAAATTCGGACATGCAGAACATCCATGGTGTTATAACATCAAACGCGTCCGCCGTCAGAATATTGCCACGATTATTACCAGTAGATGTATGCATGGTAAGTGCATTCCATAACATAACAGCGCCATTTTCCATGCCAGCGATCTGATGGGCCAACAAAAGCAGAAACCCTACGCCGAGCACCACAAAAAGAACAAAACGTTTTTTAAAAGCCTGCCATTCCTCTTGCGCAACAAAAAACCAATCGACTAATAAAAGGAGAAACGGCAGTACTACGACAACTTCTTTGGTTCCGCATGAAATGAGCGCCAAAAAACCGGTCAACGTGAAAAGTGAAACTTTACCGGCCAGCGAAGATGTCTGCATTGCCTTAACATATGCAAGAAGCGTAAGAATGATAAAAAAGCTCGCAAGACCTTCTAGGCGTGCTTGAATAACATAGGAAACTGTCTGTGTTTGTACGGGGTGTAACAAAAAAAGGCCACTCGTCAAAAAAGCAATCAACGCTGCATGAGCTTTTAAGAAGATGTGTTTGCGAGAAGATGAACATAGGGCATATACCAAATAAAACAGACTCACGCCGGTGAGTACGTGAATCGTGACATTGCAAAGACGGTAATAAAATGGATCAAATCTTCCAATGCGAAAATTAAGTACGTTAAGCCAATCGCCAAACCAACGGGAGCTACACCACCAGCGACTTAAGGCATCATCAAAACGTATGCTAAATTTTTTGGCAATGTGAGCGATATCATCAAATTGAAATGGATATTGGAGTGATGGGTAATAAATTAATCCGGTAATAAAAGCCAAAATGCCTGGTGGAAGAAGCGCGCGTAGAAGACGATTTTTTATTACAGAGGTTTCGGGCTGAACAGTCGCAGCACCGCTCTCCGGTTGTACATTTTGGTCAGAAACAATGCGTGCATCCTTTTTGTCGGTCCTTGTCATAGATTCTCCCTTTTTTTTGTATGACAACACACACATATACGTGAATGTCATGTGATAACGACTCTCATGCCGATTGTAATCAAAAAAAAGCAGATGTCGAATATTTGGCCGGGCCTATTTGACGAGGCGTCTACTTGACCGGGTCTATTTGACCAATACAGCGATCTATCTTATGCTTGATCCCGTCTTCGCCCTGGCAGTTTGGCCCGGGCGGGCCATTTTAGGGAGTCAATAAAAATCATGAACGTACAACAATCGTGGTTAACAAAAACAAGCGTTGAATTGTCACGGGGGCAACAGTTTCTTTCTGTCCTCAATCTTTTTGCAACACTTTTCCCCGTTTTTCTCCTTCTTTTTACATGGCGTGGGTTTATTCAGGCCCTTGCCGCACGACTCATGGGAGACAAAACGGCACAAGAAGCAGGATTCTTGACGCTTAATCCCTTTGCACACGTCGATGTTTTAGGCCTTACCATTGTTATCGGTATATTTTTTGCCATTGGCGGACTTTTCTATGCAGTATTACCGCCCATAGTTTTGCTTATTTTTCTCATTCTTTTAGGCGTACGATGGACAATCCCCGTACCCGTTGATGACACACAATTCAAGCATTATCGCCTTGGTGGCATTGTTACATCGATATCGGGGCCTTTGGGTAATTTCTTACTCGCCTTCATCTCGATTGCACTTTTGAAGATAATCCTATCTTTTGCCTTACCTGCTTATGCTGTTATTTCACTCATCCAAGTTTTTGACACGCTCATCTATACAGCACTCTTTTTTGGCATTATGGATCTTATTCCCATCCCACCCTTTGATGGCGGCAGATTGCTCCACTATCTTCTCCCCTACCGGCTCCAACACATTGTCGGATGGCTTGAAGAGTATTCTCTCTACATTTTGCTCATTCTCTTTGCTGCACCCGTCGTCAGTGATATCTTCTTTGGCGTTATAGCAACATGCGCTCTGATTATTAAGACCGCAATGTTGCGCATATTTTTCTAGGCGCCAAACTTTTAAGGATTCTCATGTATTCTTCCTGGTTTAGCTTCTTTGCCAAGGTGGCCATTATACTTCCGGCGTTTCTTATCGCTGTCTCATTTCACGAATTTTCGCATGCATTGGTGGCACATTGGCTCGGTGACGACACCGCAAAAAATCGTGGCCGGCTTACACTCAATCCGTTAGCACACGTTGACCTGTTGGGTCTTTTCTTTTTGCTTATTTTTCGCATCGGATGGGCAAGCCCTGTTCCCATGGATTATCGTAATTTTAAGCATCCACGCATCTATTCAATTATTGCAGCACTTGCCGGCCCTTTTTCAAATTTTCTTCTCGCCTACGTGTGTTTTTTGACCATCGCCCACTTTCCGGGGCAATTATTTGCTCCTGCCTTTGTCGTCAGTATTACCCAGGTTCTCAGTGCAACTGCTGACGTCAATGTCATGCTCGGTGCTTTTAACATTCTTCCCATACCACCACTCGATGGCAGCCATATCGTCAATGCACTGCTCATCGAAAAATTTCCACGAGCCGTTGCATGGCTGCATCGCTACTCATTGATAATCCTCCTTGTGCTCTTTATCACCCCACAGTTCCAAACTATGCTTTCCGACTTTTTTACGTATACTGAGCAAATACTTAAAAGCCTTGTTTTTTAGCAGGATAAATATATGGCACACGACGCAAAAGAAGTGCTTGAAATCATCACCTCCGGTACCGTTCAGGTAACTCCTCGCGAAGATTTGGTCAAAAAATTACTCAGCAAAAAACAACTCACCATAAAATTTGGAGCCGATCCAACAGCTCCTGATTTACATTTGGGACACGCTGTTGTCCTCACCAAGCTTCGCCAGTTACAAGATCTTGGGCATAAAATAATTTTCCTTATCGGTGATTACACTGCACGCATCGGTGACCCAACAGGACGATCCAAGACACGTCCTCCACTCAGCGGTGAAGAAATTGCCGCCAATGCACAAACCTATCTCAATCAAGTAGGCAAAATCCTTGATCTTGCACAAACGCAGGTACGTTATAACAGTGAATGGCTTGCCAAACTCTCGTTCGCCGATGTTATTCATCTTTGCAGCAAAGCAACGATCGCACAGTTAGCGGAGCGTGAAGACTTTGCCCAACGCCTCAAAGACAAAACACCAATAGGCATGCACGAAATGCTCTATCCCCTCATGCAAGGGTATGACTCTGTTGCACTGCACGCCGATGTCGAACTTGGGGGCACCGACCAGACATTTAATTTACTCATGGGCCGCCATCTCCAAGAAACATACGGACAAGAGCCGCAGGTAATTATTACCCTACCGCTTCTTGAAGGTCTTGATGGCGTACGCAAAATGTCAAAAAGCTATGGCAACTATGTCGGGCTCTGGGAGCCAGCAGAAGGCGCTTACGGCAAGCTCATGTCAATTTCTGATGAACTGATGTGGCGTTATTATGTACTTCTTTGCGGTAAGACAACAAGCGAAGTCGAAACACTTAAGCAGGGTGTGGCTGAAAATAAACTGCATCCAATGGAGCTCAAAAAAGCACTCGCTTTTACCATTATTAAACGTTTTTGGTCAGCAACCGAGGCACAAAATGCCCAACAACAATTTGAAACACTTTTTCAACAACGTGATTATTCAGCAGCCCAAGAGGTAGCACTCCCGCCTCACACACCCAATCCTATTTGGATTGTTGATTTGCTTAAAGCACTCGGCGCACTTACCAGCTCATCGGAAGCCAAACGATTGATAGAATCAAAGGCTATCGAGATCGATGGTACTGCTGTTACTGACTTTAAAGCCTCAGTTACATACAAATCGGGAATGACCATCAAAGTTGGTAAACACCGCTTCTACCGGCTTCAATAACACAGGTTCTTGAGTTTAGAAATTGAATCCTGTTTAACCTAGCTATCTTGGACGTGGCTTTTGTCATCCCGGGCAAGGACCCGGGATCTAGAATTACCAAATCTTGGATCAATCAAAATAGTTGTACAATTCAACATGAACAAGCCGTGCAAGACCATATCGTTTGGTGAAACTCTCCACAACGGCGTTTTTGTGCTCTAACATCCGTCGCTGCAAGTTATTGGTAATACCTATGCACAAAGTACCATTATGTTTATGGATCCCGGGTCCTTATGCCCGGGATGACAAAGTTTTCGCATTCTAAAATCTTTCTTACAGAATGCCACGCACAAATAGGTTTCGAAAGAGGTCTAATAGCACAGGCTTTTGAGTTTTTTGATCTCATTCATAAAGTCATGCTTGGTGTCATAGTAGAATATTTTGTCGCAATCAACAGCGGCATACAAAGTATATTTACCCAGAGCGTTAGAATAAGTATTTTCTGCCACCGAAAGCCACCGCTGAGATTCGAGATTAAAAAAATCGCACGTAGGTTTGGGCACAGAATCCGCAATCAATTGGCACGCCGAAACAACCTGCTGCCGCAACAATGCAAAAGGCATAGAATCACAATCAACACTTTGCCATGGCTGATCGGTTAAGGCATAAAAATGTAAGAACTGCAACGCAGCAGCAAGTGTATACCGATATCCAAAATCTTCAGTTCGTACAGATTTGAGCGCATCACGATTGTGTGCATGCTTCAACAAGATAGTAAGCGGAATGTACATCAGCACCAACGTAACATCAAAACCCATGTCTTTAAGAAATCTACAGAACGGCGCCGAAATATCTGCATAGGTTTCCCTGTTAAGCAGCGTCGCATCGCACACAATCAAATTAGTATCACATGAACACTCTATAACTTTTCTGAGAAGTACAAGATGCTCTTCGGCAAGCCCCAGCTCTTGCCAGTTTGCTATTGCGCGACAATCAGCACCAGCATCAACAGACCCATGAACATCGCCAAGAGAGGCAATACGCATAGTAGGAAAAAATTTTACAAGTTCACGCATAACATGGTTTTTGGCTTTGCTTGCCGGTCCGTTAAGAATAATTACTTTCCCCGGCGCAATGGGTACTTTCTCGCCATCATCAATGAGCCTTGCATATCCACCCATTCCACACGCTGATTCAAAAACAAAAACGATCTGGATACACCATAATCTTTTGAATAACAACAAGCGCATAGGCTCTCCCCCGTATAAAAAACTAAACCCGACAATTTTTAGTGTGCCGGGTACAACAGGTAAAAATCTAGGGATGCGTCTCAATGATAAATTTTAGAGGCTTGCAAGCACAACATCAACGACAATATCGGGGCCGATAAGCTTTTGTGCTATGCGTTTAAAAGATTCAGGATCACGCGTCGCATGCATACGAACAAAGCGCTCCTGCTGGCTAGACACTATGTACTGTTTGGAGAGTTCGGCAGCCCGTCGTACTACCGCTTCATTAGAATCAAGAATGGCTACTGAGGAAGAAAGAAGGGCTGCAATATGCTCCCGTATGAAGGGATAATGAGTACATGCAAGCCCAACAACATCAACACCGGCCTCAAGCGCGGGCTTAAGATACATTGCCAATTTTTCTCTAATTACCGGTTCATCACCACGACCATCTTCAATAAG
The DNA here is from genome assembly GCA_041662445.1 of Candidatus Babeliales bacterium. GTDB lineage: Bacteria > Babelota > Babeliae > Babelales > RVW-14 > UASB124. Next base: position 40,035 of record JBAZSL010000013.1, read on the forward strand.
TCGCGCTAAATCGGGACATGCAATATTGAACACCTGGACACCACCGGCATACTTTGCAATAAGATCTTGTTGATACGCACTTGCCGCCGTCATGGGCGTTGCAAGAATGGCAACTCTTTTGACTTTTGATTGTTCGCATGCTGGTTTGACAACTGGCACAACGCCCACAAATGGGATGGTGAATTTTTGGCGCAAAAAGTCCAGAGCGGAAACTGAAAGCGTATTGCACGCAACAACAACCAATTCGACATCATACTGTGCGATCAAAAAAGCAACGAGGTTTTCAGCGATCTTGAGCAATTCCTCACGCGTTTTATCGCCAAAGGGCATGTTGTTATTGTCGGCACAATAAACAAGATTGTGCTGTGGCACGTGATGTGCCAGAAGTTTGAAAATGCCAAGACCGCCTACGCCAGAATCGATAACCCCAATAGTTGCCATGAATAAATGCCTCTCAATAGGTCACATTTTAAAAATATACGAGGTTCCGTTAACTTTTTACGTCATCCCCCACCTACGCTGGAACTAGCTACGGCGGGCAGGCCGCTGACTTCTTACGTCGTCTCCGCGAAAGCGGAGACCCAGGGTTTTCGTTTTAGCTTACGATAATAAAAGATTGATAGCGAAAACACATGTTTTATCTGGATTCCCTCTTTCGAGGGAATGACCTCGTTGTCATAAAAGTCAACAGAGCCTAGAGTTTACCACGATTTATCAAAACGCGTGCAACCACCGTTTTTTGACAATAAACTTCATCATGCGCTCAAATTCGGGCCGCGAAGCTTCGTATTCTGCTCTCACGAGAGCATTCTTTAAGACTTCTTCTTTAAAGCTTTTAAAATCGGGTCTTTTATCCATTTTTTTACCTTGGCCATGCGCTTTTTGGCTAATGCCATTTTCACCAGCTGGACGCACATATAAAAAAGCCCCCGACATAAATCGGAGGCTTTTAGCAAATTTTGCAGTTACTATTGGTCCCAACACCGATGAGTTATTGTAAAGAACACTGATCTCTATTCATTACCAGCCTATCGAACTTGCGCCTCCAATTGAATCTCTAGCAACTATATCCAGGACTTACGCAACATAGTCAAAGTTCCCCTTGGCAGCTGACTTCCATGTATCAAGATAGTTGGGTTTTACGTTCCTGAGATGGTTTATAACATCTTCAACGCAAGCAAGATTCATCAAAGACATTTGTACGCTGGCTAATGCATACGCATGCATAACATAAAGAATGTGCTGGCGCTGCTTTTCAATAGAACGCATCTGACAATCACCGAGCCCGAGATATTGCTTGGCTGTTCTATGGAATAATTCGATATTCCATCGTATTCTATAAAGTTCGACAACTTCGTAAGGATCGATTAGATCATTGCTCACAAGATAAATTGTCGCTCCATTATAAATTTTGATAACGTAAAAATAGCATTCAATCTCCTTAAAAGTGCCCTTTGCCATTTTTACTCGATTGTTCTTTTTGAGCCGTAAAACATTTTTCAACTGACCTTCGATCCCATCGATAGCGACAACTCTGCTACGCGGTATTTTCATCAAATAATTGATCTGTTCGTTATTTAAAAATGTGAGCATACATTTTGTTGCGAAGTGAGCATCAGCCAGCACTCGCTTGATTCTGAAATGCTTGATTACTTGCTTGGTTACCTCAATGGCAATATCACTTTTTGTTCGATAACTTGCTTGGGCAAGTTCTTTGCTGACGAATGGTATTGCTTCAATTGGGATATTGATGTGCCTGTCGGTCAATAGCGATGTAACAACCTTTAATCCAAGAGCAGCTCTTCCGAGGCTACCATCGAAACCTACGTCTAGTCCTTCGATTAATTTCGAATACAGCTTCGTTAGCTGCGTATCATCGTGAATGAGATCTGTTTCATCGGCATTTAATTCGTTGAGTGCGAGAGTTCGAAGAGATTGAGTCGCATCTTCCTGCTTTGCAGCCGCACAAGCGAGCTCTCTTTGAACGCTATCATGCGACCTGTTGATCGTATCCGATAAATTTGTACAAACTTTTTTCTCTGGGCAAAGCAACAATGCTTCTACGTATTGAGGCGTATTTGTTTTTTGATATGATTGAACAGCATGCATGTATGGTGTCTCCTTTTTATGGCATGTTTGATCACATCATAAAAGGGAACACCATTTACATAAGAAATCAAGATCTAAAGATAACTTTCAGCTACTGCGTAAGTCCTGTATATCGGCTTTTTCGGAAATTGATTCAACTTGTTGAGGCGTGAGGCTTGCCCTTAGTTTTCGCATTTCAGGGAACAACGCTCTCTGTTCGTCTTGAAGTTCCTCTAATGAGTATCCTTTGAACCTGGCAGGAACCGCATAGTCACACACCCCAACATAGCGACATGCAAATTGAATAACGCGAATTTCTTTGAAGATTTCGAATAGTCTTTTTTCAACATCATTATAAGGGGTTGCCGCTATTTTCCCATCATCAGTTTTGTTTTCAGCGCTTGCTTCGGTCATTTTTTCTAGCCACAGTGGATTGAGGCAATACCCTAGGCAAGGAGAACCTGATAGCTTTCCATAATAGAATAGACCTTTACAATCTTCCTTAATGAGTCTAGCAGCCCGGTCGCCGACGCCACTCATTGCACTCAAAAGTCCAAGGCAAGGGGATTCATCAACTCCGGAAAAACAAATACTCAAATAATTTGCAAGCACAGGGTTTTTCCATAGCCGCTCATTTGACGCTAACATCTCGGCATCTTCGATATTAAAAAGTTGCTGGCAGGTCCCTTCTATTTCTACCTCGCCGCCCTTCAAATAACCACGTACGATTTTGCAACGGTCTCCTTTTTCAAACATTGCTCCACAAAAGCTAAAGCTGCCAAGTAATATAAGGCCAGCTATGATTGTTTGGTTGCAATTATGGCGTCTACCAACAAACATTTTCACAAAAATTCCTTTCAGAAAACAAAAAAATAATTTAAGAAACGCCACGTAGTTTATCAAAAACGTTTTTATGTGCAAACCGATAAAATCCAAATATGTTCTGATATCATACCCCATGCTACGACAACGTCCTTGAGAGCCATGAGGAATCGCCATGCCCGGCGCTCATTAAAAAAGGGCCGGGAAGTTCCAGCCCTGAACCGAATATAATGCAAACCTGTTATTTTTCAGACACGTCCTTGATCACTTTTTTGGCGTTTTTTTGGGCGCTTGTTTCTTCCCTTGCTTTTTGACGGCTGGCTTTTTCTTCGCCGCCGGTTTTTTGGGCTTCTCTTCATCCGCAAATACTACTACTGTCGCAAGCTTTTCTCTTTCCTTCTTCTCTTGAATCTCTTGAGCAAGAGCCTCTTTCTCTTTTTTTTCGCTAATTTTAAACCTCATAACAGGATCGCCTTGCGCGTCACAAATCGGACAGTTGCTCCCAGAACATATCTCATGAACATAATGACCACATGGAAGAAGCGCAAAAGGAAATGGCCAAAATTCATATTTGATCCTTGCCCAGTCCGAAGGACCTCCCCATTTTTTACAGACTGGGCACTTCGTGCCAAGCTTTATAATAATATCCATAACCTGATGAACAAGCTTTTTTTTCTCCTGCGGGGACGCATATGGATATACCTTAGCAATAAACAGCAAACGTTTTTCCGGTGAAAGTTCATACGATGGATCAAGCAATGCAATAATTAAGTCATTCCCTTTTTCACGTGCCCAATCAAGTGCTATTTTGCCATCGCACTTCAAACTTTTATCGGCCCCAGCAGTAAGAAGTAAAAGTTTAACCGCGTCAAAACATTCCTCACGTGTTGCAAGTATGAGTGCTGTGCCATATTTGCTTTCTTTATTAACATCGGCCTTTGCTTTGATTAACTCCTCTAATGCGTCCCAGAATCCATGGAGTAATCCATGGAGAAATGATTTCTTCTTTTTTTCATCGCAAGCGGCAAGCATCAGAGCCGTCATCCCATTGGCATCAGTTCTCTCAAGGTCAGCATGGACTTTAATCAAAGCTCGAATTGCACCCACATTGCCATTAACAGCTGCATGCATGAGTGCAGTCCCTCCGACGTTGTTCTGCGCATCAATATCCGATTTTTGAATTAAATCATCCAGAACATCCATGCACTTCTCATTCACTACTACCTTCATGAGTGCGGTTGTTCCATCAGAACTTTTTATTTTGGCAAGATCTGGATTTTCCTGAAGCATAGATTTTATAGTGGCAACATTGCATTTTTCGATTTCCCCAAACCACGCATTTTTTGTTGCGGATGGTATTTTTCCCTCGGCAGCCTCTTTCTTCTCCGTATTTGTTAGCATCGTAATAATTTTGTTTTTATTTCTTTCGCTTTTAAGCTTTTTAGCAAAATCCAATGCCGTTTCACCATTCTTTGTTTTCACATCGGGGTTAGCGCCGCCATCAAGAAGTGCCGCAACGGCATCCACTTTGCCCTTGCCGGCAGCAAGAATGAGCGCTGTTGCGCCGCTCTCACTTTGCTTATCAATTTCTGCATGTGCCGTAAGCAATGCCCGTATTGCTTCATGAAAACCTCTTAGAGCAGCAAGCGCGAGAGGCGTATCCCCTCCCTTGGCTTGTATGTTAAAATCAGATCCAGCCTTAATAAGCATATCCACAATCTCTACTCGATCTTGCCGATCGTACTCGGCAAATTGTGGGCCAATTATGGCATATATCAGCGCGGTACGGCCTTGTTCATCTATTGCACGAACATCAGCTTTATTGTCGAGAAGCGTTTGTACAACATCGTTAGAAGCATTATTTGCGGCGACCATTAATGGCGTGCAATTAGCTGGTTTGGTTCTGACATCAACCTGAGCTCCAAGCTTAATGATTGCTTTAACGTATGCTGATGAAATACTTGTGGCCGCATAATGCATTGCGGTCATGCCATCAGCATCCACTACTTGAATAGCAGAACGCAAGTCTATAGTGCCCGCATCAACGAGTTCTTGCATTTTGCCTTCTGTGGCGTAGCATAGCCAATAGTCTGCAACATAATTTCGTATTTTTAACGCCTCCATTAATCCATTACGGCCACGTTCATTCTTTATTAAAAAAAGCTCAGGGTGATCCAAAAACATTTTATACGCATCCCTGCTATTCTTACTATCTATTGACTCAAACCATGCTTTTTTTAATTCATCAGAGACTTTTATTTCCGCAGGCTTCTTTTCCTCCGTCATCCCCCACAAACTACCCACCATGCAGCCGCAGGCGACAAGGGCCAACAGGCCTTTACAGATTCTCATCACAATCTCCTCTCCGTAACAACCGCGATCCATTACCACCTCAGGACCGTATGCACAAGAGTTAATCTGAAGGGTGGGTGGTGGTGCAAGAGTTGGGTAATTTTAGTGTAAGCAGCAACACATTTGAATAAACACCAAGCCCCACCTACGTACTTCGGCGAGGCTTGGTTTTTTGTATGCTAAAAGTGCTGTTAACGGAGTTGCTTGTATTGTTTATTTTTTAGCGCATTTCTTTTTTGGTAATTTTGGTGCTGGTCTTTTTGGAGCTGGTGGCCGTTGCTTTTTTTCTGCTATTTTTTGTTCAGGAGCAGCTTCTAACAATTTTATAATCTCGCCATTTTTACCTTCACGCGCATAATCGAGCGCCGTTTTGCCATCATTATCTTTAAGATTTTTATTGGCACCCGCATCAAGCAGGGTTGTGACAGTATCTGCATGTTCTTGGCGTGTCGCCATTATCAAAGCGGTTGAGCCATCAGCATCCTGCTTATCAAGATCTGGATGAGCTGCAAACAATGCCTGTATCACGCGCTTATTAGCCCAGAGAGAACTGCCATACGCAGCATACATAAGAGCGGTTACGCCAATAATATCCTGAGCATTAATATCGGAATATTTGATCAATTCATCCAATACTTCAGCACCTTTTTTATCAAATCCTTCCCATGATCCATTATTAGCCTCTTTGATCACCTTCATCAATGCTGTTGAACCATTAAAACTTTTTATTTTTGCAAGATTGGGATTTTTTTGCAACATGGATTCTACTGTATCAATATCACCAGTTTCGACAGCCCAAAACCATGTAGTTTTTTCTTTCGGCGTAATACCCTGATTGTCAGCAACCCTAAGCATCTTAAGTACAGCATTCTTGACAATAAGATTGTCTTCTTTAAGTGCCCCTGCCAAATCTAATGCTGTTCTTCCCTGCTGATCTTTTATGTCGGTGCGAGCTCCACCATCCAAAAGAACCGCAACCGTTTCCATTTTATCTTGATCGCCCCGATCAGAAATAACAGCATGCATAAGTGCTGTCATTCCATCCTGCATTTGTGCATCAATTTTGGCCCCAGCATACAACAATCTTCTTATAGCTTTATTAAACCCAGAATATGCGGCAACTATCAGAGAACTACGTCCATTACCTTCTAGTTTTGCATTGACATCAGATCCTGCTTGAATAAGCCGCGCTACAATTGCATCATAAACCCCAGATCTACCATGCCCATACTGCCCGAAAACTGCAGACAATAATGCAGTCGTACCAGCAGGTCCTTTTTCATTGACATCAACATGCTCTTTATCAAGCAATTCGTTCACTTTATCAAATTCACCAGCATCAGCAGCTTGCATTAAGGGCGTTACTTTGCATTCTACTTTCATGCCCACTAGAGTATCTAACAAACAACTGCAGGTAACAAAAAGTAACAAAGATTTATTTATCCTCATCATACACTCCTCTTTTCCTTCTAACCGCCTTGTACTCCCTCCCAGGATGGCATCTGTGAATTAGACGATCATTCTTCGCTAGTTAAAATTTAATTTTTCGAGCGCAGCAGAAAGAAGCTTGCGCGCATCTTCATAAAATTCTGATGTTTGAGAAAGTGCATACTCAATTGCTGTTTTTTGTTCTTCTACTGTTTTTTTAGCGAAACCATCAAGTAAAACTGCAAGCGCTTTTGTATTTAACACGCGAGCTGCACGGACCAATGTTTCTTTATCAAATACAACCCCCTTATCAAGCAACATTTTTGCAATTTCGGCATTTCCTTCATAACCGCCATGAATTAAGGCAACATCCAAAGCTGTATATCCTCGCGCATTTTTAATTTCAAGATTAATTTTTTCGCTCGCAAGCAATTCTTCTACCACCTCAATAATGCCATCTCGTTGTGCAGAATTGATCGCCAACATTAATGGGGTATCGCCTTCATTTTCTGAGGACCTCACTTGAGCATTAACATTCGCACCATGATCACATAATATTTTTACGACGCCAGCGCTACCATATTGGGCAGCATCGGTTAAAGGGGTAGTTCCTTCTTCAGCATATACCGCATTAACATCTGCCCCCTTTCCAATTAATGCATTTATAATATCCACCTGATTGCTTCGCTGTGTAATTCCACGTTTATCTGTTTTTGGAGGAATAGCATGCATCAAAACAGATGGATAATCACCATCTCCAGCACAAACATCTGCTCCTCGTGCAAGTAAAAACTTTACAATCTTTAAATCACCCTTACGTGCAGCAATCTTTATTGCTGAAAGGCCCTGATCTTGCTGGTTAATCAATATCCAATTTTCTTTAAGAGCCTGCTTGACCTTATCAAGACTACCTTTTTCAACTGCCACGAGTAATGGCCATTTTTTTTCTCTTTCTCTCCGTTGCTTACTAAACATCCCCCACAAACTACCCACCATGCAGCCGCAGGCGACAAGGGCCAACAGGCCTTTACAGATTCTCATCACAATCTCCTCTCCGTAACAACCGCGATCCATTACCACTTAAGGACCGTATGCACAAGAGTTAATCTGAAGGGTGGGTGGTGGTGCAAGAGTTGGGTAATTTTAGTGTATGCCGCAACACATTTTGTTCCACTTGTGACACGAAAATTCAACACTAACGAAAAGTACTGTTTTGTGGTATAAGGACAGCGGCGTATTTTTTATCGTTTCTTGATGGGAATAATTATGATGGTCAAGCAATATTACGTTATTACATCTTTCCTATTAATGCTCTCGTCAATGTATGCCAGTGATACAAACATAGAGCAACCACTATTACTTCACCTTAGCCCAACCGAAATCAAACACAAATTGGAATCTGGCGAATTTATTACAATGCCACGATATATTGAAGAAATCAGTCATGATCAAAACTTCGATGTTAACGCCAAACTTGATAATCATGGGATGACGGCGTTGATGGTTGCTGCGCAATTACCCACTACAGAAATTCTAGAACGCTTACTTGGCAGAGGCGCACAGGTTAATGCTAAAAATAATGCGGGTGAAACAGCTCTTATGTTTGCCTTTGCATGCGCATATGGAGATGATGAGCCAATCGAGGTTGTCAAACTTCTCATCGCACATGGCGCTGACATGCATACCCATGATAATGATAATTACACCGCCCTTATGAAGGCAGCTGAATGCGGATACTCCAATATAGTGAATCTTTTACTCGCTCATGGAGCCGAAGTTAATGCGCAAGCCATCGATGGATCCACTGCACTTGTGCGAACGCTTCTGCGCAAACACGAAAAAATAGCAACATCCCTTATTGATCATGGCGCTCATGTAAACATCGAATGCACAATTAGCCCTCTCATAGCAGCCTCAACAAATGGACTCACTCTTAGCGTAGAGCTGCTTCTCAAAAAAGGCGCTCATGTAGAGGCAAAAGATCATGACGGGAAAACAGCTCTCATATGTGCTGCAGAAAACGGACATACCGATATTGTAAAGCTTCTGCTTGAAAAAGATGCTGATATTAATGCGCAAGAAAATGCAGGGCAAACCGCTTTAATAAATGCAACCGAGCAAGAACATATAGAGGTTGCAGAGATGATTATTAACAAAAATGCCAATGTAAACCTCCAAGATGGATTTGGACGCACTGCTCTCATGTGGGCAGCGCAGTTTGGGCAAAAACACATCGTGCAACGCCTGCTTGATAAAGGCGCTCATGTTAATATCAAGGATAACGAGGGTAGGACGGCGCTTATGTGGGCACAGGAGGGAAGCCAGCCAGATCAAGATATTGCAGCAATCCTCAAAGCCATTTGATGGTGTTTATGAAAATCATGACATATAGTAGCTAATTTTCATAAAAAACTATGATCAAGCGGTAATTTATTTATGGAGACAATCAAAATCAGCAATGGGCAGAGGGACGGGTTATTTCAGCGCTATTATTTTACTTCTTTTTCTTCAGCATATTCGTCCTCATCCGGTATCATCTTGAGCCATGATTCATGGAAACAATACTCAAGCCCCCCAACTTTCGCATAGTAGATAATGCCGTTATCACCAAGAAGTTCAGGTGGTAATGCAAGCGTGTACTTAACTAAGGGCATTATTCTAAGTGCTTTTTCAGAATCCCAAAAATTCTCTATACCGAAAACTTCCTGTACCGTACCCTGCACTAATGCAGTTTCGCCAGCCATTTTCGGATATGGACAAGAGTCGAGAACGATAGCTTTTTTCATTGCGAAAAGCATTGGAGAAGTTGCCAAGGCGCCAACAACCAGAATCAACGCTTTTGTTATCTTCATCATATCAAATTCTCTCTTCGTACAAATGGGAATATAGACTGAGACACCATTATAACCTACTAGGACAATAGCTAGGACAAGCTCGGACGTCAATAAGTGTCCTAGGACGTATCGACATTTAAATTAACCACAAAAACGAGCATGCCAAACAAATAAGAGCTTCGAAATTTTTCTGCAGTTTTTCATATCGTGTAGCCAATTTTCTAAAATTTTTAAGTTTGTTGAA
>JBAZSL010000014.1:0-24356 GCA_041662445.1 Candidatus Babeliales bacterium
AATAACGCCTGCATGAGAGTCTCCTTTTTTTGAAATTTAGTCTTCAAAAAGAAGACACATCGTGTGGGCGTTTGTCAATTGAAATCTATGAAAACTTTGCTAGGTCAAAGTCCTGCGTAAGCATCTAAGACCTTGCTCTCATCCATAAGCAACATGAATCCAGGATCAAGTTCTGCGCAACGCACTAACAAAAACCCAAGGTCGTGTGTTTTTGGAATTGCTTGTTGAATAGAGACAATAAAAGCCTTAAGAGCCTTTTCTGCACATTGGTGCGTATGAAATACTGAACAATCAAGTGTCTCATTGTCGTCGGATAATTTTTTAGAGGCTTTCAGATCGCTTGATGCTTTTTTGAGCCAATCATTAACCCCTGGCATACAGCCTCTTTCCCTTTGTCTTTACTTCATGGGTTAATGATGTTGCATCTTGTGATAATGTATCGAACTCTTTTTTCGTAAAAACAATTACATTTTTGGGTATTTTTAAACTCAGTAATGTATCAAATGCGAGGTCCCCTCTTTCGTAGACCTTCTCGTCTGATGATTCAATTATGAGTAAAAGATTGAGATCGTCATCTTCATTAGGATGGCCCCATGCATACGAACCAAAAAGATATACCTCTAACGGATCATAGGCTTTAATGAGCCGCCGCACGGCCTCTTGAATCGTTTCTTGTGAAATCATTTGGTCCCCTTTATATATGTTTTTGTATTACAGTAAACGCATTCCCAGCATTTTAGCATTAACGTAACGCCAAAACCAGAATCAGAAAAATGCATAACCACTTCCTAATACCATTTCCCGAGAATAACTGTTGAAATTTGCACCTAACCGTTCGTCCTGCCTTCGCCCAGCCTGTCCGCAGTAGCCTTGCCTGCCCATCGGAGCCTTGGCGAAGTTGGGGCGAAGGCGGAGTGGCTTCGTCTGCTTGGCTACAGTGCCCAGAGGTGGCTTTGGCGTGACAGGCTACCAGACGAAGATTTTAGGCATCTTTCAAAAGCTGAGTCCTTTGTTTCTTCAATAAACCCAAAATAAAGGCGCTGAGCACAATGCAAAAGTCGGTGGGCATGGGTATATTGCTTTCATGAGTTATTATGGACCAAGATGTTACCGAATGATCAGTATGATAAGGAGAAAGGTGAGTTTCGTGGCTACAACAAGCAATGGTTTCTTTCTTAATGTCGGCAAAATAATTTGTCTTATCTTTTTATGCGCTGGAGTACTACTTGCAAAGGGATCAAAGAGAAAAAATACTGCCTACAAAAGCCAGTTCGGTCAGGACCAATATGTTAATGAACATTTTTTCCACAATAAACAAGCAGGTATTTTTCTCGATATAGGAGCGCATGACGGAATAACTTTGAGTAACACCTATTTTTTTGAGCATGAACTTGGCTGGAAAGGCATTTGCGTAGAACCGCTCCCCTCTGTTTTTAATCAATTACAAAAGAATCGCACTTGCATCTGTCTTCAAGGCTGTGTAAGTAATTTTAGTGGGAAAGCTAAATTTGCAGAAGTAATCTCTCCTAATGTTGAAACTCAAATGCTGAGTGGGTTAGCAATAAAATACGACCCTCGTCATATGAATCTCATTCAATCAAAAGGCGGACAAATCAAGTATTTCGAAGTTGACTGCGTCACGCCGCAAACAATCTTTGAAAAATTTAATGTATCTCATATTGATTTTCTCAGTATCGATACAGAAGGCGGCGAATTTGATATTTTGTCCTTAATAGATCTTAAAAAAATAGACATCGATGTCATCACCATTGAAGTTAACTATCACGAAGACAAAAGAATCTATAATTACTTAACTGCTCATAATTACCAATTTGTACAACGCCTTGGCTGCGATGAATTGTACAAAAAAATACGCTAGCCAAACGCCTCGATGCTCGAGCTGTAACGAAGCCTGGAGATAGCGGCCTGCCCTGCGAAGCTACGAAAAGCGTAGGAAGGGGTATACTTCGCCTGTTCGCCGAAGCCATGAGCAACGCGAGGGCGAAGGAGGGAACTTTGGATTGGAAAAATATACGGGAAGACTTGATGTTGTTCATCTATGCAAAACAAAACTTTGCAACAACGCCGTATCTTTAGGATAAATACAGTAACTTATCACGTTGTTACAACGCATCAGAAATAAAAAGGAAATCTGTGAAGAATCTATCCGTACGTTCTCTAAAAATGCTCTTACTCTCACTTTGTGTGGTATCACTTAACCTTTCAGCAACGTTCTGGCAGGTGCCTGAGGATTCGGTACATAATTCGTATCGTCTTGGCCATGTTCAAGTTTTGCACGATGATGATAATGGCTGGATGGTTATTGATAACGATGGATGTCAGATCCAGGTGGAAGATTGCAATGTTGACCAGAACATTCGTTATATCGAAAACGAAGATCTTCTTAAGGTACTGGGACCTTGTTACTTTGAATTGACAGGTACTGACCTTGAAACGGATGAAACCGTAGCTCATTATGAGGTACATGCTCAGGGTTATATCGTTGTCGGCATGGATGAAAATGGCGAATATGTTATTCGCTTTTACATGCGTGGTCCTGGCGGTGGTAAGATATTTGGTTTTATAACTGGAGTTGCAGTAAAAACTGTCGGCTATGGAATCGTATCAGTAGCTTGTGGTCCTGTTGGGTGGGCAGCGCTTGGCTGGGGAATTGTTGCTACCGCAGTTACTACTGCTACGTCATTTGGTATCGATAAAGGAGTTAAAGCGTTAGATACCGTATCTAAAATGAAGAATCTTCATAAAGCTATGAAGGCTGCTCAAAAGGCGGAAGAAGCAGTTGAGAAGTATAAGAAAGCAGGAAAAACGGTAGAAACCCTCAAGAAGCTTAAGGATGCAACTGAAGCTCTTAATAAAGCACGTAATCTGGTAACACAACTTAATGGAGTTAAAGCTCTTGGTTCCGCGGTTAACGCAGCTTCAAAGATAAACGATGCTGCAGGAGCTGCGCAAGGTGCTATTGCTGTTAATAAAGCTGGATTAGAGGCTTCAAAACTTGCCACGAAAACCGCAGGTAAAGCGCTCATTAATCCACTTGTAGCAGGTATTGATGCTGTGGCTGATTTAGCTCAGTTAGGAGCAGAATATATACCATGGCTCTAGTTTGTTTATAGGACTTAATTAAGACGTATGATGATAATTAATTTCTTACAACCTATGGTTTGGACTCATCACGGTCCCCTAAATAGGCTTGGACAACGATTCTTCGAATGGCTTTTAGCAGATGCTGGGGATATAACGCCTCAACAGGCAGTTATTTTAATTGTAGGAGGCATGATATTTGCAACTATTGTCATCTGTTATGGAATTTATCGTCCTCGAAAGAAATCATCGTACGAGGATCGACATACTATTCATCTTCATTCTGTTGCGATATTTATCTGGGTTATCCGAGAAATTAAGAACTATATTGTCAATAAAATACGACGTAAAAAGCGCTAAAGCACTGATGAATCCAATGGTTGCCGCAGTCGACGCTGTTGGAGATATCGGTCAATTTATCGGTGAGCTCATTCCTTGTATTTAATTAACATTACGATATGTACAGCATGATGATTGATTTTCTAAAGCCAACTGTACTTCGTTGCTTCGACCCATTCGAACAATATGAGCGTAGATTTATAGAGTGGCTTCTGGCGGATGCAGGAGATATTACGCCAAAGCAAGCCCTGATTATGATGATAGTTGGTATCGTAATACTAACCGTCGCGATTTATTATGGCTGCCGTCAACATAAGAAGATGTCGAAGCGACAACGTAAGCGATTTAAAGAGAAAGTTGTTAGTGAGGTAGGTATATTTTGGATGGCCAGGGAAATTATTATGTTCGTTAAGAAACTGTGGCGTAAAAAGCGCTGAAAACATTCTGGTGAAATTGTGACCATAGGCTAAAAACTTATGGTCCTAACGCAGAAATGCTTTCTGGCAAACTCTCGCCCCGAACCTGATTTCAACCCTACTTCGCGCCTTCCTACTACGCTCTTTGAGCTTCGTAGGACAGATCGGTGCTACGTAGGGCCGCATAGAGCGGATATTTCTAAAGCTACCACAAGTGTCTTTTTGCAAAGGCATGGCCGGACCCAACTTTCAAATATTTCTCAAAATCACGAGCCTTGATCTCATCGCCAAACCCGATAAAGGTGACTAATTTCCAAGGTCTAAAATCAGCGGTGTGTGCCGTTTTTATAGGGGCGTCAGAGTTGTGCTGTTTCATGCGCTGCTGAAGATTTGTGGTAAAACCAATATAAGTTTTAGTGGGATTTTTTAATGATTTAAGAAGATAAACGTAGTACATAAAAGGACTCAACCCTACTTCGCATAACGTTTTGTTACTTTTTCTTGAATAAAGTCATTTTGCTGGCGACAGCCATACGTAGCTGCGTAGCAGCGAAGTATGGCTGGGGATGGTAGGCATACTTAGAACTTTTGATTGGAGGGGGATAAGAGAAGAGGTGATGCTGTTGGTGCCAGAAATTAATTGATAAAATAGCCGATAGATGTTCATTATGATAAAAAAATTGACAGCGCTTTCTTTAATTACTAAAGCTCAGAGCTCTTAAAATATGTTTTCTTAATTATTAAATATGTGGCTTGTAATTTTATTGTTAGGAGATTTTATGCATTATGGGAAATTCTTAAGAAGCTGCTTAGTGGTAATAGCTGGTTTATCTGTTGAAATCTCATTGAACGCAATGGGTGTTGACCTCGATGAACAACTTGAATCAGCAGTGGATCATGATAACGCTAAGGAAGTCACAAGACTCTTAGCCGAAGGCGCAAACGCCCTTGCAATTGATGCAAGTAACGGTACATTTTTGCACAGAGCGGCTGTTTGCGGTAGCGCACAATGTATGGATATCTTTATTAAAGCTGGCGTTAAAGTTGATGCCGTTAATATATCAGGAAATACAGCGGCATACCTGGCAGCTGCTTTTGGGCATGCAAAGTGTTTAAAAAAACTTGTTGATGCAAAAGCCATGGTGAATTACTACAATTCAGTTACTTTTCGCACAGCGTTGTATGCTGCTGCTGATAAAGGACATGCAGATTGCATGAAAATACTTTTGGATGCAGATGCGGATCCATTCCTCTGTGAACAATGGGGTTCTAATGCGGTGGATAAAGTATTTGGACGGGGTGATGAAGCATGTATACAGGCATTGATGGATCATTACTTCGATAGACAATTAGAAGTTCCTATTGAAATAGCCGAGCGATTTTTAGATTTTAAACTTCATAAAAAAAATTTGATCCAAAAAACTGAAAAAATGGAATCGAAAGAAGAATTAGTTGATTGAATACATACTTAAACGTTGAAACATACAGCCCTAGCAGTTACGCTGGGGCTGTTTTATTTCTAAAATCAAAAATGTTTTTTGGCAAACGCTCTCCCCGAAGAGCTCTTTAGATATTTCTCAAACGCAATAGCTTTCTCTTTTTCTTTAAACGTTACACATACTTCCAAATACCACGGCTTGTAAGCTGATGCATAGATTGATTTACCACTATTGTGCTCAGCCAATCCGCCTTCGCACGAGGCTACGGCGTGACAGGTCGTTGTTTCATGTTGGTGGTGTAACCAGTGTAGATTTCTTCAGGATGATTGATTGATAGAAGAAGATAGACGTGATACATAGAGCCCCAAGTTACTTGGCTTTGTCAGACAGGTTGTCCGTCTACGCTTTGGTGGGTATTACATGTGGGTAAACAAAGCTACGACGGGACCTCGTCTTCGTTAAAACTACGACGTAGCAAGCAATTTTCGCTTCATTTTCCTTCTGGTGCTGGCTTGCCAGTTGTAGCTCAGAATTCTTTCAGTGTAACCCCCTGAGCGAAAACTGGAGATGGTGGATACACTTCGCCTGCCTCGCCGTAGCCACGAGCAACGCGAGGGCGAAGGAGGGAACTTTGGATTGGAGAGGAATAAGAGAAGAGATGATGCTGTTGGTACTCAAGACGCAAAACATTACAGCATCTTTCTGATGCTTGGTACTGTGCCACTCAAAATCTTTGGCAGAAATGTCAGGTTATTTTTGTTCCTCTTCTTGCGTCGCAGGCTAAATAGCTCTGTATAGTCTACTCGAGCCATGCCTTGGCGAATGATTTATAAAAATCATTGTTCTTTTCAATGATGGCATCAATGTCTTCGTGCTTAATTTTAAAAACACGCTGCCCATAATGGCTCGCATTATTGCTGTCCAGGTAAATTTCAAGGCCTTCGTGGGTGATAATAAAGTTATTTTTTAAAGGAAATTTTTTATCAAAAAGGTTATGCATTGGGGAACAGTTGCTACTTTGAATCAAGCGTGAAATTACGTCAGCAACGTCGGCATCCTTTTTGAAAAGATCGTGTGCCTGATAGAATTTTCCGGTTGTTGCATCAATAAAAAAGCTTTTTTGTTTATCTTGCCCAACTTTGGCTTCGTCAAAAATTGTAAATTCCCTTCTCATAATTATTATGAGGTTATTTATCTGCCATAAATCAAAATCGCACCCGTAATATTGTTCACGGTCCTTTTCAGAAATTTTACTTTGTTGAGCAAGCTTCATGTTAGTGAAAGTTTTTTTTAGCTTTTCATTGAGCTTATTTTCAGCCTCTTTATCTTTCATTTCTGAAAAACGGGGAAAGTAAATTGATACATTATTATCAGCTTTGAATATTTCTCTTGTAATTACTAATTTATCGCTAAGATCCTGTTTAAAAAAGATATAAAGATGATTATCATTTCTACGCATATAATGGCAGCAAGGGTTACACTTTCTGCACCGCTGATACCCATCCGATTTTATCATTG
Source organism: Candidatus Babeliales bacterium (assembly GCA_041662445.1). Classification (GTDB taxonomy): domain Bacteria; phylum Babelota; class Babeliae; order Babelales; family RVW-14; genus UASB124. Next base: position 6,815 of record JBAZSL010000014.1, read on the forward strand.
AACTAAACGTTGGTGCATATGCAAGATGAGCATTCTTTTTCGGATGATCCAAAATGTCATGGGACTTGAATACATTCAGCCGACCAATTTTATCAGGATCATTGGTTAAATAATCCTTGGCAGTCTTGCCTGAATTATTTTTTATTGAAACATCTGCCCCAAAGTGGGCCAGTGTAAGGATTGTGTCGAAGCACACATCTTCTTCATGAAACAGATTTAAGATGTGGCTTATTAAGGGAGTGTTCCCATATTTATCCTGCGCATTTATCTCAGCTCCATTTTTTAGTAAAAATTTTATCATTGCAGGATCAGCCCACTGGCTCCATTTGAAGGACCTGGACCCAGCAGCCCAATGCAAGGGAGTTTCTCCATTTTCATCCCTTTCATTCACGCTCAAACCTTTATCGAGTAAAAGCTTTATAACTTTTTTATTCTTTCCAATAACTGCTTTATGAAACAGGGTTTTCGGTTCTTTACCTAAATCTATTCCGCCTTGTAATAACAGTCTTACGATATTTTCATGAGCACATTCCACAGCAAACGTTAATGCGCTATCACCATATTTATTCCTATGATTTACATCTGCATCATGTTCCAAGAGAAATTTAATAATCGCCTCACTCCTTGGTACGTCATAATCGTAATGACTAACCGCCGCCTCCATCAATACCGAATTGCCATCTTCATTCTGACAATTAACAGTTGGAATTAACGAAAAGACCAATTTGAATACGGCTTCATTTCCACTATTTGCAGCATCCAACAAAATGTTTTTATACTCGGTCAAATCAACACCCTTTTTTACCAAAAGCTCAACAAACAAAATATTTCCAGATTTAACTATCTGTCGAACCAGCCATTCGTCATCGCAATCGTTAAAGTAGGTGCCAGCATCTATTAAATGCCACAAAATGCTTCGTCGGGCTGCATAATTTTCTTCTTGTTCATCTTCTGTCCATGTCATAGCTGATGCCGGTGAAATGGTAATTGTTCCTTGATTAAAAAATTCTATGGCAACCGTGATCGTTGCTTCATCTATAGCGCTAACATTTACTCCTTGAGCCAATAATCGTTTGACTATTGCTTCTGTCTCTACAACCCCGATGCCATTCGGGTGCTTTATCACATCAATTAGTTGATCTTCAAGCGAAGCGCCTTGATCTAAGATTGTACTCGTTTGAATTGAGTTGCCGCGGAAATCATTTGGCTTTTCTGTATCGTGCTGATTACTACATCCGCATAAGAAGATCACATGGAAGACAGATGCGCATAAAAAGATAAACTTAATGAGCGATTTCATCAAAATCCTTATGATAAATTTTGCATTGCTTTTACCGTGATGGCGCTTTTAGAAATGCTTTTTGGCAAACTCTCGCCCTGAACCTGATTTCAAATATATTTCGAATGCGGCGGCTTTAGATTCATCTCGAAATGCAAAATATGCCTCTACTTGCCATGGTCGATATTTTGCAGTATGGACAGATTCTCCATAGTTATGATCGGCAAAACGTTGTTTAAGATTTTTGGTATAGCCAATGTACCTTTGATCCGGATGATGTATCGATCTGAGGATATAAACGTAATACATAAATATTACAAAGTGATTAGGATGATGACTCAACCCTCCTCCGCCCCGTCTTCAACGTGGCTACGGCGGGCACCTACGTCAACCTTACTTTTCAATCTTTATCTAGAAACCTTCAATGATTTGGGCCTTGGCCGCCGGAGCCTTGGCGTAGGTGGCTGGGAAGAGAGGATTCGAACCTCTGTAACTGGATCCAGAATCCAGGGTCCTGCCACTAGACGACTTCCCAATAAATTCAATATGCTCAATTTATAACAGAATTCGTGTTTTCTGGCAATTTGCTTTTAGGAAATAAGGAGAGGAAATGTATAAATTTCTGAAAACTATCTATAACAATGGCGGCCGTACGGTTATAGGGATCTTTTTACTCATACTCGGCGTCGTTGGCCTCTTCTTGCCAGCAATTCAGGGCGTATTACTTATTCTTCTGGGGTTAGCACTGTTGGGGAATAAATATGCACGTAATAAGCTTGAAAAAATGCGCTATCGCGTAAAACGTTGGTTAAAACGCTGAGCGCATCTGACAACGAAAGAATCTGGCGCGATAGTAATCCCACAAAAGCGTCCACACGTTGCCGCAAGACCTATAAAAATAAAAGGACAAACGACCACAACAGCAAGAATAAGCGCGAACGCTTTAAGGTACCAAAGTATCATGACGCTACCTTCTGTGTAATAAAAAGACACAATATCGTCGTGTGACCAGGCCCCGGTTGAATTTGTATGCCACATTGCTTACGCGGCTTGCAACAAAATAAAAAGCCCTCTTGAGCTGTTGAAAGATTGGTAATATCCCACCCAGATCGTTCCATCTCACGCAGGTAGAAAGCAATGGCTTGATCGGGAGTGATTGGCCCGTTATAACGCATGAAATCTGAGTATCCATCCTGAAGCGCACGGCTCGATGTGGTCTTGAGTTTAAAATCAAGAGGAACGGGAATATCGAAATGCTTCGTAAGCTCAACACGCGCCTTGCGTGTACTGGCAAGGTCGTATTGTTTACCACACGAAGCAAGAGAGAGCACACCCAACAGGGCGCAAAGTATAATGCGTAAACGTATCATTATTTGGCAGGAGTTGCTTCGGCTGCCTGCATTTTCTCTTCTACGCGAGCGGCTTTACCAACACGGTCACGAAGATAATAAAGTTTTGCGCGACGTACTTTACCCATTCTGACAAGGCTGATTTCGCTGATTGAAGGAGAATAAAAAGGAAAAATTCTTTCAACACCAACGCCATTAGCGCCAATACGACGAACGGTGAACGTTGAACCAATGCCGTTACGATGAATGGCGATTACGTCGCCTTTAAATGGCTGTACGCGTTCTTTGTCGCCTTCTTTGATAATCTGGCCAACTTCGACCATATCACCGACTTTAAATGCAGGAATTTTTTTATCGTCAGTTCCAAGATTGAGAATCGTTTCGCGGGTTAAGCTGCGTGCTTTCATGGACGTCCTTATTCGAAAAAGTACTTTTTCTAGTAAACAAAGCCAAAGTATAGAGCAAAGCCTCTAAATGGCAATTTTTATGCGAAATTACGGGCTGATTGGGCTTGTTTGCTATACAACGAGTGGCATAGACATATACAGCACATTGTCCATAAGCGGATATTCTATTACCCCGGCGTCTTTGAGCATTTTGGCTATTTCTGTGTTGCCTAATTCGATAGCTCTTGAAAGCGGTGTTTCATAAGACGTGCTATAACCTTCAATTTTACCGTCTACTGACGAACCCTGGCGCCAGACGATATTTACACAACGTTGGTTAAGATTAACTTTGTGATCGATTAAGAGATGAACAAGTTCGCTACTGCCGGATTCGATAGCGAGAACGAGAAGCGGTTTGATGACCTCTGTAATCTCAAGTGAATCAGTAGCAGAATAGCAATCTCCCTTTGATTCCATCATATTGGTATTGATGTTGGCCCCACAGTCGATAAGTTCTTTGACCATAGGAATGTTTTTTGATCGTATGGCAAACACAAGGATGGGAGTTATCTTATTTATCGCGTGGTGCCTACGAGCATCGCACTTATGGGAAATTTCTTCAGCATCCGGCTTCGCGCCTGCATTGAGCAGAGCTTTTGTATCTTCAAGATCGTTATTTTTTACCGCCTGAATAAGAAGTTTGTCTTTATCTTCTTGCGACAATGAGACATATGGATTTGTTTGGGGCGTTGCAACTGGTGCCCCAGATTCGATGACGGTATCAGGTGTTATAACTTTTTCGCCCGGTTCCATGGCTACAAGTGATGATGTTGCAGCGATAATGGTTATCAAAGCAAGTGTATAGTTTTTTGTTATCATGATTATTTGGCTCCTGTGGCTTTAAGTATTTAGACGATTTCTTAATTGCCTGTTTGCTTTTTACACAAGAATTGGCAAGGACATGTACAACATTCTTTCCACAAAAAGCTTCTCTTGAGCGCCAGCTTCTTTGAGCATCTTGATTATTTCAGCATCTTGCCTGACTATTGCGACCATAAGCGCAGTGGTTGTGTAATCTGGTAATGATGTAAGCTGTGTTGGGATGTTGGGATCGGCATGTGCTTGTAGGAGAAGCCGAACGATTTCTGTGCGGCCACATTCGGCGGCCAGCATGAGGACGGGAGCGTGCGCAAGTGATTCATCAGTAGCAGTAACCCCATCTTTAACAAACAAGCTGTTTGATTTGAAGGTGCCGATGGCATTAGGGTTTGCTTTTGCTACTTCAAGAAGGAATTTTACATCTTCGATATTATTGTTGAGCACTGCTTGAATAAGAAATTTTTCTTTTTCCCGCTCAGATGCTTGTAGAATGTGGCGGTAGTGCTTGATATCTTTCTGAAACAACTTTTGGTAATTTTCGGGGCTCAAGCCGCCTTTGTCGAATATGATTTGAGTATCGATAATTACTTGTGCAGTATCGTTATGTCCATTTTGACGTGCTAATTTTAGTGCCTCATCAAAATCTTCACTATGACCAGTTCCTGCATCGATGATCATTTCAACAATCTGTGTCGCCCCTACCTCAGCAGCCCGAACTAGCGCATCGGTACAATCATACGCACCAGCATCAAGAAGCATTTTTGCCATAGTAATATCATTTCTTGCGGCTGCTAAAGCCAATGGATTCCGACCAGATAAATTTATATCAGCACCTGCCTCAATAAAATAACAAGCCTTTTCAACATCGCCTTGCGACACGGCATCAAGGAGTCCAGCGTCTTTTTCTTTTTCTGACAGCGCAAGATATGGATTTTGCGGTTGTTCAGCAAAAGCTGGTGGTGGAATTTCACCCGGTTCGATGGCAGCGCTAAGTGACGCAAATAATGCAACAACTGTGAATGCGAAAGTTTCATTTATAGACATCATGGTTATTGAGCTCCTGCAGCTTTGAGTAAGTTGATAATTTCTGTGTTACCATTTTCTGTTGGGCAATCCGCGGATGCTTGTGCATTGAAATGCGCCCATTTGAGGGCATCAGCTATGTAACATGAATGCATTTTTCCCGTATCGAGAAGTAACTTGACGACTTCGCTATGCCCCTCTTTGGCGGCATCAATCAATGCATTGCTGCCATTAATACCCTCATTCCAATAGCTTGGATCAGCTTGAGCATCAAGAAGCAGCTTAACCACATCGGTTTTGCCGCTTGCAGCAGCTGCAATTAAAGCATCATTGAGATAGGGATTTTTTGCATCGATCAACAATTTGACTATTTCAGCATGACCTCTTCCAGCTGCATAGGAGATTGCCCAAAAGCAGTGGGCATTGGCATGATGCTCGATAAGCGTTTTGACGACATTTGTATGGCCATTTAATGATGCATATATGAGAGGGGTAAAGAAGCCAAAATATTCAGGTGTTAGCGCACCATTTATAGTTGCATCTACATGTGCACCTTTATCAAGAGCTAACTCAACGATGTTCTGACGACCATGCCAAGCGGCTGAAATTAAAACGCAATCGGGATTTGCTCCAGCAGCAATAAGCGAGCGAACAACGGAGGCATTCCCCAATTCTGCTTCATCTGCTGCAAAAGCGTTTTTCTCTTCCTGCGATAACTGCTTAAAATGGGCCACTCTTTCTTGAAGGGCCTTATCGCCTTCAATACTCGTTTGTGGCGTGACTTCTCCTGGCTCAACGGCGCCAAGTGATGCAAATAATACAACAAACGTGAATGCGTAAATTTTGTTTGTAGTAATCATGATTATTGTGCTCCAGCGTTTTGAGTTGCCATATGGTGATAGCGTTTTACAAGGGCATGAAACTGATCAATTGAGATTGGCAGATGATGGTCATCATCCGAAATTGAAAAAAGTCGCGTGTTGTATTTGTCAAAAAATGATAGGTGTTTGACCACTCTCGTTTGTACTTCTGTTGTACTTGCATATTGATGGTAACTACCATCACATCCGACGTTGCATTGACAGCAATCGGACCGATGGCAATGACAGGAATATGGGTGATATGCATAAAGGGGATAGCTATGGTAGCTAACTTTTTGTTCTGAAGTTACTTCAATATGATCAACATCAGCCCATGTAAAAGACGCAAATTGATGCCGTTCATCAAAGAACGTAAGTCCATCTGCATTGAGGGTGATGTAATGTACTTTGTGCGCTTTAAGTTCAGCGTAATGTTGATGTGCATTTGTGGCCAAATATACGCCAAGAGCCATCAGTGCAGGCCCCGCCAGGTTACCCGGAAATGCTGCCAAACAAGTAGTTGCAATGCCAGCGCCCATTCCACCAATCGCGCCAAGTGCTTTAAGTACCACACACGTCATATCAGGATCGGTATACAAAATAAGGGTATTTTTCCCGTCGTGTTGATATTCGATGTGGCCATTGCCGTAGCGGTAGGCAAAATCCTCGATGTAGACATCATGTGATTGCTCAGAAGATATATTTTTTTCTGTTGTTGTTGCGTCAGTTGATGGTGTAGCTGTTCCCGGTTCGATGGCAGCACCAAGTGGCGTGAGCGCTGCAATAAATGTGATGATTGTAAGAATACGTAACGTTTTCACGTTAACCCCCCAAAATTAGTCCTATAGAAATCCCCAAAAACGACCTCTATCAGTTTATAACGCATTAACGCGTATCACAAACGGGTGCGAGCTGGTGCTATATGTGAATTGCAAATTGAATTAGTTCCACCCCACTCCCCTTATTCCTCGTCTTCGGAAATAGCTGGAAGATGTATTGTGGCACTATACTTCTCAATCTTGCCACGACATTTTGGACAGGTGGCATCGTGCGACTTCCAGTTATCAAGGCAGTGGCGGTGGTAATGGTGGTGGCACGGCGCAATAACCGCAAAATCTCCACCCTCTTCATTACAAATTCCACACTCGACAGTATCTGGATCAGCTGCAGCCAGAATGCGAACTACATCTTCATGTTTCTGAAGCGCCGCGTGAATCAAGGCGGTGCATCCTTCATTATCCCGCAGGCTCATATCAGCTTTGGCATCAACCAATAATTTTGCTTCTTTGATGCGTCCATTATGAGCTGCATACATGAGCGCCGTACGATTGTGCCTATCTTTGAGATTAGGGTTAGCACCGGCATCAGCAAGCTGCTTAACGATGCTCGTATGCCCTCGACAAACGGCGTACATCAGAGCCGTGTTACCGCAACAGTCTTTATGGTTAAGATCGATCTTGGCGCCAATAAGCCGCTGTACTTCAGCAACTTTTCCTTGTTCACTTGCACGTATCAAAGCATTTTTATCTTGCGTGTTCAACACCTCTACTATTTCTGGGTGGCACTGAAAGCTTGCATAGTCAGCAGCAGTCATACCAGTTTTGTCCTTAAGCGTAAGATCTGCTTTGGCATCAACCAATAACTTTGCTTCTTTGATGCGTCCATTATGAGCTGCATACATAAGAGCCGTACGATTGTGCCTATCTTTGAGATTAGGGTTAGCACCGGCATCAGCAAGCTGCTTAACGATGCTCGTATAGCCTCGACAAACGGCATACATCATCGCCGTGTTACCGTAACAATCTTTATGGTTGAGATCGATCTTGGCGCCAATAAGCCGTTGTACTTCAGCGACTTTCCCTTGTTCACTGGCACATATCAAAGCGGCATTGTCATGCACGTTTACCGGTGCATAACGCATGGCAGGCATAACGCGTGTCGTGCTGTAAGCAGCGAGCAAGAGACATAGTGTTGTTATAATTTTTTTCATACAAATAACCTCCAGAATTATGAGATCTTTAAAGCGACTTAATCACCCTACAAGATCAGGATAGGCAGCGCAAACGCGCTATTTTTGACGCTATGGCAATGATAAATTCCAGCTTGAATTAAGTGTGGTGTGTAATCACCAAATTGAATTACTTGGTTGGGGCGGGAGAGCTACTGAAATGCGTAGCCGTCACTACATTATATTCATTTTGAAAGTACGCAATAAAAGCTTCAATCAGTTGGCCTATCTCTTTGGAACCACATTCAATCGCATACGATGACAAGGATAATTGCTCTGTTGCTTCAGACGGTACGTTGGATACCGGACAGACTATTGTATACGATGCGCTATCACCAAATAATGCCGGCATACGACAGGCCACAACTTGAGTAAAGATGCAGTACAAAAGCTCTTCAGGTGTAATATTTAAAATAAATTTGAAATTATCAACGTCATGATCTTTTATTGCCATCCGAATATCGACAAGAAAACTTCTTATGAGATTATTTTCTATACTGTCTTTAAGATCTTGCATGATGAGCTCTTTTTTATACAGGTCTGCAAGTGTTCTTGATAATCGCAATTGCTCATTAAAACGTTCTGCTCGATCCTGCGACAAATAGTCGGTGTATGCGCTAATGCTTCCTTTGCTGGGTGTGAGAGGTATGGACTCTGGGTTCATGGTAAGAGCTACTGAAGACAGTGAAAGTGCAACGAGCGCGTTCAGAATAATATTTTGTCGAGAATTCATATACTTAAACTCCTACTACATGAATGACTTATCTTTGTATGTGCATCATGTTGTGTGGATGCAAGCCGAGCCAACGATCGAGTACAATCGCAATGGCCGAGCGAACCGAGAGATGGTTGTAATCGGTCATGCCGCTGACGGGTACCAAAAGATAGTCACATTTTTCAATCAAATCATCTGCCAGTCCTTGGCCGGTGCCGAAGAGTAGAAGTACCGGACGGTCGTTCCGCCACACAGTTCCCTGGCTTGCAAAATCAATCATCTGCGCATGCGTATGCTGTTTGCCTGATGTCGCAACAATTAATGGCGCTTTACCTTCCATCTGTGTGATGGCCTCAATAACTTCGTTGAGCTCGAGCGCTGGTTGTACTTTGCTGACGGCATGATACCGACTTTGGTTATAATTTTTGCCAAAATCGGAACGCCAAAAATCAAGAAATGTGGCAATGATTGCCTGTTGGTCGACCAGCGGCGTAACCATAAAAAAGTTTTTTATACCATAGGTGGCGCATGAACGGGCAGTGTCGTGCAAATCAATCGACGTGATTGAGGTGGTGCCGACCGTACCATCTTTAAGCTTCACCTGGGTATGCATGAGTGCAACATAGTGGTTGGGGATAGACTGTAGTGCCTGCTGGCATTCTTCTGCTGTTGGCTCTGATGACGCAAACCAATCAAAGCGATGACGAAGCGTTTTATCAAGCGCCTGTTGAATGCGCCATTTTTTGATGACGGCATGATTACCCGACTGCACGACGTCAGGAATACGTATGCCTTTCCATTCGACGGGAAGACCATATTCTGGATAGTCGAGCAAAGCACCGGAAAATGATTCTTCTTCAACCGATTCCTGTTTCCCCACAACGCCAGGCAACAAACGTAACAGCCCTTCTAAAAAAATCTGTGCGGGAATGTCTCCGCCGGTAACAACATAGTCACCAATCGAAATAACAGCATCAGCGTAAAATTTTTCTACACGTGTATCGATGCCCTCATAGCGAGAACAGATTAAGATGATATGGCGGGACGTTGGTGATTCAGGAGATTCCGCGGGCCCATCTTGTTGGGATGGTACCCCCATGAGTTCTGCCGCCATAGCGCGTAGATACGGCTGTGTAAGCTTGACGCCCTGGGGTGAAAAGAAAATTTTATATCCTAGTCCCCAATCCTGTTCACATGCGGTAATGGCGCGTTCAATGATCTCAGGCTTCAGTATCATGCCTGCACCTGGGCCAACAACTGGTTCATCAATGCGTTCTTTTGGCGCACAAAAATCGGCAAGCCGCATAGTGCGGATCGAAACAACACCGCGTTCGCATGCACGACCGATGATGCTCGTTTTTAAAAATGTTTCATGTAGTTCAGGGAAAACGGTTAGTATCGATATCTTCATATTCACCAAAATAGGCTGGCTATGACACCAGCCTATAGTTTTTAGAATCTTGTTGCACGGCGGGTTAATTATTCAAGGATTTCGAGTACAGCTCGTTTATGTCCTTTAGACGCAGCTGCATTCACTAACGTCCTTATAGAACGGGCTGTCCGTCCCTCTTTGCCAATAACTTTGCCAAGATCCTCTGGCGCGACGCGCAGCTCTATAATAGTCGACTGCTCGCCAGTTATTTCCGAAACCGAAACCTGATCCGGACGATCAACAAGTCTTTTAACGATAAACTCTACAAGATCCTTAAGCATGCTTACTCTCCTCTATGTGTACTTGTAGATGTGTAATGCCATTAATGCCATGCGATTACGTTATGCTGTGTGAGCTTTGATCATTTTAGTGATGGCTGGCGAACACTGAGCCCCTTTACCGACCCACTCCTGGAGCCGTTCTTTCTCAAACTGAATAACAACATGTTTGAGGGGGTCATAAGTGCCGAGATTATCAAGATATGCACCATCACGTTTTTTGCGTGAATCAACAACGACAATACGCCAGTAAGGGCGATTTTTCTTTCCTATGCGGCTGAAGCGAATACTGACTGCCATGCAACAAATCCTTTGGATATTCGAAATCTAGTGTTTTATTTTGCCGAATCTTCTAAACATTTTAGCAAATTGTCTGCTTTGTTCAAATCTTTGCAGTAATAGATTGACTTCTTGAACAGATACACCCGCTCCAAGGGCAATACGTTTTTTTCGCGAACCATCAAGAATTTGGGGTAAAATACGTTCTTTTGGGGTCATTGAGCTAATAACTGCCTTAAATTGGCGCGCTTCATTATGCCCTTTTTCAACCATTTCTGGACTGATGTTATTTGCTCCGGGAAGGTATTTACTAATTTTTTCAAACGAACCGAGCTTATCAATCATGCCGAGCTGATCATAAAAATCTTTAAGTGTAAACGTGCCTTCCATGAGGCGACGAGCCATAGTTTCTTGACGAGACTGATCAATAGATTCTTGGGCCTTTTCAACCAAGGTTTGAATATCCCCCATTCCTAGAATACGGGTTGCAATGCGCTCAGGAATAAAGGCTTCAAGATCATCAACTCGTTCTCCTGTACCAACCCAGGCGATAGGCTTTTTGAGGGCATAACGGAAAGCGAATGCGGCGCCCCCGCGAGTTTGACTGTCCATTTTGGCAAGTATTGCTGTTTCAAAACCAATCGCTTGGTCAAAAGCAGCAGCTACGTTGAGCGATTCTTGCCCGGTCATTGCATCCAGCACAAGCAACTTGTGTTTGGGCGCTAACCGTTTATTAAGAGCGCGCAGTTCCTCCATCATATCGGTATCAACATGGAGCCGTCCGGCGGTATCAAGAAACAACATGTCAAACTGATTCTTGGTGAAATAATCATAGATTTCGTCGGCTGCTTGAACGACTTGTACAGCATGCGAACGATAAAACGACACTCCGATTTGTTGTGCAAGAACCTCTAGTTGGTCGATAGCAGCTGGGCGATAGAAGTCAACCGAGGCTAAAAGAATGCGACGTTTTTTTCCTCGTTGAGCCGCCTGTTTGATAATTGAGTGAGCAAGCTTTGCAATGGTAGTGGTCTTGCCGGAGCCCTGGAGGCCCATTACCATGATTACCGAGGGAATCTGAAAGGTCGGAACAAGAGAGTTTGCGCCCCCTAAAAAATCAACCAGCTTGTGATAAACAAGTGTTGTAAATTGCTGACCAGGATTCAGAGAAGAAGCTACTTTTTTACCTTGTGCTTCTTTACTGATTTCTTCAAGAAACGATTCAACAATGGCAAGCGGAACGTCTGCATCGAGCAGTGCGGTGCGTATCGTGCCGAGAGCTTCTTTGATATTGTCTTCGGTAAGTTTGCCTTTGTTGTTAATCCACCCAAGTATTCCTGAAATTTTTTGTGAAAGAAAATCAAACATAAGGCTCCATAGTCAAAACTTTTGAGGTGTGTTTAAGAGAAAGTGGACAATGCTTGTGCAAATTTTTTCTACTGTAGTTTTACCTATCAACTGTTGTCGTTTGAAAATTATAGGATAAATCATGATGTTTGATGAGCAAAATAAAAAGCTTTTCTGCCTGTTAATCGTGCTATTTTTGCAGGTAACTGGATTATGTGGGCAGAAAAATGGCACGAATGGCAGTAGAGAAATCAATACAGGACAAAATATTACGAAACCTGTTCGACGTTTTGATGTTCGCTATCAATATGTAAAATTTCCTCGCGAATCTGAACGTCACGCGCTTATTTTTCGTACTGACCAACCAAGAAAATTATCAAAGAAATGGGAGCTTGAAACTCGCATTGATGTGCCCCTTATATGCGGAACATCAGCGCGTGGTGGAAGGCGTTATAAGCAGAACCAATACGCGTTGTCGGATATCTTCATGCAGGCGTTCGCAACATACCATAAAAGCAAACGCTTGGCCTACTGGTTTGGCGCGCAATTTCTATGGCCGACAGCATACCGCCAATGTGATGGATTGGGAAAATATATACTTTCGCCAATGGCTGGTTTTAGTATTTTGTTGCCCGAAATTACACGCGGAAGTTTTTTTACTTTTGGAATGTCTTATGACTTTGATTATGCGGGGAAATCTGGCTACAGCCACATATCTCGCCTCAATTTCCAACCAACATTTCAGGTAATGCTGACAAAAAAAACCTTTGTCACTCTCTATTCTGTCTCTGGAATTTCGTATGATTTTATCAACAAGGGCTTCTTTCTTCCCCTTGATATTACGCTTGGCAGGATGCTAGGGAGATCAATTGTAACAACAGTTGAGCTCTTTACCCCGCTGGTCTACACCAACAACTGCAAGCCTTGGAATCTTAGAGCGCAGGCTCGTATAGGTCTTTTTTTCTAAAAGGCTGAGAAGAAGAGATAGGCCCTTCTGTACTATTTGCTTCCACCTTCGCCAAGGCTACGGTGGACAGGTCGCAAATCACTCAGGGCGATCGGAAAGTAAATGCCGGGAGGCGGAGTTGAACCGCCGACACATAGATTTTCAGTCTACTGCTCTACCACCTGAGCTATCCCGGCAACTAGATTATGTGATCCGAAAATGTTACGAAAACACATGAGGAGTAGCGTACAGCCCGATGATTTTCATGTCAATATAAACATTTTCTTGGACGGCGATTTAGCTCTTAGATAATGGGCCATAGACCCTACAACGCTTGGCATTATGTGGACGCTGCCGCCACGCTACATGGTTTAAAAATTTGAGTCTGTCATCGATCTTGAGAATAAGCATATGCGCAGCCCAGTATATCTCTCTGAGCTCAGTGATGAAGGAATTGGCTGGGTCTCTATCAAAATCATCCTCATTGTCATGTGGCTGCCATGATGCACCCATACAAAAAAGTATCTCCTGTATAATTGCGGTTGACCGTTTCACATTATTATCGCCCACGAAAGTTGCTTCGGCCGTATTGAGGAGCCCTTTTATGTGAAACACTCCTTTGTTGAGATGTGGAAGCGTTGCATGGCGCGGGGTATTCATATCGCCATTCAAACAAGGAAATGCCTTATCGGCCAGGCCCCATAATGATTCACCTGAAATAGTCTTAAAAAAAATGAACGGCTGCTTAAGTACTTCCAGAATTTCGATGCTGCACGTATCGTCGATTAACCCAACGAAACTTTCGTAAAGAGCCTCATCATCGAGTTTTTGTAGGTAGCTATCTATAAGTATTTTCATCCCAACTTCGGTTTGTAGATGGATTATCTGGTTGCCAGTGGGATCTGATTGCATGGCACACAGGAATGCCGTTGTACTATTCACCAACATTATCATGCCTACCAGTATTATGCGCAGAGAAGCCATAGTACGCCTTTCGTGTTGACGATGTAATAGGTAACGTCAAAAAGAGTGGCAAAGCCACTCAAATCTTGTGTTTTTAGTGATTCTACGCTTGAATTAAACTATGTGCCACAAAATATGGTTCATAGATTGTACTTAATGTAGCGCAGAAAAGATCCAGTGATGTGAAGGATTTTATGAATAATGATGGCTTACAATTCCAGTTGCCACGACGAGATCTTTGGATAAACACCAAAGAAATTATAAAATCTTTGGGGGTCGTTTTTGGCGACATTGGCACAAGTCCACTTTATACCCTCGGTTCCGGTATCTTCATGAATTTTTTTCTTACGCCAACTGTCGATAACATTATCGGCGTTGTGTCTCTTATTCTCTGGACGCTGGTTATTTTGGTAGCTCTTGAATATGCCTGGCTCGCGATGAGCCTTGGCAAAAAGGGCGAAGGCGGCACAATCGTGCTTAAAGAAATTTTGGTTCCATTGCTTAAATCACCAACACAAATAGCTTTTGTTACGATTTTGTCATTTGTTGGTATCTCGCTTTTTTTTGGCGATGGTATCATTACACCGGCAATGAGTATTCTGACATCGGTTGAAGGAATTGTTCTCATTCCTGGTTTCAAAAATATTGCCGTCGATACACTCGTTTTAATGGCATGCGCTATCACCGTTCTTCTTTTCGTCTTTCAACGTCGTGGCACAGAGCGCATTTCGATCGCCTTCGGCCCGATAATGCTTATTTGGTTTATCGCACTTGGATTTTTTGGTGTTTATGGCATCGTCCAAGCGCCCTCGGTGCTCAAAGCACTGAGCCCGTTTTATGCAATCAAATTTTTGATACACAATGGGATGACCGGCTTTTTTGTACTTTCGGGCGTTATGTTGTGTGCAACTGGTGGTGAAGCGCTGTACGCCGATATGGGGCACTTAGGACGACGCCCTATTCGCCGTGCGTGGTACTTTGTGTTTGTGGTGCTGATATTGAACTATTTGGGGCAAGCTGCTTTCTTGCTGCTTAATCCAACCTCATCGATGTCGCTCTCGGTACTTTTTGTAATGGTTAGAGCCCATATGCCACTGGTCATTTACATTTCGTTTCTTATTTTGACATTATTTGCCACGGTTATTGCATCCCAATCATTGATCAGCGGGATATTTTCGGTGGTATATCAAGGGATCACTACCAACATTATGCCTATGCTAAAAGTTGATTACACATCAAACAGATTGCGATCGCAGGTGTACATCGGTGTTGTTAACTGGATTCTCATGTTTTCAGTACTCATGATAATTATGCTTTTCAAGCAATCCAACACCCTGGCTACGGCATACGGCTTTGCCGTAAGTGGCTGCATGACCATCACCGGCATTATGATGACCTGGATTTTCTGGAGACGTCGCAACATTCTTAAATTAATCGTGTCTGCATTTGTAACGCTGGTAGTAAGCGTTTTTTTTATGTCGAACTGTACTAAGTTGCCAGAACGCGGCCTGTTTTCGATTGCCGTTACTATTTCCCCATTCGCGCTCATTGCTATTTATACAACCGGACAACGAAAATTGTTGCGCGCCCAACAACCATTGGCGATTGAAGAATTTTTGGAACAATTTGAAGCTCGTGCCAAGAGCATCATGAAACTCAAGGGAACCGCGTTGTATTTTGTACGTGATATGGCAACGGTGCCTCAGTACGTTATGCAAACAATGTTTAAGAATAATATTGTGTACGAAGATAATATTCTTATATCAGTTGTAACGCGCGATGATCCCTTTGGAGTAATCGGATTTTTCAAAGGAAATCTAGCGCCTGGTCTCCGTATTTTTGAAGTTCACATGGGATACATGGAAGTATTGGATATTGAAAAAATTCTGCGCAACGCTGGTATCGATCCTGCTGTAATTTTCTATGGTGTTGACGAGATTGTGACGAGCAAAATTATCTGGAAAATCTTTGCATTCATCAAACACATCACCCCAACTTTTGTGCAGTTCTACAAACTTCCGTTTGAAAAAATTCATGGAGTTGTAACCGCTGTCGAGATGTGATTTTTACACGGCCTAATGTTGGAAAAAAGAACTCAAATTAAATACCGGTATATACAGCAGAACCATAATACCGCCGACAATGCCTCCTAAAATGATCATCAGTAGAGGGGCCATAAGATTTGAGAACATAGTGAGGCGTGCTGATAGATCCTGCTTTATATGCGCTTGCAGTGTTGACAGTGTTTGCTCAAGCGTACCGGATGATTCGCCAACGTGAACAATAGTTACCAACTGCTCATCAATAAATCGTGAGTTATTTTCAGCCAGTGCCTGACTAAAGCTTTTTCCTCGAGTGATATCGTTGAGAAGAACCTTTAGATCATCTTTAAAAGCATCGTTAGGAACCGTTTGTTGCGCTTGTTCGAGCGCCGTGCTTAACGATAATCCCGATGATAGATACAGCAAAATTGTTTGTACAAAAGCAAGAACGTTGTTGCTAACAACCAGTGGCGCTACCACGTACATCCGAGGGGTAATGCAATCAAAAATTTTTTTAAGCCAACCTGTTCTAACAAATGACCATCCAGCGATACATGTCGTGGTGATTATGACAAGCGTTGTGATTCCATACCATGACCGTACGAAATGACTGACGTACAAAAGTCGTCGCGTGGCTGGTGGAATTTGTGTTCCCAGTGATTGATACAGTGATTCAAAATAAGGAAATACCAGCACAATCATTCCGATAACCAAACAGGCTGCAAAAACAAACGTAATGGTTGGGGCAAAAGCCGCCTGTTTGAGTTGGCTGCGGATTTCTTGTCGATGATGGAGATGATCGGCAAGATTTTCAAGCACCCGACCGAGTTTGCCCGTACTTTCTCCTGCTGCAATAAGTTGCACAATAAAAGTAGTGAATAGTGTCGGTTGGGTTTGCATGGCTTGATGAAGCGTGTAACCATTTTCTACGGTTGTTCTCAGATGTGCGATTACTGTTCCAAGAGATTTATCATCGGTAGTATTTTCTATAACTCGTAATGCAACAACCAGTTCAACACCACTGGTAAGAAGCAATGCGAGACGTTCGAAGAGCGTACACAGAGAGTCAGAACTAATGGTGGGTTGTTTTCGAAAAAGAGCTATTGAGCGACTCACAAGATGGCAATCCAAGAGGGCTATATTTTGCTCTAAAAGCAACCCTTTAAGGTGATGTTCGGCGTTGGCATATAAAGTTCCCTTGACGTTATTGCCCGCTTGATCGATTCCCTTCCATGCAAATAGTGGCATGTGGTGCCTTACGGTTTATCGAGGGAGGTCTGAATTTCTACCCCCAAATCACGAAGTACGTCTGCAGGTGATTGTAATGTATCTATCTTGATGAGCTTCTTTCGCGATGTTGCACCGCGCATGATGTGTACCGCATTTGATGCCAACCCGGCTTTTTTTGCAAGCATTTTGACGAGCTCTGCATTAGCTTTCCCATCTTCAGGTGGGTTTTTGAGGTGGCATTTGAGTACCCCTGTTTTGTCGCGAAAGAGGTCTTGTCGGCCTGATCCAGGGATCACTTTGATTTCAAGAACAACTGCCATTGGCACCCCCGTGGCTAAAAAAAGAAAAAAAGAAGACAAATAATTCAGCGTCTCTTATACTATCCGGGAATCTGAGGTATAATCAAACCTCTTTTAAACTTAATGACGATTCAAAAGTTATGCGCCCATAGCTCAACTGGATAGAGCATCAGACTACGGATCTGAAGGTTAGAGGTTCGAATCCTCTTGGGCGCAAGTTCTTTGAA
>JBAZSL010000014.1:24366-44084 GCA_041662445.1 Candidatus Babeliales bacterium
TTGAAGCTTTTTTACGGAGAGATGGCTGAGTGGCCGAAAGCACTCGCCTGCTAAGCGAGTATCTGGGGGAACCCGGATCGAGGGTTCGAATCCCTCTCTCTCCATACTTCGCCTTCGCTTCGCTCCTGGCTACGTATGGCGGGCCATAACCCTGTCCACCGCAGCTAGCTCCAGCGTAGGTTGATTTGCAGCGTATAAAATATCCCTACGGAGAGGTGGCAG
Organism: Candidatus Babeliales bacterium; assembly: GCA_041662445.1. Classification (GTDB taxonomy): domain Bacteria; phylum Babelota; class Babeliae; order Babelales; family RVW-14; genus UASB124. Next base: position 24,589 of record JBAZSL010000014.1, read on the forward strand.
AGTGGTTGAATGCAGCGGTCTTGAAAACCGCCATCTCGGGAGACCGGGATCGGGAGTTCGAATCTCCCCCTCTCCATTTTCAACAACGGCTTTTAAAACCTAAACAAATTTTCTTACAAAGTTCAGATACCCCTGCCTACCCATCTCTTTATTCCAATAGCGAACAGAACTACGTATTCTTTTTAAGCATGCTAAAATTTCATCTTTTTTAAGAGCCTCACCGTCCTTGACAACAGGTAACGCTTGAAGCAATTCTTCACAGGCCTTTTTAACTGCTTCGTATACCATTTGCGCAGGGAGAGATGAACTAAATGGTCTTTCGCTAAACGCCCCATTTAAACTTTTGAAAGTAAGGATAACAGCATCGAGTGCAATCAAAACTTCACCATCAATGAGACCAGGTTGTTGCCGGTAAATTCGAATAATTGAAGATTCTATGCTCAACAACTCGCCTTTATATATGTCTTCAAATTCAGAGTTAGATTCAGCATCAAAATCAAAGTCTATAATATGGAGTTCTTTGCCTGAATCTATTTTGTCAACCTTCATTAATCTCTCCATTGGTCATAGAGCTTTTTGTACTACCATCAACTGCTAATTTGTTTGCGCTTGTTTTTTCCCATTATCATGTCCAGGATAAAATCGCACACTGGATGCGCCTTCTAATGCTTTAATCGCTATTGATTGCACTTGAGTTGTCGCATCATCAGCCCGTTGTGTTAATTGCTTGATAAACGACTCTTGGTCTTTAATTTTTGCCTGCAATGCAATAATCATCTGTTGGTTCAGCTTTCTCTCACCGTCAATTTCTTTTGAATTGAGATCAATATAATGTTTGTAATGTTTTTCAAGATTCTCGGTGATCAGTTTTTCTGTTTCTTTAACAGATTTCTCAAGCTCCATAGGAAACTGGGCAACCTGATTTTTGAGTAATCTGAATTCTTCTTCCTGATTTTTGATAACCAATTCACGCTGAGTCAGTTCTCTCAGGACTGTTTCACGCTTTTCTTCAAGTTCTTTTTCCATTAGTGCCTTGCGGGCATCATAACCGTCTTGGTCTTTTTTCCGCTCAAGCTGAAGGTTATAGGTATATTCTTCTTCCTCTCTCGTGCGATCTTTTTTAATTTTGGCGTCAAGTTCCTTTTTATTCTGTGAGTAACTTTCTTGCTCTTTTTCCCATGCATCACGTAGATCAGCCATTTCCTCTTCAAATGCTGCCTTTTGAACATTCATCTCATCTTCAAATTTTTGTTTATATTCCTTTTGAGCCATAAGCAATGCTGAAAGGCTATCTGCATTCGCTTTAATACCGTGCATTTCTTCTACGTTATGAGCCTCAATTTTTATAGCTGCCTGCATAGTGCTTAATTTACGGTATTCGTCAGTTAGACAGTGTTCGAGGGTATCAATTGCCTGACCAATATTTAGTTTAACTTGGGCTAAATTTTTAATAATTTTATCTAACGTCATCGTTGATGCTGCCTCTACCACCTCTACATCTTGCTTGCGTTTTACTTCTGCATGATGGGCTTCCTGTTTTACACCTTTAACTTTGCTGAGAAGAGTTTGGTATGCTTCGTAAATTTCATTCTTTTTACTACTCGGCGATACTTCCTGAATGGATTCATCTTCTGGAATAAAATCTTCTTGTGCCATGGTATTAACTTTCGTAGTTTAGAGCCTGTACGAATATTATCTACGCTCTAAGACGCCTTTAGGAGCATGTTATTTGGCAACATAGCCTAATATCTCCGTTCGTCCCGACTTCGCCCGTGGTGGCTACCCGCCTTCGCTCGAATCTAGCTTCGGCAAGGCAGGCACACGAACGGGGTTTAAGCATTCTATTAATTTCCGTACAGGCTCTTAGTTATGTAATTTTGTGCGCTAAAAGAAATAATGTTATCAACAAAAAAAGTTTACGCCACATAATAGCTGCCGGCGGCTTCAACATGCCAGCCACCGCATCAAGCACTCGCATCAAATAGCCCCGCAGCCCACCCCATTTGACGCACCTATGCATCCCCTGCAAAATACAATCTAGTGCATATAACCGTGGGTTTTGATAGTTTTTCAACGTGTCATTAATTTATTCGTCACTACCGCTGGGGAGATCTTGTGTTTAAAAAATTTCAGGCAATACTGCTGTCCGCAATAGTCGTTATATTCGCGCCTTTGACCTTATTGGGTGATGGGCTCATTATCATCGACCCTCTTTCAATCATATTTGAACAACCAGCCCGCCTTAACGTCGCTTACCACCATGTGGCCGTCTCTATAGATCATCAGGTTGCGACAACTAACGTTGATCAAGTTTTTGAAAATCCCTACGATGTTGCGCTTGAAGGAACCTACATATTTCCTGTTCCAGCGCAAGCATGTATTCATAATTTCACCTTACGAGTGAACGGCACATCAGTAACAACAAACGTTTTGACAAAAGAAGAGGCACATGCTGAATATGAATCTCTGGTAAAGAAGCATAAAGACGCAGCGCTCCTTGAGTTTATCGGACGGGACATGGTCAAGGCTCATATCAGCTCCATTCCTGCTCGCCAGAAAATTAGAGTAAACATTGAATATACAGAGTTGCTCACCGCGCAAAATGGCACCATTAAATATCACTACACGCTGGGAACTGAAAAGTTTTCAGCCAAAATTTTAGATGATGTTTCAGTGACCGTCACTATCAAAGCCCCACAAACTATAACTAACGTGTATAGTCCAACTCACAAAATTGCGCTTAAGCAACTCGACAAAAACGCTTGCGTAGCTTCGTATGAAGAAAAAGATGTAAGACCTCTGCGTGATTTTATTTTGTATTACACAATGCCACAGGATGAGATCGGTTTTAACGTTGTAACCTACAAAGATGGTACTGATGATGGCTTTTTCTTGGCCATGATGTCACCACATAGTGTCGATACGAGTAGCCACAACAAAGCGCACCAGATAGTGCCTAAAAACATTGTTTTTGTTGTCGACAGATCAGGCAGTATGTATGGTGAAAAAATTCAACAAGCAAAGCAGGCTTTAAACTTTTGCCTAACAAATCTCAACCCGCATGACCATTTTAATATCATCAGTTTTGATGACGCCATCGATATGTATCAGAGCGAGTTGGTAGCAGCAACCTCTAAAAATATTAAATCTGCACAAAATTACGTTGATGCCCTACACGATCGCGGTTGTACTGATATTAACAAGGCGCTTTTGCAAGCGTTACAACAACTGCCCATCAGCAACAACCCCAATATAATTATCTTTTTAACTGATGGAGAACCAACATCTGGCGAATGCGATATCAGCAAAATTATTAAGAACACTAAACACGCAAACGCTACCAATGTGCGCCTTTTTTCTTTTGGCGTTGGTTACGACGTCAATACAACACTACTTGATAAAATTTCATTGGATAACAAAGGCACATCCGATTACATTGAACCTCAGGAAAATATTGAATCAAAAGTTTCATCGTTTTATTTAAAAGTAGCAAACCCCTTCTTAACCGATCTTGAACTTGCATTTTCTGGCGCCCACGTCAAAGAGATCTACCCCGTGGTTCTGCCCGATCTTTTTTATGGCTCTCAATTGCTTGTCGTGGGACGGTACACACGTGGTGGCGCTGTTCAGCTCAATCTCATGGGCGAACAAAGTAACATCCACAAGCAGTACATCTTTGCTTCTCATTTTGCTACGCAGGATACGCACAACGACTTCTTGCCACGTATATGGGCACAGAGAAAAATCGCACATCTTGTTGACCAAGTTGTCCTTGAAGGAAAAGCACAAAATATTGTTGATGAAATCATCACATTAAGCAGAATGTATGGCATCATCACCGAATACACATCATTCTTGGTTGGTGCAGACGCGCAAACGTTCACTAATAAATCTTTTGCCGATACAATGAAGCATCTTACCGTCCAATCACTGAGCTTTGCTTCCAGCGACCAATCGGGATACTCTTCTGTTTCACGCGCCAAAGAGCAACAAAAGTCACGGTCAACGATGTTCGACACGAGCGACCAAACTAATGCCTTGTATGGAGCAAAAGAGACAATTCGCACGGTTGGAGCACGCACATTCTATTTGAAAGACAATGTGTGGATTGATGCACAACACACCGACGCATCACCAATAATCAAGATTAAATTGTTCAGTGATGCGTATTTTGACCTTGTGCGAAAATCGCCTGAGTTTGGAGCATGCCTTGCTCTTGGCAATCAGGTAATTATTAAGACTGGTTCTAGCTCTGTGTGTATTGATAACAAGCAGCTACAATAAAATTATAAATGATCCTGCCTCGTTCAAACCGTAACTTTTGCAAAACGCGTCTTTAAATCCTCAAACACGCGAACAATATCTGAAGAAATAACTTTGGTTTGGCCGAGCGTTTCAAGAAAATTGGTATCTCCTCGCCAACGAGGAAGAAGATGCATGTGCAGATGAGAAGGAATGCCGCCGCCGCCTGCAATGCCAAGGTTGATGCCAACGTTAAAGCCTTCGGCACCAAGTGCGGCGCCCAGGATTGGTATGGCGGTTGTAAGAACTTCCATCATTTCTGCACGCTCTTTTGCAGTAAGTTCATCAAGATCTGCGTGGTGCTTAAGCGGCAAGATGAGGAGGTGGCCGGCATTATAGGGATACCGATTCATTATGAGAACGTTATGCTTAAATCGTTTGATGATAAAATATTTATCATCATCACTATCTTGAAGCTGTTTGCAAAAAACACATTCATCTTTAGTGAGTTTTTTATTTCCTCCGTTGCTGGACATACCCGTAACATATTTTTGTCGCCAAGGAGCATAAAGATGTTTCATACTATGCCTCGCTACAGATTAAAAAATTCATTAATTTTTTGTCGTATGATTGTTTGATCGGTCGGATCAACGAGGCGGCCAACCTCGCGCCCATGGGCAACAAAGATCAACGTTGGTACGGTGTGTATGTGTTCACCGCCAATGCCCTCAAGAAGATGATTTCCGTCAAACGTTTTTGAACTCATATTGAGTTTGACCCATGAAATATCTGTACTCGTCGTTTGCGCAATGTTCTCAAGAATGGGGAGCAGTTGCTGGCATGACATACACAACGTTGCATAGATATCAATGATCACCGGTTTTTTGGCGCGCGTGACAAGGCGATCAAATTCTTCAGACGATGTAATGTCGGTAAACGACGACACTTTTGGTGCTGACGGAGTTGCTGAAACTGTTGAATCGGATGGTTTGTCTGAAAGCTCAAACCCTGTTTCTTTAATAAATTTAATAGCCTGAAGTCCTGCTTTACACCCATCGCCCGAGGCAATTATTGCCTGCGCAAAAAGTGGGTTGGCAATGTCACCGGCGGCATAGACACCGGGCACAGAGGTCTCTTGATAGCTTTTTAGGACAACAAAACCCTGCGCATCAAGTTCAAGAACATTACGAAAGAGCATGGTGTTGGGCCCAGAGCCAATGGCAAGAAAAACACCATCTATCGGCATCTTCCATGTTTTTTCTGTTTTGTTATCAAAAAGCGCAACATGGGTTACGTGACGGCCATCGCCTTCAACAGCTTTAACTTCAGTGTTCAAAAGAACTTTGACATTGGGACGCGAAAAAACACGCTCTTGAGCCTTCACATCGTGTGCTTTGAAATGGTCTTTGCGTACCATTATGCTCACGGTACGAGCAATATCAGCAAGATATGATGCCTCAACAATCGCAGCATCGCCACCACCGACCACCGCAACATCTTTATTTTGATAAAGTGATCCGTCGCAAGGAGCACAGTTACTAATGCCCTTGCCCCAATAGCTCATGGATCCAGATTCTCCTGGTATCCCCAGAAAGTGTGGCTCTTTGCCCATTGCTATGATAACGCTGAGTGCGCGCCAGGTCGTAATTTTTGTAGGATCACTCAGATTCAGCGTGCGTATTTCGCGCGGCCAGCATGAAAAATCTATGCCTATAACTTTTTCTTGAACAATAGGAATTTTATGCGCAAGAACTTGTTTTTTGAGATCTCCGACAATATGAGCGCCTGGGCTGTCTATACTTCCCGGCCAATTGCGCACCGAGGCTGATTGGGATAACGATCCGCCAACCTTAGGGCCTTCCAGAATGATGCAGGGCATTTTTGCTTGTGATACAAAAAGAGCCGCAGTCATACCGGCGATGCCACCGCCCAGAATAACCACAGGAAAGGTGTTTTCATCAAATGCAACGCTGGATACATCAAAATTTTGTTTGTGTGGCATTTTGTCTGGTCCCATGCACCCACTCAGGGTCATGGTGAGTGCTGAAAATGCAAAAAGACGTGCAAAAAATGTCTGCATAACAAGGCTCCAAATTACGCGTTGTACGATATTTACCCCACAAATTTCTTATTCCTACTATACCAGTGAATAAATCAAAATGCCCGCGGGTGCGGGCATTTGTACCATAATGTGGCGTATAACGACAAAGTTATTTGTTTAATTTTGCCTTTTGAAGCTGTTCTTTCAACTTAGCATTCTCTTCTTTAAGGCGGTTTTTTTCTGCTTCAGCGGCTTGTGCCTTTTCGGCTTCGAGGCGATTGAGGCGTCGCTCAGTCTCTCGGTTTGACGAGTCTGATGAATCAGACTTATTCATTGATCCAGCGACAACACCGCCAAGCATGCCACCAGCCATTCCGCCGACAAAAGCGTCACCACCACCGGCGAAGCATACGCTTGGGGCGAGTAACGTTGCTAGGCCACAGGCCGCTATTAAATTTTTCTTCATCAAAGTATCTCCTTAAAACAGTAATTACTGAGATAGGCAACGGATAAAATTAGTCGTTTTTTTCTGCCGCTTTGAGTTTTGCTCTCAATTCAGCATTCTCTTTTTCTGTGCGTGCCGCTTCGTCTTCAGCTCGTCTTCTTTCTGCATTAGCTCTGTCTGCTTCAGCTGAAGCATTGGATGAGCTAGCTGCAGCGCCAACGGCAACTCCTGTAAGTGCCCCAACTGCGAATCCAGTGGCAAGTCCATCGCCACCGCCATGGTGCCCACCGTGATGCCCACCGTGGTGTCCGCCATGTCCATGGCCTCCCAGACAAAAGCCAGGTGCCAACAGTGCCCCTAATGCACATGAGATTACGATACTTTTCTTCATCGAACGCCTCCTTTTGGTCACAACCTTACGGTTTTTTGCGTAAAACAACCATACTTAAACCAATTACCGCAAATAAAAGAATAAGCACAAGAATGCCGAGAATAATAAAAGTGTTATTACTCTTATTCGCATTTACCTCGGCAAGTTTTCGCTCAATATCACGGCGCTCTAGCTCTCGCTCAAGTTGCGTGATGCGTTGTCGTTCTTGATCTTGTCGGAGCTGTTCAGTTTTTTCCTGGGCACGCGCAGCATCATCTTGAGCGCGTAGCGCTTCTTGTTCTGCCCGTGAAGCTCTGCCTGAATCGCCACTGCGTGAAGCAGCACCGACAACAAGGCCACCAACCACGCCGCCGGCAAGACCACCGGCAAATGCATCTCCGCCATGCCCGGCACCAAGATATGGGCAGGCAAGAAACAGGGTAATGACTACGAAAACTATTCTTTTCATGAACGAAACCCCTTCGCTTGGAATAAACAAATTACCCAACTAATTCTTCATGCTAGACTAAAACGGTTTTTTGCTTCAAGGTTTTCCACAACCTACCTACGAACAGATGACATCAAAGATGTTTTTACCCAGGAGATACTGTGCAGAACACTATTTTCACCCTCATAGAAAAAGAAAAGCAGCGACAAGAGTCGACAATTAATCTTATTGCTTCAGAAAACTATGCAAGTACCGATGTTTTACGCGCAACGGGGTCGGTGCTTACCAATAAATACGCCGAAGGGTATCCAGGACACCGTTACTATGGTGGGTGCAACGTTATTGACGAAATTGAGCTGTATGCCATAGCGCAAGGTAAAAAACTCTTTAATGCTGAGCATCTTAATGTTCAGCCACACTCTGGAGCGAGTGCCAATTTTGCCGCTTACTTTGCACTACTCAATCCTGGGGACACGGTACTTGGTATGAATCTGAGTGCCGGCGGGCATTTGACACATGGGCACAAGATTAATTTTTCAGGCAAAATTTATAATTTTATCCCTTATGGCGTTGATCCGGCCACCGAACTTATTGATTACGCAGCAATTGAACACCTTGCGCATGAGCATAAGCCTAAGATGATTGTTGCTGGAACCTCTGCCTACTCGCGTCTTATTGATTACGAACGTATCGCCCGTATCGCCAAAGAAGTTGGCGCGTTCTTTTTTTATGATATGGCGCATATAGCAGGACTCGTTGCTGCCGGTGTTATTCCAAGTCCCTTGCCATGGGCAGATATCGTCAGTAGCACAACACATAAAACATTGCGTGGTCCACGCGGGGGCATTATTTGCAGCAAGGCTGCCTTCGGAACTCGCATTGATAAAGCGGTCATGCCGGGAAGCCAGGGCGGCCCGCTTATGCATGTTATCGCGGCAAAGGGTGTTGCATTTGATGAGGCATTACAGCCATCGTTTACTGAATATGCGCATAACATTATCGCCAATGCCTCGGCGATGGCTAAAACATTTAAGGATTTGGGCTATCGCATTGTTTCAGGTGGTACTGATACCCATCTGTTCTTGCTTGATTTACGCGCTGCCAAGCATTTAGGGGATATCGTTGGCAAAGAAGCTGAAGAGGTTTTGGGACTGTGTAACATTATTGTTAATCGCAACGCAATCCCTTTTGACACACTGCCGCCAACAGTAACCAGTGGTATTCGCGTTGGAACTCCAGCAATAACCACACGCGGATGTACCACAGAAGATGCTGCTCACATAGCAGTATGGATTGATGACGCATTGCGCCATCGAACTGACAGCAAATTTTTAAAAGATATTGCACGAGAAGTTGAAAGAATGTGCGCTCGTTTGCCTATCTATAACACCCTAAGCACGCAAACTGTTGCAACGAGCACCGCAACCTTGGTAGGTTTGTGCTATTAATTGTAAAAAAAGGAGAAAGGAGTTCTGATGGACGGTCAAAACATGCCCAATATGAGAGTAGTCAAAGGCATTCTCGCCACATCGCTCGGCGTTATTTTCATGTTGTATGCGTACAAAATGATTATACACGTCATTCTATTTACCACCGGAGCGTTGCTTGTTTATTACGGCCTGCTCATGCTCAACATTCCGGTCGTCACCAAGGTGCTTCATAACGTGAAGAGTTTTTTTGTGAAGTGCTGTCCAAAGGATTAAGGGCTTGGGGGACAAACAAAGAGCTTTGTCTCTCTATCTTTTCACACCAAACGTGTGCCACATAGCAGATACGAATATCCGTTAATAAAAGATCAACACCCGTTCGTGGTGCTTGCGCGCCATAGCCTTGCCTGCCCGACGGAGCTTTGGCGTAGGCGGGGCGGAGTTGGGGCGACGGCGGGAGTATTTTGTGAGCACAAAATGCGAGCAATATGCACGAACACCGATGTTTTAAGACAAAAATAATTTCCGCACAGGCTCTAGGCTCTGTTGACTTTTAGGACAACAAGGTCATTCCCTCGAAAGAGGGAACCCAGAAAAACATATGGTTTCGCTATCAAACTTTTATTATCGCAAGCTAAAACGAAAGCCCTGGATCCCCGCGCGGAGGCGGGGACGACGTAAAAAATCAACGGAACCTAAGAAAAAAACATTTACGCATTATTGCATGTGTCATTAATGCTTGAGCTTGATAATTCGTATGGCAGTGTCGGTTACTACGGTGAAATTGTGCAACAATTGCTCTGAATGTTGTTGAATGAGCAATTTTAGTGCGGCTACTTTGTAGTGCAAGGTTTCATGCATTATTCGAATAAGAACAATGCCATAGTGTTTTTTGCCTGTTCTGAATATCATATCTCCAAAATCTTTGTCGCACGTAATAAGAATTCGATTGTCGATGTATGCTTTCTGTAAAACATCATTGTCAGTAGCACCCTGCATGATTGATCCAACAAATAAAGCGTCGTGATTTTGTGAGCAAAGCCAATGGGCAACGCCTTGCCCAACACATTCGTCAACAAGAAATTTCATAGTATGCCTATAGTGTTGCAGGAATAAACGAAGTGTTTTCTAAAGTCTCTGTTGCAAAAATAAGGCATGCCGAAATATCATCTCGCTTAAGCGAAGGATGTTCCTGCAGTATTTCCTCTGTTGTAAGTCCTTCAGCAAGCAGTTTTAATATCTGTTGCACAGTAAGCCGCGTTCCACGAATAATTGGCTTTCCCATCATTATTTTTGGATCGATGGCAATCCGCTCAAGTAATTTTTCGTTATTCATAAAAAACTCCTTTATTCTAAAAAATGTTCAGCTGACGCTTTATCATCAGATTATACTGATTAAATTTTTACTGAAAAACAAAGAGTTTTTTTGTGAAGTGCTGTCCAAAGGATTAAGCCACGACGTATCGAGCACTAACGCAACCTACGTTATGTCAAATCTAATTCGCAGCCGGTTATAGCAACTGGCATGCTTGAAATTGCGGTATTCGGTAAATTGACTGAACGTGAGCTCTGCAAAGGGGACAGCTGTCTTTCGCCTGCCCAACAAGCCACGATCTAAGACATCCATGGCAAAATGCATGGCCACAATTTAACGCATGAGATTTACCATGATCGTAACAAACTGAACATTGGTCAGATGAATCATTTATAGCCACCGCAGGTGCTCTATTATCCGCCAACATCGCCTGAAAAACATTTTGCGCTTGTGGCGCTTCTGGCGCTTCTAGCCAATCATCTAGCCAATCAGCAAGCATGTCGGGATCCGAAAGCGTAACAAGTTTCAAGATACTCACGAGTCTGTGCAGCATCATAAACGCCGCCCAAATTTTTAGCCGAGCAGAATTTTTTGGCGCTGCATAAATACGCTGCAGATATCGTGCAATATCCGCCAGGAAAACGACTTCGCCGCCAGAGAGAATTAAACGGGTTCGCGCAAGCGCTCCCAGCATTTCGATGGCTGGTAATACAAAGCGTCGGAACTTTTCATATTCATGGCCATCTATTATCGGTTCCGGACTTGTTTGCGCTGCATGTGGTTGAGCGTTCTTGAGGCATGCATGCAAATTCTTTGCGATTTGAAATGAATCGTAGCATACGAATACAGGATCGCTGACGATTATTGCATTGTATAGACGTTTGCACGCACAGATATCGTTAATCAACCTTACTGCGTGTATCAGCGCTCGCTTTACATGCGCACTTCGTGAAGTATCATTCCGCAGCTCGTATTCTGAATATGCGGCATAACCACGCAACAATGCGGTTACCAGTTCGATATTATCTTTGGTGGTTGCGGCAAGTTGTGGCGGGGTTGTGGTGGAGAGGCCGAGGCTTATGAAGACAATCGCTGTAACTTTTTGAATGCTGAACATATAAAAAACTTTCAGAATTAGACTGCAGTAGCAAAATCGATGCCAACTCGACAGTTTGGACATGTCGGGCGATTTCCGAACCCTCTCTTGACTAAATGGGATCCCAAAAGACGGCCATAACAGTTAGCGCAGAGGAAATGGCCACAGCCTAGAACACACGGATGATCATAGCTTTCCAGGCAAATTGCGCATCGATCACCAGGAAATAACTTAATTGATGCTAACTTACCCATTGTGCTAACAAAGCGAATTATGTATAACGCCAGCAGACAGGCAACAACTTTTCGAGCGGCCGAATTCTCCGGCGCTCCGAAATAAATTTGGACACAACGGGACATATCAACAGCCAGAGATGCACATGGTCCGCTGCGCCAAGGGAGATGCCTAGCGATATCATTTGTTCGGCAAAGAGCCCCCAGCATTTCGATGGCAGGCAATGCAAATCTTCTTAAAGTTTCGCGCTCGTTATTACTTATTGTTGTTTCATTCGTGGTGCCAGCTCTTTTCTGGTCCGTTTGCTTGATGGTGGACATCGAAATGCGCACGTATTTTGCTATTTTAATGACATCATATAAAGAGATTATACCGGCAGAACACGCACAGACATCATTAATCAACCTCACTGCATGTATCAGCACACGCTTTACATGCGCACTTCGTGAGGTATCATTCCGCAGCTCGTATTCTGAATATGCGGCATAACCACGCAAAAGCGCCGTTACCAATTCGATGTTGTCTTTGGTGCGTGCGGCAAGTTGTGGCGGGGTTGTGGTGGATAAGCTGATGCTTAAGCAGAAAACCGTTATTAATTTTTTAAGTGCATGCTTCATGGTAAATCTTTCAGCGGTCTATTTGGTACAGTCGACAATCGGTATGAACGTGACATTGTGGACACATGTCCTTAGAAGCCTCAAGCCATCTGACGATGCAATTAAGGCAAAAAGCATGCCCGCAACTGCGTAATGCATACGGTTGCTGGTATTGTTCATGACAAATCTTACAGGTGTTATCTTCATCCCTTTGGATATTTGCAGGAGGCAGATCGCCTTGACGAGCGGGATCTTGAAGCTCCAACAACGCAGTTGCCAAATTTTGCCTATGCTGTTCTTGCCGCACATGCTCAACTTGTTGCTGTTGGTCCAAGAGCTGTCGTTGCCCTTCTACTAGAGCCGCAACACGCACGTCAACTGCTTGTTGCGCTGCCACTCGTTGTAATCGTTCTCGCTCACGGTGTGCTGCTTCATCAACAAGCCGGTTGGTCTTAACCAGCAGCTCAACCACACATGCCACCAAAAGGCCGCCGATAATTTTTCGCTGCGTCGAATTATTTGCTGCTTCAAAATAGAGTTCGCCAAGACGCGCCATGCTGACACCCATGCTGGCAATTTTGTTGCTACCGACAGGCATTTGTCGACTGAAATATTTGGTTCGTGCAAGAGCACAGATCATTTCAACCGTAGGTAATATAAATCGTCGTAAATTTTCATATTCGCCAACGTCGGAGATTAGCAATTCTGCATTTGCAGCTAATGCAGACGGATGGCCCTGCCCTACCTGCTTTTTACATGCACGTAGCTCGTTGATCACTTTGACGGCATCGTAAATACCCCAACCAAGAAGGTGGTGCCACACTGTTGTTCCGGTAACTGCTTCTTTACATGCGGGCCAGTTGACTGTCTTATGCAACATTGTGTTATCGGTCAAGAGCACATTGAGTAATCGTATGGCGTGTATAACAGCTTTTTTGATATGTGCACTACATGACGGGTCGTTACGCAGGTCGTACTCAAGTATGCCACAAGGGAGGAGTGCTATGGCTGTTACAAATTCAATCTTGTCCATATTGTCTATTGCTGGGGCCGCGATGATGGGATGAGCTGTGGTGAAGAGGCCAAGGCTCAGGTAGAAAATAAGGGCGATTTTTTTAAAAGACATTACATGTTCCATGATTTTAATTTCTTGCTTCTTCCGTGCCTACGGCTACCCGTTAGCCTATAGGAGCCCCAGGAACTTGATTGAGTTGTTGTTGTAACTGATTGAGTTGATCCAGCGCAAATTGGTGTTGCTCCGCTAATTGTATGTGCTGCTCCCGTAATTGTACCTGTTGCTGCAGTAACTGGTTCCGTTCGTTGAGCAACTGAAGATTGTGTTCGAGTACCTGTATATCGCCTTGTTGTAATTGTTGGTGTCGTTGAAGCAGTTCTTGGTGTTGGCTACGCGACTGCTCAAGCAACCTATCCCCATCAATCTGAAGCTGCCAGTAGCTTTGTCGTAGATTGTTATACGCTTTTTCTTGTGCCACCACTCCTGTATAGAAAACTGAAACTAGTTTCACTATCAGCCCTATTCCAGCAAGTATAAAGAGTGTGCCCCAGAGCTTTTCTAGTTTTGATCCTTTGGGTGCGGCAAAAACAAGTTGTTCATAACGGGCGTACGATAAAAATATATCGCCAAAATCATGTACATCGACATTTTCTGAAATGAGATTGGTTCGTATAAGCGCCCCCAGTGTTTCAGCGGCAGGAAGTAAAAAGCCGCAGACTACTTTTAGATCTTTGTCCTTTTGTGTTTTGGGTTGAGACATATCTTGATCTGGTGGAACGATTTTTTGATCTGTTGTGAACACGCTATACAAACTTTTTATGATACTGCATGTGTCAAACAGAAGTAATGGAGCAGTATTGGCAATTGAAATACAGCGATCAATTTTGAGCGCACAGAGATCGTTAGTAACCCTTACCGCATGTATCAGTGCACGCTTTACATGTGCACTTCGTGAAGTATCATTGCGCAGCTCGTATTCTGAATATGCGGCATAACCACGCAACAATGCGGTTACCAGTTCGATATTATCTTTGGTGGTTGCGGCAAGTTGTGGCGGGGTTGTGGTGGAGAGGCCGAGGCTCAAGCAAAAAACCGTTATCAATTTTTTAAGTGCATTCTTCATATAAACCATTTTAGCTCTTAGGTTGTGACAAATGAATTGAATGGGGCTCGGCAGTTTGGACAAAGAGGTTTGGAATTCACAGAGTTTTTCATTAATTCTTTTAAACAATCAAAACAAAAAACATGCCCACATGGAAGCGCTTGTGGATTCGTAACGTTACCAATACAGATTGTGCACGTCCCATCTGTGTGTAGTGTATGTGTGGTTTTTATGAGATAAATAAACCAAATGGCATGTGCAACCAGAAGCCTCATGATAATTTTTTGTGTTGCTAAATTTTTTGTTTCCAACAAATAGAGTCGTGTAAGACGGGATAAGCTAATACCAAAGCTAGCTAACACCCTGCCACCCAATGGAAGATGCGCAACAATGTTTTTTGTTCGAGCAACGGCACCAAGCATCTCGATAGCTGGCAATATACATCTTATCAATATCTCATTTTTTTCTATTGTTGCTTTCTTGCTGGGTGCGTGATTCTGTGACTTTGTGGTTACAAATGCGTATAAATTTTTTGCAATTTTAATCGCATCATAGATAACCCAAAGGCCTTCGGGGGTATCTGTTGAAGAAGTAAAATCATTAAGCATCCGCACAGTATGAATAGCTGCTTTTGCTAGGTAGGCACTGCGTGAATCATCATTGCGTAAGTCGTATTCAAGAATGCCACATGGTAACCGCAAAAGCGCCGTTACCAATTCGATATTATCTTGGGTACCTGCAGCAAGTTGTGGCGGGGTTGCGGTGGAGAGGCCAAGGCTCAGGTAGCAAATAAGGGCGATTTTTTTAAGCGACATTGCATGTTCCATGATTTTAATTTCTTGCTTCTTCCGTGCCTGCAGCTACCCGTTAGCCGACAGGGGCACCAGGAACTTGATTGGGTTGTTGCTGTAACTGATTGATTTGATCCAGCGCAAATTGGTATCGCTCCCATAGTTGTATCTGTCGCTGCAGTAACTGGCCCTGTTCGTTGAGCAACTGAAGATTGTGTTCGCGTACTTGTATATCTTCTTGTTCTAACTGGTGGTGTTGTCGAAGCAGTTCTTGGTGTTGGCTACGCGACTGCTCAAGCATAGTTGGAAGAAGGTGACAGCTTGTATGCCAATCATTCAAATCTTTACAGCAAGCTAAAAATCCTTTCCCTATCAGCCCCATTGCAGCAAGTATCAAGAGTGTGAACCAGAGCTTTTCTAGTTTTGATCCGTTGGGTGCGGCAAGAAAAAGTTGTCCATAACGGGCGTACGATAAAATTATATCGCCCAAATCATGTATATCGACATCTTCTGAAACGAGACTAGTTCGTATAATTGCTCCCAATACTTCAATCAATACTCCAATGGCAGGCAATTTTAATACTTTGTCAGCTTGTGTTTTGGGTTGAGACGTATCTTGATCTGGTGGGGCGATTTTTTGATCTGTTGTGAACACGCTATACAAACTTTTTATGATACTGCATGTGTCAAACAGAAGTAACGGAGCAGTATTGGCAATTGAAATGCAGCGATCAATTTTGAGTGCACAGAGATCGTTAGTAACCCTTACCGCACCTATAAGCGCTCGCTTCGCATGCGCACTTCGTGAAGCATCATTCCGCAGCTCGTATTCTGAATATGCGGCATACCCACGCAACAATGCGGTTACCAGTTCGATATTATCTTTGGTATTCGCGACAAGCGTTGGCGGGGTTGTGGTGGAGAGGCCGAGGCTCAGGCCAATGACAGCGATAATTTTTTTCATGTAGTTTTTCATAGTGATTTTCCCGTATGAATCTTCCCAAAAAAGCCCTTCTTTATAGCATAAAAGCAGCCAGGCGTCCAAAAAACGATTATGTGGTATACTTTTGGCACTTGGTATTAAAATAAATTTCTTATTGAAAACGTAAATAAACGAGCTGCGTTATGGAAATGGAAAAACTATACGATCATAAAAAGTGTGATGCTTTAGCTCAGGAGTTGTGGGCGCGAGAAAAAGTGTACAATTTTGTGCCAACCGATCCGGCAAAAGTTTTTAGCATCGACACACCCCCACCAACCGTTTCTGGTTCATTACACATCGGTCATATTTTTTCCTACACCCATGCCGACCTTGTAGCTCGTTATAAACGCATGCGCGGATACCACGTTTTTTATCCCATGGGTTTTGATGACAATGGGCTACCCACGGAACGCTTTGTAGAAAAGAAGCATGCTACCCGTGCACATCTCATGAAACGCTCAGAGTTTATAGATCTTTGTTTGCGTGAAACGGCAACGGTCGAAAAATTATTCGAAGATTTATGGCGTCGCATGGGCTTGTCCATTGACTGGACTAAGACCTATTCGACAATATCCACAGATGTTCGCCGCATATCACAGCAGTCTTTTATCGATCTTTATAACAAAGGGCTTGTGTACCGCAAACAAGAACCATCACTTTATTGCACCACGTGCCGCACGTCGGTTGCCCAGGCCGAACTTGATAGTGCAGAAGTGACAACAACATTCAATGATCTTGTTTTTGTTACCGAAGAAGGCGAAAAGCTTACTATCTCTACGACACGTCCTGAACTCTTACCTTCCTGCGTGGCGGTATTTTTTAATCCGGATGATATTCGTTATAAGCATTTACTTAATAGATTCGCAATAACACCAATTTTTGAAAAACCAGTGCGCATCTTGGCCGACGAAAAAGTTGACCCTGCAAAAGGTACTGGCCTTGTCATGTGCTGCACGTTTGGTGATCAGACCGATATTTACTGGTACAAGACGTATAAACTACCTTTTGTACAAGCGGTTGGCTTTGACGGCAAGTGGACACCTGAAACGGGGCCATTGGCAGGTCTTGCAATGCGTGATGCGCGCAAAAAAGCCATAGAACTTCTCAAGGAATCCGAAAAGCTTGTTGGCCAAAAGACTATTACGCACAGCGTCACTACCCACGAACGCTGTAAACAAGAGATTGAATATCTGGTATTGCAGCAATGGTTTATTAAAATTCTTGATCACAAAGAAGAATTTTTAAAACGTGCCGACGAGATTGAATGGAAGCCGGCATTTATGAAGGCACGCTATCTTGATTGGGTGCAAAATTTGCACTGGGATTGGGGTATTTCACGCCAACGTTTTTTTGGCATTCCCTTTCCGATATGGCATTGCCGTGATTGCGAGCGTGTGGTTTGTGCTGACACACAATATTTGCCCATTGACCCGCAAGAACAATCATTTCCTGGCGGTAAATGCCCGCACTGCTCAAGCTCTAATCTAGTTCCTGATACCGATGTTATGGATACATGGAACACGTCGTCGTTAACACCGCTTATTAATCTGCACTGGCCTGAAAAATCACCTGACAAACTAACGTTGCCAATGAGCATGCGCCCTCAAGCGCACGATATTATTAGAACGTGGGCTTTTTATACCATTGTTAAAGCGCACTTTCACTGCAATACCGCGCCATGGAAAACGATCATGATTTCTGGCCATGTGCTGGCGGGTAAAGAAAAAATTTCAAAATCCCAAGAGAATAGCAAAATGGCACCTGAAGAGTTGTTGCAACAATTTTCTGCTGATGCCATTCGCTACTGGTCTGCCAGTGGCCGGTTGGGAACCGACACTGCTTTTAGCGAGAATCAGCTTAAGATAGGCCAACGATTGGTAACTAAGCTCTGGAATGCATTTAGATTTATAGAAGAACACCTGCGTGAATATACACCACAGGCACAAGCACCAAGCGATTGCCTTAATCAATGGCTGATGCATGCGTTGGGCGTAACGTATGCACGTTATCAAGAACTGTTTGACGCATACGAGTACCAAGCAGCACTTGAAGTCGTTGAGAAATTTTTCTGGAGTGATTTTTGTGATAACTATCTTGAGCTCGTCAAAGATCGTCTCTTTAATCCTGCCAATCATACACCCGAAGAGATTGAAGCAACCAAACATACGCTTTACAACGCCGGCTTTGGTATTTTGCAACTCTTTGCGCCTTTCGTTCCGCATGTGACGGAACAGTTGTATCAGCTGTTATTCAAAACGCATGAAAAAACAATTTCTTTGCATGCGACGCTTTTGGATGACAAGCGGTTTGTGGCGCACTTTGATGCTAGCTATAAGAGCATGACCACGGTGCTTGCAGTTGTTGCCTCAGTCA
The DNA here is from genome assembly GCA_041662445.1 of Candidatus Babeliales bacterium. Lineage (GTDB taxonomy): Bacteria > Babelota > Babeliae > Babelales > RVW-14 > UASB124. The sequence continues at coordinate 43,066 of JBAZSL010000014.1, forward strand.
GAAAGCTGAAGAGCGTGCAACAAGTTTCGCTTAAAAAAGAGATCGATACGCTTGTTATACATACCAATGATCAGAGCGCGCTTGCGGCATTACGCCAACAATGGGCGGTGATTCTTGGAGTTACTAAAGCAAAACATCTTGAGTTTTCTCCAGAAGAATTGGCAAACGATCAGTTGGCTGCTGAAGGTGAAAAAACAGCGGCACGTATAAAAATCTAGAGTAGCCATGATTACTATCAAAAACTCCCAACGTTCTATTCCCGTCAACATCTCCCACCTTCGCACGGCTGTTGAGCGCATGCTTGAACATGTTGGATACGCTGATTTTGATCTAGGAATACTGTTAACGACAAATGCGACTATTCGCCGTTACAATAAACAATTTCGTCACAAAGACAAAGCGACCGATATTTTGTCATTTCCCTTTTACCCGGAACTCAAAGCCGGAAAACGCATCAAGGCACAAACGCCTGAAGAAAAAAGTCTGGGGGATCTGATTATCTCTGTCGCCTATGCCAAAAAAAATATCCCTCAGGATCTCAATCTTGAAGAATACCTTATCTATCTCTGTGCTCACGGTATTGCGCACGTGTTGGGCTATGACCATGAGACAGACGCCGAGTATGATCGCATGCAAAAATTTGAGAAAAAATTGCGTTCTGGCGTAAAAATCAAAAAATAGACCTCTTTCGAAACCTATTTGTGCGTAGCATTCTGTAAGAAAGATTTTAGAATGCGAAATCTTTGTCATCCCGGGCAAAAGACCCGGGATCCACGGCTATTTTAGTGCAGGTATTGAGAAACGGCTTGTTCATGTTGAATTGTACAACTATGTCAACGATGCTTTACGGCGAGAAAAACAACTTAAGGGGTGGCATTTTTGATTGATCAAAGATTTGGTAATAGATCCCGGGTCCTTGCCCCACTGTTGTCCGGGGAATTTTTAAGAAGCGAAAACCCTTCTCTGGGTTAAACTAACCCAAGGTAGTAAAGCATTAAAAAAGGAGAAGGGAATTCGCA
>JBAZSL010000015.1:0-37825 GCA_041662445.1 Candidatus Babeliales bacterium
TCATTGCTTTATCCTTAAGTTATGTTGCGGGGAAGCAACTCAACTTAAGTTTCGGCAATGGGTCGTTACTTGCATAGCATTTGTTTCTTACCACGCCCGAAGGACGTGGATTACTCCGTTAGATTCAAATCTTAATGTATGCTCTTCATGTACCCATAAAAAATATTATTTTCCCAAAACAGTGTAATTATGCTTATCCGACACTAGAGGGATAAACTCATGAAGAAACTTTCGCTTGGCACTCAAACATTCGCAAAAATTATTGAAGATGATTGTGTTTATGTCGATAAAACAAAGCATATTTATGAACTCATTCAAGGTAGCATTATTTAGCTTAACCGTAATGTGCAATATGCCGCTTATGGCGACAGCCCAAACTGAAGCCGCAAAAAAAGCGATTGTGAACGGTGGCTTTAAAACACTGTCCACATTAAAATGGCACAAAACCATTGCTTGGTCGATGAGTGTGCTAAAAAATGGCATGCTTGTTTCCGGTTCTGAAGATTCCTTCGCAGCTGCATGGAATGCTGATGGAACATTTGCACGTTGTTTGCATGAGAATTATTCAGACGTAGTTTCTGTTTGTGAGTTAGCAGATGGAAGGGTTGCTTGTGGTTCAAATGATGGCATTGTTAATCTTTGGAACGCAGAGACTGGTGCTTGTACTACGTTGTACAATCTCGCAAATGAACAAGCTCACGCTAACGGTGTTATACAATTAAGCAGCGGAAGTATCGCTTTCTGCACGCGCAAACGCGCTATCAAAATCTGGGATATCGACAAGGATATATGCCTCAAAGCTTCCAACCAAGACGCACATAATGCTTGGATTTGCTCGCTCATAGAATTAAACAAAACTGGTTATTTAGTAACTGCTTCATGGGACAAGACCATAAAGATCTGGGACTCTTCAAAAGATGTCCTTATGTGTATTAAAACGCTTAAAGGACATACCGGTTGCATTAATCGAATTAGTGAGTTGAATGATCGAACATTAGTGTCGGCTGCAGATGACAAAACAGTCAAGATGTGGGACGTTAATTCTGGCGAGTGCGCAGCAACACTGTGCGGACATGGCGATAAAATTTATGCACTGCTTGTGGCAAATGATAAAATAATTTCCGGCTCCCGCGATAAAACCGTAAAAATTTGGGATCCAAATTCAAAAAAATGTATCATGACGATTCCTTGTACCGACAAAGTTTACTCCTTAGCGTATTCACCAAATAATCAGTGTCTTTTTGTAGGATTATGGTGCGGAGATATTGAGGCGTTTCAACTGACACTCCCAACAACATCTTGAATCCTCATCAACACAATAGCCTCAAGTGCAAAAGTTCTAAGATAGCCCACTAGCGGGAGCCATACTACGCCCTACGTGGCTTCGTATGGCAGGCCAGTCTTCGATTCTGGTAAACCCCTCTGCCATCTTCATAAATAAGTTCTATTAAATAGATTAGTTGAATAGCAATTATTCTTCGATAAAGGTCAATGCCTGGCCAATTTTGTTAGCACGACCAGTTCTACCAATTCTATGGATATAATCTTCATGCGTTTGAGGCATGTCAAAATTAATGACATGTGATACGTTATCAATATCGATACCACGCGCCACAACGTCAGTCGCTAAAAGAACTTTGACAAAGTTACCTTTAAATAACTCAAGAGCTTTTTTCCGGTGTGCTTGTGTTTTATCGCCATGAATCGTGGCAATTTTAAATCCACGCTCGTTTAAATTTTTTGATAATTTATCAGCAGCGCGCTTTGTCCGCACAAAAACAATAACTTTAGTAAAATCAGGCTTAATAAGTAAGTCATGTAATGTTTCAATTTTATTATTTGTTCTAACAACATCCTGATTTACATTTTCAGCTGTTTGCCTTGTTTTAACACTGATTGAAAGAGGATTACGCAAAAAGCGATCTGCTATCGCTTTAATTGCTGGAGAAACGGTTGCTGAGAAGAATAATGAATGACGATTTTGGGGTAATTTATTAATAATATACTTCATATCATTAATAAATCCCATATCAAGCATTGTATCTACCTCATCAAGAACGATAGAAGTAAATTGAGAAAAATTTAACGCCCTGCAGTTGAGTTCTAAATCTTTTAATCTACCTGGTGTACCTATTACAAATTCTGGATTCCTTTTAAGTTGGTCGATTTGAAAGTTAATATTTAATCCACCAATGCATAATGCTGAGCCAAAACCCGTTCCTTCTTGAAAAAATTTAAGTTCACCGCGAATTTGAGCAGCCAATTCGCGAGTAGGGGCAATAATTAATACCCGTTTGGTCTTTTTTGTTAAAAGATTATTGATCAGAGGGATCAAGAATGCTGCCGTTTTGCCTGTTCCTGTATTTGCCGCCCCTACAACATCCTTGCCTTCGAGCAAAAGAGGAATCACCTGATCTTGGATGGGTGTAGGCGTTGTGTATCCACGCTTACTAATGTTTTTTTTAATTTGTTCTTCAACTAAAAAATCTGAAAATGAATGCTTGGGAATGTATGCGGGAGAGGGGGCTTGTTCTCCAACCTTTTTTATAAAATCAGAAGGATTAAATGTTTTAATTCTTCTCGCTGATGCGCGAAAATCCATAGGACGTGAACCTGAACGTGCACGGAAATTGGATGAGCCTGTTCTTGTTGCAGGTGATCTAGAAAAATTTCTTTTATCGGATGAGTGTTTTTGGTCACTATAATTTGACATATTACCTAACGATCAGTAAGCAAGGGGTAGCGTTGTAGACTGTTTCATTCTTATATCTGTATATTGATTTTAACGATTTAATCTATGTTTGACAAATGGGTAGACGCCATTATTTTGATCCATTGGCCTTATTGCCGCCAAACAACCCAGATTATTTGTCTTGTAGGATGGTTTGAGACAAATAAGACCCTTAAAGAGTTGCCTTACTCATGCCGTGAACTCCGTTATTTACAAACAAAGCCACCGCTTGCTGCATGCGCTTCCAGCCGAAAGCTCTAAAAGCGTCTACTAAGGGGAGCCGCTCTGGCTTAAAGAAATTACTTATAAATCAACTTATTGCAATGGGCTGCATAACTCAATCAAGATACCATTTATGTCGCGAACGTAGGCAACTATCTGTCCCCATGGTTTTTGCATAGGTTCTTTAATTGATTGGGCACCGGCATGTACGGCCTTGTTGTATGCTGCGGTTACATTATCTATTACAAAAGCAATTTCAATTCCAGGAGGGGTGTTTTTTAGCAGATTAGGGGTAAAGGAAATACCATTCTGCTTTGATAAATCTTCTGCCACAAACGCAAGAGTTGTTGTACCAGTTTCCATTTCACCATATGCCATACTTTCATGAAGAAACTTTATGGCAAGACCAAAAGCATTTTCATAGAAAGCTATTGTTTTTTGTACATCACTTACATATATAATGGTGTATCCCAATTTCATATAAAAGCCCTCTAAGCTCAAAGCGCTAACAATTTACGACGATTTACATGGTATCAAGTATTGTTTAAAAGTTAAAAAGCAACTCGAAACATCCTTAGAAACACCACGACAGATCGCCTAATTTACAGAAAGCCACCAATGCATATCAAAAATATTTTTTCGACAAAAGACTTAATCGTTATTCTGATCGGTGCAATTATCGGCTACATACCGGCTTCTTATTTTTCCGTTGATAAATCTTGTATCATGCTGCTGCTCATGGCTTCAACTGCAGTTATTCTGAGAATTTTAGAGTGGCTACTCGGAGACAAGTAATTAGAATTATCGCTTCTTACGACACAGCTTCTTAACAATGAACATGATAATTTTCTTGATGATCCAAAATAGAAATACCAACAATTCCTTGGCTATCCAAAATGGAACTACGAGACTATCCCTATTGAGTTCTGCCAGCTCACGAATCTCCCGCTTCTCCCATTTCGACATCTTCTTATATCGACGACGGGAATAGCAGATGAGGAGGATTGAGATTACGATAATTACTATTATCATAATCACGCCTTGCTTCGGCGTCATATCTCCTGCATTTGGGAAAAGCCACTCTACAAATCTAAGCCCATATTCGTAGAATTGGCCATGGCTACGGAATACAATAGGCTTTAAAAATTTCATTATCATGTTGCACAGAGATTAATGATGTTTTTTCAAACTTGTGTCAATTATTGAATTATCTCGGGTTTGTTGAAGTTGTACGTATTGAGAATAGCAAAATTGAGTACACCGCTTTGAATTGTCGGCAAGCTTAAGCCAATTTTGGAACAAGTCGAGTACGCAGAGAAAGCAAAGAAATCAGCGCAACTAAAAGAGGCATTTGTGAATCTGAAGATGAAAACTTTTTACGCGCATCACAGTAGTTTTTTACCAGCAACGCCCAGCAACCCCATGCTCCCAATGCTGATAAGCAATGCACCATTTCTAGCGTTGATCCTGTAACGCCGAGATTCTTCTTCCATATCCTTACGCCATCACCAGCGCGATAGGGGGTACACCCATAAAAGATGTTATAAATAAGATATAAACCTATGACGAGCACCGCATTAAGCAAAAATCGTTTTTGTGTATCTGACAAAGCCTTCGTATTCACAATATAAGAGAATGGGCTAGCCGCATTAATAAAACTTTTCAAGGCTACCTCAGATAAGCCTTTACCATCAGCATAGGCACAATAGGCGGTGATTACCACAAGCAGCATATACAAAAACGCTGCACCAGAAAGCCCTCCAGCAACAATTATGATCCCTGTGTAGAAATTTCGATATTTTTCAAATGCCTCGCTTCCTTTCTTTGCCAATGGGGAAAGAGATGTTTGTCCTTTTGTCCATGGCAAATCTCTATAAAAACGAATATTTCCCCACGAAAAAAGAAGTGGCGTTTCTTGTGGCGTATAGGTTCCTATGTCAACTGTAATCGGTTCATTGGGACGCACCTCAAGTAAAGATTGTGCTGCAATTAAATGCCCCACCTCATGGGCTATAACAGCAAGTGAAAAAATGAAAAATTCCAGAATTCCTATCTGTGCAACATCAACAAAAAGTTCTTTGCATTTTTGTAAAAGCTTCTTGTTTGATGCTTTAGTCATTTGTTCTTCATACCTGTCAAGGGCTTCAATTTGTTTGATAACTAAAGCATCGTTATCGTCTTGCTTTATTGATGGCACACAATTGGATGCATAACTTGTGGTTATACAAAAAATTAAAATAATGGTCATAGCTTTGATGGAAACATGGCAATGCATAATTCTCCGTTCTCTATAATGGCATTTTGTTTGATTGAGCATGGTAGTATAACTTTCAATGTAAGCAAGCTCAAAATTCAACAAACTTCTTCTAGCCACAAGTGCCAATGCACAGAATACGTAGAGCCTGTACCCCGCCTACTTGCCAGTAGGCTTGTCCGTCGTAGCCATGCAGACGTAGACGGGCGAAAGCGTTGATTGCGGCTTCCATTATATATCTATATGATGAAGGTCCTATCTGTGCTTCTGTTTCATTAATGTTGCGGTGTTGGCGGGTCGGCGGACAGGCGAAAAGGAACTAATGTAAGACAAAGTCGATTGTCCCACGCTGTCATTTCTAATAAAGTAACACTTGTTAATTCTCAGTATTTTCGAAGGAAAAAATAATGTCCTGCAACTATAAAATTTTGTTGTCCCTAAGCTTATCTTTATCATTCTTCAATCCATATTGTTTCTGTAATGAGGAGGCTGATCAGAACGACAACGCAACAATTGAACAGCTTGAAGATGCGGCAAACCATGGGGATGCCAAGGCACAACATTCTCTGGGGGTTCGTTATGAAAATGGATATGGTATGAAGCAGAATCTCAAAAAAGCATTTGAATACTATCAAAAGGCTGCTGCGCAAGGACTTGCCAAAGCACAATATAGCCTGAGTGTTTGCTATGAAAAAGGATGCGGCGTAGAGAAGAACCTCGAAAAAGCATACGAATGGTGTCAAAAAGCAGCCAATCAGGGGCTTGCCGATGCACAATATGGCTTGAGCGTTTGCTATGAAAAAGGATGCGGCGTAGAGAAGAATCTTGAAAAAGCATACGATTGGGTTAAAAAAGCTGCTGAGCAAGGATATTCTAAAGCGAAAGAAAAAGCTAAGCAGCTGATGAAGAAATAAACAACTTTATTTACGTTATCAGAAAGTCTCCGATTCACGTCGGGGGCTTTTTTTATACATACATCACCTAACGTGAACGCCTCTCGCCAGATGAATACCAAAAATTGAGTACGCCGCTTTGAATTGTCCGCGAACTCTATGCCAAGCCTGTCCGTCGTAGTTCGCCGTCATGCTTGGCGATAGCAAAACTTATTAATTATCCCTACACCTGCTGGCTGTTTTCAAATAAAATCGTACAATTGTGTGTTGGTTAGAAAAAAGTTGTTACACATCGTGTTCTTCATCACACCCAAAACCAAAGAAGAGATCCTGATGGGAAACAATACTCATATAACAAACCCTGCGGTGAAAAACCACCAAGCGCCTGTATCGGCTTCGAATCTTTCACCTTCCATTTCTTTAGATGAATTGCAGGCATATATTCATGCGGTAATAAAACAAAGAGGATTTGGCAACGAAAGCGCCCAAGATCTCATGTTATTAATGGTGGAAGAAGTTGGAGAACTTGCAAAAGCTCTGCGTAAACTTGTTGGACTCAAAATTGATCAACAGAAAGCAGCAAGCTATACCTCGGTAGAAGAAGAAGTTGCTGATGTTTTTATCTATCTTCTCGATCTCTGTAATGTTCTTAACATTGATTTATTTACCGCGCTGAAAAACAAAGAGTTGAAAAATGAGCAGCGTTTTTGGAGTAAGTAGCAGTTTCTTATATGGTAATTTCTAAAAAATTATGCGGGGTGAGATGTATGCTTGGCGCACTATTTGCCTTATTGTTAGCTGGAACTGGATTTTTTCTTGCCATTATTCCCAATACACCTCAATTTTTTGGCACCGCAGTGCGCTGTGTTGATACTGATGAAAAAGTTGTCGCTTTAACGTATGACGATGGACCTCGACCACCAACAACGCAAGGGGTTCTCGACGTTTTGCTCAAACACCAGGTATATGCAACTTTCTTTCTCATTGGTGAGCGCGCTGAAAAAAATATTGATCTGGTTAAAAAAATCTATACTGCAGGTCATGAACTCGGGAATCATACGTATTCGCATCCAGTTTTGGTTTGGAGATCACCATCTTTCGTGCGCGAGCAGATAGAAAAAACAGACAAAATAATACATGATTGCGACTATGAGAAAGAAATTTTTTTCAGAAGCCCAAAAGGCATGAAATTTATTTTCGATTCCTGGGAGCTCTCTAAAATGAAACGCATCAACATTCTTTTTGATGCCGTTGGCTGGGATTGGGATTGCCCCGGCGTAAATAAAATAGTTGAGAATGTAATGGACGGCGTTAAGCCAGGATCAATTATTTTGCTTCATGATGGTTGCGGAAATGAAAAGGATGTTGTTGCTGCAAGTGGCATCATTATCACCAAGCTCAAAGCACAAGGCTACCGCTTTTTAACTATCTCTGAGTTATTGAAGAAAGATAAACAGAATAGGTTTGTATAGAAAATCATCTTATCAATCACACAAGAATGATATAAGATTCAAAAAGTTTTCATAATAAAGTTACAACGATAGAGGAGTTGCATAATGAACAATAAGCTAAAATATATACTGCCACTGATCATGGCAACAACGGGTACCTCTGCCTATGAGTGGACACGGTTGACGTGGGATTGGTCGACCATAAACACCGATAACCCTCAGTTTCCAGCTGGATTTCTCTATGGCACCACGCTTGAAGAACATCAGAATTCTGGCACCGGTGATGAAAATGCACGTGCAGCTGGATATTGCCCCAAAAACAATTGGGTGACATGGGAAGAGCGTTTAATCAGACCAGATGGTCAGCCAACAATTAAAGATTTTCAACAATCAGAGCGCGCTTGTGATCATTGGGTGCGTTATAAAGAAGATATTCAGCTCATCAAGGATTTAGGCGCTAACTCATTTTATTTCAGCATCGACTGGAGTGTTATTGAGCCTAAAGAAGGTAAATATGACAGACAGGCTTTACAGCATTATCACGATATGATTGATACGTTGTTACAGAATGGTATTACGCCTGTGGTTGCACTGCATCATTTTGTCCATCCACAATGGTTTGAGGATAAGGGTGCTTTTGAAAAAACTGAAAATATTGCGCTGTGGATTCGTTTTTGCAAGCTCATTTTTTCTGAATTCAATTCTCAAGTAAAACTCTGGATCACTATTATTGAGCCGGGTCCTTATGTTGTTCAAGGTTACGTTCGTGCCGTGTGGCCTCCTGCCAAAAAAAATCTTCAGCTTGCCGGCACCGTACTGCGCAATCTTTTGATTGCTCATGTATGCGCCTATCACACACTTAAACGAATGCCTGGTGGCGATCAAGCGCAAATAGGTTTTAATCATAACTATTTACGTTTTGAAGCATATTCATCATGGAATCCAATTGAGCGCACAGTTGCATATTACCTTAATCATATTTTCAATGATGCAATTCTTGAATTTATCAAAACTGGAGAATTCTCGTTTCATATCGCATCACCAGTTGTTGCCTCGGTTGATTACACCAATGAGCTTGCGCCAAAGAGTTTTGACTTTATTGGACTCAACTATTACAGCCGCGTTCTTGTTCATATTGGACTTGGTAAGGCAGATGCCGATTGTTTGCCCGGTGAAATTATGACCGACTATGGGTATCCAATTTATGCAGAAGGCTTGTATCAAGCGATCAAAATAATGTCTGAATATAAAGTTCCTATTTATGTAACTGAAAACGGCATTTCTGATGCTCGTGATGATCGTCGAGAACTTTTTATACGACGCTATTTATACGCTATAACGCAAGCGATTAAAGAGGGCTGCGATGTCCGTGGATACTTTTATTGGACACTCATGGACGATTTTGAATGGGATGAAGGTTATGCCCAAAAGTTTGGACTTTATGCCATAAATTTTGCAACACGAGAATGCACGTTACGAAAAGGGGCAAAGTTTTTGCAGAATCTATATAAACAAAATACGCAACATATTGGACAAAGCGCACAAGCATAATAGGGAAAACGCACATGAACATTAAATTATTGTGGATAGCGACATTTTCAACCATAACCATGCTAAGCACAACGAACATACTCCAGGCAATGCAGCCTCAAGAATCAGCATCAAGCGATATTCAATCTGAGTTAATTATGGTGCTGACTCAGGGCGATGAAGATGAGGCATGTAGAATGATCGCTAATCACCGCGCTAAATTTGCAAATGTAGACTTAGGAATCCCCCTCATTCTTGGAGTAGAACATGAGTATTATATCTTTACGCGTATTCTTCTTAATCTGCACGGAGAAAAATTGAATGCATCATGCTTGGGACTTGCCATGCTTAAGGCAGTAGCGTGTGGTAATAACTCCATACTTCTTCTGTTTACCGATACGCCATCGCTGTTTAATCGTATCGATTCTGATACAGCACAAAAGGCCGCTGGACTCGCTTATAGACTCGCCTATCGAAACTGCAATTTTGCCGCGCAGTGGTTTATATGCAGGGCGCAAATGCGGCGAACATGCCCTTCGTGTGCCATACTATAAAGCCAATTGATTTTTTTATTTAAGGGCCGAGAGTTATTCTCCCGGCCCTTAAACTTTTTAGATTTACCTAGGTTCTGTTGACTTTTTACGTCATCCCCGCCTCCGAGCGGGGATCCAGCGCTTTCATTTTAGCTTGCGATAATAAAAGTTTGATAGCAAAAACGTATGTTTTTCTGGATTCCCTCCTTCGAGGGAATGACCTTGTTGTCATAAGAAGTCAACGAAACCTAATGTTTTTATCTCAAATAAGCTAAAAAACCAACGCTTTCTAAGCCTAATTTGCCTCTTATCACCCATCTTATAAACTTAATTTCAATTAGAATGATCTTTACATAATCAAGCTTATTTTGCGGAGGGATATTATGAAAAAAATTTTAATGTTGAGTATTGTTATGTTCAACCTACTTTCAGATGGCAGAACAATTACCCCCTGTGATAAACAAAAACCACAGGCTAAAACATCATGGTGTCAAAAAATAACCAATCTTCCCATGGATGTTTCTGACCTTCTTTATTACCGCATTCGTGAAGTCGACGAGGGCAAATTTTATCGCTCGGCACAACTTCCCCAACAAAAACTTGAAGAATGTATCCAAAAGTTCGGCATCAAAACTATCATCAATTTACGTACCATGCCTCACGGGAAAACTCCTCAATGGTGGTTGGACGAGCAAGCCGTCGCACAAGCTTGTCATGTTACCTTAGTCAACATTCCTATGAATACCGAAGTATTACCACCCAAAGAGACACTTGAAACATTGTTGGCGATTTATAAGAATCCAAACAACTTCCCCATCCTTGTACACTGCGCGCACGGCATCCATCGAACGGGGCTTGCTTCGTTCCTTTATCTTGCCCTCATCGGCGATAAGAATGCCGCACGACAGCTTTCGTTTAAATATTTTTATTCATCACTCTGGGGAAGCGAAGCTTTTGATACATTCGTCAAAGATATTTGGCTACAGAGTCAGTGCTCCCTGGAAAACTATCATCCAGAAATTTATCCAAAGTTTGATCCAGCACAACATGGGATTGCAGATAAATCGGACTAAAGAATATTTTTCTTGGTGGTTTGAATCACTCTCACATCGAATAGTCCTAGAATGAAGTGCAACGCCTACCCTGGTATAATCCAGGGGCACTTAAACGAAAGGCTTTGCGATGAAAGAATACAAGCAATTGAGCTTGGAGGGAAAAAAAGAATTGTACGTGATGATGAAAAATGGTATGGATGTGAAGGCAATAGTCAAGCAATTAGATCGATCTGTATCGACGATAAAACGCGAACTGAAGCGTAACACCAAATTGGCAATAACAGCCTGCTTAATCTCTTTGCAGATACACCATCCGTGTTTAATCGTATAGATTCCTTTGTGGTGTTTTCGATGGTCAATATTGCTAGCTTGCCCGCTAAATTAATCCTACTCAAGGCAATACGCCGTCGAACATGCCCTTCGTGTGCCATACTATAAAGCCAATTGATTTTATTAAAGGGCCGAGAGTTCTTCTCCCGGCCCTTTAAGTTTTTATCCGATTTTTACAAAAGATTGTCATCAATAAAGTGTTGTACCACCGAGAGATAAAACGGCCGTCCTGCATATTGAAAATTATTCGCATGCTGAAACGGAGTAATGAACGCTGCCTTGGGAGCTCTTGCAGAATTCCATGCATTTTCAAAATTCTCCCAGCTAATAGAGGGATCATTCGCGCCACGAATAAAAAGAATCGGTACGGTGATATGAGGGAGATATCGCGTCACCTCAATAGGCCCTTGTGCATCGCGATACAGACAATTGATAGGCCTGTTGAACGCTGCGCAAAGTAATTTTGTACATGGTTTTAAAAAATTGGGGAATCCTCCCTTGAGTGAATCATACATAAGAACTGGATCTACGATGAATGAGCGAACGTAATCTCCAAGTGATACAAGGCAACTATCCAGGATTAATTTATCGAAAAGTTTTTCGCCATCAAGTTCACGTAGCGCTTGCGCTTTAGAACACGTAAAAGCGCTATAACATTCACCCATGCCAACAATTTGTCGATAGCCATTACGTTGTTGCAACGCACGTGCTAGACGACTTGCCGCAATTACTTCTTCATGATTGTGCATAAAATAACCATTAACGGTATGCCGAACAAGATTCCACTGATTAAGAGGCGCCCATGCATATTCAAATATTAAAACATCATAATCACCAATGAGATATTCTGCGTAATGCTCGCATTCTGTTAAGTCAGCTCCTTTGCCAAGGCTCAAAACAATAAGCGTCTGGTGCCCACGTTCATAGAGCCGGGCCCGAACACGTGCGCCACGTTGGGTTTCCAAAACAAGATCGCGATAACCGCTAACATCGTGTTTTTGAACAAGTTGTTCAAAATAGGGCTTATTATTTTCACTAAAAAAATCATCAAGAGAATGCTCTACCCCATCATTGGTTCTCATTACATAGTCACTGGCATATACACTGCAGATACAACAGGAAAAAATAAATGCCAAAAGTTTTTTCGTCTTCATCATGATCACCTTGTATGGTTTTGACATATGTTTGAAAAATTTCTGTTAGAAAAAAAACCAGCAAAGACTGCCGTTTACAACGAGTAGCATTATTCCCGAAAAAAAGGCATGCCGCAACCGGTTAGCGAACGAGACGAGGAACGTGTTAGGCAACCGCCAGTTCCAACAACTCATTTGACAATGGCCGATTGAACGGCTGGTGATATTCTGAATACACCGTTCTAATATCGCCGGTATTATAAAGCTCAAATCGCGCAAAATTTCTATAATACTTTTGATCGATATCCAGATCTCGTTGATACAATTTAAATCTCCATTGGGAAAATTCAGCAGCAGTTTTTATTCGTGCAAAGCAGTCATAACGGGTAAAATTGGCGGGCGCTGAAAAAAGTGTATAAATCGGATAACAATCAGGATTAGCAAGGCTAAAAGAACCTTTTGTAATATCGTTTTGATCAGCAAGACTTACATTATCTTCGGCTTGCCAGCCGGGCAATATAGTAGTATTAGGGTCTGTCCCAACTGGATAACCCTTTCTGATAAAGCAAAAACATTCAGGTATATTAACGTGCTGATGGCCTCGAACTATAACACGAGTTCTATTATTCCCCGATGAATAGTTCGTCGATAGCGCAGCAATATCTGTTTCAATCGGCATCGTATATGGATCATCGCTGTAATATCTGCCTATAAATCTATTATTAGTCAAACCACCATGCGCCGTACCATCATAGGCAAAATTATGCACCGCACTGAGATAATCGTAAAAATTACCCTCTTGGAGCAAATTTACTGCGCTGTAGGTCGCATCAGCTCCGCCATGCTGACACAAAATATAATTTCCGTTCGTACCAATCAGTAATGCAGAGGGCAAAAGATTGTACGCACACATAAGTTTGTTTATTAAGCCAGCTGCCGCTGCAACCCCAAATTTATACGCCAATTCATTAAAAAATGTTGCCTCGCTCAACAAATCATCCAGTGACCATAATTCATGATTTCCACGAAGCATAAAAACTTGATTCCAGTTATGCCGCTTTAAAATAGCCAACAAGTACCACATCTCAGCGCCACCATTGCCATAATCAACATAATCGCCAAGAATCACAAAAAAACACTTCTCTTTTAATTTAAAATCATTACCCATATACCCAAGCAAGCGCCAGCGCCACAAGGCCCTTAAAAGAGAATGGGGGCTTGCATGCGTGTCACCCATAAAAAGGATTGTCGAATCTTCGGGGACTACAACCTTTTGAATATAAGGGTACGCAATCTCGGGTTGAGTTCTGAACGTATTAAAAAGAGAGACTGGTGGTCTAACTTTATTAACCCACGTGGATGCATTATTAAAGTTGGCATCATCACGGCAACCGCGTATAAAAGTATCAAATGCGGCGCCCAGCTCGTTACTTTTTAAGGTAAAGGGGCTTTTACTCCACTCGTGGTGTGACGCATAGAAGACTTTCATCTCATTCGTCATACCCCTTCTAATATCATACCCAATAAATTCGGGCAGGCCTTTAAGAAACCGTGTTGAAAAATCCACAAGCGAATTTTCAACACACACAAGCGATGTACATGACAAAATCAAAGTAAGGACTATCAGCAGATATTTCTTCACAATCATTGCTCGCTCCTCAACATTTCATTTTTTGACAAAATTAATATTCAATTTTATGTGGATTCCGCTTCCACGCTTCAAATGCTTTGAGCGCCTCACTGTGCATAATGCGGATGATGGGAAGAGATCTTTTGGATAGTGTTTTTTTCAAATCATCATAAATAAGAGCATCTTGAAAACCTATATCGTTTGCATCAGCTCTGCTATTGGCATAAAAAATCTTGCCTATGCGCGCACAATAGATAGCCCCAAGGCACATGGGGCACGGTTCGCAGGAGGCGTAGATTACGCAACCTGACAAATCAAAATTTTTTAATACCGCACCAGCAGCTCTTATTGCATTCACCTCTGCATGGGCCGTTGGATCGTTATCACGTGTCACGCTATTTGATGCTTTTGCTATAATTTTTTCGTCTTTTACGATCACGGCACCGAAGGGGCCACCATTGCCCTGAGCGCTTTGAATCGAAAGCTCTATCGCAATCAGCATGAAATTTTTATCTTTTTCTGTCATCGCTACCCCCCACGCGACGTTATGGTGATCCCATCAAACTCAGGCCTCGTTTTGAGATATTTATATTTTTCAGCATCTAAGGTATCTGCAAAATCATTAATGATCACGGTCAAGTTAAGGTCTTTAATCCACTCGATACAATCTGCGATTGCGTCAATCGTCCATTTCCATTTATTTCCAAATGCTCCGGCACCAAGAAAGGGTATCACGATGACGCTGGATGGTGGAGCTTTTAAGCTCAGTGTCTTTCCGTACCGAAGCGCCAATATCGCGCCACGAACCATATAGCTCAGATCAGCGCGTGCATCAGGCATTACATCGAGCATGTCGGTGTCATTAAGATTAACCGCCGCAACAAAAATTTGATGAATAAGCTGAGCGGATGGCTCATTAGTAAGCTTGAGCGGAACCGTGGCAAATGAAGGATTGTGATAGAGGGGTTGCGTCAAATAGCCTAAAACGGGAACGTCAAAGTGAATGCCGACCTTCAGATCTTTATAATTATTTGTCTTGAAGAATCCATCAAATAGTATGGTTTTGTGGTTCAGAAGATTATAGTACGTATCAGTCAACCGTTGGTTACCCGACCAAGGCGTTGACATCACAGCAGACTCACCTTGAACTGCGTGCGAGCTACATAAGTCTTGCATGCCATACTTCAGGCCGCCATGATTCATAGCGCCTTCTAGACAATTACCTGTTGAAGCAATTACAAATGTTGCACGCCGATATGCAACGTCAGCCTGCATTTTTGACCAATCATTCTTGCTGTACTGATAGATGATTCTGGTTTCTTGGATAGTGCGTTGTAGCCGAACATTCTCAGCCTCCTGCTCTAAAAATTGTAGACGAACGTTTTCGCCTTCCTGTTCCAAAAAACGAATTGTTTTAATTGAAAATGTTCCTGGATTTTTGAGATGCGCTTTGGCATAGGTCCAAAACTCATGAGCTTGAATACTCGATGGATGACGCGTCGCCGCATCTTGCTCATCGATCAGTTCTTGGATGTCAGAAAGCATATCCAACCGTGTGATTTCTCTGTGGATATCGGAAGCGCAAACAGAAAAAGCATTACCTACTATCAGTAGACCTAAAAAGCGAAACCGTGGTGTTCCTGATAAGAAACGTGGCATACACTTCCTTTCTCCTGTCACAATTTCAATAATTTTTGTACGACATCAAAAGACCGTAGCAAAGGTGACAGCGCTTTTGCAAAAGATTTAGAGAAGGTGCTCTATAGTTGCCTAAACCATGGCTCTAAAGGAATAACAAACCAGGCAATAACATACACTATTACTCCTGAACCGCCCAAAAACACAAACAGCATAAAGAGTAACCTGATAATAACCGGATCAATATTAAAATATGTCGCCAACCCACCGCAAACCCCTCCTATTTTTCTATCAGTTCTTGACCTATATAACCGCTCCATATCAGGCTCCTTAGCAAAACTAACCATGATTTTGAACATTTCACACAATTAAGATAACGCGTCTTATTTTAATTTTTTCTTTATTTCTTATTATGATATCCAACTTGTCTGTTAATTTTTACATGGCGTTAATTTTAACTGGAGAATTCTGTATGAAGAAACTTACGCAACTACTTTTTCTCTCGCTCACATTGTGCAGCGGGATAGCAGTCAACACCGCTTCACTCTATGCCATGCAATCATCTGATGATGGCGCAGAAGACCGAGATTCTGATCGGGATCTCCGTCGATATAACAAACTTTTCAAGCGCGTTGTTGATTGTAAATATCGTGCGATGGTTCCTTTGCTTCTGCATTTGGGCGGAAATCCTGATGTTCGAGACGAAAATGGTCGCACCGCTCTGTACAGATATGCGGTGGAAGGTGATGATGACAGGGTAGAGATTCTTCTCAGCCTTAAGGCCGATCCCAATACTAAAGCCCTCGGCAGCCAGCCGGTTTTGTCAGAAGCTGCCGAAAAGGGAAATACCAACGTAGTAAAACTTCTCATTGCTGCTCATGCCAACCTCCATACCACAGCGCTCATGAGCGCTACTCTTTCTCAATGTCCCGAGGTAGTAGAACTTCTCATTGCCGCTAAGGCTAATCCCAATCTTAAAGATGATGATGGCTGGACTGCTTTAATGTTTGCTATCCATCGAGGAGAACTGCCTTCGAAACGACCACCATTTGAGGTAACGCTTGCAATCGTACGAATGCTTATTGCTGCCGGGGCTGAACAAGCATTAAGAAGTGATGATGGCTGGACCGTTGGCAACCAGATTCTTGGTATATCTGATGATTTTACACAGGACCAAAAAGATACTCTTCTTGCAGCACTCAACCCGCAAGGAATCATCTGCCCAATCTGCAAGAATAAAAATTGCTGCGATTTCACACTTCTTGAACAATGTGGACACTATTTTCACACTGCATGCATCAACCGCTGGTTTGCACGGCAGTATGCTCAACAGTTCGAAGAACTACAACCTATTTTATTTACCTGCCCGATCTGCCGTGGTGATGTTATCTGTTATGAATTAACCTTCAGACACCCTGCACGCTAAGAAGAGAAAGAGGGAGATACACGTCTCGTCCTAATCTTGCCACAAGGGAGTATTTGGTTGTAATCCCTTAAGAAATTCATCGCAGGGAAGACAAAGAATATTTTTTTGTAAAAGCCGTTCTCTACCGCGGTAAAGAATTATTCCCTTTGCCTCAGGATAATCAACTAAAAAAGCTTCTAGGGGCTTGGTATCGAATAAATTGATCTTTGTTGCGTTTTTGACTTCAATCGCCCAAAAACCAAGCGGACCATAGACAACAATATCAACTTCCAGGCCCGATCGCGTTCGCCAAAAGGCAAGATCATGCTTTTCTGCCCCATAGTCATTCCATGCTTTGAGATGTTGAACGACAAGCCCTTCAAGCGCCAATCCTTCAATTTCTTCGACACGGTCTAACATACCTTTGGGCCGTAAAGCTCGGAAAACACCCGCATCAAACAAATAAATTTTTGGATGGGTACTCAAATCGCGCGTTGCGCGCTTAGTAAAAATTGGAAGTTTAAATGCCAAGAGCAATTCTTCCAAAATTTCGATGTAATTCTCTACCGTTTTTCGCTTGACCTCACAATCCCTGGCAATGTTGGTAATGTTAAGCAGCGAGGCATGAGAAAAGCTTATAATTTCCAAAAAACGAGAAAAGTTTTCCAAATTCCTCACAAGCCCCTCTTCCTGAATTTCTTCTTTCAGATAAAGCCCAACGTATGCCTGAAGAGCTTCGGAAGGATTTTTGGCACCCATAAGAACGGGCAACAAGCCGATGTGCAAGGCCTTTTCTAATAAAAAGTCATCACCCAGTTCTGCAGCCATAAAGGGGTGGAGTTGTTTTTGTAATGCACGCCCAGCAAGCAGATCTGCTCCAGCGTGCTTAAGTTTACGAGAGCTTGAACCGGTAAGTATAAATTGTATGCTTTTATCTTTTTCCATGAGCGCGTGTACTACACTCAGAAGCGTTGGTATTTTCTGAACCTCATCAATTACAACAATTTTTTTGTCCGGATTCCCTTGTACCGCTTCAAATAATCGTTCTGGGCGAGCACTAAAACTTCTCAGTGTTTCGGGAGCAAGTAAATCAATCCATAACGAATCTGCGTAATATGTTTTTACAAGGGTAGATTTCCCCGTTCCCCGAGGTCCAAAAAGAAAGAAGCTCTGCGTTGGTTTGTTAAAAAAACGTTTAATAAAATTCATGTAACCCTCTTTGCTTTAATGCAAAGTGGCAACAGCGATGCCACTTTGAGACTCATTATGGCATTAGCGATGCCATTTTGCAATTATATGAGTTTTAAATGAATATCAACAACCATAATGGCTGAATTATGCCAAATTCAGTCACATTGGCCCTAAATCATCCATGCAGGCAAGAAAAGAATACGATTTTCCTGATCGAAGGAGAGCGGCCCGGTATAACACAAAACGCCAATTGATACTTCTGGACAATCTGCCATGAAGCCCTTAAGGTTATTGAATTTTTTAGGTTCAATTTGGGAGGCATAGGTAACTTCGAACGGAACAACTCGCCGTCCCAGTGAAACAATAAAATCAACTTCCGCCCCACCGGCGGTGCGCCAAAAATAGATGTGACGATTTTCTGATTGTGTGTCGAGCCATGTTTGAATTTCATTAAGAAACCAATTTTCAAACCTATGACCGATCAAACAGGTACTTTTTAAAAGAGCAAGGTCATGGATACCAGTCAGGTAGCTAATTAAGCCATTATTGATTAAATACCCCTTGGGAGACTTAACCAATCGCTTAATAGAGCTTTGGACATAAGGGAATAACTCAATATATTGCAGCGTAGCTAATAGATAATCACGATATTTTGAAAGTGTCATTCGCGAGCAGTGCAACGCATCTATAATTTTTTTATCATCTCGAACTGATCCGGTAACTTCGGCACAAATTTTCATCAGGTTCTGATACATGTGCAAATCACCAATTGAATCAATGGCTCGAATGTCCTTCTCCAAATAAGTTTGCAGATAATCACCAAGGTATTTTAAACGTGATGATTCCGATGATGCTTCTACGACTTCTGGAAGTCCACCCCACATGAGATGTTCTTGCAAAGATTCTTGAAAAATGCTTTGAAAAGGACGCAACTGCTCACTCATTTCTTTCAATATATCTATAGCCTTCTCGTTAAAAATTACATCGAAAACATTGTGCGAGGGTAACGAGATATCCTGATGTAATAAACAGGTTGTTTCTCTGAGATTAAACTCTCGCAAATTTAAAAGCTCCACCCTACCAGCTAACGACTCTGCGGTGAGCTTATGTAAATTGAGATGGGCTGATCCGGTAAGCAAAAATTTAATACTGTCGTCCCCCTTATGGGCATCATATATGAGCTTTATTTGGTCGAAGAGCTGCGGACACTTCTGTGCTTCATCAATAAAAACCCATAGCTTATGAGGTCCTCCAATTTTTTGAAGAGCAGCCTGTTCAATCATAAGCTCAAGTTCTTCGTCGACAACTCTGTTTCTTTGGCCGAGCACATCCATGTTAAAGTGAACCCACTTTTTCTCTGAATCAAGGCTCATATAATACTCAAGTAACGTGGTCTTCCCCACGCGCCGCGGCCCTAATAAAGCACTGATGAAGGGGCGTTCAAATGACTCAAAAAGGGAGGTTTCATTGGCTCGGATAATATATTTTTTCATAATTTTCCCCGCGAATATCACTTTTACATGACAAAATTGATATCACGATAGTAATTTTGCATGGTAAAAGTGTCAAGGCAATGTTAAAAATGCGTCCCCCCTATAGGAAATTGGCGAAAAACGTGGCTTAGCGAAACCTACTTTAGGGGCAATAACGCCAACACGGCTTCTTTGGTATGAGCCAGCATTCTTTGGCTGACGTTGACCATATCACGTGCGGTACGATTGGCGTTGTCTTTGATTGCGGGATCAGCACCCTGTTCAAGAAGAAACCGAACCGCTTCTACATGCCCCCCTTCTGCTGCATGCATCAGTGCCGTTTTGCCGTTATTGTCTTGATCGTTAACAAAATCTAAAAAAGGTACCACAACAACGTTGATCACGTCGAGCGGGCAATCAAGCCATTCATCGGCCAAGAGGGCTCCACAGTATATTCTCATCTTTTCAAGTAGAAGTTGCATCGTATCGACGTACCCACCCCAAGCTGCATGCATCAATGCTGTTTGGCCATCATGATCGTGAAGCAGCGGATTGGCATTGGCTTTAAGAAGCAATTGCACAGCTTTTATTCGTCGGGGGTCGATAACCCCTAAACTGGTCAGCATTAATGCTGTTTGCCCGCAGGCATTTTGTATATCTGGATGAGCATGTGCTCTGAGCAAACGCTTTATCAGGCCAACCTGTTTATGCAGAGCTGCGCGCATCAATGCCGTGTCACCAGAAATATTTTGTTTATCTACTGCCGCCGCAAGCGACAGTGCGCCTCTATTAAGACAACAACCAAGAGCAAGTGCCAAAAAACCTATTTTTACGTTATTCATCCCCTCGCCTATCATTTAAAAAGTGCCACAATAGTAAAAAAACAAGTCATCAAAATACATTAATCGCACGAAATCGCCATATTTATAACAAAGTCGACTAATAGAAAATATTTAAGTATATTAAAAACGCTTAACATTGAAATGGGGAGCTAAGATTATGAAGTTAATGAATTTTCTCACTAAGAATAAACACAAAATAATGCTTATTTTTTCTGGAATTCTTCTTACCGGTGCTTTGGGCGTTGGTTATGTTGGCTGGAACACGTTTATTAACGATGCCCGCACACATGTCAAACGGCTCAAACGTCGTCCGCTCAAGTTGCTTTTCAAAAAGAAGACACTTTGTGCACTGCTTCCATTCTTGTTCCATGGTCACGGTTGATTGAAGACGAAACGCGATCTTGCTCAGTTCGTGTTATGAATTCTCTAACCTTTTGAACGTAATCTTTAAACCGTTCTGGGTTTGCTGCCAGATCAAATTGGGCATCGAGTACCAGAACTGGAATAGTCACAAGATTATGAGCAATCCCCTTTTTTTCGATTAAAAACTTTTCGTGCCACTCGCCTATGTGGGTCAAATACTCAAACGACATATGATCTTCACCCTGGCGATGGCGCCTTTTTATGCGATCAAAACAAATTTCAGGGGTTGCACGCAAATAAATAAATCCATGAGGTGGCTTGCAATGCTGGTGTACCAAGACATCAACCATGCGCGAATACACATCCCATTCAAGCGGGCTTAAAAATCCATTTGCATAACCGTTTTGGGCAAAACAATAATGTCCAGAGTAGACCGACCGCTCCATGAGGCACAACGAAACTTTGAGGGCTTGCGTCGACATGTGATGTTTAATTCTGGTGACAAGCGCAAGTGTTTCAATGGTATAGGCCCACCGTTGTGGGTCCTTATAAAAATTTTCAAGCAATGATTGGCCGTAGGTTTGTGAGGTCCAACTTTCCTGTGGCTCTTGGATAACCATAATGTCGCGGCATTCTGCCTGGACCAATTTTAAAAAAGTCGACTTTCCAACTCCTATATTGCCCTCAAGTAAATACATGCCTGCCTCTCAAATCTTGGTGTTTTTGCATCAAGTATAAAACCTTAGCGGACGAGAGGCAAAATTGTTTTTTTGGTAGGTAAAATTATCTGAAAAGTGAAAAAATCATAGCACACGACAAAGTGATAAGAATGGAAAGAAAAACCGTATCGTTAAGCCGTGCCAATTTCGCCTTGCCCAGTCCCTGCATATGTTCAGGTAAGAGTTTAACTTTTTGCAAGACCAATACGACGTACGTTTGAAAAAAGAGAAGAAGCAGGGATAAGAAAACAAGCAAATAAAAAACAAAATCAACATGCGTACTGTAACCAATGGCAGGAGAAACCCCATCAATAACTAGTCGAAAAAGTACGAGGATAGGAATGGCTGCAGCAATGTAGGCAAGTCGTGAAATATCAGAAATTTCGATAAGTAAGCAGAAGAATGCCAAAAAGAAGAGTAGGAACATAGGGAAATAAAGGGATATAAGATCCTTGAGGCCAATGCCTTCAAAATCGATAGAAAATACTGCAACGGGGTATCTGATGGTAGCTGCAGAATTATTGGTTTCAAGTTCGGCTTGCATATAACCGGTTTGAACTTTTGTTGCCCCCGGCTCCCAGTCAAGAACAAGATTGTCCTCAGCAATGGTGAGCTTTTTCTCATCAGATGCAAAGTAGAGCTCGTAGGGGGTTGCGTTCTTGTTTTGGACGATAATATTGAGCCGATGATTTTCGAGCGGGAAATTTTTGAAATTAAGGTCTGTCTTAAAGGTTGTTTGAATATGATACGCAACCAAAACTTCTTCGCCAATGATCTTGACTATGGGAGGGGACTTGTAGATAAGCGTACCATTTTCCTGAATCAGGCTGTTTTGAAGGCTAAACCCTTCAATAGTGCGCAACGAGACTGTTCCATGCTGAAACTTAAACCACAAAACCCCATCAATCATGAACTCATTTTTGATAAACGAGAAACTTGGAAAACCATTGACGTGCAACCCAACAGTAACGGCAGTCGCTCTATTTTTTTCTTGTGCGCCTACTTGATGAACTACCGGCCGCTTATCTGGAATATCGGCAAGTTGATTTTTGAGAAGCAACGTGGCGGTAATAATAACGCACGTTGCAAAGATAGACCAAAAACGAATTCGATGACTTTGTGCGATAGTAATAACGGTAGTCTTAAATGATCGTACATGTTGGCTTTGCGGCCATTGTGCAATAAATTTAAAGGGATTACCTAAAAAACTTTTCATAGCACACTCTTTCTTATTTTGCTAAATGATCCACGTTTTTTTACCGAAAAGGAAACGAGTGTTCGGATCAAAATCTAGCGGATATCCACCAAGTTCTGTCTTTTTCATAGCTACGATATTTTGAATGATAGCTTCCTTTGAACTATCGGATGCTTTTTGGAGCGCATCAATGATAATGCGTGCACACAGGTAATAGGTAAATGAAAGAATTGATAGCGGTTCATCAGGGAAAAATGAGCTCATTGCCTGTCGATACTCAACCGCAAGTGGAATATCAGAAGTTGCTGGATCAGGAACAGATGAAGCATAATAGAATGCGGCGCCAGTGTATGAGAGGATATCTTTTACCGGAAACGTTGAATCAATACCGAAAAATTGTGTACCAAAAGAGCCGTGTTCAAAAAAATATTTAATAAGTTCGACAACAGGCGTTGCCGTACAGACGCAGATGATAATTTTGGGGGCTTTTTTTATGAGTTCTGTTGCTGGAGCTGCAACATCCATAGTGAAGAAGTTAAAACTCTCGATCGCTAGTGGTGCTTGGCCATTTGCCTTAAGCCGTTCGGCTAAAAAATTTGCCCAGCGCGTCGAAAAATTATCGTCGGTATGGAAAATGGCAACCTTTTTAGTTTTAATTGCTTCAGATTGAGCTAATGCTTCGAGCTGAGGTTCAAGCAATCCAGGACCATTGACGATAGTGGTGAGTTGGGGATCTTGAAGATCTTTGTGCTGTGCCCAAGGGAAAAAGACGGCAACCTTTCCTTCTTTCATGAGAGGGAGTAAGGACAATACACTGCTCGTATCCATAAGGCCTAAGAACATTGATATCTTAAATTTTGTCTGGAGCTGCTGAATATTCTTGGCAAAGCGCACAGAATTGCCGGCGTCATCAAGGCTTACAAGTCGAAGCGTTTTCCCATTAACGCCACCAGCTTGGTTAACCTGCTTAAAACCTGCTTCAATACCACGTTGAATGGCATGTGCATACATTTTGAATTTTCCGGTAAAGGCCATGGATTGGCCAAAAACGATTTCTTTGTCGCTAACCGCAGGAGTTTCTGGCGATTGGGGGGCGGCCAATCCGGTTATGAGTAGTGAAATTACGCAAAAAAACCATAATTTATGATAATTCATAGGCTTCCTCGGTAAAAATGTTTGGTCCTGAAGCAAAAGTAGAAGAAACCGGTTGGGCTGGTCAAGCTTTTACGGTAAGATGGGATATAAGTTTTATGTGAAGGATATTATGGCTACTCGTGACGTTGCTGGTGAACTTCTTTATGGCGCGCATCCTCTGATTGAGATGCTTAAGGCAAAAAAGCGCAAATTACTCTCTTTGTATACTACTAAACCTCTACCCAGGGCGTGGGATCGTATTGCCCCGTATTTGCCCAAGCATATCCCCAATATTCAATACGTAAGCCGGGATATTCTCGATCGCATGTCAGGCACAACTGATCATAACAACATTGTTGCCTGGGTTTCTCCCTTTCATTACATGGCAAGGATATTTGATCCAACCAAAAAGCCATTTATTCTCATGCTTGATTCATTGCAAGACGTCCGCAACCTTGGAGCAATTCTGCGTTCAGCTTACTGCATTGGAGTTGATGGCATTGTGCTCTGCAAAACCAAAGCGGCGCCACTGACTCCTGCCGCGTTTAAAGCATCTGCTGGATTGGCTGAGCACCTTGATATCTATCAAGCGCCATCACTAAAACATGCAATCGGCGAGTTCAAGCGGGCCGGTTATAACTTTTATATGGCAGTTTTGGACGGAAAAAATGCCCGCAATGTTGATTATCAATTACCCCTGTGCCTTGTTATCGGCAATGAGGCCGTTGGTATTACCCCAGATATAAAAAAGATGGGGATGGCGATCACTTTGCCACAAAAGACACCGGATATTTCGTTCAATGCCTCGGTTGCTGCCGGCATTCTCATGTTTCATATTTCAACCAAAATCGGCAAAATTTAGTTATTTTTTACTCAAAAAATGGCAATTCCGTTGACCTGGCTTTTTTTCTTTAAAAAAAGTTAAACCAATTGTTGATTTTTCAGAAACGATTCGCGTAAGATAAAGATAGAAATTGACATGTACGATACAAAGTTTCCAGACGGGCTACTCGTAATCGCATAGCGTGCACGAAAGTGTCTGCGATTGCTTAGATGCCTTGGTAAAACCGTATTGATTGTCCGCGTGATAACGATCGGTGGGGGCATTACGTAGCTTGGTCATAGAAATATGACAGCGGGTAAAGCGTATAAGGCAAGACTCCATGAAGCTGAACAGAGACAAGTGGAAGAAACTGCCATCAATGCTAGTCCGCATAAGCTAGCGTTTAGCTTGTCTGGTATTAAGGGCCTTCGATGCTCGCTCATCGAGGGCTCTTTTTTTTGTGCACATTTGCAGCCAAAAATAAGGGGGGGGACATATGAAGATCGTTATGTTTCTGAGTAGTTGTGGAGCCTTTTTACTGCTCGTAACACATGCTTATGGAATGGAAAACACGGCAACGCCATTGCTTGATGCTGCCGCTCAAGGGAACATTGCTGCAGTAGAAAATCTTCTTTGGAATGATGATGCTGATATTGAAGAATCAGACGCTGAGTGTAGAACGCCCTTCTTGACAGCAGTTGCGGCAGGGCATGAAGAGCTTGCCGATCTTTTGTTTCAATATGGAGCGTATACCTCTGCCACCGACTGGTGTGGCAATACCGCGTTACACGTAGCGGTGCTACATGGACGCATAAATATCATACCGCTGCTTTTAAAACTTGGATTTGATGGCGGAGAAGAGAATTGGAAAGGCCAGACACCATTGAGTATTGCCCAAGCAAAGGGACGAGCGGATATGGTTGAATTGATGGTTGTTGGATCAACCGTCAAAAATCTCTCAATAATCTGACGGTTTTAATAATTTGATGCCAAGGTACACCAAATAAACTCCCAGCAAAAAGATAAAAAATTTGGGTATGTAGGGGAGGAGGAGGAGAAGGCCGAGGCAAAGAAGGACAAGGCCAAGTAGATTTTTACTAAACGGTTCCATGGTTGGAAAACTCCCTTTGGATAAGTTTAATGTTTTCAAAAGATTTCAGTATACAAGGTTTTTGCTAAAAAATTTCATACGGTGGGATGGGATGCTGTTTTTACGCAGCATCCCTGAATTATTGTTATGGACGCAGTTCAAAGACGAGTGGCCGCTGGCCTTGAGGTGCCCGTTGCGGAACTGGAGCGCATTTGCCAAGTTTGTTAGCAAGAATAATGGCACCGGCTCGCTGTGGAGTAAGTTCTTGCAACTGGTGTGTGTTTTTTAATACCCATTGGTAGGTTGCATACTCCTGCGGTATCCCAGAAAAGGTAACAAACCGAACTTCCTCAATAGTAGTTGATGGGTTTCGTTGAAGCCATTCAATGACAGCCTCAACTGCTTTAGGTGTTGCACGTTCAATGTTGTATTTAAAAATATTGGTACTGATAGGGCAAAACGCGATATATTTGAGCCCGGCTTCTTGTGCTCGATCAAGGCTGCTTGTATAGCAACTCTTTAAAGCTGCTTCATCTTGTGGGGTTGGCGGTCTATACCCCTCTTTGTAGTTAGCAGCCCTCAAATCTGGCCCAACGGCGTGGATAACATAGTCAACGCTCTTAGCTAAATTACCAAAAGCATGGGTAATGCCAGCTTCGCCAGGAACGTAGTCAGATTCGGCACCATTGACATACTCATCTTGATCAATATCACCACGATAGCGAGTGGCCAGTAGACTTTGTGCTTTCTTCCGTCTAAGGACATCGCATTCATCTTTAAATTGGCGACCGCCAGCACCACCAACCGCAGCCCATATTCTCCCGTCAATGCCACCGCCGCCGTGTAATGCCCCATTTGCGGCATTAACTATTGCTGCAGAATTTTTATTTGGAAACGTTTGTTCAATCAGGCTGCTATCAACCAGGGTTATATAGGTTTTGCTTTGTGGCACTGTTGGCGCAAATGATGGCATTTGTGGTTGTGCGGGTGCTGGTTGCGGTAGAAAGGCTTCCCTGAACTCTGGGTGTTCTGAAAATTCAGCTTTCGCTCCTCGTACGTACGATGGTTCTTCAGGGTGTGGCAAAGGCTGACTTGGTTGCGGTTGAGTACTCAGCCAAAAGATTTGTGGAGCTTGCCCCTGTGGAACTTTTAATTTTTGCGCAGTTGGTGATGGCAGCTGTGCGCCTGTTGTACTCTTTTGAAGTATGGGCATAAGCAACTTGTTAGTTGCCTGTAAAATTGGCCGCTGATGTTCTTTTATTATGTTCGCAAATGTTTCGCTATAACGCGAATATTCGTCAGGCTCTTGACTGTAGGTAACAAAACGAACCTCTTTGATTGTGCTGGTTGGATGTTCCAACAACCAATCAATAACGGCTTTAATTGCTGTGGGTGCTGCTGTCTTAGGATCATAGCCACAATTTCCGGTGCTTATAGAGCAAAAGGCGATAGATTGACATTTCATTTCATTTGCACGGTTAAGACACTCTTGATAAACACATTGAAGCGCAATTCTATCTACGAATTGACCCATTAAATCTCTTTTGGCAATCACGTACTGATTTTTTTGCCGATCCAACACACGCAAGTCTGGGCCAACTGCATTTATTATGTACGCAGCACGCTTTTTCAAATTACCAAATGCATCAGTGAGTCCGGCCTCACCAGCATCATAATTAGCCTCTTCTGTGTCTTTTATATCTTTTTCGGTAGGATTAAGAGCGCCGCGATTAGCACGATAAACATCAGCGTTCCATAGTTGCTGCTGCACAAGATCTTTTTTCTGTTTAAGTAGTTTGCATTGGGCTTCGAATTGATATGCCTCTTTACCCATTGCCTTTCGAATAACCGAATCAACCCCACCACCTTCATCCTTGAACTCTTTATTCGCCGCGTTAACAATCGCAGCTTCGTCTGGTTTTTTGAATACCTGCTCGACCAGATCGCCATCGACCAATGTTATGTATGGAGCTTCGAACATTGCTTCTTTTTCTTCCGCAACTAGGGGGCCTTCAGGATGTGGCGAATGTGGGATACGGCTATACTTCTCTTTGATGTATTCGTATATATTTTTCCCTTTAACTTTCTCCAGCTGAAACGCTTCTAAAATTTTTGGCCTCACCCACGTTGGCCGCCTCTCATCTTGCGGGGTTTCACAATAAGCATGAGCAACAAATTTCTGTATCCCACAAAGTCTTTCCTTGAACTCTTTCCCCCTAAGTTCGTCGCGAACAAGCTCCTCCCTACTCTGCTGTTCCATTGCCCGGAGCGCTGGTGCGTAGAGGCAAAATATAACTCCTATGAACAAAAATACCTTTGACGCCATCAACGTTATGTGCAGCTTCTTCACAACAATCCTTTCTCTCATGGTAAAGAACGAAGTCACTAGTGGTGATCATGAACAATGGAACGGTGACGTTGCAAATGTTTTGTGAAAAATGATGAGGCGAAGCTCTTTGGCGGAATAGCTTCAAAAAAAATCATACAGAGCCCCGTTAAAGACAACTGAAAGGCACCGCATACATATCTCAGCCAGTAAAAAGGCCCTCGAGAACCGAGGGCCTTGCGGCAGTCCTTACGACTGCCAGTTTTCATAAACGTATGTGATACTATTTTTCACATCTGAACAGAATCAGTCCCGTATAAAGTGCTGATAAACCAACGAGGGTATATACCATGCGTGAAACGTACGTCATGTCACCAAAAAGTATAGCAACAAGATCCATTCTTACCGTTCCGACCAAACCCCAGTTAATGCCTCCGATGATGACCAAGATCAAGGCAGTGTAATCCAACATCGACAACTTCATAGCATCCTCTCCTTTGAAAAAAAGACCTACTAGAAGAACACGGTAAAAAATTGACAGAGTCTTTGTCAAGAGATCGCCACTACGCGGGTTTTAGTTTTTTTGATTCTCAAGCAGCGCGCCGGCTGAAGTCCATCCAACAATATGCCCTTTATTGATTTCCCAATCTTTTTCGCCGCCGTAAACAAGAACATTATTTGAGGGATTAGTTTGGGTAAGGTCATTCCATGGCAGGAGTTTATCTAAAGCTTCAAGATCTGCTGTTTTTGATACCTTAATTTCAATGGGGGTAATGGCTCCACCCTGCTCAACAATGCAATCAATTTCAAAATCAGATTTGTCTCGCCAATAGTAGCAGCTTGGTCTCATGCCGCAATTAAACTGCTGCTTCAAAAAGTCTGCTACGATCATTGATTCAAAAATATTACCACGCATATAATTCGCGAAAAGTTGGTCGGAGTTGGTGAGACTAAGCAGTGAACAAACAATTCCAGGATCATAGAAAAATATTTTTGGAGACTTTATAACCCGTTTTCTAAAATCTTTATAATACGGCTCTAATAAAAAAATTATGTAGCACGATTGCAAGACCGAGAGCCATTGCTTTACCGCAGTCACACTTATTCCCAAATCGTCACTTATTGATGATAAATTCAAAATTTGCCCATTACGACCTGCACATAGCCGCATAAAATCATTAAATCTATTAAGATCGGTAACATTTTTAAGAAGACGTACATCTCGTTCAAGATATGTATTGATATAACTGCCATACCAATCAACGATAGAAATTTCTTTCTTATAAAGCTCAGGATAAAACCCTTTGAAAAGTGTTTCATCTATCGTTGCAGGTAGTTTTCCTGCGAGCACTAACTCATGTATGGACAGCGGAAGCAAACTTAAAATTGCCACCCTTCCCGCCAAACTCTGGCTGATAGATTCGTTTAAGAGAAAATTTTGAGAGCCCGTTATAATAAAGTGACCTGGTTTATGGTACTCATCAATATAAATCTGTAAGTAAGAAAAAATTTCAGGGACATTTTGCGGCTCATCTATAATCAAGCCAGGAGCCCCCATAAACTTTTTTAAAAAATTATGTGGATCGGCACGGAAAATAGATCGCGTATTGGGATCCTCAAAATTGACATACTCATGAGTTGGAAAAGTTTCTTTTGCTAACGTCGTTTTGCCTGATTGTCGTGGCCCAGTAATCGAAACTGCCGCAAATTGAGTGGCTAAAGATCTTACTTTTGCTTCCAATGTTCTTTTTACTATCATTTTTCACCTCGAGACAAGTTTAAACTCAGAGTTTAAACTTGTCCAAAGACATTCAAAATGCAATAAAAAGACCTTTTTCATTGGTCATCGGCTATCAAAAGTGGTTTATTGAGGCCAGCTTTGAAATAGAGATTGTCTAGACACAAAGATCTTTGTGTCTCATCTAATTCAAATATGGTGCACTTTGGGATTGGCTCAACTTTCCCTAGATTTTGATAAGGGAGATACGTGCGGGCATAATTTCTGATTTGTGAGCGATGAAGATGGCAACATTGAATTGAAAGAGATGGGTTTGACAACATAAGCCCACTATGTTGAGCTTGATAAGCAATGGCAGGATCACAGCCCAAAATGCCCATTTTTATGGCATCATTTTCGAATGGTGGAAGCGGGGTTTGAAATATCCATACATCCTGAGAAAAACCAAGTGGATAGAATTCAATGAGGGCCCCATTGTTGCGAACATCCCAGCGGGTTAATGCTAGAAATTTGTTATGTAGGTCACATGGCTCAAGAAGTGTTAGTGTTTCGTTAAAAAATATATCGGCATTACTGACAATTATTCTGCGATGGGGATACTCGCTGTTGGCGATTTTAAAAAAATATCCAAATGCTGCACGTTCTGTGATGTAAGAGATCTTTATATTTCTAGATTTTAAATAATGGAGTATCGCACTTTCCTGCTCATCGTCTTTAGAAATGTCATACAATACATGAATCGTATCGATGGATGGATGTTGCAAATTTTTTTCCATACACGTTATGAATTCTGTGGCTCTGTATTTGTTTTTTTCATTATAAAGCGTGGTGAGAAGCGTAAATTTGCTCGAGGATACGTGGTCGCTCCCATGTCCTTGAAGATGATGAATACCGAAAGCAGCAGCAGTTAGTAACCACATACAACGTGCTAAAAAAGAATACCTATCCATTAATTTTTCCCTTGTAACAAAAATTAGAATCGTATGCCACATTTAAGATTGGCACTCCACATATCAAAGCTGTGGTTATAATCGGTGACTTGTGCACCTAACGAACAATAAAGTGATGACTGATGAACTGGTAGAACGACGCCAATATCGCACAAAAAAGAAACCCAAAGGTCTGAAGGGGTAAGACTTTTTGTAAGGCCGTTGGCCATATCATAGTGTGGAGCTGGCATATAAAAACATTGAATGCCAAGATCGCTTATAAAATTTTTAAACTGATAGGCAATAGTTGATTGGCATTTATACAGCTGATGCGCGTGAATTTTTATCGGGCAAAGTTCATAACCACTGTTATTTTTCCATGCTTGTGCGTGGCGACTTGTTAAAAAAGTTACATTCGTATCAGTAAGCCAATCAATATGATGAAATTGATTTCCCCAGAGACGAACGAATACATCTAAGCCGGTTCCCCATGCAAAATGATTATCTAGCCCAATCCAATTTATTATCTTGTTGGGATCAAATAAAGCATGTTTTGGTGCCGGAATAATGCCAAAAAGGTATCCGGACAAGCTGAGTCTTTTTTTATTAAGGGCTTTCCAGCCAAGGGCAAGATGCGTATCGGCCAGACTTGATGAGGTATCTTGTTTGACACGAAATGACTGGTCATGGATTTTTCCATGGTTCATAAGCGCCGCTGCATAGATTTGACTATATAACCCCTGGAGCACTTTATCCATGTACAGCGTACCTTGGAACCCAAGCCCATACGCTTGGCATTGTCCTGCAAGATGCTGACTTCTTTGGGTAAGCGCAAACAGATTTACTCGTGGATCGAAGTTACATGGCAGATAGGTATCGAGTTCTTGTGAGGCATTGATGGCCCCCAAAGGGCTATAAATATTATTCGGAACCCCTCTGATCCAGGTAGTTGGTACATAAGCATGTACGGCGCTCATGCCCATTATCAATAAAAATAAACAAAGTTTATGTAGAGATTTCATATATGACTTGCCCCCCGGCATACAGGTAAAATGGCGTTTCTACGGTAGCCACCGCTAGAATAAGACACCCCAATAATTAACAATAAAAACCAGCAAGATCCCACTCTAACGCATACCTAATTTATTGCAACAGGGGCTCTTATTAAGCGATAGAAACATGATAATGCTTACCCTGAAGCACCCCGCCTATATATTTTTGTTCGTAGATGATGGTGCTGTCACATGTAATGACTTCTTCCCCACAGAATTTCACCAGTGATCCCTGTACATTGTTTTTGTAAGAAAACCGACCAATTCGCACTTCATCCGGGCCACGTAGCGGCATTTCTGATGGACACAAGAGCAGAGCCTTTTTTAAGAATGCAAAAACTTCCTGCCCGGTAGCGTCACATTTCTGTAGATTAGCTCGTATAGGTTCCACTATTCCCCCATAATAACCCATCATCCAGACCGGCTGATCATTAAATCTGACGAGTTCCATCCCTCCATATGCCAATACTCCGCCATAGTAATCGCGATAATGCCATTGTCCATCTTGATAGATATACTCTTTGCAGCCGTTGACACGCGGAGGATCATTGGCCTCATTGGCATACGTTTGTTGTTTTGCTTTCTTTAAAAACGATAAGAATTCTGATGCGCTGATGGCTATTTGCTCGCTATCTGAATGCTGAGTCATAAGTCTGCCTCGATCTTGGTTGTTAAAATATTTCAAGTAAACCTAACTCATTCCCTTGGCAAGAACAAAAAATTTTTGCTATGACAACCTAGCGTGTTTTTTCAATCTCATACTTAAAAAAGGGGAGAACCATGGAAGCTACAATAAATGGATCGTCTCTTCGGATAATTGGATTATTGCCATTGTTTCTTACCAACCTTGTATGTGTCTACACAAAAGTCGAGGAGCCTCTTTCATTCGGCAACTTTTGTAGTAATGAGTGCGCCCACGACTTTCGAAGTGAATTTAAACCGGTTGTTTTAACTAACGGTGCGCCAACTTCCTGTTATTACAGCGCAGTTATGCAGAGTCTTCTTCAAAATGAAACTTTTTGTAATCTTATAGACGAAAATACGGGAAAAGGGAAAAATTGGGACGCTGTTTGGTTACTAAAAAACAAACGTAGAATCCCTACATATAAGCATACGCTGCTCAATTTAGTAGATACCGTATACGGAGGTTTTCGAGGTACAATGTTAAGCAACCCTCAGCAACCTCACATGCTTGCATCTCAAATACGCAATCCATATATTTTTCTCACAACTCTTTTGAATAATCTTTCCGGGGAAGTCGTTAAAAGATTTACCGCTACACCAATGGCTCTAACGGTAAATGGCGATTATTTATTTTTAGAAACCATTGTTGTGCCATTTATGAATGTATTTGTTATTAATATCTCCCCATTTATTATGAAAAATAATCCACAGATTCTTAAAGAAATAGTCGGCAACCAAACCATAACCGATTTTTGGAAAAAAGAAGTGGAAGATGTCTTTATGGGGTGTGAGGGAAAAAAACTTAACCGAGCCGACTATACATTGGTTTTGAACGGCATAGTATTTCATCACAATCAACGTTCGCCACAAAAAAACAATACTCTTGGGCCAATCACACGCGGTGGCTCTCATGCTGGAGCTTTTGTAATGTATAAAAACAATTGGTATTGGTCAGATAGAGGACAGATAATCAAGCTTGATAAAGCGATATCGCACGATATTGTCCTAGAACATATAATGAATAACACCTTATATGATATATGCCCGGATCAGTATTTGTGGGGTAACGTTAACTTATCGGGCCATTGCATTTTGTTTTATCACATAAACGTAAAATAGCTGCAATCAAAAGTGCTTCCTGGCCACCATCCTGCCCTCTGTGGCTACGAGCAAAGCGATGGCGAAGGTGGGAACTGTCGACTGGAGAAATATAAAACAAGAAATTATACTACTTCAAAAGCGCATAGATTATTTCTCTAACAAAGCAATTATTTCCTGAACACGGTGTAGGTGCTCTCGAGCATAATCCAGAGCTGTTTTATTGAAACGGTTTTTGAATCTTTTATCTGCTTTTACCTGCAAAAGATATTTGACTGTCTCCACTTGCCCCAGCCCCGCTGCCATTATAAGAGGAGTTACTATGTTGAAAATAGGATCAGGTGCGTTAACATCAGCGCCGGCATAAATAAGTTGTTCTACAGCTCCGAAGGATGTTTTTTGGTGTGGATACTGAATGGGCACCCTTCTGCTTATTGCGTACGTTAGCACCGGAATTATACGTACGTGAAGGTCAGGCTCGAGATGGATTCCGTCGTTGATGAAACTGTTTGGGTTAGCACCGGCTTGAAGAAGTTCATTAAGAATATCGGAGGAAATATCTCTGCGAAAAGCATACCCAAGTACCGATGTTCCGCCGCGTAAAAATTCCCAATAATCCATAGCGTTTACGAGGGCACCTTCTCTAACCAACCTTTTGACCTCATCGACTTTACCATCTTGGCAAGCGTGCATGAGTGGCGTTACTTGTTCGCAAATGTGAAAGTTCTGAAAGGGTTTTACAATTGGCGTTTGAATTGTTGAAGCATTACTGAATGTCATAATGAGTGGCAAAAAAAGTAAAACAATTTTGGTGTTCATAGATTCTCCTGCTTATTATTTTATGGCAACGTAAGTCTTTACAAGCTCAGGATCCTTAGCATCATACCATTCAAAGTCATTGGCAAACGTTCGACCAAGCTTCTTATCCTGCCAGATTTCTGCCCACGTAGCTGAAACGTTAGCAGCACCATGTGATATAAAAACAGCATACTTTGATGCGGGAATTTCTTTGACTATCATACCCGTTGGCACGATATCAACTTTGCTTACGGGGCATCTTATGATGAGCGAATAATGGCCGCTCGTTACAACCACCCGTATTCACCACAAAACTTCCCTTTTCGGATATCCTGCAAGGCCAAGACGTTCAACTCAAATGTGTTTTGGGGAAGATTATCAACCTCAAACCATATATTTGATTTAGTTTTCAAGAAGGTTATTGATGATTTCTAAAACAATTTCTGATCCAATTCTTCCGGGCAACCTTAAGATTGCTCCACGGGCAAGAGCTTGCGCAAGCTGCTTGTTAGACAATCCTCTGACACCATACAAATTGACTCCATGCAAATCGGCTGCAGCCAACAAATCAGTCTCAACTAAATGAGCCTGAAAAAAATTAGCACCAGTCAAAATTGCTCCATCAAAATTAACCCTGCGCAAGGTAGCTTGAGAAAAATTCACATTCGCCAAATTGGTGTACGGAAAGGTTACAAGAATCAATGTAGCCCGAGAAAAATTTGCGTCAGCAAAATCTACGCGAACAAAATTCCATTTCATTAAAGTAGTTCGCGAGAAGTTAGCACCATAGGATTTGTGCGTCGCTTCTCCTTGAACCGTCTTAGGTCCATCTTGCATACCAAACAACGTATGAATGCAACCGAAACCAAATCCAAGAGCAATTGTTAGAACGATGGGAGAGCGCAAACTATTCATGAAACTCCTCTTAAATTTTGAAAGAACATTGGGCAAAAATACACGCGCGAACTTAGGTTGAGATGTTACATGAAATCAATAACTTGTGCAAAAATCATTCTGTGAAACAGAAATGCTTTATTTGTTGCCCTGACCGCCAATCTGTCACGTCAAAGCATTGACGATAGCATAAGATTGTGCTCTACCGACGTGTAAAAAACTTTCGATTATTTTGTATTTGAATCGGTGGTCATTGAATTTCTTGTAGGCGTGCAAGGCAAGCTGTCTTGCATGGATGATTTAAAATATCGAGGATCTTATTGTATCTCGCATCTTTGTCTATCGCATTATCCGCAATTTCATCTGGAGCAGGGGTAAAAAGTACGCATACACTTTGTCGATGTGCATTAACATTAACGCCCTGAGCGATAAGCTGCTTAACAGTAGCCTCATCATGGTTACATATTGCATCAAATAATTGTGTCTCTAGAGACGTTTTTGTGAGTTGATTCTGTTGCATTGCTTGAGGAATGCTTGCTTTTACTTGATCTTGTCGCTTACTACAACCACACAAGACCGCACAACACATGAGATTGTATAAAAATATGCGAGTTTTAAAATTGCTCATTATCACTCCAATACATCTATTTTGAAGATGGTAGATTATATCAGAGTGGGTTTATTACAACGTCTTTCAAGTATGGATTTTTAAAATCAGTTTTGTGCCCAGCTTTTGTCTTACCATCCGACACAAATCTGGCGGCAAGAGGTTTATCATATTTTTCCGCAAGCCCTTTGAGCAATGACAAAACTTCTACAACGCGTTCTTTTTCTTCAGTTATCCCAATAGGATAGGTATCAATCCCAAGGCCAGAATGTAATGATAAAAATATATTGCGTTCAATTAAAAAATCGTTTTCTTCATAAGCTTCAGCCAACGCAAAATCCTCAACGCAGGGAAACATAATTCCACAAAGGCCAATGGGTTTAGGATTCTGAGTTTTTAAGAATTTTGTTATTTTGACGTAAAAATCGGTTGTTACAGTAAATGGAAAGCCCATAGGGAATAATTGATTTACAAAATGTATAAAACTACTATTTCCAGAAAAGAGCGGTGCCACCGATGAATCAATGCCGAGGAATTCTGGATCTGTTTTGAACATCTTATTAATTTCTTCCCAGCATGCACGCATCTTATTGAGCCACTCATCGACTGTTTCACAATCGTACGCTAAATCTGTCGATTGCAGCCCAATTGAAAAACCATCCTGATGATATGCTGCGGATGGAAAGAATGGGCTTGAGGGACGGTTTCTAAAAACATACGTAAAGTTAAATGTCTTTGCCGCATTTCGCTTTATGATCTCAAACAAAAGATCAATGTAGTAATCGTCAATTTTATCAGGGCCACAAAGTTCAACGTTAAACGAAACATTCTTTGCCTGTAAAAAATGTTCGAACTGGCTTTGTATCTGCTGTTTATCAAGCGTTCCCACGCTCAGCAATGTGCCATTCACATCAAGCGAATCTATTTCTTTAATTGAAACTGGCGCACAGAGTCTTTTAGTTTGGACTTCATAGCCAGCAGCTCCAAGCTTTTGCTCGATAGCCTTAAGCTTCAGTGTGGTTTCTACGGCTGTTGGGTGCTTGGAAAAGTAACAGATAGATCTAATAATTTTATTCACGCTATTCCTTGGACCTTGCTGTTTTTGCCTTAGGATCCAGTTGCCAAACCCTTCGAGCGGAAACTTTTTTAGTGATGTTATAAGGATCAAGCGCTGCCTTCATTTCCTGGAGATTAAAGTGTTCAGGATCGAAATCCTCTCCATACCATTCACGTAACTCTTCGTATGAACGCCCTTTCTTACTTTTTAAACATTTTAACGCATCAGCATAGCCCCATACGCCACCAGAATCTTCGGGAGGGGCATTTCGTTTGCCGGCTAGGCAACAAACTCTTTTATCATTTGGTTGTTTGGGCACAATTGCTTCAACCTTGATCACAATTCCCCAATTATCGCCAAAATCATAGGTATATAAAAAAGTTTGTCCTTCTTTTTTTAGGTGATTTTTCAAAGGGACTCTGGTTGCATCAAAATATTTGTATGATCCAATAGGGTTGCGCTTAAAGTCCAGAAGGCTATCGTGATCACTCATTAGCTTTATATCATCGCCTAAATCAAAATCGTGTAAATGACAATTTTCCCAATTCATAAGTATTTGTATAACTGAATGCAAATCAGCAAACGTAAATGAATCATCAATAAGAATCCGACGCCATATTGGTGGTTTGGTTCCATCTAAGACCATTTTTAGTTGCAATAAGTGTGTCACATTACTTCCTTCAAAAATGTTTTTGGCAAAGACTCAGACTTGTATGCTAAATATCAGATCCATTATTTTGAAAAGATAGACATATTTGGGTCTGTCGCCTTTGCAATTTTTGTTTCAATAAAATGTAAAATTTTGCGGGCACCGAGTAGTGCGGTTGCGACATCTTCTGGTGACGGCATCATCTCGTCATCAGGATAACGAAAGTAGGTGGCGTATGGATTTAACTCTCGCAGGACTTTGACCTAGCAAAGTTTTCATAGATTTCAATTGACAAACGCCCACACGATGTGTCTTCTTTTTGAAGACTAAATTTCAAAAAAAGGAGACTCTCATGCAGG
>JBAZSL010000016.1:0-37160 GCA_041662445.1 Candidatus Babeliales bacterium
ACGTATATTGGCCCAATTTCTTGTAGAGGTTAATACTCTTATCCGTGAGCTTCGGACGTTTGATAATATCGTAAATACTTAGTTCCATTGTGCAACCATAGTGTTAAAAAGATCAGTATCTTTTTTGAGAAATATCCAACAATGAGCATCGCTCAACTGAACTGCATTTGGTTGATCGAACAACACAATGTGCACATGGGGAATATTACGGAATGAAGCGTAATTAGCTTCATCGCCAAATGGCAGGAAAAGTACGAGTTTTTTCCTATTCAGACCCATAGCTGTTAATGCATTCCGAGCTTCTTTTGTAGAAGGCTTGTTCGTCGTTGGCAATTCAAAATCCAAACAATGCACCGCACTTTTATCAAGCATGGTGAACAGAAGATTATTAAACACAAGCCGTCTTTGCTTGGTGTTAACAATGAGTGAGCGAACGCGTGGCTGCGGCCCAAAAATAACGCCACCTTTACGCCACAGGGGTGAGCGGATAGAACTGACACGTGCGCGTCCCGTTCCCTTTTGACGCCATGGCTTTTTGTTTGAAAAAGCAAGTTGCCCTCGTGTTTTGCACGCTACTGTACCTTGTCGCCAATTTTGGAAAAGACTACGAACCGCACAGGCAAATGTTGTTGGGCTTACTTCTTTACGATCAATTTGAACCGTAAGTTGCGCTGTGTCAGGCGTTTTTCCGTCTTTATTAAACATTGGAATAGCAATCATAAACCTGACCTTTACTTCTTGATCGCCACCAGGGCGTCTTTTTTACCAGGAACTGCACCTTTTATAAAATAGCAGCCCTTTTCTGGATCGATGCGAATGATGCGAAGACCCTTAACCGTTACCTGTTCGGCGCCCAAATGTCCTGGAAAGCGTTTGCCTTTAATAACCTCACCTTGGGTTCGCAAACAGCCGCCAGCTCCTGGTCGACGATGAAACTTGGAGCCGTGAGCGGCTGGGCCACCCGCAAATCCCCAACGTTTCACAACGCCCTGAAATCCGCGTCCCTTGGAAGTGCCGACAACTGCGACCACATCGTTCTCTTTGAATGTGGCGTGGGTCACATTAACGGATTGTCCAAGTTCAAGAGCGGGAGCTTCTTCTACACAAACTTCTTTGATGTGTAAAAAAAAGTCTTTTTTCGCCTTGAGCCAGAGGGGTGAAAATTCTTGCCCTCTGAAGCGTTTTCGCAACAAGCCAAGTTGCAGCGAAGTATAACCGTCTTTTTCAGACGTTTTGATTTGCGTGACAAACCAGTGGTTGACATCAACGACTGTTACTGGAACAACATTGCCGTTTTTATCAAACAATTGGGTCATGCCAATTTTAGTTCCGAGTACTTTGTTCAACATGGTTGCTTTTATCCTAACCAACACTATTTAATTTCAACGTCCACACCAGCCGAAATATTAAGCTTCATAAGAGCATCCATGGTCTGTTCTGCAGGAGAAAGGATATCAAGGATGCGTTTATGTGTAATAATTTCGAACTGTTCACGCGACTTCTTGTCGATGTGGGGAGAGCGCAATACGGTAAAAATTCGCTTCTTGTTAGGAAGTGGAACAGGTCCCAGAACCTGGGAGCCTGTTCGCTTTACTGCCATAACAATTTGCCTGACGGCATTGTCCAAGAGGCGATGATCATAAGATTTGAGCGTAAGACGTATACGTTGCTTTTTCATAATTATTTCCGCACAACCCTATTCGATGATTTTAGCTACAACGCCGGCGCCGATAGTTCTACCGCCCTCACGGACTGCGAACTTCAAACCCTCGTCCATGGCGATCTTGCTGACCAGCTCGACGATGACTTCAACGTCATCACCAGGCATGACCATCTCACGTCCTGCGGGAAGGGCGACAGTGCCTGTAACGTCAGTTGTTCTGAAGTAGAATTGTGGACGATAGCCGGTGAAAAATGGGCTGTGTCGACCGCCTTCTTCTTTTTTCAAAACCAAAATTTGAGCCTTGAATTTCTTGTGTGGCGTAATTGTTCCGGGAGCAGCAATAATTTGGCCGCGTTCAACATCTTCTTTTTTGGTTCCACGAAGAAGCAAGCCAACGTTGTCACCAGCTTCACCAGATTTCAATTCTTTGTTAAACATTTCAACGCCAGTGACCGTTGTCTTGACGGTGTCTCGGAAGCCGATGAGTTCAACTTCATCGCCTACTTTGACAATGCCACGGTCAATACGACCGGTAACAACAGTACCGCGACCTGAGATCGAAAAAACATCTTCGACAGAAAGCAAAAATGGTTTTTCAATATCACGTTTTGGTGTTGGAATGTAGCTATCAACGGCGTCCATCAGCTTAATGATTGATGGTTCACCGATTTCGCTCTTATCGCCTTCAAGTGCTTTGAGGGCTGAGCCACGAATGATAGGTGTTTTATCGCCAGGAAAGCTATTTTTAGTCAAAAGTTCGCGAATTTCTTCTTCGACAAGATCGATCATGCTTGGATCATCGACCATGTCGACTTTGTTGAGGTATACGATAATTGTAGGAACACCGACTTGGCGGGCCAAGAGGATATGCTCACGTGTTTGTGGCATTGGGCCGTCTGGTGCAGATACGACAAGAATCGCACCGTCCATCTGTGCTGCACCGGTGATCATGTTTTTGACATAGTCAGCGTGTCCAGGGCAGTCAACGTGGGCATAGTGCCTATTTTTTGTTTCGTACTCTACGTGTGTTGCGTTAATGGTAATACCGCGTGCCTTTTCTTCAGGTGCTTTGTCGATTTGATCATAAGCCTTGAATTCAGCCATTCCTTGTTGCGCCAAGACCTTGGTGATAGCTGCAGTTAACGTTGTTTTACCATGGTCAACGTGGCCAATGGTGCCAACGTTTATGTGTGGTTTCTTGCGTTCAAATACGCCCTTTGCCATTGCTCGATCCTTCTAGCTAGTGGTATATACTATTTTTTACCAACAATTGTTTCCTGAATGTTCTTTGGGACCTCGCGATAAATCTCGAATTGCATTGAATAACTTGCGCGTCCCTTGGTCAACGAACGGAGTTCCGTTGAATAACCAAACATTTCAGCCAACGGTACTTCTGCAGTAATGACCTGAACGCCCTTACGTGCTTCCATGCCCATGATTCTTCCGCGTCGTGAGTTTAAGTCTCCCATGACGTCGCCCATGTTTTCTTCAGGCGTCAAAACCTCAACCTTCATGATAGGTTCAAGGATGACCGGGTTTGCCTTCATGGCGGCTTCTTTAAATGCTATTGATGCTGCTATCTTAAATGCTAATTCTGAGGAGTCGACATCGTGGTAAGAACCATCAAATACGGCGACTTTCAAGTCGACAACAGGGTATCCCGCAAGTACGCCGGCAGTTAGGGCTTCTGTGACACCTTTTTCAATGCCAGGAATGAACTCGCGTGGAATGGTTCCGCCTGTAATTTCATTTTCAAATTCAAAGCCTTTGCCGCGCTCTTGAGGCTCAACCTTCAGCCAAACGTGACCATATTGACCATGACCACCGGATTGACGAATAAATTTGCCTTCGGCTTCGGCAGGACGTTGAATGGTTTCTTTATAAGCAACTTGTGCTTTGCCGACGTTTGACTCGACCTTATATTCTCTCAAAAGACGATCAACGATAATTTCAAGGTGAAGTTCGCC
This sequence comes from Candidatus Babeliales bacterium, assembly GCA_041662445.1. GTDB lineage: Bacteria > Babelota > Babeliae > Babelales > RVW-14 > UASB124. The sequence continues at coordinate 3,631 of JBAZSL010000016.1, forward strand.
CATGCCAGAAATAATCGTTTGCCCTGTGTCGGCATTGTAGCTAAATCTGAATGATGGATCTTCTTGCATAAGTCTGCGCAAAGAATTAACCATCTTTTCATAGTCGGCTTTGCCTTTGGGTTCAATGGCAATGTGCATGACGGGATCTGGCGTCGTAATTGACTCAAGAATAATTGGATGATCTTCATCGGCAAGTGTATCACCCGTCATAACTTCTTTGATGCCAACAACGGCAGCAATGTCACCGGCTGATACTGAATCAATTTCTTCGCGTTTGTTAGCATGCATTTTAAGCAAACGGCTGACGCGTTCTTTTTTGCCTTTTGAGACGTTATAAATATAAGAACCAGCGTCAAGTTTACCCGAGTATACGCGTACGAAGGTGAGTGATCCAACGAAAGGATCCATCATAATTTTAAATGCCAGCGCAGAAAAGGGAGCGTCTGGATCAGCTGGGCGAGAAATTTCTTCTTTTGTCTCGGGATCGATGCCCTTAATTGCTGGAACATCTAGAGGAGATGGTAAATAATCAATGATACCATCAAGGAGCAACTGAACACCTTTGTTCTTGAATGCTGAACCGCCAAAAACCGGGGTTACCTTTTGCTCAATAACGCCTTTACGTAATGCCGCCTTTATTTCGGCGACGGTAACAGGTTTGCCATCAAGATATTTTTCGGCAAGGACCTCATTAAAATCGCATGCACGTTCAAGAATCTTGGTGTAAAGTTTTTCGACTTGGTCTGTGTATTCTGCAGGAACATCAAGCGCTTCCATTTTTGCGCCCTGAGATTCTTCCCCGAAGGTGTACAGTTTTTTTGAAAGAACATCGATGACGGCTTTGAAGTTCTCCGCTTCGCCAATAGGAATTTGCATTGCAAGAGCGTTGCCATGAAGTTTAACATCGATTTCTTTGACGACGGCAAAATAGTCAGCGCCAACACGATCGAGCTTGTTAACAAATGCAAGACGAGGGACATGATAGCGATCTGCTTGACGCCACACCGTTTCAGACTGAGGCTCAACGCCTTCAACGCCTGCAAAAACAGCTACGGCACCATCGAGTACGCGCATGGAGCGCTCAACTTCAATGGTAAAATCAACGTGTCCTGGCGTGTCGATAATATTGATTTGATGGTTCGCCCACATACAGGTAGTGGCGGCTGCGGTAATTGTTATGCCGCGTTCGCGTTCTTGTTCCATCCAATCCATGACGGCTTCGCCCTCATGAACTTCACCAATTTTATGTGAGACACCGGTGTAAAAGAGAATACGCTCGGTTAATGTTGTTTTACCAGCGTCGATGTGTGCTGCTATGCCTATATTACGATAATGTTCTAGTTTACTCATCACAATTCTCCACAACTACCAAGCATAATGGGAGAAAGCGCGGTTTGCTTCTGCCATACGATGTACGTCATTTTTCTTTTTAATAGCATTGCCATGGCCATCAGCTGCTTCAAGAAGTTCACTTGCAAGGCGCTTGCCCATTGTTTTATCAGGACGCTCAGCAGAAGCCTCAATGAGCCAACGGAAGGTGAGTGACATTTGTCGTTCTGGACGAACTTCGGTTGGAATTTGATAAACGCCACCGCCAACACGACGAGATTTTACTTCGACGTAGGGCTTAATTTGTTCAATTGCTTTTTCGAAAAGAGCATAGGCTTTTTTATCATCGCCGCCGCTTTTTTGCGCCAACAAATCAAATGCTTCGTAAACAATGGAGCGGGCAATATTTTTTTTGCCACGTTCCATAATAATGTTGATCAGTTTCTGAACAACAAATGAATTAAAGCGTGCGTCAACACCGATTTCTCTTTTAAGAAGAACTTTTTTACGACGAGGCATTATTTTCCACCTTTCTTACGCTTGGCACCATAATGCGAACGGGCCTGCATTCTTCCTTCAACGCCAGCACAGTCCAACGTTCCGCGTACAATGTGATAGCGAACACCTGGAAGGTCTTTTACCCTACCACCGCGAACCAATACGACTGAGTGCTCCTGAAGATTGTGTCCTTCGCCGGGAATATATGCAGTAATTTCTTTGCCGGTTGTAAGCTTGACACGAGCAATTTTACGCAATGCGGAGTTTGGTTTTTTCGGTGTCATTGTCGACACACGAACACATGTTCCGCGTCGTTGCGGTGATGCACTCAATGCAGGAGATTTGGTGCGGTATTTTCGCTTTTCACGGCCAAAACGCACAAGCTGGTTTATTGTTGGCATACGTCAAAATCCTAACCTTGCTTTTATACAACTAAACTTTTTTGTCGGTAAAAACCACTGGCCACGCGAGAGTTTTCTGACCCGGAAACTTTTACGAAGTTTCGCGGTTTTACGCGGACAACTGCTCCAATTGTATCTTTTTCCGCAATTTTTTCAAGTAAAAAATAAAGGAATTGTTTTTTACGCACACTGCAAATTATTAAGCGGATATGCCGATTGGGGAAGCGAAATGAAAAAGGCGATAGATCTTGTCTATCGCCTAGAAATTAATTACAGAGTTTCTGGGTTTATTGCCCTAGGTGTTGGAAAAAACTTATTTTCGCGCTTACGTTGGGCCCTGTAGTAGAAGAATGCGTGACTGGAAAAGCTTTGGCGGGCGCTCGCTTTCGTGGTTTTGGTGGAACCGTTGGTTGAGCAAAAACAACACTCAAAACCGCCTCAATTGGTTTACGTGGAAGCTTAGGCTTTTGCGCTTTTACCGGTTGTTGAGGCACCGCAGGGGCTTGCTGTGGATCATGCAGTGCTATAAGGGCTTGAGCTTGCGCAAGGGTGAGCTCTTGCGGTCCAAAGTAAAAACGCTGTTTTTGTGCGTTAAGCCCAGAAAAATGCGAGGATACCGATAAAAAAGCGAGCGAAAGTAGTAATTTCTTCATAGTAACCTCCGTTTTTTTGTTTAAAAAAAACTTACTATTTTCACTTTACGCTCATTGGTTGAATTGTCAAATAGAAAATAACTGTCTTTGGTTTTGGATATAATGGCGCGGACAACAAACTTCTGGCATACTTCTTCTTTAATAAATGTGATCATTGGTTTGGTTAGAAAGTTTAAGCGTTACGTGAGGTTTTTATGTCAATTCATGCGATGTATGTGTTTTTAAGCACCAAAATGCTCCCTTTAGCATTGGCATTTGTTGGAATTGGTGTACTTATTGCTATCCATGAATGCGGGCATTTTGTGTTTTGTAAGCTTTTTGGTGTCCATACCCCTACGTTTTCTATAGGATTTGGCCCAGAAGTTTTCCGCAAAACAATAGGAAAAACCAATTTCCGCCTTGCAGCCATACCTCTTGGTGGCTATGTAGAAATTGCAGGTCATGCCGAGGTTGGACAGGGGGATCAGGAGCATGCTCATTCCGTAGGTCCAGAATCGTTTGAAAGTAAGCCCTATTGGCAAAAAGTCCTTGTCATGAGTGGCGGTATCATTTTTAACCTTCTGTTTGCCGTTATCGTGCTCTCGTCACTTTTTATGATTGGTTCTTCAGGGCCGCAGGCAGTTATCGTTGGCGGTATCGTCAAAGGGTCTGCTGCCGAGCAGGCAGAGCTCAAAACCGGCGATGCCATTGTCAACATCAATGAGCGTGTCTTGGTTGACGAAACGGGTAATGTTCTGAGGGATGCGCGTGAGATTCTTTTGGGAGAAATTCGTAATAATCCAGATGGCTTAGTTGCTGTTTTGACGCGACGTGATGGCAATGTTTTGAGGCGTACTATTAAGCTTGGATCGCGTCTTGAAGATGGCAAGGCCATAGGCGTTCTTGGTGCAGAGCTGCAAACGCCGTTGCCTAAGTTGCCGTTTTTGAGTGCCATTGCCGCAGGTTTCGGCGAAGTTGCTCGTCTTGCGGGATTAGTTGTTTACGGTATCAAGTATCTTTTTACCCATCGAACGCTTGAGGGGGCTGGCGGTCCAGTCATGATTATGTCGATGATTTCTGGGGCTGCTCAACATGGTGCTGCCGCGCTTCTATTATTCCTTGCGTTCATCAGTGTAAACTTGGCGGTGCTCAATCTTTTCCCCTTTCCGGTATTGGATGGGGGGCAGATATTCTTTATTACCATAGAGGCTATTTTGGGGCGCAAAATACCGATGCCTGTTAAAAATGGTATTAATATAGCTTCGTGGTTGTTGCTTATGGGTCTTATTGTTTTTTTGACGTACCGCGATCTGGTGATGTTATTTGGAAGTAAACTTGCTTCTTTATACAAAAAACTCGTAGGTCTGTGGCATTAGTCGAATTTATGTTTGACCAAGTATGCTTTTTTCCGTAGAATTGAATGGATTTTCTCGTTTAAAGCCGATGTAACAATGTATTTGTTTGGACAAAAATTATGGATATGAATAAAACATTTTTTCTTGCAAAAGAGGACCGTTTGCCACTGTGGCATGTTGTAGATGCTTCTGACCAAGTTCTTGGCCGTTTGTGTACCAAAATTGCAACATTGTTACGCGGTAAACACAAAGCTGTGTATACCCAACACACCGATGCCGGTGATTATGTTGTTGTAACCAACTGTGACAAGATTCGTTTGACCGGTAAAAAATGGACCGATAAAAAATATGCATCTTTCTCTGGTTATCGCAGCGGTTTGAAAGAAACGTCTGCGCGTGATCTTTTTGCCAAAGATCCTCGCCAGCTTATTTTACTTGGCGTTCGTGGGATGCTTCCAAAAAATACGCTCAACCGAGCAGTTCTGAAGAAACTTAAGGTCTATGTTGGCGATAAACATCCTCATGCCGCACAGATCGCAGGTTTTGGCGAAAAATAAATGAGTTAATAAAAGCAAACAAAAGAGGGAGCAGATTTTCTGCTCCCTCTTTTGTTTCTAAAGAAAATAGAGTATCAATGATGTTTCAAAAAACGTTAAAGCAACGAGTTAAGTTTTCTGGCTTGGGGGTTCATTCTGGTTGCGCGACAACCCTCACGCTTGTTCCCGCCCCCGAAGACACGGGTATTGTGTTGTGTAATGCTACCGACAAGACCCAATGCTTTCGTATTGGCGCTGTAGTTCCCGAGGTTGCAATGCATGCAACCGTTATCAAGGCCAATGGGTGGTATGTAAGTACCATTGAGCATCTGATGGCTGCCTTACGTATGCTTGATATTGATAATGTTGTTGTTGAAATGCAGGGCAATGAGGTGCCTATTCTTGACGGGAGTGCGTTGCCCTTTGTGCAGGGACTTTTGGATGCCGGATTTCAAGAACAGCATGCACCGAGAAAATTTTTGACTCCTCGTGAGCTATTGCGTTTTGCCGATGATAAGGGACGGGTGATTGAGATCGTGCCCGCGAACACATTTTCTATCTCATACACCGCCGACTTTACCCATCCACTTGCAGGTAGCCCTTTTTTGTCAGTCGATCTTTCGTCAGATTTTTTTATCGACCACATAGCCCCAGCCCGTACCTTTGGTTTTTTGGAACAATTACCGTTTTTACGCCAACATAAATTAGCGCAGGGCTCGTCTCTGAGTAATTCGATTGTTATTGGCCAAGAGCTACTTAACGATCTTCGTTTCCCTGATGAATGCGTCCGTCACAAGATTCTTGATCTTATTGGGGATCTTGGCCTTTTGCCCTATAGACTTATTGGGGCGGTAACGGCGGCTAAAACGAGTCACAATTTTAATCGGTTAGTTACCGAGCATTATTGCCAGCATCCTGAACAGTGGACCACCGTCGAAATCTCATAAAATTCCCAGTTTTTAAATTCTTGCATGATCGAAATAATTGATCTATTCGACTTTTCGGCAATATCTTGTAAAATATGCAATACGAGTGCATTTTTTACAAGTTTATAAAAGGGGCTGAAAAATGATTATAAATCGAGAAATTTTAAAATATTTAAAAAATCTTTCCCAACAATTCCCCGTTGTAGCCATTATGGGACCTCGACAATCCGGAAAAACTACACTTGCGAAGATCGCCTTTCCTGATTACGCCTATGTTTCCTTGGAGGAGCTTGATAAGCGGGCAGCTGCAGCGGATGATCCGCGAGGTTTTTTACATGCATACGCACATCAAAAGGGTTTGATTATTGATGAGGTTCAAGAGGTACCGGAGCTTCTTTCTTACATGCAAGGGATTGTTGACCAAGAATACCGCCCCGGATTTTTTATTTTAACTGGCTCGCAGCATTTTTTGATGTATGAAAAAATAACACAGACATTGGCGGGAAGAATAGCATTGCTTACGCTGTTGCCTCTTTCGCTTACCGAATTGGGTTCGGCTGGATTACTTTTGCCCAAGCTTGAAGATCTTTTGATTAAAGGTTGTTATCCAAGACCTTATGTGCAGCCCATAGATGCGCATACATGGTGTGCAAATTATATAAGCACCTACGTTGAAAAAGATGTCCGGCAGGTTCTCAAAATTACCGACGTTCTTGCCTTTCAAAAATTTTTGAAGCTTTGTGCCGCTCGTGTTGGAAACATTGTAAATTTTGCAGAACTTGCCCGCGATGCTGACATAAGTCCGCATACGGCCAAAGAATGGATTTCGGTTTTGGAAACAAGTTTTATAGTTAAATTGCTTGCTCCACATCACAACAATTACAGTAAACGAGTTATTAAAAGTCCGAAACTTTATTTTTATGATTCGGCATTAATTTGTATGTTACTCGGAATAAAAACAGCTGAAGAATTAGCTTTTCATCCTATAAAAGGTGCCATTTTCGAATCCTTCGTTGTGAGTGAAATGTTCAAATATAGCTACAATCACGGAGAGATCCCATCTGTTTATTTTTGGCGTGATACACAGGGGCATGAGGTTGATTGCATTATTGAAAAGTCTTATGAAAATCTTATTCCCATAGAAATCAAAACAGGAATGACCGTTAAAAATGATTTTTTTAAAGGTCTGAATGATTGGAAGCAAATTGCTGAGCAACCGGATATTACATCATATGTTGTCTATGGCGGCGATGATTTTTCAATTTTCAAGGGAACGCAGATTTACAGCTGGCGCAACATCGGTCAGATGCTACAGCAGATTTATGAGCGATAAAACCACCGCTCTATTTTACAGGAAACGGAGTCTGAGGAACCCTTACATAGCTATTGACGGTAGGGATTTCGCCACGGCAACATGGACAGACTAATTGAATACGCTGTTTTTGTGCATGTTTTACTAAGTTGCCGAAGCATTTTACGTGAAAAGCATGGTAACAGTTGGTATAACAGCGTTCTAAGGTAGTTGTTTCTTGCAAGAAAGGTTCCAAACATAGTGCACATATTGGGTCTGGTTCTTTTTCAAGAAACCTTCGATCCAGATATGCGCCGACCAAAAAAAGTGATGTGTAAGTTATGAGTTTGCCCGGGTGGTATGCTGGGACTTTAGCCTCAACTGAAATTGCACCATCAGTAGTATCACCATTTGTTGCAAAAAGAGACCAATAGACATCTATGCCATTTGCGTTTTTTCGTAGAACGAATTTTGTTTCACCAATCTTCTCTGTTTCTTTAGTTATATTGTTGTATACGAACAATGATCCCGATACGGTACCTTCTTCACGGTCCCCATTTTTTTCAATTATTAAACCATTTTTATAATCGGGAAATTTGATATATATGTGCTCGTCAAGAAAATTTACAACACCTGGAACCACAATGTCTGTAAGGGCAAAATCGGCAGCACACTCCTTTTTTTCTTCTGCCACGACCTTTCTTTTCCAACACATGGCATTGATAAGCGAAAATTGTGTAAGTACCAACGTGCAAAGATAGAGTGAAAGTACCATTCTCTTCATAACATCCCCCCCGGGAAAAGATGGTTTGTAGACTAATACAATAAGATTGCCCGAATTCTCCATTTGCTGTCAATGGTTCTCGTAATAGTGCGGCTCAATCGCGCATTGATAGGTCTCAAAGAAGAAGAACTGATCAGTGATACGCCCTAGCATGTGTGGCTTGGTGTCATTTTAATTGTGCAACAATATTTGATTGATGATCTATGATTTTTTACATGCTTGGTTTTACATCGTTTTTTTGCTACACATGATGAATGTCGTGGGTAATTGAGAGAAATGAAGGGAGAGCTGTTATGAAATGTTCAAGGTTATTGCTACTGTTGATGTATTGTATGAGTTTTTTCAGTTCAAATTCTATTGATGCAACGAGCTACGATACAACTTCGGGTGTGGATTTAAATAAGGCCATCGTTGTAGCCGCCCAAATACCTATGTCGGGTGACGTTCTTCTTGGAACAGTTGAGGCTAAAGCGGGAATAAATCTTTCTGGCAGCGCCACTATTGGGACAAACCTGCCTGTTCGTAAAAGTATTGTATTTAATGGGTTCACTGGAATATTGATGACAAATGATCTGCATCTTGCTGGTGATAATGGATCATTTTTATTGGATAACTCAGCTTCAGCAGGTTATTTTGGTACGAGTATTGTTGGTAATAATCAATACACAATTTATCTCGATAGTGATGTGACTATTTCCGGAATATATCCTATATACCTATCGGATGTAATTATTGATGGACAGGGGCATGAAATTGATTTTACTCATAGCATCAATGGTGGTGTTGTTTTGTCTCGGAATGGGGCAATAATTAAAAATGTAACGCTCAAAAACGTGTGGTTTTCACAGGAATCTGGCACGGGCAATTTTTTGATTGAAGGTGCAAATTCCGATTTCGATAGTTCTACTGTGACATTTGATAATGTGAATATAATTGCACGCAAATTTCATCCCTTTGCATTTGATTTTAATGCTGCCGATTATCCTGATGTAGTGGCCCACCAACACATTAATATAAAAAACAATGTGGTTTTAAGTAATTTTGGTAATTTCACGATTAACAATCGCTTTTCTGGGCCTTCTGGCTTTGGACTGTTTACGATTCTCAATAATTCTAATCTCGTCGTTGAAAATTCTACACTTTCACTGGGAACCACATCAATAATAACCTCTCCTGACCATGTGCTTTTTTTCGTTTTTGAATCAGATACAGCTGGGCTTGTATTGAACAACGCCGCATTTGTTGTTGATAACAATAATTTCGACAATAATTTTGCGTTCGATGCAACAGTAACCTTAAGTGTTGGTACGATCATGGTGAAGGGTAATTCATATTTGGAAGCTGATTCACTTCTCCGTAGAAATGGAAAATCTTCTTTAAGAATTGGTAGTGGCGTAAGCACTGCAGGAGATATGAATATTATAATTGATCCAGGCGCAACATTAAATTTAGTCTCGACAAATACCAACTGTTCCGTGAAGTTACAGAACGTCCACTAACGCTGTATTATGGAGTCTAGTTTGTTGGGGCCCAATTTCCGGGGCCCACTTTTTTTGGGCAATGGTGTTCATGCGGAGGGAGCGGAGGAAAAAATTGTGTTTCTGGACCCACGAGCAATCTTTTGCTACAAGTAAAATAATTGTTCTGAAAAAAGGAAGGGTGAGCATGAAGACAAATAGATTGATGCGGATAGTGTGTACCGCCTGGTTGCTGGTGCAGCCGACACTGCAAGCAACCATTACATTCTTGGATCCAGATGCAAAATTGGTTCTTGGCGCTGGGAATTTCCAAGGCGAAGTTCTTGTTAATACGTCTCCGCGTGTTCAGGCCTATGAAGTTGGCCAAATTATTATTACCAATCCCAATAACATTGTTGGCAGCACCGGAAAGATTTTTTTCGATGAGGCTGTTCTTTCTAATCGTGATTTTGATGTTCTCATGACCGGTACCTATGATCCCAATTTTACCTATTCAATTATTTTGCCGGGTGATGGTGAATTTTATGCAACAAATCCTGGTTTTATTCCACAAAAAATATGGGTGCGAGGGAGCAATAACACCATTGAGGGACAACCATTATTCGTTCAGACGAATGCCATTAAATTTCAAGGAGCTCAAGCAAGTGCGACGGTAGGTCTTTTAACCGAACTTAATTCAAGCCTTGATCTTTCAGGTGGTACCCTCAATTTAAGCAACAACTTGGGCTTGGGAGATAGTGTTCAGATTACCGGTTCGGGCACCATTAATTTCAATGGATTTAATCTTTCAACGGGCCAAAAAGATCTGATTTGGACGGATACCTTGCTTTTTGTTGGCGCGGAAAATTTCAGTCTTGGTGGTGATAGTAAGTTGTATGGCCGCTGGTATTTTTTGGATGAGGCTCATATTGTAGGCAATAACAATATCCTTGATCTTTCATCCGGGGCAACGTTATGGGTTCGTAAAAATACTACTGTTGAGATGTCTGATCTGATTATTGTTGGCCTTGGTTCTGGCCGTATCATGCTCGAAGATAAAACCGCAACGCTCGATATGTATAACGTCATCATTGATATGAATGGTAACTATACGTTTACGGTTGGCAGTGTTTATTATTCAGGCCCCGGCAAAGTTAATGTTGGCAATTACTTGTTGAGCTTTGACCAACAAGGAACGCTGACGGTTGATAACGTAACGCTCGAATATGACCCACTTAATTACAATGACGTGAATAATATTCGTTTTGGCCCAACGGGTTACAAAGAAACGCTTCGTTATGTTACGTATCTTGATGGTGGTTCGATTCGCAAAAAGGATTCGCTCAAAGTTGGACATCATCGCATTTTGGCAAACACCAAGCTCGATCGTTCATATGACATTGGTCCGCTTCGCACCTTGACCATTCAAACACTTGATCCGGTTATTGATGGTGATGGATTCACGTATCAATTTGCGGCCAATCCAACAACGGCAATTGTGACGATTGCGGATGATCAATTCATACAATATACCAATATTTTGCTCAAGAACTTCCCGCTCCAGGCTCCGGGTCTTTCATTGAGTTCAAGCGCGACAGTTGTTTTTGGGCCACAAACGACCATAGAGTTGGGTTCAAACACGACGCTTACCAACACGCTCTATTTTGAGGGTGTTGCAGCTATAGATGGCAAAGGGAAGATTTTGGATCTTGAACAACGCGGTCAGATCGTTGTGCTCCCTGGCAGCTCTTTATCACTTGATAACATAACGATTCGTGGCATTTCGGGAAACCAGATTCGTTGCATGGATGATAGATGCACCTTGTCATTGGGTGATGTTACGTGGGAACAGGATGGCGACTACACCTTTACGCGCGGTAGCATTTATGTAAAAGGAGTTTGGGACCTTCAGGGCACAGCAACATTTGGCTACCAGACAAGAATGCAAAGCCTTATTTCGCGTTTTGGTACCATGTATGTGAGCGATAATATGACATTTTCTTATGCCCCCCCCATTGCTAATCGTGATTTGATAGCCTGTGAAAATATTAAATCAACTGTCTATTTTAATAACGCAACATTGGCAACGACGGTGACGGGAGTTCGTTTTACCGTTGGAACATTTATAGCAGATGGTCACAGCTACTTAGATAATCCAGACGCTAGTTCAGTGAGCCAGGCAATTTCATTTGGTGATGGAACACCTGTTGACGACCTTTCTATCATTATCGCCCCTGGCGCAACGCTTGATACTATACGCGGTATTTTATTTTACGATCAGACCGAATAAGAGCTGCAAAAAGGTGTAAGGGAGAAGTAACGTGAATATAAAAAATAAAGTATACGCACTCATAGTGTTGAGTACAGTGCCGTTGGCGGTCATTGGAAAAATCACTTTTACCGCAGCGACGTCGACACTTAAGGTTTCTGGATCAGCAAAAATTGTTCCCAAAACAAAGCTTACCATAACAACCGGAACACTTTCTCAAGGTAAAAATGCCAAACTTGAGGGCAATAATTACACATTTGATAATGGCTCTTTGACGCAAGAGACGGGATCAAAGGTGTCGGCATCTACCTGTACGCTTAATCCCAAAGCTAATACGTTAGCGTCGCAAAAACAAACGGTCTCATCTGGCGGCAAACTTACTCAAAAAGTTGTCGTGAGCGGCAAAAATGCAAGCCTTGAAGGCTTTGCCGTAAGTTTTTCCAAACACACCATTATTCTTGCAGATGCAGATACTATTTTGGAGTACTCAGTTATTTCAAATCAGCCCAGCGAAATTATTCTTCATGGCGGTACGGTCAAATTGTTCAATGATTTAAAGTTCAGCGGTACTGCAACCCTTGTTGGCAGTGGGCTTATTGATTATAACGATCGTGCGTTGTGGTTGGATGACACCGCGCGTACTTTTGGTGATGTCCTGTGGCACAAAGGCGCTGACATAGAAATGTGCGGTAATATTACGCTTACCAGCGATTGGATTTTTACCGGGACGAGTAGTATCAATGGCCATGGGTGCGTACTTGATTTAAGTCAGGGTGGTGAGATCGTTATCGACCGTGACTCAAAGCTTTTCCTCAATGACGTTCATATTACCGGACTTGGGAATACCGCAGGCAAAATTATTTTACGCAATGCTGATTCAGTGGTTCTTGCTTCCAACAGTACGTTCAGACTTGATGATAATTTGACCACAAGCAACGGTACTTTTTATATGTACGGTGGTCCTTCTACCTTCTTGCTTGGGCCGGTAAGTTGGACGTTTGATACCGGTACGGGCAACATTGTGGTTGATGGCACAACGTTATGGCTTGACTGTCTTAATTCGCCGCTTGTTCGCGGTAAGGTTTACGCCCCACTCGCGGTGCCAACGAATCAGACGAATTTGGCAATAGATCTTGCATCCGGTCATCTCTCGCTCCTTAATCGCGGTACGATTAAAGAAGCAGTTGATGCAAACTTTACGTTCTCCGGAACTACGCCGCCTACGCCAAATCCTGATGAAATTATTTTTGATGACAATGTATCGGGTACCATCTCACTTGCCAAATGTGTGTGCGTTGGAAAGGATCAAACGATAAGAATTACTGGTAATGCGACACTTGATGGCAATGGTGCCTGCATTTACTTTAGTACCGATCCTCGCGCGCAATTAACGGTGATGCCAGATACAATATTGACGCTGTCAAATATCTGCCTATGCCACATGCACCAAGATGTTCTTGATCTGCGTGATCGCTCTCGTATCAAGATAGGGGCTAATGTTCACTGGGGCATGATAAATGATATAACGTTTACAGCCAATGCGCAGATAGGGGTTGAAAATACCGAGCTGGGAGCAAATATCTTTACGTTATGCGGTGAAGCAGGACGAGCAATGTTTAATGTTCGTCCAGAAGTTCCCGTATTTGAAGATATATTTACGTATAATCGACCAAACCAGACGTTTAGACTAGGTCACAATACGTTGCAACTTGATAGCGCCGGTGTAAGCGGTCTTGATTACATCTACTTTTATAACGATGTTGATTTTTCGGCGGCAATAGCATTGTCAGGTAATTCAGCTGTTGATATTGATAGCCGTTACACAGCACGGCAGGTGTACCGCGAAGATGATGCACTTACAGAGCCATTCATCGCGCTCATAGGCCAGAACGATTACGGCACGGCGATGAACTTTTTTGTCGAAGGCTCAGAAAACGATCTGATATTGCATAAAGATGGCTTGATACTTGGTGGTAATGTTGCGTTTGGCGATGATCCAAGCAATGATTTGCATGTGCATATGAATGCGCCAGAACTATATAATCCAGCGGTCTTATCTAATGAAGAACGGGCCAAAGCACGAGCAGCATATGAAACGATGCTTGAAGTACGGCCAAACGAGCAGTTCCCCTTTGTAATGTTCTCGGGTGATCCAGGAATGTACCTTTATTCACAAGATGGTCTTGCGCATTTAGACTTCTTTGATCGTGACGCAGCGGCGGTTATCGAGACAACGAATTCATTTGAAGTTGATGACAACTCGTTGCTGACCTACAACCGGCTCTGGTTGCTCTACAATCCAATTAAACAGTATTCACGTATCTTTAGGTCTGCTGGCTTTGAGCTCATCGGTGAGGGCCTTGACCCATCGTTTATTCGTATGCCACGACGAGCGCTTTCCGGCAACATTGCTCCATCAGCAATCTACAAAAAACGTCAATATGACAAAATGATGCTGGTGGTACATCAAAGAGATTCAGTACATAAGGTAAAACAAGACAAAATCGATCAGTATATCAACGCACAGCCAAAGCAAAAGAAAATAGCAAAATCCAAACACGGCAAAAATGCGTTGCATCGTGGCATAGATCTTTCTGACGATGAAGTGCGTGCTGTTACAACAGAACAACCACGTCGCACCATCCACCCACCGCTCAATAATCTTGGAGCGGTAAGGTACGATCAACCGGTGTGGAAAGGTATTCATGATTTGAAGGCTCAGAGCGGGTTGAAGCCGCTGAGCGGTAACCTTGCGGCACAAGATGCGACGATAAAGAACTTTTCAGTAGATAACAGCCTGTCGCTCAATCTCTCGTTGCTGGGCAATGCCATAGTGGAGTTAGGTGCCGATGTTGATCTGATAAATGGTACGCATATCATCAACATTGTTGGTACGGGCAATGTGATTAAACTCAAAACATACAACTTCGCTATTGATCCCAACACGTTCTACTTTAATACCAACGCCGCAGTGACGTTTGAATTTCCTGATGAGGGCGCTCAGACGCTTACTATCAAAGATTCAACGCAGATTGACCTGGAAAATGGATCGCTGCTCAAAGTATCTGGTCCAGGACGCGTTGAGCTTGCGGATGGTATGATTTTGAACTTCAAGAATACGAGCCCTGCTCCTGCCATTGGTCATGCTGGTCCAAAGCTGGTGCTTACCGATCGTGCAGTCATGAGTGTTGTGGCGAATTCAACGGCCAATATATTGGGCATCGGAAGCGTCATTGTTGAGCAGGCTGCAAGCATTCTTTTGGATGCTATGGTAAGTAAGCTGCTCGTTGGCCGCGATACGCCTACGGACAATGGATTAGTTGGTGGACCATCATCCCTGACGGCCAACAATATTTTATTTTATGTTACCCACGGCGGTCAGATATGGGTTGAACCAGTTGTGCTTGAAGATCGCCATTTGCGTGGCGATCCTAGTGCGCGATTCTCAGCACACTATGCAACGACCTACATCAAATTTGAAAATGGTGCGACGTTGGGTGTTGGTCCTGCGGGTGTATTTGAGGTTAATTCGTCAAATGCATCGAACATAAGTGCCATCCCCGGCAACCTTGTTGAGCTTGCGTTTAATCGCAGCTCGCTTATTGTTTCGGGCGGCGGCATATTCGCGCTGGGAGACAATCAAGGAATTACGCCTACTACGTTTAGTTACGATGGCCTTGAGGCATATATAGATTGGGATACTGCGTCAGATAAGGGCCCGGGATTTGTTCGTTACGTCAACAGTGATGCCGACAAAACGATTACCGGTCGTATTACGTATCATTCAGATGACCTGTACGCAACCATCCCTGATATGACATCACAACGATTGATGCGCGCATTGATGAATAGATCATCCAATTTAACCTCAAGCACGCTGTTGCTCGATATGTATGGTGATTCAAGGGTTTGGACAGTCGCTGGATTTTTGTCAGATGCCCTGGATACCAATGATGTTATAGATGATGAAAGAACGGTAAATGGCGCTGTGTATGTTGATGGGCATAACAGTAAGACAAGCGACAAATTTACAGTCAATCCAGATGGCAGTCTTACGTAATTTGTGTGGAAATAACGTAAAAAAGTAGAGCACGATGACGGTTTATTACCAAGGGGAGACACATGAAGAAAACTAGCTTGTGGTTATTGCTTGCGGCCTTTGCGCTGGGCAGTACGTGCACGGCCCGTGTCAACGATGACGACGAAGAAAGTCGTGAACACAAAGAGAGGCGGGAACGGCATAGAGCGGAGCGCGAGGCTCGCGAAGAACAGGAGCATCGTGAGCGTGAGGCTCGCCGCGCTGAGCGTGAAGAACGCAAAAAAATGAAAAAAGAAGAGCATGCACAAGTTCAAGAGAATGATGATCAATCCGAACGTGCAAAGCGCAAAGAAGAACGCAAGGCTCGCCATGAACAAGAGCGACTTGAGCGCGAACAACGGCATGAAGCAAAGCGCCACGTGAGGACAGCCAAGAAGCATGACATGGTACAAGAAGAAGAATCTTCTGATCGTCAGATGCATAGAGCAGAGCGTGAAGCACGACGTGCAGAACGAGAGAAAGCGCGTAGTGAGCGTGCCATTCGTAGAGAGCAAGAGCGCAAAGAACACGGAGAAAATAAACATCTTGAGCGCGAGAAAAAAGAGTCGACGCGCGAGCAAAGACGGCACGAAAAAGAGCTGCGTGAAGAACAAGAACATCGTGATCGCGAGGCGCGCCGTGCAGAACGCAAACATGAGCGTGATGAAAAACGAGCCAAGACTGAAAAGCCCTATAAAGAAATGAAACGAGAGGCTCAGTCGATGCGTGAAGAGCGTCGTGAGAAACGCCATGAGAAACGTCATGCATCAGAGAATAGAGAGAAAGAAAAAACGCAGCGTCGCCATCTTGAGCGTGAATCCAAAGCGCGTCGCAGCGAAGAAAAAACCAAATCGCGCAGAGATTCGCGTTTGCGCAATTATGCCGAAATGAATACGTATTGGCGTAACAAACGGCATGAAAAATATGCTGGCATCCACGCCGACCGTGCTGAACGTGCGCAAAAAATAGTTCAGTGGAAGAAGATGCGCAAGGATATGTCGCGCGAGGACCATGCTGCCGGTGCGTATGCCGATCTTTACAAATCACCAACGTGGCCAACCAGCGCATTGTTTTTTGAAAAGAGAACGCTGCTCAACATCAATCTTGATTACAAGTATGCCTGCGATTGCTATGGCCCAAATTATGCGGGCAGCAAGAGTAATATTACTAAGCTGGCGTTTGGTACCGAGCCAATTAGGGTACAGGATGTTTTGTTAGCGAGTAAGTTGGTTCAACAGCGTCCACGGAAACTAGTTTTGAATGACCCATTGGAAGGTCCTTATTATGCGCATAATGAATATTTGTATTATCTAGCCAATGAAATCATCAACCTTAAGGGGCGTTCCGAAGAGTATGGGATGTCATTTGATTTTAGCCGTTACATTATTAGCAAAAATGTGGCCATTGGTTTTGAGATTCCAGTGTTATACAAGCGTAATCGTTTGAGAATGCATAGTAAACTTTCTAATTTTGCGATTAAACCAATTTATCCACCAGATACTACGGGTGATATTACCAATGGTGCTTTTGGTCCTATTAGTAAAGAGGTTGTGGCCACTGATGCAACTACTCAGGATCTTGCAGCAGCCAATGTCTTCCTACGCCGCTATGGAGCAGATCCAGTCCGATTTGTGAGAGATATGCTTGATGCCAAGGGAATGTACGAACTCGGTGGTTCAACCGAAGGCATTGGTGACGTGGCAATCTTCATCAATGGACAGATGAATTCAGCCAACTATGACAAATTGGTAGTTGGTCTTCGTGCTCTTTTCCCAACGGGCAAAAAAGCGGCGATGCACAAGCTGTGGGCCCCTGATCTTGGCAATGGCGGATTCTCTGAGATTGCCGGATTCGGTTCGGTGCTTTTCAGCTATGCCAAATATCTTAATCCCCATATTTGGGCAAATGTATCATTTAGTTTACCAGCGCATGTGAATCGTCGCGTGCCACGTAGAATCAATTTGCCTGAAATCGCGGTGGATAATACCGTTTACGGACATCATGTGAGCGAAGTTAATGGGGAACTTGCTACGGAAATTGCTTTTGGCGATAGAATGTCTCGCGCTCAGAGTGATGGTACGGAAATTACCTCCCCAAGTACCGCCGCTGCCATTGACGACTACGATTCTTCCGTACGCAACTTTGGCGACAAAGCAACCAGCGTCCGCATTACCAAAGGAACAGAATTCAAATTCAGAGTTGGTAACATGTTTGAACGCTTCATGCTTCCCCGCGCCTTCTTGGATATGTTCTATGACTTCCGCGGCAAGCTCAAAGATACAGCAACAGGCTTGACGGCAGATCAATATGATGTTGATTCACTTGTCAAAGAAACCGTCCAACTTGAGCATCGCATTGGTCTTGATTGGAGTTATCAGGCCGACCTTGGCTCTCGCGTCCATCTTGGCTTGCTCTACACCTTTGCCGGTAGGAATGTGCCAAAGACATTTGAACTTAGCGGGACTTACAACTACGCATTCTAGTTGTTCAAACTGCGGTAATAAACCAAAAGGGCCGGTGTAAAAGCTGGCCCTTTAACGTGTTCAGAGTATTACGTCTTGACCGGCATAATGAAGGAAGGATTCGGCGATGTTGTGGAAAAAATGTATAAACGTGATCTGTCTGACGGCGTTTTTTATAGGATATCTACGACATTTTTGTTTTGCGGCGACTTCTTTGCCGGCGGTTCCTTTGTCTGAGCAAGATCAATTGGTATCCATAATTTTGGGCGAGCAAGAATACCCTCCTGAAAATTTAAGAAGTGGTGTGGTGTTTAGGCAGCTCCTCATAAATCGCTTTGAAAATTATTGGGCTCAGTATGTTGAGCCTGAAAAAAAGCGTGTAGAGACCGATTTGCAGAAGTATTGGCAAGATGTCGAAGAAAAATGCAAACAGCTTGCTCAAACTGGCAAATTTCCCTATTCACAAACAGAAGCTGATCTTTTGGCATGTTTCAATAAAACGGATATTCCGGACGGAGAAGAACAAAGCCGTCTAAAGAATGCGCTTGATGTAAAAATAACTGACATCATTTCAAAATTCTTGTACGACGATTTTGGGCGTTTTGAGCATTTAGCTGCTGAATGCAAAAAGGCGTTGGATACAGAAAAATTGTACAGCCCGACCCATTATGTTTGTTATCACGCGCTGAGAGGGGAGCTTGGTGTTTTAAATTTGGTGTATCAAAAGATTCACAATCTCCAAAATCTTGCAGGTGTACACCAGCTAATGTTGCGATTTGATACCACAATCAATTGTTTCGGCGCGGTTGATCTAAATGATTTTCTTGATAAAACACAGAAATTTAAAGCGCCATTTTATGCGCAATGCAGTTTTGGTCAAGGCAAATGGAGTCAACTTCCAGGTGGAAGCGGACTTTTTGATCATGCAGGAAATATTCGTGCACAGTTGCTTTCCGTGAATTTATCATTGTTTGGCAGTGAGCGGGTGCAGGGAGAGGCAACTATTCAATATTTTATACAGGGGGGTGGCGTTTTTTCGCAAAGAGAAGAAGAGGTTTTGAATGGTATTTTTGGAAAACTTGGATTTAATACAAAATTTGTGAATAAAATTTTAATGCTTTTTTCAAAATGCACAGGTTCTCAAATGTTTAACATGCTTTTTCAATTTCTTATTGATAAAAAGTATGTTGATGAGGTTCTTTACCTGTCGCACAAAGGTGGGAAATCGATCGGTTTAGCTTCTGATTTTTCACTTAATATTGGCCTTGGATGGCGAGATTTGCCTTTGTGGCTTGCATGGTTGCGCAAAAATAATGAGTGGGATGATACCCCCAACCCAGATTTTCCAGGTCCTGAAGAACCGCGCGATAGAATCAAAAAGATTTCTACTTTTTTAGACCAGTGTATGATGCACCCACGGGAATTAAGTGTAGATGCTAAGGGAAACAGCTATTCAATTTTGGCGTGGAAACAAGCGCGTATTTGGATTCCAGGGTTATTCAAGATTCCGGCTCATGCGTATAAAATTAACGTTTACTATAATCGTCCGATGCAACCAAAAGAGCTGACAGAGCTTGAACAAGGGTTAGATACAATTTTCCATGAAATAATGCAAGATCAATTTATAAGAATGGTTGTAGCTTCTGGTGGATTTTCCAAGCAACAGCTTCCGCCCTCACCTCTGTTGCAAGGAACTCGATTAGGACTCTTTTATCAAACACAAATGCAAGGTGCTGTAGATCGATTGAAAAAATTTATGGAAGCTTCTTCTGAAAATGAACGATTCAAAATTGCAAGTGAGCAGTTTGACCAGCAACGACGTCCATCACAACCTTCGTTGCTTGGCCAAATACCGGTGAGTTATACCATTGATAAACAACAGGCCGATCTTTTCGCATTAAAGGTTGATGTTAATAACGGAGAAAAATTTCACGAAGCTCGTACTGGCGCAGTTCAAGCCTTAAAATCACCGGATACAAAAGTACAGATACTTGGGCTGAAAGTTTTGCAGGCACTTGTTGAACAAGGCCAAGATCTAGAGATCGCTCTAGCTAAAGCACAAGAAGCTATAACATCCGATGATAGGGACGTGCGTAATAATGCGCGCCGTTTGTTTGATGAGCTCTTTGCCCGTGGAAAAGGATTTGTGGAAGCAAAAAAGAAAGCCGAAGAACTTGTACCATCTGAAGATAGCGAAACTTCGAAAATGGGTCGTAACTTTTTGCTAGAAATAGGCCGTGTCTATAAAGCGCGCCTGTGTGTTACGCAACAAGTTGTTGCGCGTGAAAAATACACAAAGCAGGATAACTTTGATCCAAACTTCGTGCAGCACCAGTTGGCTCTACACCTTTGCCGGTAGGAATGTGCCAAGGGGTTCCAAAAAAAAGAGCCGGCGCAAAAACCGGCTCTTAAAATTTATATCGTAAAAAACGGGCTCTTATAGAACCCATTCAAGACGAGCAACCGGAGCTGTATCGCTCATGCGATTGCCGAGTGAAATAATGCGGGTATAGCCGCCTGGGCGTGTAAGGTACTTAGGTGCAATTTCTTTGATTAATTTAGTGATGGCGATCTGGCTGTAAGGAAGTTCGCTCTTCAGCCGACGAATGGTATTAAAATTGTAACCATCGCGTGCGATAGTGACCATCTTTTCAGCGATGCGCTGTACTTCTTTTGCGCGAACCTTGGAAGTCTGTAAACAACCGTACGTGATAAGATGAATAACCTGATTACGCAACAAGGCCTTGCGGTGACCCGGTTTGCGATTTAATTTTTTGCGTCCGTTTTGATGCATCATGACGTGCTACCTTTTACAACGTTTTATTCAAAATTTATTGGCCGTTTTTCTCTCGCTCTTTGAGCGCCTTTTTGAGATCAAGTTCTTTGACGTTCATGCCTAATGAGAGCCCAAAAGCGGTGAGAATTTCTTTAACTTCACGTAACGACTTACGTCCAAAATTCTTGATTTTAAGTACATCATCTTCAGTCAGGTTGACCAGGTCAATGACGCGCTTAATGCCAGCACCCACTAAACAATTGTGAGCGCGTACCGAAAATTCAAGCTCGTCAATAGGTTTAAGGAACAGTTCAACCGGCAAGCCCTTAGTTGGGCTTTCGGTATCAGTAATATGTTCTTTTTCTGTTTCTTCCACGGTTGCTTGAGAAATTTCATTGAAAGGAATTTCTTTAGCAAGAAGGAAATGTTCAAATTGCGTGCGTAAAACCGAGGTGCCATAGTGGACGATATCTTGTGGACCAACAGCGCCATTGGTAAAAATACGCATAACCAACTTATCGCAGTCAAATCGTTCACCAACGCGGGCTTGTTCAACGTGGTATTCAACGCGTCGTACCGGTGAAAACATGGCATCCAAATAAATGCGTCCATCTGCTTGCAACGCTTGACCAAGTGGCCATTGTGAAGGCAAATATCCGCGACCGGTTTCGACAAAAAATTCAATTTCTAAGTCGCCATCAGCTGCTAAATGAGCAAGGACATGATCTTTGTTGATGACGAGCAAGTGGGCATCAGTCTTGATGTCGCCAACCGTGACAGGGCCTTCACCCTTTTTGGAAAGATACATTTTGCCAGGAAGCCCTGTGGAGTTTTTGACCACAATCTCTTTGATGTTGAGAAGAACGCTCAAGCTATCTTCAACAACGCCTTTGATGGTCGAAAATTCGTTATTAACACCTTTGATAATCAGTGCAGTGACGGCAGAGCCTTCTACTGCCGATAACATGACGCGGCGCAATGCATTACCCAGAGTGATGCCAAAGCCCGGCTCGAGCGGCTGAACAATAAGTTCACCGTACGTACTTGAACTAACTTTTGTATCCCAACTCACTTTGGGAAGAATCAAGGGCTTATAATTCATTGTCTGCATCCATTTCTTAAAACATCACAACTGAGCATGTTTACCGTTACTTAGAGTACAATTCAACGATCAAATGTTCTTCTGCTGGAATCGATATATCGGAACGTAGTGGCAAACGCATAACTACGCCGCGACG
Source organism: Candidatus Babeliales bacterium (assembly GCA_041662445.1). GTDB lineage: Bacteria > Babelota > Babeliae > Babelales > RVW-14 > UASB124. The sequence goes on from JBAZSL010000016.1 coordinate 25,663, forward strand.
ATCTTTCTTCTGCAAGTCGAGCCACTCAGGGACTTTGATAGCAGTTCCAAGCCGTTTGTCGACAACATTTTCAACAAATTCTTTGTTGTTGAGCGAGGCTGTTGTCAAGGTAATAACATCACCTTCTTTGACCAAGCATGAAGGGCGGTCAACTTTGACACCATTAACCGTAATGTGGCCATGAACAATCATCTGACGTGCCTGTATGCGAGAAATAGCCATTTTAAGGCGGAAGATGACGTTATCAAGTCGTCGTTCAAGAAGCGAAAGAAGTGTTTCGCCCGTTATGCCAGGAAGTTTTGATGCAAGATCAAAGAAGCGTCGAAATTGACGCTCGCGCATATCATAAATGATCTTTACTTTTTGCTTGGCCTCAAGTTGCTTGCCGTATTCGGTGAGCTTCTTGGAGCCTGCACGCCTGCCGTGTTGACCAGGTGTGGTTGGGCGTTTCTCAAGCGTACATTTTGGGGATCGGCATTTTGCCCCCTTCAAATAAAGCTTCTCGCTTGCCATTCTGCATTTACTGCACGTTGCCATAAGGTCCTTTAAATCTGATATTCCAAAATTCTCTCAATTTCTTTACACACGACGTTTTTTAGGTGCACGACAGCCGTTATGAGGAATAGCTGTTACGTCGCGCAAAACGCTAATGCCAAGCCCGGACGACTGCAGTGCACGCACCACAGAGTCACGTCCTGAACCAGGGCCTTGTAGATTGACCTCGACAACGCGTACGCCCAGTGCGAGCATTTCTTTGGCCAATTTGTTAGCAACCTGTGTCGCAGCGTAAGGAGTTCCTTTACGCGTTCCGGTGTAACCAAGCGCGCCTGCGCTGGTACGCATAAGCACATCGCCGTCAGTGGTGGCAATACTTACAAGTGTATTATTAAATGTCGATCGCACGTGGGCGACGACAGTCTCAACATTTCTTTGCAATTTCTTTTTGCTCTTTTTATAGGCCATCTCTACCCTTGTGTATTATGGCGATTATTTTTTCGTTACCGGCTTTTTAACAGGAATAATATTTGCAGCTTTTCGTGGCCCTTTGCGAGTACGAGCATTGGTCTTGGTACGTTGTCCACGAACAGGCAATGACTTCTTGTGACGCAACCCACGATAGGAACCAATTTCCTGAAGGCGCTTGATATCCATAGTAATTTCTTTGCGCAACTCGCCTTCAACTTTGTAGTTTTGGGTAACCTGCTTTTGAAGAGCAGCAACTTGTTGGTGGGACAGATCTTTAATGCGAATGTCCGGATCTATGCCGGTGGCTTTCAAAATTTCGCGGGAACGCGTCAGCCCAATACCAAAAAGATACGCCAAGCCAAACTCGACACGTTTCTTATCGGGTAATACAACGCCCTCTATACGTACCATTAACAACCTCACTCGTCTCGTACCATTAAATATTTTTTCTAAAACTATTAACCCTGACGTTGCTTGTGCTTCGGTGTTTTGCTACAAATAACACGCACAACGCCCTTACGTTTGATAACTTTGCAATTTTCACAAATAGGTTTTACTGACGTTCTAACCTTCATGATGTTTCTTTCTCAATTTGCAGTGTGTTGATGCCTTTAATTTTTATACCGGGAAATAATTCTACCTTTGCTCAAGTCGTACGGCGAAAGCTCAACGGCTATCTTGTCGCCAGGAAGCAACTTGATATAGTGCATGCGCATTTTACCCGAGACGTGAGCCAAGATGACATGACCGCCTTCTAAGAGGCGAACATTAAACATCGCATTTGGCAGTGCCTTTTCAACGATGCCGTCCATGACAATAACGTCTTCTTTGTTTTTCATAAGCGTGTCAAAACCTCTGCTCCGATTTTAGTTACAATAACTGTATCTTCAACATGGGCCGCCAAACCACCATCAACAGTGCGTGCGGTCCACCCATCACTCATAATGCGTAACTGATAACCTTTTTCAGTAATCATGGGCTCAAGGGCAAGAGCCATTCCCTCTTGTAGCTCCGGGCCGTTGCCGGGAGTGCCGTAATTAGGAATTTGAGGGGCTTCGTGCATAGACTTGCCAATACCATGGCCAGCAAAATCACGAACGACGTTAAATCCAGATGCCTCAACATGACGTTGAATAAAAGAGGATATGTCAGAGAGCCGTGTGCCTGGGCCAACTTGCGCTATTGCACCATCAAGAGCTTGTTGCGCCGCTAGGGCGAGGCGATGTGCTGTTGGATTCACTTCACCTACAAAAAAATAACGTGCCATATCAGCACAATAACCATTAAAAGCGCCAACGACATCTATTTTAACAAAATCACCAGATTTTAAAATAACTTCTTTTGAAGGAATGCCGTGAACAACGGTATCATTGAGTGATATACAGGTGGCAAATTGATAACCTGCGTACCCCTTGCACACCGGTTTAAGTTGTGCTGCATGCATACGCTTCTCGATGAAAGCATCGATAGAAAGGGTGTTTTGCCCAGGTGCAATCAGCTCCTTGACGTCTTCCATAATCGCCGCAAGTAGTTGTCCTGCGCGTCGCATTTTTTCTAAAGAAATTTTGTTTTTCAGTATGATATTAGCCATATACATGCACACAAAAAATCAGCGTATTCAATTCCTCGACACATAACTTGTTGTTTTAATTACAAGTTGTCTAATTATTACAAACAATTAACGAACGTAACGTCCTTTGAGCCTGCCGGACGCCAAAAATCCCTCGTAGCGACGCTCAATTAAATGAGCTTCAATTTGAGCAGACGTATCAAGAGCTACCCCAATAACGATCAAAAGACTTACTCCGCTAAACATGGTTGGAAGTGCTATTACCCTACCCAAAAATGAAGGCAATATGGCGAGCAACGCCAGATAAACAGCTCCAGGAAATCCAACACGTGTTAGAAGGTAGTCAAAAAATTCAGCTGTTTTCTTTCCAGGACGAATTCCTGGAATAAAACCACCCGATTTTCTAATGTTGTCAGCCAATTCAACTGGATTAAAAATAACGGCGGTGTAAAAGAATGCAAAAAAGATAATGAGTCCCGCATTCATAACGTTAAACAACAACCCCTCGTGGCTAAACCAATCCATAAAAACTTGGTTGATATTGGGCCAGCGTGCGGCCAAAAGGCCGGTAAGCATAAGGGGCATTTGCAAAATTGCTGATGAAAAGATCACGGGAACGACGTTTGCTGGATTGAGTTTGAGCGGTATATACGAGCTTTGTCCACCATAAACGCGATGGCCAATAACACGTTTTGCATATTGAACAGGGACTTTTCGTTCACCGCGTTCAAGAAAGATGATACAGAGAATGAAGGCAATGGTAACGATACCCAGCAAACCAACCATAAGAAGATCCGTTTGTCCAAGACGTACGCCTTCAAAAACACGCATCATATCGGCGGGAAAACGCGCAATGATACCTGCAAAGATGATCATTGAACTTCCGTTGCCAATGCCATGTGTATTGATTTGTTCACCAAGCCACATAACAAAGAGCGCGCCAAGACTCAAAAAGAGCACGGAAGAAAGTCTGAATCCCCAACCTGGTGTAAGAACGATGTTTTGTTGACGTTCAATCCAAACCGCAATTCCAAATGATTGCACGAAACTGACAACAAGCGTCAGATATCGTGTATAGCGGTTGATAATACGTCGCCCATATTCGCCCTCCTTTGATAATGCCTCAAGTGACGGCACCATAATGGTGAGCAATTGCATCATGATAGATGCGCTGATATAGGGACCCATGCCGAGTGCAAAAATAGCGAAGTTTTTAAGCGCACCCCCTGAAAAGAGATCAAGGGACGACAAAAAACCGCCGCCAAATTTACCACTGAACAACGCGTTCAAGGCAACGACGTCGATGCCCGGAATTGGTATGTGTGCACCAAAACGAAAAACCGCAAAAATCCCAAGCGTAAATGCCAGCTTTTTGCGAAGTTCTGAAATAAGAAAAATGTTTTTGAAATTACGGAGTAAAACCACCACCGCCTATCTCCTATAGCAATTGTACTGCGCCTCCGGCCTTCTCAATAGCCTGTGCTGCCGATGCACTTACGGCGTGCACATTGACTGTCAATTTTTTGGTAAGCGCGCCTGTTCCCAAGATTTTAATACGAATTGCGCCTTTGCCTTTGATGAGTCCTTTTTCTCGCAGAGATGCTTCATCAACTGTTTGTCCTTCTGCAAATTTTCGTTCGAGTTCTTCGATGTTAACCACTGTTGGTTTACATGCTAACGCATTTACAAAGCCTCGACGTGGAATGCGGCGCACCAGCGGCATTTGTCCGCCTTCAAAAAACGCCTTAATTTCGCTGGTAGAACCTGTGCGACTTTTTTGACCTTCTTTCCCTCGACCAGAATAGCGTCCACGCTTACCACCACGGCCAACGCGTTTGCGTGGTTCGGTGAGCTTTTTAAGATTGTTGAGTTGTAGCATTGTTGTTTCCTACAATTTCTTTGACTGATTTGCCTCGAAGTTGTGCAATTTGTTGTGCCGAACGAAGTTTAGCAAGAGCATTCATAGTAGCTTTGACAACGTTCTGCGGATTAGAAGCTCCGATAACTTTTGACAAAACGTCACGAACACCAATCGCTTCCATAACGGAACGAACAGCACCACCTGCGATAACGCCGGTACCTTTTGCAGCTGAACGAATGATAACTTTGCTTGCAGAATGTTTACCGGTGACGGTGTAAGGAATGGTTGTCTTGTAAAGAGGAACAGCAACCATGTGTTTACGCGCTTTGCGCAAAGCCTTTGATATCGCGGCAGAAACGTCGCGGCTCTTACCAAGCGCAATGCCAACCTTACCTTTTCTATCGCCTACCACAACAAGTGCAGAAAAGGCAAAACGTCGGCCTCCTCGGATAACTTTGGCTACACGCCTGACGCTCAATACTGATTCTGAAAAATCTTCAACTGATTCCTGTTGCTTGTTGTGAACCAGTGACTTTTTGTTTTTCTCTTCGGCCATAGTGTATATTCCCAGAAATCTATTTAAAACTTTAACCCAGCTTCGCGCAGTCCATCAGCAAGAGCTTTGACTCTTCCATGATATAAGTAACTACCACGATCAAAAAAAACAGGGCCAAGGTTTTTGGTTACGGCAATCTTGCCCAATTCAAGTCCAACCTTTTTTGCGACCTCAGTTTTTTTGCCAACAACTTTGTCGAATTGTTGCGAAGAATAACTTGCCACGGTTTCGTGTTTATTGTCATCAATAATTTGTGCGTAAATATGATTAAGACTTCGATTAACGGAGATACGTAACTTAGCGCCGCGGTGTTGTTTGCCACGTACACGGTATACTCTTCGTTGCAATTTTCGTCTAAAATTTCTTAACAAACTCACGTTGAAGCTCCCTTGCTATGCGCTTGCAGCTGCTTTAGTCTTACCGGCCTTACGAATGATTACCTCACCATCTTTGATAATGCCAGTTCCCTTGTATGGTTCAGGAGGTCTGAGCGAACGAATAGCATCAACCGCATTGCCCAGTAAAAATTTATCTGCGGAGCGTACGACAAGTAGTTGTCCGGTTTTATCTATTTCAACAGTAACTTCTGGCCGCAGTTCAAGATCTATTTTGTGGGTATATCCCAGAGAAAACGTTAATTTTTTCCCTGCTTGTTGAGCCTTGAAACCAAGGCCAACAATGGTAATTTTCTGTTCAAATCCGATTTCGACGCCCTTGACTGAATTTGCGAGAAGGGCACGATGCAGGCCCCATAACATGCGAGCGCGACGATCTTTTTTCTCGGAAGTGACAAAAAGATTCTTACCATCAATTTTTGCAGTAAGGCCAGCAGGTAAGTCGTGTTTAAATGTTGCTTTGCTTCCTGCCACCGTAACGTGATTCCCCTGAATCTCAATTTTGGCAGAAGTAAACGTTATAGCTTTTTTTCCAATTTTTGACATTGTTGATCCCTTACCACACGTGGCAAATTACTTCGCCACCAATACCCAACTCTTTTGCTCGGCGATCACTCAAAACCCCCTTGCTGGTGGTCAGAATTGAAACGCCCAATCCGCCGGTTACCGATGTAATGCCATTGCTTTTTTCATACTGGCGTCTACCCGGTGTGCTGACACGATTAATTTCGTGAATAACCGATTCGCCTGCGACATATTTAAGTGCAATCGCAAGTACCGGTTTATTTTCTACGGTCTCAACACTGAAGTCTTTAATGAAGCCTTCGTTTTTTAAAACGCTGGCGATAGCTTCTTTTTGCTGAGAATGAGTAATTACCACTGATCGTTTACCGACCATCAATGCATTACGAATGGCGGTAAGAAAATCACCAATTGTATCAATCGACATTTCGAGATGCCTCCAATTACCAACTTGCTTTGCGAACGCCAGGAAGCAGGCCATCCAGCGCATTTTTTCTTACACACATCCTGCACATTTCAAAAAAACGCATATACCCACGTGGTCTTCCGCACAACTTGCATCGATTGCGTGCTCGTGTGGAAAACTTAGGGATCCGTTTACTTTTTTCAATCATTGCTTTTCGGGCCATGTCTAACCTCTATACCTAGCGCTTTTGAGCCTGGAATGGCATGTTAAACTTTTTCAAAAGAAGGCGCGCATGTTCATCATTAGATGTTGTTGTCTGAATCGTAATATTCAGACCGCGACTTCTGTCGACCTTATCATAATCAACCTCAGGAAACACCATCCAGTCCTTAAGTCCAAGATTGTAATTGCCCTGTCCATCAAATGTTGTTTTGACGCCCTGAAAATCACGAACCGCTGGAAGCACGATGTTAATAAGTTTGTCGAGAAAATGGTACATATTGGCATGTCGCAAGGTGACCATAACACCGATAGCAACACCTTGTCGGAGTTTAAAAGTAGCGATCGATTTTCGTGCAAGGGTCTTGGCGGAATATTGTCCCGTAATTTGATCAACAATATCTTTGACAAGAGCGACTGCTTTGGAATCGCCAACAGCTTCTTTAACGCCGACATTGACAACAATCTTGGAGATCGCAGGGACCTCCATAGGATTCTTCAACTGGAGCTCTTTTTGAAGCTCTGAGCGTATTTTTGTTTTGTAAAGTTCCTCTAAACGTGATTTCATAAGGCGCAACCTGCTTTAGAAAGCTTCTTCGCAATGATTACAAACTCTGACTTTATTTTTTTCCTCAAGCATTTTTACCCGTATACGGCATGGTTTTTTGCATGCAGGACAGATGGGCATAATTTTTGCAAGAGGAATAGGACGTTCTTCTTTAACGATGCCGCCCTTTTGGCCCTGTTTTTTGGGCTTCGTATGACGTGAAACAACGCATACGTCTTTAACAAGAGCCACATCTTTCTTTGGGTAAACCGTAATAACAAGACCTTGCTTGCCCCTGTCCTTTCCGGTGAGTACCACCACGGTATCATTCTTTTTTATGCGTGCTAACATAATTTTTCCTTGTATCTTCCTACAGTACTTCAGGTGCAAGCGAAATAATTTTCGAATGTCCACCAGCTTTGAGTTCGCGTGCAATGGGCCCAAAAATACGCGTGCCAATTGGCTGCTTCTCTTTGTCCAATAAAACGGCCGCATTGTCATCAAAGCGAATATAGCTTCCGTCAGAACGCTTAAACTCTTTACGCGTTCGTACAATGATCGCGTCGTAAACGTCACTTTTTTTTGCGGTACAGCCAGGAATTGCCTTTTTGACGGTAACTTTTACCAAATCCCCAATACGAGCATATCGTTTACGCGAGCTTCCGCACACACGAATTACCATTACTTTTTTTGCCCCAGAATTGTCGGCAACTTCAAGCATCGCACGTTCTTGTACCATTGTCGTTCCCTAACTGTTTAGCGATGAGAAAGAACTTTGACCAGTGTCATATGTTTTTCTTTTGACAGAGGTCTGCATTCTTTGATTTCCACAACATCGCCAACTTTGGCAACCTTGTCTTCATCGTGTGCTTTAAATTTTTTATGCCGACGAATTGTTTTACCCCAGAACGGATCTTTAAGCGTCCTCGTTACTTTGACCACGATTGTCTTAGCCATTTTATCCGAGACAACTGTGCCAACGAGCACCTTGCCGTTTGTGGAGGCGTGTGTTTGTTGAGCTTCCTGCGCTATCATGTACCTTGTCCTTAACTAGCTATATCTTTTTGGTGTCGAGTTGCTTATTTTGTTGTTGTGCGAGTGTTAAAACGCGAGCAACCTGACAACGTAATTTTTTAAATTGTGAAGTATCCTTAACTTGTCCGGTAAGTTGGCCAAGTTTAAGATTGAACAATTCTTTACGAAGTGACTGAGCTTCGGCCTTAAGCGCCGAAGCATCCATCTTTTTTAAGTCTTCTATTGCTATCATGAGTATCCCCCTAATTCAATGCGCTTGGTTGGACGAGAGGTTCTGTTTTATCCACGAACCGGGTTCTGATAGGTAGTTTATGTGCAGCCGATTCCAAAATAGTCTTAGCCTCTGTTCTTGTCAGTCCATCACCAAGTTCAATAAGAATGCGACCGCGCTTGACTACGGCAACCCAAAACTCAGGATTTCCTTTTCCTTTACCCATACGTGTTTCAGCTGGTTTCTTGCTGACGGGTTTGTCTGGGAATGTGCGGAGATAGGATTTGCCCACTTTTTTGAGATGTCGGTTTACAGCAACACGCAGTGCTTCAATTTGACGTGCGCTTACCCAGGAAGATTCAAGAGCCATAAGACCAAAGTCGCCGAACTGAAGAGTGCGAGCGCCTTTAGACATGCCGCGCATACGGCCGCGTTGCATCTTTCTGAATTTTGTTTTCTTTGGCATCAACATGCGTTAACCCCTTACCATCATTGCATGAGAGGAGTACTCTCCCTTGCAAACCCAAACCTTAACACCGATAAGACCGTAGGTAGTTAAAGCTTCTGCGCGTGCGAAATCAATGTTTGCCCGTAGTGTATGTAATGGTGTAGAGCCAAGCCGCAACCACTCGGTACGTGCTATTTCAGCTCCGCCAATACGACCAGAGACACAAATTTTGACTCCTTTAGCGCCACTTTTTAACGCTGCGAAACCAGCTTTTTTCATAAGGCGTTTATAGCTAACACGTTTTTCAAGTTGTTCCGCTATGCCTTTGGCAACAAGTGCCGCATTCAACTCAGGATGTTTTACTTCCTGAACTGAAATATCAATGTTTTTTTTGAGCAAGTGATACAGCTCTTGCTTAATTTGTTCAATGCCAGCGCCTTTTTTACCAATGATCATACCAGGATGCGATGAATGAATGGTAATGCGTACGTTATCAACGGCTTTGTCAATAACAAGACGTGCAACATCAGATTCATTAAGCCGATGTTTTAAAAAGCGACGAATTTGCATATCTTCAATAACGCTTTGACCGTACTTTTTCTTAGAGAACCAATGCGCCTGCCAGTCTTCAAAGAGACCGAGTCTAAAGCCTACTGGGTGTACCTTTTGTCCCACACTGCACCTCTGCTACGTTCTTTTCACAATTTTTACTTTACTTTATCAACAATTATCATGATATGGCTCATGCGTTTACGCTGAGGCGCCGCACGTCCCATAGCCGCAGGTTTGAAATATTTAACCGTTGGCCCCTGATCGATACGAATCTCTTTGATAAGAGCTTTGTCCATAGAATCGATTTCAGGGTTCTTAAACTTCGCGTTTGCGTAGGCAGAAGCGAGCGTCTTCATAAGAGGCTCGACACGTCTTACGGCACAAGTTTTAAGCCAGGCATATGCTTTATCAACCGAGTAACCTCGAATGACATTCGCATAAGGGCGAAGTTTGTGAGGGGAAACACGGACATATTTGCTTATCGCTCTTGCTAGCATGTCATACCTGATTTAGTAAAAAGAGTATATCCAAAAACAACATATTCGTACATTAAAATCTCATTTTTTTATTCATTTTGTATCAAGGTATGGTCGCTTACGGGGCTGATTTTTTGGCAGGAGCTGGTGCTGTTGGAGCTGCTGCTCCCGCTGCTGGTGCTACTGTTCCAGGAGCTGACGTTGGTGCTCCACCGGTTGCTTCTTTGTCAGCCTTGCGCTGGCCACTATGCACTCTAAATGTTCGTGTAGGTGCAAATTCTCCCAGCTTGTGTCCGACCATGTTTTCGGTAACAAAAACCGAAGCGAACTTGCGTCCATCGTGAACAGCAATGGTAAGCCCAACAAATTCGGGTATTACCATGCTCGCACGTTTATATGTCTTAACGACCTCACGTTTTCCAGAGGTCTTTACCTTGGCAATCTTTGCCGCCAGGGTTGGGTCTACATAAGGACCTTTATTTAATGACCGTGACATGTATAATTCCCTTGCCTTATTTTCTTCGCTTCAAAATAGCCGTGCTCTTCTTACTCTTGCGTCGTGTTCGCGTTCCCTTGCAACCTTTGCCCCATGGGGTAACTGGATGCGATCCTGACTTCGAACGACCTTCACCACCACCATGTGGGTGATCGATAGGGTTCATTGCCATACCACGAACGGTTGGTCTGATGCCAAGACGGCGTGTACGACCGGCTTTACCAATAACAACGTTACGATAATCGGCATTAGAAAGCATGCCAACGGTAGCCCAATTTGCCTCACTTACCGTGCGCAATTCTCCAGAAGGCATTTTTAAAATGGCCAGGCTGTTCTCACGGTTAACGAGCTGAACTCCAGATCCGGCACTGCGAGCAAATTTGCCGCCTTGTCCAGGATACAGTTCAACGTTATGTACAAAAAAGCCGATAGGAATATCCCTCAATGGAAGACAATTTCCCGTTTTAGCTTCAGCTTTTTCGCCAGCAAGAATTATGTCGCCAACTTTAAGACCCTCAGGCTTCAAAATATAAGACTTTGCGCCATTTCTATATGCAATCAAAGCAATAGGTAAATTGCGATTTGGATCATATTCGAAAGCTACTACGGTGCCAGCAACGTTGCGGTGTTCGCGTTTGAAGTCAACCATACGGTAGAGCTTTTTAGCGCCACCGCCGCGATGACGAGTTGTAATTCTGCCATATGCATTACGTCCGCCGGTACGCTTTAAAGGCGAAAGTAAACTTTTTTCAGGAGCTTTTTTCGAAAGTTCTTTATCAACGATGTATTGCTGAAAACGCAATGAAGAGTTTCGAGGTTTTCTTGTTACAATTGCCATATTAGCTTCCCTCCGCCTCAGATTTCATTCCTGTAGGAAGTTCTTGCGCCATTGATTCGAACATTCCTGGAATCTCTATTTTGAAGCCCTTCTTCAAGGTAACAATGGCTTTTTTGCGGGAGGGTTGAGTGAACTCTCTGCGGTTAAAGGACTTTGTTTTACCTTTAAGACGAATGAGACGCACTTTATCAACTTTGACATTCCACAATTTTTCAATGGCATCGCGGACAGTGCCTTTGTTCGCGTCAAGGTGAACCTCGAACGTATATTGGCCCAATTTCTTGTAGAGGTTAATACTCTTATCCGTGAGCTTCGGACGTTTGATAATATCGTAAATACTTAGTTCCATTGTGCAACCATAGTGTTAAAAAGATCAGTATCTTTTTTAGAAATATCCAAC
>JBAZSL010000017.1:0-27987 GCA_041662445.1 Candidatus Babeliales bacterium
TTGTCTTTTGATAAAAATCAGAAACTTCTTCAGCAAGAAATGATAAAACTGGCGCCAGCCACCGCGTCGTAACATCCAGAATGTGATACAACGCTGTTTGTGCTGAACGACGAGCAATGCCGTCTGGCTGCTCAACATACAAACGGTCTTTAAGAATATCAAAATATACGGCACTCAAATCATTGATGCAATATTCATTAATGGTGTGCACCACGGCAGAAAAATGATATGCATCGTACGCTTCGCGAATTTTGGTATTCAATTCATACAGACGCGCAAGCGCGTATTGATCAAGCGTCCAAAGTTGCTCATATTCGACAGCATCCTTGGTAATATCAAAGTCATAAAGATTAGCAATCATATAGCGACAGGTATTGCGAATCTTGCGATACATTTCAGCAACTGTAACAAGAAGTTTGTCTGAAACCACTAGATCATTTTCGAAATCAACGCTTGCTGCCCAGAGCCGCAAAACATCGCGACTAAATTTGCTCGTAACATCGGTCACAGAAATCACATTGCCTAAGGACTTGGACATCTTGCGTTTGTTTTCATCAACAATAAAACCATGTGTTATTATTGCCCTGGTTGGCGTATGCCCGTACAACACCATGCCGCATAAGAGCGAGCTCTGAAACCATCCACGATGTTGATCGGAACCCTCAAAATACACATCAGCAGGAACGCCAAGATTCTCTTTATCCTGGGCAAGAACGGCATAACTGCTCACCCCAGAATCAAACCAAACATCAAGAATATCATGGTCAAGTTCAAACTGGCTCATATCTTTGTTCTGGCAGTTTGCGCAGCAATAGGACGTTGGAATAATTTTTTCTTGTACCAAAAGTTCGGGCGTCATGCGATCCCAAAACTCGATATTTTCTGTCGCAACACGATCGGCAACTGCACGCACCAATGATGCATCAAGATACGCTGTACCGCACTTTTTACAGGTGATCGCGGGAATTGGAACACCCCATTGACGCTGCCGGGAGATGCACCATTCGGAACGATTGGCAATAAAAGAATGGAGACGCGCCTGAGCCCGCTCGGGCACAAATTGAATCAGCTCAATTTCTTTAAGCGCTCGTGCAAGAAGATCATTTTTTGCCAAATCACAAAACCATTGGCTCGTTGCACGGAACATCAGTCCCTGGTGGCAACGCCAGCAATGCGGATAGGAGTGCATAAGCGAGCCCTTATGCAACAATGTTCCACGTTCTTTGAGCATGGTGATTACGGCGCCTTGTGCATCAGCAATACTCATACCTTCAAAAGACGTTGGCTTAATGCCCTGCAAATATTTTCCGTCATCTGAGAGCGGTGAAACAATTTCAAGACCATGCTTGATGCCTAAAAGATAATCTTCTGGACCGCAACCTGGAGCCGAATGCAAACAGGCAGTTCCCTCAGCCAACTGCACGGTGTCATCAAGCACAACGGGTACCGTAAAATCATCAATGAGCGGATGGAGAACTTTACGATTTTCAAACACAATCGCATCGGCCTGAGCAAGCTCATCTTTTGTAAGCCCAAGATCGGCACATACAGCATCAGCACGTTCAGCGGCAACAATAAATGCTTCATTAGCATCTTTGCCCTGGAGTACGCTGTAAACGGCAGACGGGTTGAGTACCACGGCACGGTTGAGCGGCAACGTCCATGGCGTCGTGGTCCACACTGCCAATGAAATCTTGAGGTTGGGATTGTTTTCGAACAACAGAGGGAAAATCACACGGGCTGTTTGATCGGGAAGCTGAAAAGTGACATAGAGTGAGGGATCTTTACGATCTTTATATTCGATTTCTGCGGTCGCTAACACCGTACGGCACGAAGCGCACCAGGGAACCGTTTTGAGTTTGCGTTCGATATAACCTTGTTCCACAAACGTGGCAAACGCTTGCAAAATAAGTGACTCATATTTTGGATTCATCGTAACATAAGCATGATCATAATCAGCAAGCTTGCCGAGCTCCTTAAGTTCTTGGAGCTGAATTTCTATCCAATGACGGGCGTATTCGCGACAATACTTTTTAAATGTTACTCGATCAATGGCACTGCGATCTTTTTCAAGACCGCGTTCGGTGGTGACTTTAAGCTCAATGGGTAGGCCATGGCAATCCCATCCGGGAATCAGTGGCGCATGGTATCCGGTCATACGCTTAAACTTGCATACAAGATCATTCAAAATGTAGCTCAGCGCATGCCCCATGTGTAAATGACCGTTGGCAAATGGAGGACCATCATGCAAAATAAATTTTTTTGCGCCTTTGTTATGGTGAGTCACCTGCTCATAAAAACCTGGAGCTTCCCAACGCTTTAAGAGCTCCGGCTCTTTTTGTTGCGCATTGGCCCGAATTGAAAATTCAGTTCGGGGAAGGTTGAGGGTGCTTTGAAACGGATTTTTTGGGGTCGATTCGGTAGCCATGATGTCTATTCCTTATTCATCAATCATTTCGAGCCGACGCTGATACATGCCGCCTTTGAACTCTGATTTGAGCCACACATCAATAATTGAAATTGCAAGCTCGGCATTTACAAAATCTGCGGGCAACACCAACACATTGGCATTGTCATCTTCTTTTGCCGAACGAGCAATATCGACATTCCAACACAACGCTGCGTAAATACCTTTAAATCTGTTGGCTGCAATACTCGCGCCGACGCCAGAACCGCACAAAACAATACCGCACATCGCGTTGTCGCTTAGAATATCTTCGCAGACACGTCGCGCAAAGATTGGGTAGTCAGTGCGTTGTTCTGAGTAGGTACCAACATCAAGCCATTCATGTTCTTCACCGTGCTCAATAATGTTAGTCTTGAGCGCATAGCCGCGGTGATCAGCCCCAATAGAAATCTTCATCTTTTAGTGCTTTTGTCTTTTCTTCTAACTGTTCCTTTGTCCATTCCAGCGTACAATATTCAGTTGATGAGCTTACCACAAGCTTAAGTGATCGTACATCGCGCTTGGCAAGCCTTCCTGCAAGATCCTGATTAATAGGAATTCTAATCAAATAGGCCCCCTTAAAGAGATTAAATGTTGGGCCAAAGAAAAGTTGAAGTTCTGGTTCAAGTTCAACCTCTCTAATACCCTCCTTTTTAGGCGCAGGCGTCATTTTTTTGCCGTCAACTTCGGCGTAAACCGACCATGAGGCCACCGAATCGCCCAAAGAGGTAAATGTCTTGTCGCGCACATCGGCCAGGAGGTAGAAGGTTATCCAGTGCTGGTTTTCTTCAAGCTGGCGCTTAAGCATTTCTTCGCGTGATTCAGCGCTCAAACCACGTTTAGAACCATACACATCAACATAGGCAGTCCGCCATTCATCAGAACACCATAGAGCAGAGCATACAGCTCGTGTTTGAAACTCTTCATAAAGAGTAGCCGTACGACGGTAACGTTGCGCAATCGCTCGCTGATCAGGCAGCCTCCCCCCCTGGGGAAACTCCGACTTTACAAGATCGTGATATTTAACGCATGAGGTTGTCATAAAAAGTATACCCAGCGGGGCGAACAGAAATAGTATATGAGATCTCATACGCGTATCTTTCTTAATGATGGTGGTTATACCCTCTTTAAATACCGATGTAACAGTATATAACAAAGAAGCATAAAAAAAGACAAGGATAACACGCAGGCACCGGGGGAGCTGGACATAGCTATTTTAACGATGATATGCTTGCCTGCATGATACAGGGCATAAACAAAGAACAAATCATCATCGCAAGCACTACATGGGAGAGCAACCCCCTACTTGCCCAACAATTTGACATCATTCAAGCCGCCACCCCCAAACAGGTATTTGAACAGGTGGAGTGCCATCCAGAAATCGCCGCCGTTGTTCTTGATCAAGAGCTCACGCACCTTGAATGGCAGACGGTTACGCGAAGACTTAAAAACCATTTTGCAACATTTCATATCGTCATTATTATTCTTGCGCCATCAATCACCCCACTCCATATCATGACTGCCATCGATGCCGGGGCTGATGATTGTTTTAAAAATCCTACCGATGCTGATGAGTTGACAGCTCGTATCACCCTCAATATACGCCGCTCACATCGCGACCAGAATAGTAATCCGCTGACGCGACTTCCTGGTAATACTGCCATAACGCGGACCATGCACGAACGGCTCGAGCAACCGTTGGCACTGCTTTATATCGATCTTGATAATTTTAAAGCCTATAACGATCACTATGGATTCCAACGCGGCGACATGGTGCTTACGGCAACCTCACGGCTTATCGCCACGATCGTCAATCAAAATGGCACGAGCTCTGATTTTGTGGGGCACCTTGGCGGTGATGATTTTGTGGTCATAACGACTCCCGATCGGGCTGAAACAATCGCGCAGCATATCTGCGTATCATTTGACGCACTGGCACCAACATTTTACGAAGAACACGATCGCGCATATGGTGGTATCGTCATACGCAATCGGCGAGGCGTACTCCAGAAAACTCCACTCATCACGCTCTCGATTGCCACCGTATGGAATAAACATAGACCACTTACTAACATTCCATTCATTGCCACCATCGCCGCCGAACTTAAATGGTATGCTAAAGCGGTAGGCACACAACAAGCTGGAAGTCGATATGTTAAAGATAGGAGGTGTAGTTGATTATGATAAATTCGGTAGCATCGCTCATTGCATGGCGATATCTCTGGCACAAGGAAAAAGATTCCTCTATTGCCGCTATGATCAAAATTTGTTTTCTGGGGATTCTTATCGGTACCTGCGCGCTCATGATGACGCTTATCATCACCAATGGATTTGAAAAAGTTATTCACGAGAAAATGCGCGGTATTAACGCCCAAGTCGTTATCACCTGCCCAGGAAACAAATTAGATGCTGATGGAATATCTGCGGCCATCAGAGAACAATTTAGCGCTTATGTTCAGGGCGTCAGTAGCGTCAGCTATAAATACGTCATACTGGACCATAACGACACACAATCGGTGCTTTTTCTGAAGGGAATTAATCCGAAGACTGAAAGTTCAGTCACCAATCTGGCAGACAAAATCATCACACACAAGCAACCATCGCTTGCTGGGCTACTTGGTCCTAACAAGATCATCGTTGGATACAAAATGGCGCGCGAACATCATCTGCGCGTGGGACAAACAATTACTATCATGGTTCCTGAACCACGGAGTAAGAAAAAGCTTGCGCTTGAGAGCAAGAAAGTCACCATCGCCGGTATTTTTAACATCGGCCTTGAAGAATATGATAATAATTTGGCATTTATTGCACTGGATACGCTCAACCACCTCTTTGATGAACATGGCGTTGATACCATCACACTTTCATTACGTAGCGATAGTGATCATTATGAGCAAGATGTTATCAACCGCCTAGGCGCACGATTTACGCACCTCAAGATACAGTCATGGAAAGAGCAATATCCGGCACTTGTGTCATCGCTTAAACTTGAAAAATATGTGATGTTTTTGGTACTCGCCCTCATTACATTGGTGGCGTGTATGAATATGATGTCGCTTTTGTTTATGCAGATACAAAGCAAACGACGTGATATAGCAATATTTCAGGCAATGGGACTATCAGCACGCTCAATACGCAGAATTTTTCTCTACATGGGAATGATGATCACCGTAAGTGCTTCGCTGTGTGGCATGGGCCTTGCGGCGTTAGGTGGATATCTTATTCAACGTTATCCGCTGCAACTTCCCGATGTGTACTATATTTCGTATCTTCCTGCACGCATGGATGCTGAAATCTTTGGCATTGTTTTTATTGCAACATTATTGCTTGGTTTTCTAGCAACAGCACTTCCACTGCGACAATCATCGCGGGTGTCGATTGCTCAGGTTTTACGTCAAGAATAATGTTCACAACAGTCCAAAAATATTTTGCCTATAGCCCTCTTTCGGAACCTATTTGTGCGTGAAAAGCGCCGCCTCTTTTCAAAGCAGCGCTTCCTCAACAACGTATTAACGAAAAGTGTTATTCTTTTTTCTCTTCTACCCCTGACATAGGCACATAAAATGTCTTCTCTGCAAAAAATATAGGTGCATGGCATGTGGGACATTCATAATGGTTCTCAGCAAAGACATGTTGTCGCACACATCCTTCATGAAAATAGTGCCCGCACGGTTCACACAATATAAACTGCCCGCCAGAATACTTTTTGCTAAAATCACAGAAACCTTTTGGATTGCGTGGAATTGGGAGTGGATTAAGTGCCGCCCGAACTGCCTCTTTCCGGACTTGTGGCACCGCAGAATGTTCAAGGTGCCAGTAAACATCGCGGCCATCATTATCAACTATTTCTTTCGATGCTCCCGCATTCACGAGCCTTCTTACGGTTGCAGGTACACCACACATCACAGCCAACATCAATGCCGTCCTACCATCATTGTCTTTGATCTTAAGATCTGCGTGCGCTTCTATCAAAAGCCTTACTATTTCGGCACGGCCATTCCACACAGCGGACATCAATGCTGTCCAGCTAGCATTATCTTTGATATCGAGATTTGCGTGCGCTTCTATCAAAAGCCTTGCTATCTCGGTACGGCCACAATCGCTAGCCCGTATCAATGCCGTCCGGCTATCTTTATCTTTGATATCGAGATTTGCGTGCGCTTCTATCAAAAGCCTTGCTATCTCGATACGGCCATAATAGCTAGCCACCAACAATAATACTGTCCGGCCATCTTTATCTTTGATATTAAGATCTGCATGCGCTTCTATCAGAAGCCTTGCTATCTCGATACGGCCATAATAGTTAGCCCACATCAATGCTGTCCAGCCAACATTATCTCTGATATCAAGATCTGCATGCGCTGCTATCAGAAGCCTTGCTATCTCGATACGGCCATAATCGCTAGCCAACATCAATGCCGTCCGGCCGCGATTATCTTGAATATTAAGATCTACATGCGCTGCTATTAAAGACCCTACTACATCAGTATGACCCTTCAACGCAGCCGATATCAATGCTGTCATACCATCAGAGTCCTGCGCATTAAGAGGATCAGCCATGGGGGCTACTACCTCACGACAAATTTCAAGCGGACTATCTTTCCATTCTTCACATAACCACCCAACATGACGTCTATGTTCATCCATCATGCCATCAGCAAGAAGCCTGGCCATTTCAACATTTCCACGACGCGTAGCACTTATCAATGCTGTATCCCCTGCACCATTCACAACATCAAGATGTGCTTGAGCAGCAATAAGGGTGCTTATCGCATTAATATTCCCATGCTCAGTAGCATCGATTAACAAGGGAACATTGCCTGGTCGTATATTTTGATCGGCACCTGCAGCAATAAGAAGTTTGGCTATTTCAACATGACCGCACCGAACCGCAAGCAACAATGCTGTCGCATCATTATTATCTTGAATATTAAGATCTGCATGCACTTCCATCAGAAGCTTTGCTATCTCGGTATGACCTTCCCTTGCAGCCAATATCAATGCTGTCCTGCCATCGTTATCTTGAATATCTGGATTCATACCGCATGTCAGAAAAACTTTGACCACGCGTGGATTATTATTGTCAACCGCCGACAACCATAACTTCTCTACGCCGCGATTAACAAATCCTGGCGCCCTTATAAGGCCGCCTTCGGCTGGTATTGATTCTTCAGGCACAGCTTCTTCACTCATCCCATATGCCACATCATTTTGCATAACAAAGCTGCCGCACAACGCGAGCGAAAGTGTTACTGATTTTAATAACGTTTTCATAAAAACCCCCATTAATCAAACAATAATTATTACAATTTGTATATTAGTACAATATATAAGATTGCCTGGCCGCTGTCAACCTCGGTCAAATTATTACAGATTGAAACATTCCACCGTGTAACAAAAAATCATTCAAACCACATATTTTGCTTAAAAACGCCGCTTAAATGCATTTTCTATATATTCAATTTGATGCTTTCCTGGCTGAAAAATCACGGTTGCTATAGGCAAAATATTCTAAACGGCCACTGAAACATAATCTATTAAGATTGATTATCGTCATGAACAGGGTCATTCCCACGAACAGAGTCATCCCCGCTTTCGCGGGGATCAAATTCCGGTACAAATTTTTATGAGTCTTGATGGCCACTTCGAATATTCGTACTATAGCAGCGAACTCCTCCTACCCGATTTTTCACGCAACAATTGGATGTACTAATTTTTAGCGGCCTGTTTTGTACCTGTAGCCACAATAAGTAGCTATAAACAGGAATGACAGCATGAGTGTTGTTTCAAGCTTGCCATCTACGAACCCTAAATAACCGTAGTGTTTGCGCAGGACAAGTGCGAGAACGCCAAGAGCTGCGCCCGTAAAGACTTTGCCCGAATGTTTTTTGCCCAATATTGCTGTAGCAATAGATACTATTGCTGCCGTAAATACAGGACTCAACGCTACAAGGCTTGCAAGCAAAACGCTAGCGGTTATGCGAGGATGGTCTTGGGTAAACTGTTCTACAATTGCCCCCGCAGAAGTCATTGTTTGAGTTACGTTTTGAGTCTGAGCTGCAATACTCTGAAGTTTCTTGTAATCAAATATCGCTTTTACCGTGCCGTTACTCTTCTGAGAGCTACTCTGTGTACTACTTGAAGATGAGACTGACGAAGAAGGCAAGGCTGCTGGTGACGCAGCTAAAGCGTCTACACCATATTCATTTCCATAATCAGCATCATCCTGCTGCATAGCATACATACTCGACATGCTAAGGCCGGCAACAAGAGTAACCAAGAACTTTTTAAATAAGTTCATGAACATAACCTCCATTTAAATACATACAAAAAAGCAGCTAAGATTTATTTGACCTCAGCGGCCTTTTTGGGCTCAGAAGCCTTAGTATCTTTTTTATCTTCTGCTTCAGAATTTTTCATCTCTTCAGCAAAAAGCTTTTCTAATTCGGCAAGTTGTTTTCTGAACTCTTCGTCCGAGAACTCCTCACCAGCGGGTTGATTACCTTTTTCTTGTTCTACATTTGTAGCTGGAACTTCAGCTTTCTTCTCAGCGACTGGCTGAGCGGGAGCAGGAGCTGCTACTGCTGGAGCAACTACAGGTTCAGGCTTTGACACAGGGGCAACGTGAGTTTTTTCACACGCACATTTTACAACGTCATTTTTAACAACATTAGCTGGCTGTGGTTGCTGCGCTGCAGAAATGCCTGCATCAAGCATACTCACCGTTGTGACAAAACCGACACATAGAGCTGGAATGAATAACTTCTTCATGGTAAACCTCCATCTATAAAAATAATATTTACGTTATAGTGCAATTTTACATTATTGTGTTTCTTCATTCTTTTATAATAGAAAATATTAATCTTTTGTCAACCACCCCTAATATTCATTAATGCTGAATAATTAACTTCTATTAGTAACAAAACCCAAAGAAAAACCGGCAAATTATTGCTTTTCAGCCCATAACCAGCAAAACTGTTTTGTTTAATTATTGGAATAAACATTAAAAGGAGCCTTGATGTTGTCGCTACTTACTCCAGAAATCATCAAAAATCAGCGTGTTTTTGTACGCGCTGACCTCAATGTTCCTACCCAAGACGCCATAATTACCGACGACTTTCGTCTCCACGCCGCGCTCCCTACATTACTGCTTGCCCGTCAGGCCGGCGCCTCGGTTGTTCTTGCAACCCACTTCGGCAACCCAAAACCAGAAACTCACGATCCTTCGCTTTCAACCCAACAACTTATTCCATGGTTTGAAAGCCATAACATTCCCGTTGTCTTTGCAGCCACAATCCAAGAGGCCGCACAACTCCAAGGCCCACACCACATAGTCCTTCTTGAAAACCTTCGATTTTTTCCTGGCGAAAAGGGACATGATATCGCTTTTGCTCGGCAGCTTGCAACACTAGCCGATGTTTATGTGAATGATGCTTTCGGCACCATTCATCGCAACGACACCTCAGTAACTCTCTTGCCGCAACAATTCCCCCCCCACCTTCGTCTCATAGGCCTTCTTATTGCCCGCGAGATGCAAGGGCTCGATCGTCTGATCCAGAAGCCAGAGCAACCATTCGCTACCATAATTGGGGGTGCAAAGCTCGATGATAAAGTCCCCCTCATCACCAATCTTCTTGAACGGCCGCATCATCAACGCATTGCCTCGTGCATGGTGGGTGGATTGCCGTCGCTTGCCTTTATCAAGGCCCTTGGCCACCATGTCGGCACCACCCAACTTGAAGCATCCACTGTCACACACGCAGCACACATCATGGATTGCGCTCAAAAAAAAGGTGTTCGCATCGATGTTCCATCGGATGTCATGATTAACGAGGGAGAATTGGGATCCACGCCGCACGGCTGTGCCGCAGATGCTATCCCAGCAGCTGCTACTGTCGTTGATATTGGTCCGGCAACCATCAGGCAATATGTATATAACGTGGCCCAAGCACACACCGTCTTTATCAATGGCACAATGGGCATTTTTGAATATCCGGCATACCAAGACGGCACACGTGCGGTACTGCAAGCCATTGCTGCAAGTAAGGGCTACACCGTTCTGGGTGGTGGTGATACAACAGCCGCAGCAGCTGCCTGCAAGCTTACCAGGGCATTTAGTTTTGTTTCTTCTGGCGGTGGAGCAACGCTGGCTTACCTTGGGGCTGCTAACCCTTTAGAGCAACTTCCAGGGCTAAAGTCGCTTATTTCTGCTTAGAAACATCATTTTAATGAATTTGATGCGCATAGTTGCAGGAGGAACACTCTGCGGTTATACTGGGATTCACGTCTAAGTTTAGTTTTGTTCTTTGTAGTTTTTGTAGTTAATGCGTCGTTAAAACGACATCGGGTTTATCTAAAAAAGGTCTCGTTTTGTTAAGTTTTATTTTTAATGTAGTGCAGGTAAGCGATATGTAATGACCCCTCTCACCGTTTTTTTGTTTCCAATAAGTAGTATTTTTTAAGAAAGAATAATTCATGAAAATTTACGTCGGCAATCTTGCCAACAGTATCACCGATCAAGAACTCAGCGACCTTTTCTCAGCATACGGCGCAGTTATCTCAGCCCGCGTCATCAAAGACAAATTCAGCGGCCAATCCCGCGGTTTTGGTTTTGTTGAAATGGGTGATGAAGAGGCAAACGCTGCTATCACCGGTTTGAATGGCTCAGATGTTAAAGGCCAAGCAATCCGTGCCAGCGAAGCTCGTCCACCACAAGAACGCACAGGCGGCGGTTTTGGCGGTAACAGAGGCGGCGGCATGGGTCGCGGTGGCTTCGGCGGCAGCAGAGGCGGTGGTTTTGGCGGCAGAGGCGGAGATCGTTTCAACCGTTAATTGCTAATTACCTTATTATCGCACTACATAAGGGGCATGCTTAACAGCATGCCCCTTCTTCATTGGTCCCTTCATAGCGCGGCGTTGTAGGACATCATCCCCCTCAACCAACAACCCCAAAAATGAAGAACCCTTCACCCCACCGTAAAATTTTTGTAGGGTGGGGCTAGTGTCGTTTTTATTCGGGTGGTCCTCTTCAGGAAAGGAAGAGTCAATGAAAAAATTTATATTCTGCTTACTGCTGGCCGGTCTTGGTGCCGCTCCTGCGCTTTTTGGCAATTGCACAGAGGGAAATTGTAAGTGCAAATGCTGCATGGACACAACATGTTGTAAAAAATGCTACAAAAAAGGTACAACCTGCAAGTGCGGCCATGACGCCTCTCAGCATAATACCACCTGCGGCAAGAAAAAATCCTGCCGCTGCCCCAAAGGGAATTGCACCTGCGACAAGAAGAAGTCCTGTGGCTGCAGCTGCACAAAATAACATCAAAAAATAGATTTAATCGTAAGAGCGCGGGCTATCCGCGCTCTTCTATTGTTATCACCGATCCACTTGGACTTTTTTCGACGATAAAATGCACCGGAAAATTGTGCTTGAACTCTACCAGATGTGACACGATAAGAATCTTGGCAAAATCATCACGAATCGCATGAAGCACATCCATAATATGTGACAAACCTTCTTCATCCTGCGATCCAAAACCCTCATCAATAATCAATGTCTGCAGGGCCGTACCAGCACGGCGAGCAAGCAATTTAGCAACGGCAATACGCAGCGCAAAATCGATACGAAACGCCTCACCCCCCGAGTACATTTCGTAAGGACGCATACCAGCACTATCACTAATATGAATATCAAGCGACTCTTTAACACCGCCACTTTTTAAATCACGAAGCGATTCAATAAAAATGTGTGCCTGATTATCAGTAAGCCGCTCCAAAATCGTATTGGCTTCCTGCTCGATTTCAGGAATCGCTTCTTCGATAAGCAGCGCCTGAATACCGTTTTTACTCGCCGCCATTGCAATTGCTTGATAATCTTCAATTTCACGTTCAAGGAGCTGCACTTGCGCGGTAAGCGCCGTAGCAGATTTTTTAATAGTCTCAATGCGGCTCAGATCACTGGCAATGCTACCAATGTCATGGAGTAAGAGATCTTTTTCTTTGGTGTGGCGTACACGCTCATCAGAACATTCATCGATACTCAAGCGAAGTTGCTGCTCTTGCGTATCAAGCGATGCAAAGGTACTGAGGCGGTCGGCGAGCTGTCGCTTGGCAGCCGCCATACGTTTAATCTCTTTTGCCAGCACAGAGCATTGAGTACGACGATCCTGTTGCGTTTTATAAATTTGTGCCAATGAGGCTAGTTGTGCAATTTGCTCATCAATATGCAAACGTCGTAACTGCAGCTGACGGTACACAACGTCATCGGTTGCCAAAAGCTGTTTCTCCCGTTCAAGTGATGCAAGGAGAACCGAAAGTTCTTTAATCGTTTCATCAGATTCGGTAGCCTGTTGCGCCTGCGCTAGCGCATCTTCGAGCTGCTTGCGTATGCCATCAAGTTGTTCTTTACACGCTTGTTCTTCATGTACAAGCAGGTCATGCGCATTCTTGTGCTTGCACACTTCTTCTTTTACGTCATGTATTTTTTTAACCAGATCTTCGCGCTTACGCTGCTCGTCGTGAAGCTTGTCGACAGCGGTTTGTGCAGCAACGCGTTCTTCATGTTGCGCAATCAAAATTTCTTTAAGTTTTTTCACTAGAAACGATACCCGCTGCAACCGTCGCGTCAAAAATTCACTTTGTTCTTCAAGTCGATCGGCTAAAAACTGTTTGCGCTTTGCCGTTAAGAGTTGCTCACACAAGGGACATGATGGCTGATGCGATGCACGCAATGACTGATTTTTGTGCTCAAGTTCGCCACATTCATTTTTTATCCACGTCCCACGTTGTACCAGCATATGATAATATGCCTTGCGCTTATCAAATTGCTGCATAATACGTTCAAGATTTTTCATACACGCATCATGCTGGCCACACGCCTGCTCACAATTTTTTAACTCACGCTGCGCCGCGGCAAGCTTGGCAAGAATCTCCTGCTCCTGACGCTCATGCTCAGCACGACGAACACTCTGATTATGGTAGGCAACCTCACGCTCATGCACCAACCGACTGCTCTGTTCAATAATACGACCATGTTCAGCGGCAAGAGTGTTTTGTCGTTTATTCAATTGTTCACGTAACGCCACCATACGCTCGTGCACCGCCAAAGCTTTTTGTCGCTGCTCCATAAGGACAGTCTCTTGTTCAACAAGCAGCCGTTTTTGTTCGTGCAATACATTATAATCGGGAAGTTTGAGCAGCCCTATGTGCGTCTGCCGCCATGCAGCAACAAGTTCACCTAGCTGCTCACGTTGCGCAACAATAGTCTGTTCAAGCGCAGTGTATTCTTCACGAAGTGTGCTGGCTGTCTGCTGTGCAGCTTTGCAGGCCGCATATGCATGCTCAAGCACCTGAAGTTTTTCAGAAATCGTTGCAAGCGCACTGGTATAACCTTCAAGCTTCTGGCGTTCTTCGGCAAGGCGTAACGTAAGCGCTTCTTCATGCGCTATTTCACGCGCATGTTGCTCATGCACCAATAACAAACCTTTTTTTTCTTCAGAAAAAAGCCGTACTTTTTCCAGCGCACGTTGTTGCAAATGATCATAATGGGTTAGCCCCAAGATGGTTGCTAATACCTGCTTGCGTTCTTTTGCAGATTTTTTTGAAAATTCATTCGACTGGCCCTGACGAATAAAAGCGGAATTAATAAAAGTCTCATAATCGAGTCCGATAACCCGCTCGATACATATTTGCGTGGCTTTAATGGTTTTTTCAGTTAGTGACAAAAACTTATTCGCCTGTGCGTCAAAAACCTCATAATCAAGTGCGGCATACGGACGTCCATACGTTTTGGCAAATTCACGCCGCACACGGTAGATAGTTCCTCCGCACGAAAATTCTACACTTACTACCATGCGCGTTTGACCAAGATGCAAAAGCCCCTCATCAGCCTTGACCGCACCAGTAATTTTGCGCGCTTGGCCCCACAATGCCCACGTAAGGGCGTCAAGCAGAGCAGATTTGCCATGGCCATTCTTGCCAGAAAGGCAAATAAGAGCGTGCTGACGAAAATCGATACGTTGCACCGTTTCGCCATAACTTAAAAAATTTTTAAGTTCTATGCTGTGTGGAATCATGAGAATATTGGAAACTCGTTTTATGCGTAGTATGCTGTACAAGCTTTAATTTATACCAAGAAGATGAGTAAGAAGCAAAGAGTGTGTACATGCTTATGTTTGATCGACGATATTTCCGCTACTTTGATTGGTTAAGCTTTGCCATAACCATAGCATTGGTCAGTATTGGACTCATGTTTGTTTTTAGCGCAACATATCGTCCTGACCGCCCTCTTTCTCTTTTTTTCAAGAAACAACTTTTTGGCGCGCTCGCGGGGTTTGTTATCTATTTTTTATTCTGTGCGCTTGAAGTACGGCGATTATCACGATTCGCCCTTGGCGGCTATTTTTTTACCATCGTACTTCTCGTTTACTCTATTGTCAGCGGCTGGATTGCAAAAGGAGCAACACGCTGGGTCTCGCTCTATTTCTTTCGTTTTCAACCCTCAGAACTTATTAAACTTTTTCTTCCTGCCTTCATTGCTTCATACTTCAGCGAACTGGAAACGCCCAAGTACTATGCATATCCGCCAATTCCTTTTACCGATTTTCTCATCCCGCTTGCAGTACTTTCGTGTAGTTGTCTTTTAATTGCTAAACAACCGGATCTTGGTACCGCCTTATTGGCGTTATTTACCGGACTCATATTGCTCTGGTTTGTTGGAATTCCCCGCTCTTTTTTTCTGGTGCTTGGCATGATGTGCCTTATCGGCACTCCCATTTTGTGGAAATGCCTCAAACCCTATCAGCAAACACGCTTTTTAGTGCTCATGGGGTATGGTGAAGCGCGCAAAGAACGCTATCAAATAGAGCAATCAAAAATTGCTATTGGCTCGGGCGGCATTATCGGAAAAGGTTTTCTCAAAGGAACCCAAAATAAGCTCGATTTTCTACCCGAAGATCACACTGACTGTATTTTTTCAGTGGTCTGCGAAGAGTGGGGTTTTATGGGCGCACTCATGATACTCATGTTGTATATCATTCTTTTTGCACGCCTTGTCTACATCATCACACATGTCCCCAATTTTTTTGAACAAATAGTAGGGCTCGGCTTGATGGTTCATATCTTATTGTCGGTATTGATTAATATTGGAATGGTCACCGGACTACTGCCCATTGTCGGCATTCCATTGCCACTTTTTAGCTATGGGCTTTCAAATTTATGGGTGACCCTGGCAAGTTTGGGGTGGTTGAATAATATCGCAATTCGACGGTTTTATTATTGATACCAATTTGGTTACGATTAATCGTAACGTTCAAGAAGATATACCATGCGCCAGATTGATATGCTGTAAAATAAAAACCCCTCCGGAAATGGCTTCCGAGGGGTTTTTATCAAACATGATCAAAAAATGACGTTTGTTTATATGCAGCTTTTTATACTATTTTCAGTTAAACAGCTGAACTATTTTTACTACTCTTTGTAGTCGTCAGGATTAATTGCTCGCGAAGCGCAAAACCTTCTAAAGACTCCATCTGCTCTTACAGCGATACCGCCTTGATCTCCCTTTGGCTCAAACAGTAGAAGAACAAGTTTGGAACTACCATTAATCACAACATCTCGACGAAAGTATATGCGATATGATGAAGTTTTGACAAAATGAAGAATCTCTATCCCATAACAGCCCTGAACAATATCGTGTTGGCCGCGAATCTCTTTGTCCGCCAAACGACTAATAGTCTCATCTAGCTGCGTTGCAACAACGTCGGTTAAATGTTGGGTCACACCGTCAGAAAACTCGGAAAACCTCACTACCTTGGGATTTGCATGCTTTTTAGCCTCAGCCTTCCTTTGTTTACGCCCGGCGCTTAGCTTTTCTTTGGCCCTCATTGCCTCGGCCTCGAGTCCAGCTTGTATCGCTTTTTGTTTAAAGGTAGTCTGAAGTCGATCTTCGATACTGTATAATAGGTCCCGCAAGTCTTCCAATGCTTTAGGGTCATTGTTTCGACTGACAAACTGTTCGACACGTGCTTTAAGGAAAACAGAACGGTTGGTCCCCGCATCTATAACCCGCAAGTCGATTAGCCGTCCAATTTGATCATCGGCCAACAATCCGACTTGGTATGAGTTGGTTAAATGCAGAGCGTTGCCTATAAAGGCGTTAATGTTGTTTTTGCATGCTTCAATTTTCAATGCCGTCGCTTCTGGCGAAGCTTCTTTTTTTTCTTCAACTAGTGCCGGTTGAAGTGGTTGGCGTTGAAGAGCAAGGTTAGCAACGTACTGCTTTTTTACTCTCGCCAGTTCAAGCATTTTCTCTGCTTCCTCCTGTTCACGCCTTTTCTGTGCTCTCTTTAGCTGCTGCTTTGTCAGTGGCTTGGCGCTGGCTGGGACTATTGGACTGTCGTCTATTGCTGTTGCTTGAGGAATTTGATTGCTGTCGCGATTCTCCCGCTCCGCACGATCAATGTCATCGTCTATTTTTCGTTGTTCTTCCCGAGCCTCGTCATCTGATGTCCATTCCATTGCTTGTAACGGGCTGCCCATAATCAAAACAACACATGACAGAAATAATAATTTAAATTTCATAATAACCCCCTAAAATTGGTCTTCATTGTAATCTAAAAACAAATATCGCTAAGGCTCATTTCGCGTAAAAAAGGAAACTTTCTCAAAAAATTACCAAAAACTCAATTTAATGTAAAAAATACACTTTGAAATAAAAGCTCACTATGTAACAAGTTAAGCTAGAGCATAGAATAGTCAAATAGGTTGATAAAGTCGGATAAAAGTATAGCTTATGGCTACAATCCTCGAATAAATTAAGTTAATCTTGGCATACTGGCGCATATTGACAAATACTAAATTTAACAGTAGTCTGGAAAAGCTCAATCTCGTAAAGAAGGAAAAGTGAACGTAAAAGTAGTTATTAAGATACGGTAAATTAAAGGAATGTTATGAAAACGAATAAAAAATTATTTTTAGCCCTTATTGGCAGTATATGTTTTTCTAATGTATTGGGAATGAGCGAAGAGCTGCCTACATCGCCTAAACCGGCTACATCGCCTAAATTGATGGCCGCAGAATCGCCTACGAAGAATCCCGAACAACTGATTGCGTCTCTATGTACGTCCTTTGCGTCTCTACGTACGTCTGCGGACTCTTCTTCAATTGTATCACTCCAACCGTCACAGCTGCCTGCATTCTTGGCAGGGGCTCGCGCACGCGTGGACGGGATGGATAACGACGAAAAAACCAATGTTTCTGCAAAAGGACTACCTGCTGTCATAAATATCCCCGACGACTCAGAAGAACAAGAAAAACAAGCAGAAATTAAATTCAATCTTGCGCCAACTTTTGCACAAAGAATTATTTTACACCGTTATTCGGATGAGCAGTCCGCTGTATTTTTCAAAAATATTCCAACAATTGTATATTGCGACGAAGATGGCAATTTGGGGGAGGAAATTCAACTGTCCCTCATTGGTCAACAGGCCAACCAAGGCATTATCATTCGAGAAAAGGATGCCGGTACGCTCTTTGTGTATATTCCTGTTTATCATGATGCCTACAAGCAAGGGTTATCAACCTTTATCTTTGATATAAAACAGTTGACTCCAGAAACAAGCTACCAGATATCGCTTGGTTATGAACGCTCGCCAGAAGGAGTACCTACGAAGGCAATTTGCTCTCTTGAACCAATTCAAGGACAAGAAACTGCCGTATCTGTTCAGCATACAATTGACCTAGATCCTAACAGCTACATTATATAATACTTATTCTTATCAGAATTTTTTAAGGCTGCTCATCGAGTAAGGTGAGCAGCCTTTTCCTTTATTTTTTCTAGATCCCGGGTCCTTGCCCGGTATGGCAAAAACCGCGTCCAAGATAGCTCGGCTAAACAGGCTTTGACAGAGGGCTATTAGTTTTTTCAAGAATGCCGCACACAATTTTTCTCAGCTCAGCATTAAAACGTGGCTTCTTATCCCGAGTTTTAGCAAATTTCAATCGTCCCTCAAGGCAATCTTTGACCACGCGATTAAGATGTTTAATTTTCTTGAAAGAAAGGCCTGCGTTGCGTTTTTGTATCCAATCAAGTGTTGCACGTTCCCAAAAAAGGCATGGCCCCGTCAAATCAATTAAAAGCGGCACACCACTTTGCATTGCTTCATTACATACATTTGGACTTGGCTGCGTAATAATCATATCGGAGACCGCCATAAGATCAGAAATGCGCTGCGTAAACGGAATAATAGTAAAGCTTACTTTTCCCTGCGATGGAATTTTTTTGAGCTGAGATGCAAGCTTGGTATTCTTACCAACACACGCCAAAAGATGTAATGGTCGATTAAGCTTGCGCAATGTACGAATATAAGTTTCGAGCTGACTTGAACCAGTTCCACCGCGAATAAGCAGTGCTATGGGTTTATCTCGCGGGAGATTCCACTCAGTTAAGATTTTTTCTCTATCCTTAGTTTCAAAAAAATCTTTTCTTAAAGGGCTGCCTACTTCATAAATTCTATGAGATGGAACTTTACAAGACTCCAATTGGCGCATAACACGCGGTGTTTTTACCCCAACCGTAATGTAGTTATCATTGTTTTTACACTTTTTGAAATCACCTAACCACATATCAAGATCAGCATCCAATGTGACGAGTACAAATGGAATGTTGCAACGCTGAGCCGCCGTACTTGCCGCATAGTTGAAATACGGAATTGTTGAAATTAAAAGATCCGGTTTATGCTTTTTAATATGCTCAACAAATCTTTTCACAAAATAATGACGGTTGAAATGGCAAAACGCCGGTGCTGGATATTTAGCGAAAAAGCTTGCAGTGCGTACCATGTTGTGCTGCACCAATGATACATAAAACTGCTCGCCATCAAGTCTATTGCCCGTAACTTTTTTAACAATATTGAATGAACTTACAATATCAAACGGATTAACCACCATGATGTCATATTCAGGAAGTGTTTCTTTAAGCACATTGCATGCAGCCATGTGCCCATTACCACCCTTGCTGAAAAGCGCCATAATTTTTTTGCGCTGAGGAGTAGCCGGTTGTTGTGGTGCAATAACAGGTTGTGTTGCGGCTGGTGCCACGGTCGGCGTAACCGCGCATGCGTAACACACCGCAACCATCACACCTAAAAACACATTCAACAATAACATCATACGATTTGTAAACATGGTGCTCACTCCCTTCTACAACTATAGTGCGAATATTCTAAATAGCCGTCAGGACTCATACAAAATTGTACCAAAATTTGAAAATTAGGAATTTCTGTTTATTTATAAAGAGGCACTCATTCGTCATCCCCGCGAAAGCAGGGACCCAGAAGCTTTTTAGTTCTAGTTCCCCGCTTTCGCGGGGATGACCCTATTCATGAGAAAGAACCTGTTTGCCGGGACGGCCCTGTTCGTAACGATAATCAATCTTAATCAACCATGTTTTAGTGGCCGCTGAGAATATAGAGTACGAGTAAATTTCAATATTTATTTTCAGGAATTCATGTCAGAAAATATAGTTACCCGTTGAGCTCCGCTGCTCGTTTGATAAGTGCTTCAAGCGTAAGACCAAATTCCTGCTTACCATCAGGGTTGCGCAGCGTAATCGTTTTCTGGTCAACCTCTTTTTGGCCAACAACAAGCATCCATGGAATTTTTTCAACCTGCGCTCGACGGATTTGCGCAGAAATTTGATCACCACCATCACGCTCAGCACGAATTCCTGCATTGTGCAAAGCGTCAACAATGCTTTGTGCATAAGCTTGTTGCGCATCAGTAATGGTCAACACGCGTACTTGAATGGGCGCGAGCCAGAAGGGGAAATGTCCCTTAAAGTGCTCAAGCAAGATACCAAAGAAGCGCTCAAGCGATCCATAAATAGCAACGTGTATCATCACTGGCGTTTTGCGCGATTGATCCGCATCAATATATTCGGCGCCCAAATTCATTGGCATAAAGAAATCGACTTGAACGGTGCCACATTGCCACTCACGGCCCATAGCATCTTCAACTTTAACTTCAATTTTTGGCCCATAAAAGGCGCCCTCGCCTTCTTGAATTTTGTAGGGAACGCCATGTTTTTCAAGTCCAGCACGCAGTGCAGCGGTGGCTTGATCCCAGGCATCAAGAGTACCAATATACTTTTCTGGTCGTGTTGAAAGCGCCAGTTTAATATTTTTGAAACCAAATTTGCCATACACTTTTTCGATAAGCTCAAGCACATACAACACTTCCGATTCAATCTGATCAACGGTGCAGAAGTGATGCGCATCGTCTTGTGTAAAAGAACGCACACGGAACAACCCGTGTAACACACCAGAAAGCTCAAATCGATGCACATGCCCAAACTCTGCCAAGCGAAGCGGCAATTCACGATATGAATGTGGACGATCTTTGTATACCACAATGCCGCCAGGACAGTTCATAGGCTTAACGCAACACGAAACGTCCTCAGCCTTGGTGAAATAGATATGCTCTTTATAATTGTCATAATGTCCAGAGGTATGCCATAGCGATTCATTCATAATCATCGGCGTTCTGATTTCTTGGTACTTGGTACCACGCATACGGCGAAGATACTCAATGAGCTTATTCAGAACAATCAATCCCTTATGATGGAAGAATGGCATGCCGGGAGCGACATCATCAAAAGAGAAGAGATCAAGTTGCTTGCCCAATTTGCGATGATCGTAGGTTTGCACATCTTCAAGATGTTGCAGGTACGCATCAAGTGCTGCTTGTGATTCAAAGCATACGCCGCTAATACGTTGAAGTGCGGTACCACTACGGTCAGCGCGCCAGTATGATCCAGAAATGCTGGTCAATTTAAAATATTTAACCTCACCGGTCGATGCAACGTGACCACCTTTACAGAGATCAAAAAATGATCCCTGATAAAAGAGTCCGACGGTATCACCTTCGGCTTGATCAATAAGTTCACATTTAAATTTATTATCTTTATAAAGACTGCGCGCCTCGTCCTTGCTCACTTGTTTACCAATGATGGGCTCGTTACGCTTGGCAATCTCATGCATGCGCTTTTCAATCGCTGCAAGATCTTCTTCTTTAAAGTTACGTGGTGGCAGAAAATCGTAAAAAAAACCATTTTCCGTAACGGGTCCAAGCGTCAGTAACGTTCCAGGGAAAAGTTCGGTAACGGCTTGCGCCAACATATGTGATGCTGAATGTCGGATATTATACAAGAGGCTATTTTTATCCATCGATTGAACCTTCCGTGCACGACGTTGAACCAAAAAATCACGTACTACTATGCCCTTTTTGTAATTACTTTTCAACCGCCAGTACACACAACGCAAATATCTTGCATGACCTATCACCTGTCGCCTATGATTGAACCACATGTATCATAATTTGGAGAACCAACAGAGGAGATCACCATGCCAGAAAAGTTACCAAAGGCAGCGGAGAAGGGGCACACGGGACTGCGCACAAATCGCATTTTTATTCTCGATACCAACGTCCTCATCCATGATGCCAATGCACTCTTCGCCTTTAAGGGCGTGGTCATCGGCATACCCTTCATTGTACTTGAAGAACTCGATACCTTTAAACGTGAAGGCGGTGAAAAGGGGCACAATGTCCGCGAAGCTATTCGTCATCTTGACGCATTACGCAAGAAGGGCCATCTGGGAGACGGAGTCCCTCTTGATCATGATACCGACGGAGCCATTCTGCGGGTCTACAAAAACCCTCCCGATGTCACTATTCCCTCACTCAAAAGCATGCATTTTGTTAAAGATAATGTCATTTTGCAAACTATTGCAGATCTCACTAAGGATGGGAGCAAAGTAACGTTGGTTACCAAGGACATCAACGTCCGCATCAAAGCCGATGCACTCGGGCTTGAGGCAGAAGATTACATCAAGGGAACGGTAACCTATGATCAATTTTATAAAGGCTGGATGCGTCAGCAAGTATCATTATCAACCATGCAAAGCCTTACCCAGGACGGCCTTATCTCAATGATGGGGGAAACCCACCTCAACCCAAACCAATTCATCATTGTTGAAAACGAAAAAAATCCTAACGACTATCGACTTTTCCGTCATCTTGGGGCACAGACATTTAAAGAAGTTGAGCCCTTTCGCCTACTCCATACTTTCGAAGCAAAGAATGTGCAACAGCTTATGACGCTCGATTTACTTATGGATGATCGTGTCAAACTTGTCACCCTGGTTGGTCCTGCCGGCACCGGAAAAACCTTTTTGGCTCTTCTGGTTGGGTTGGTCAAAGTCGCTTATGAGCATCTTTATCGCAAACTCATGGTCACACGCCCTGTTATCTCGCTTGGCGCCGACATCGGCTACCTCCCCGGCGACATTCAGGAAAAACTTCACTACTGGATGCAGCCCGTGCACGATAACCTTGAATTTATTGCCAGCCAAATGCTTCGCGGCACCGAAGAATATCTTGGGTTTAACAAAAAAGAACGCCGCGATCGCAAAAGATCAAACCGCGAGGAAACAGAACGCCAACCTGAACGACCACGTGAACATCATATGGTCGAGCGCCTACAACAACAGGGCATCATTAGTCTTGAAGCTATAACCTACATGCGCGGTCGATCAATTCCGTTTCAATTCGTGTTTATTGATGAAGTCCAAAATCTTACGCCGCACGAAGTTAAAACCATCGTAAGCCGTGCTGGAGAAGGAACAAAAGTCATATTGGCGGGAGATCCCTATCAAATAGATTCCCCTTACCTTGATTTCACGAGCAATGGATTAACGGTCACAACTGAAAAACTCAAGGATCAGCAACTATTTGGTACCGTATTTCTGGAAAAGAGCGAACGCAGTGCATTGGCAAAATTAGCCGCAGAAGTTTTATAAG
The DNA here is from genome assembly GCA_041662445.1 of Candidatus Babeliales bacterium. GTDB lineage: Bacteria > Babelota > Babeliae > Babelales > RVW-14 > UASB124. Next base: position 23,300 of record JBAZSL010000017.1, read on the forward strand.
ATCCGATACAATAAGCACCCTTTGCCTAAATGTTTGCATTTTTGAGGTTCAGAAATCACACTTGAATTCATTGGGAAAACAAGAACAACCATTTAAGGAGAAATATATGAAAATACTCGATGACTCATAAAAGTTTCTGATGTATGTCATATCGTTTTTTAACCAAAGGAGAAAGTTTATGAAATTTTTACGTTTTTTAAGTCTTGTACTCGTCACCATAATGTTAAGCAGTTCGCTGCTCGCAGAACATGTGCTTACATCCCAAGAGCTTGCAGATATTGGCCTTGTAAATAACGCACAACTAAGACTAGGCGCTGGGGATGACTGGGGATATATGCTACATACTATGCCTGGAGATTTCCATGCTTTTTATGTGCTCAAAAACCCAACTACATGGCCTGGCACCATCGGCGCAAGCAATTTGGCATCAATATTTAATGTAACCGCAACAGGCGATAAAGTAGCCTTATGGGTCACGGTATTTGGCAGTGGATATAACCTTGGCCGAACAGCAGCTATAAGGTATGCCGACAACCCTAGATGCACAACAACACAAACATCATTTACAGTCGTTTCACCAACCGCTCTTCCAGCAAATAAACCAGGGGTATATCAATTAGGCTTCAAACGAGTAGATGGCTCCTATTTAACAAGAGGAGAAGTATACGGGTCAAAGGATCCACAATATTACGATGTAGAAATTCTCACCGCCGCCCGCGAGAGCAATCGTGGCGCCCAGCTCTTGTATGAAAACACCTGTTATAGAATTTCTCTTGCAGGAACACCTCTTTTTGGATGGTTTTTGACCGACAATATCACTGAGAACATAGGAGCAATTCTTACCGGATTTAAGAAAACGCTCTTATTCGGATCATTGAATTATACAAGCGACGCCAAGGATACTCGACAAAATAGTCTTGCAAGTTACATGGTCATTCTCAATTCAGACCAGAACAAAGCCTCAGCAGGCCCTATTAAATATGGCGATTTTGTACGCATCATCGGCCTTCATACAGCAAATGCCGCAGGATCTTCACCTAATAATTATGTTGAAGCATATACCTGGGGTCCTGCCAACGCATCTGGAACATCATGCGTACTTGGTGGACTCGTCTACAATTTTCAAACAAATTATCCAGTACCTAACAACAACGAACTTTTGGTCATAGTAAACCCACATTACGCCAAAGGAACTCCCGTCTGCGCAAACGATTCTATTCATTTAATTCCTTATTATTTTGCGCAAATAACAGGTGAGTACCCATATACAAGTAGATTAAGCTCTAACATATCCATTGATACATATCCGGGTAATTGGGCATTTTCACTCCCTGTTGTAAATCCAACTGCCCCAAATTCCACACGATACAACCTCTTTTCATTGACCGCTGTTGCAAAAGACACAACTGCACCCTACTTACCTGCAGCCCAATCATCTTGGAATGTTTCAATCGAACAGCAATACTTCGTTCTGCCAGTTACCAAAGCAACAACCATTGCCGATATACTTACAACCGTTTATGCAGCATTGACCAAATCACCAATGTACAACAAAGACACACTCGGCGCAGCCTGCATGACAAAACTCGAAACGGCTATTGGGTTAGCTACTACCGCAAAACATTGCACAGATATTCAAGCAAGCATCAACCTCCTTCCCGCCCTCGGACTCGCCATAAGCAGTCTTCAAGCCAAATTAGATACTCGATTAGCTCAAATAACTCAGGGGCAAGCCGAAAAGAAAGAAGCGCAACAAGATTTGGCAGCTGATGAAGCCGCCCGCATTGCAGCACTCAAGACAAAAGACATTACCATTATGATCTCAGCACTTAATGACATCATCGCTGCAACACCGGTCAACAAGGACAAGGTAAAGGGCGCTATCGTTACAGCATTTACAACGGCAACGCCTTTGGTAAAATCCGCCGCAGATGCTGCTGCGCTTGCAACAAACTTTGCTAATGCCATCAAGAAGGGCTATGTAACTACAGGCGCTCGAAGTGCTTTTGATACGCGCTATGCACAGATCAAAAAAGAAGCATCGGCCGTCACTGCTTTAACTCAAAAAACGACACTTGTCGACCTCAACAAAGCTCTCGCATCAGTAGTGAGTTACAAAGCACCAATCACCGACGGATTTGCTACCCAGGTTTTGGCGGGTATTGAAAAAGCATTCGGCGCTGCTAAGGCTCAATGGGCGCAAGTACAAACGCTAAGAAAATCAAAAGTTGCACGTGATGTTAATGCAGCACGAACGACTTTTGCAAGCTTAGTGGCTGAGTGCAACAAACTTGCTGGATCTATCAAAACAGTAGCATCAATGTCCCTGACAACAGCTCAGAAAACTAGTCGCAACAAACTGAGCACCGACGTGTCGAACTTCCAAAAGACGCTGAAGTAAAACAGCTTCGAACACATCTTCTTAGATAGGGCGCTCAACTGAGCGCCCTTCTCTTTTTGTAACTTCTTGAAAAAAAGACCTGTCTTCTATTAGGGTATTATGGTCAAATAAATTCTGTTGTAAGATATCTATTTTTTCACCGGAGAGACGGCTATGAAGTTTTTACGTTTCTTAAGTCTCATACTTATCACGATAATGGTGAGCAGTCCGCTACGAGCAGAAGTTACACTTTCAATCGATGATCTTAAAAGCATCGGGCTTGCAGAAGGCGCGCAATTAAGAATAGGAAGTGGGAATACCTGGGGATATCTGCAACATAACGCTGCAGGCGATTACCATATTTTTAATGTAATCAACACCCCAACTACAATACTTGGCACCATCGGCGCAAGCAATTTAGCATCAATATTTAATGTAACCGCAGTAGGCGATAAAGTAGCCTTATGGGTCACGGTATTTGACTCTGGATATACCGCTGGCAAATCCGAGGGTACAAGGTATGCCGACAACCCCACCTGCACAACAACACCAACATCATTTTCTGTCGTTTCACTAACCAATCTTCCATCAAATAAACCCGGTGTATATAAATTAGGCTTCAAACGAGCCGATGGAGCCTATTTAATGACAGGGCATGTAGACGCGACAACAACGCCACAATATTACGACGTAGAAATTCTCACCGCCGCCAGAAAAAGTAATCGTGGCGACCCTCTTTTTTATGAAAACACCTGTTATAGAATTTCTATTGCAGGAACGCCTCTTTTTGGATGGTTTTATACCGACAATTACACTGACCAGTCAGTGAGTCCAAGCGGCAAGAAGAGAAAACGGCCAAAAATGTTCACACCCGGCAATTACGCTAAGCTACCGGGGATTTTGACTGGCGCTAAGAAAAAATTCTTATTCGGAACATTAACTTATGCAACCGGCCCCCAAGATACGCGACAGGATAGTCTTGCAAGTTACATGGTCATTCTCAATTCAGACCAAAACAAATGCTCAGCAGGCCCTATTAAGTACGGCGACTTTGTACGCATCGTCGGCCTTCATACCGCAAACTCAAACACCGACACAGCTGTTAATAATTTTGTTGAAGCATATACCTGGTTTCCTGCCGAAATATCCGGAGCAACATGCACCATTGGTGGACGAGTCTACAATTTTCAAACCAATACTCCCGTACCTGACAACAACGAACTCTTGGTTATAGTAAACCAAAATTACGCCAAAGGAACTCCTGTTTGCGCAAACGATTCTATTCGCTTAATTCCTTATTTTGCGGAAATAACAGGTGCGTATCCATATACAAGCACATCAGGGGCTAACTTTTTCTTTGCGCCAAACTCTGATACCGCATATGCAAGCCCTTTTGTAAATGCGAAAGCCCCAAACTCCACACGATATAACCTCTTTTCATTGACCGCTGTTGCAAAAGACACAACTGCACCCTACCTATCTGCAGTCCAAATCTCTTGGAATCTTTCAACCGAATATCAATATTTTATTGTACCCGTCACCAAAGCAACGACCATTACCGATATTCTTACAAAAGTTCATGCGGCATTGACCAAACCAAATATTGCAGACAAAGACGCGATCGGCGCCTCTTGCATGACAAAACTCGAAACGGCTATTGGGTTAGCGACTACCGCACAACATTGCACGGATATCGGAGATGACCTCAAACTTCTTACTTCCCTCGGATTCGCCACAATCAGCCTTCAAACCAAATTAAACGCTCAATTAGCTCAAATCAACCAAAAACAAGCCGTGCAAAAAGAAGCTCAACAAGATTTGGCAACCGCTGAAGCCAACCGCATTGCAGCCCTCAACACCAAAGACATCACCGCTATGATCTCAGCACTTAATGGCATCATCGCTGCAACACCAGTCATCAAGGCAAATGTGCGCAAAGCAATTGCCACTGCATTTACTACGGCAACCCCGTTGGTAAAATCAGCTGCGGATGCTGCTGCTCTTGCAACAAGCTTTGCTAATGCCTTTAAGAAGGGTTACGTTGCCTCTGGCGCTCAAAGTGCTTTTGATACGCGCTATAAACAGATCAAAACAGAAACATCGGCCGTCACTGCGCTCACTCAAAAAACGACAACGCTTGTCGACCTCAACAAAGCTCTCGCATCAGTAGTGAGTTACAAAGCACCAATCACCGACGGATTCACTACCCAAGTTTTGGCGGGTATTGAAAAAGCATTCGGCGCTGCTAAGGCTCAATGGGCGCAAGTACAAACGCTAAGAAAATCAAAAGTTGCACGTGATGTTAATG
>JBAZSL010000018.1:0-26818 GCA_041662445.1 Candidatus Babeliales bacterium
TTGCACAACTATGTCAACGATGCTTCGCGACGAGAAAAACAACCTAAGAGGTGGCGTTTTTGATTGATCCAAGATTTGGTAATTCTGGTTCCCGGGTCCTTGCCCGGGATGACAAAAACGTGCGTCTGGGCCTGTCCTCCGTAGCTAGCTTCAGCGTAGGAGGAATGACAAAAACGTGCGGCTGGGCCTGTCCTCCGTAGCTAACTTCAGCGTAGGAGGGATGACATAAAAAATCAGCGGGCCTGTCCTTCGGCCTGTCCTCCGAAACCACCTGGGCGTAGGGGGAAGCCACGAACATCGTGAGGGCGTAGGAGGGCCTGTCCTTCGGCCTGTCCTCCGAAGCCACCTGGGCGTAGGGGGAAGCCACGAACATCGTGAGGGCGTAGGAGGGATGACAAAAACCGCGTCCACGATAGCTAGGTTAAACGGGTTTCGAAAGAGGTCTAATATACATATTCATCCAAAAGTAACCCTGAAAAATATACATATTCACCCAAAAGTAACCCCTAAAAATATACATATTCGCCCAAAACATACCCCGTTTTTTATACATGGGGAGTGCACCACACAAGGGAAGCATCGATCTAACTTGTAATCATTACCTCATTTTTTGTATGGTCGTATACATAGCGAGCCCATGAAAAAGGAGCATTTTATGAATATGTCGTCTATGACACTTACCAGCAGATGGTTGATCGGCATCCTCATACTTGCTGGTGGCGCTAGGGCAGCTACACCAGCTTCATCTACGTCAACAGCGCAACAACAACCACAACTGGACAAGCAAACAACAGCCAACCGGCAACAAGAAAAGGCGCGGGCGGTTTATAGCGAGCAAAGAATGCCTGCTGCGCTTAAGGAACGTCTTGCGGCGATCGAGAAAAAGATTGCCCTCATAACCCAAGAGCAAGGGGTGTATCACAGCAACTGGGCGCAATATACACATGATACAATTGCCTCAATTTTTACAGCTCAAAAAGCTGATCTGCAAAAAATCAAAGACGACTTTGATGTACTGAAGGGCCATATTTCAGCCGAACGGCTGCGCGAGCCAAGAGACCAATATGAGACGCTTATCAAAAGAGCCAACAAATTCCTTCGGTTAAATGAAATCGATGAAAGGATCAAACGACTTCAAACAGCTATCACGGCACTTGAAGGGCAATGGTTTAAATCTCAAGAAACTCGCAACGGAATTGGCAGAAAAATTCTTATACTTCAACGCAATGCCTACGATTTTCCTGAGCGTCAAAAAAGGCTAACGCAATTGCTCAGTAAAATAGGAACTTGGAAAAAAACTGATATACAACCCATCAACCCAAATATAGAAATAAATCGGTTAAAAGGTGATGTCGGTGGAGATCTAAAGCCCGCACAACAATTTGCCCTCGGAATACTACTGATCGACGCAGGGGCAGAAAGAGACCTTTTTATAAAAAAGTTCGTTCTCCATGTTCTCGGGTTTGAACAAAAACGCAGGAATGAAATTTTTGATGCTGTTAAAGATTTAAACTTCGATCTCGCCATTGCGCTCAAAGATGCTTTTCAAAAAAGTGATGTCGATATCCTCTTAGAACTTAGACCAGAAAAAACAGTTAACGAAGCATTGAATAAAGGGAAGAGAGTATTCTTGGATCAAAGGAGAGTTTTATGAAGACATTGTTTACGAAGTACACAAGCACATGGTTGATCGGCGCCCTTATGATTACTTGTTGCTGGCATGAGACGGCCTCGCCCGCTTCAGTACAAATGGGGCCACAAGAAACAGCTCGACGGCTCAAGGAATACCGAGAAAGCATTAAACGCCAAGAACAAGCAAAAGCAACTTATGATGCAGACGTTCAAAAATATGCTGCGATGTACAACAACGTACAAAATGCGCTTGATGCACTCGAACAACAAGTAAAAAATATTAACGACGCTCGGCAACAACTTCCAGAAGAACCATCGCAACAAGATTGGGAGAAAATGGCCGAGGTAATGGTTGTTGCTAAACAACGTAGAGAAGCAGCACATTCGGCCATAGAAGCTTTGCCGCAAGAAGTTCCTCAAGCACTAAAAAACAGTTATCAAGCAAAGTTGGATATGCTGAGGAAATCGATACAACAACCGCCACCATCGCCAACAAGTAGCGCCAGTAGCAGCAGAAGCGCAGCACCTGTGGCTGTCTCAGGAACCCCTCAAACCAAAACCGAAAAAACGATAATTGATCAAATCAAAGAGCACGTAGAAATTGTGCAGCAGATAAAAAAAGATGCGATTACATATCTTTATACGATACAAACACCGGATGCTTTTAAGGATTACAAAGATTTTTTAATACCTGCCACAACAAAGGCATTAGGTCATCAGGCTGAAATAGAAAAACTCATTGATCAGGTAAGCGAGCAAGAACCAGAATTACCTGATGCATTACAACAACAACCAATCATCGAAAGAGACTGCAAATTTTTAGAAACTTTGCAAAATTTTTTGGCTTCTTTTGAAGATGTTCAACAGTTACGCACAATATATGAACAACTCAGTAGCCAGCTGACACAAACACAACATATATACGCATCGTTCCTGGAGGATGAGACGATACAAGCACTTATTGGTAAAAAAAAATACGCCACAGAAGAAATAAAAAAAGCACAGGAACTGATCCTTAAAGTTCGTACGGCAGCGAAAAATGAACAAGACAAAATGGTAGCGCTTATACAACAAAAAAAGCGTATCCCGACAATACTTACTGAAGATTACCTCAGACAGTCAAAAAAAATACTACGCAGCATACACACAACGCTTGATCCCGATCAGATATTCCCCCCACAAAGCCATTTAGAAAAAACGATTACACCAGAAATCCCTGTACCACCTGCAATGAGTAGCCTACCGGTCCCACAGCAACAACAGCAGCCGAGCGCAGAATTTCAACAGCAACAACGCGTGAAACTTAACGCATTATTCAAGAACCTTATAGACAAACTCACTGATGACAAAGTTTCTGTTCAAGAGCAAGAAAAGGCACGGAAAGCATTCATACAGGGCACTGAGGACCAACGCGAAGAACGGCTGGGGCTCATAAACCCATTAATCAAAGATCCGCGGCTCAAGAAAATTGGCTGGGATCTTTTGCTTGAAATAGAGCTATCAGACCGCATAGTAGCTTGGAAAAGTTGGCAGAGAAAGATAGATGCGGCAACAAAGGAAGCTGCAAAAGTCAAAGGGGATACTTCAAAATATAGAGCTGCGCTCGAAGAGGTAAAAAAATTAGAATCACACCAAAAGACTGAGGTTATTACTGGAGGCATGGGATTTAATACCGCCATAATTAAATTAAAAGAAGACGGGGATATTTCTGATCAACAAGGACATTATTTTAAAATGCGATTATTAGCAGCAACCAGACAGGCAGAAGAAAAAAGTGCCGCTGCGCAAGAAGCACCAATAACAATAAATGAAGCTGCTGAAACTCAAGTACTATCATTGCTGAGTAACTACTGCGATGCAAAATATTGTGACAACAATCAAGCAGAACAAACAGGCATATGGAAACAAATAGAAGCCAAATTCGACACTATATCGCCTACGCTCAAAGAATTTGCCCAACAGATTAATCAGGCTATTGAGGCAGTCAATAGTTTTAAACTAACAGGCGATATTCAATCGACTGGTATTCGTCAGGTAAGTAAAAAAATCAACGGCATAAAAACAAGATTGCTCTCAAAAACAAAAAATGAAACTGCTGCTATTTCATTACACACTAAAGTTGGCGACTATTGGTATGTTGTTCAGATCATCATGTGGAAACTGAAAAATAAACCGGATAAAATGCAAGAAATTCTTGGCAATATTCAAGACGACGAACTCCAAAAAGCCCTCATTGAAAAATATGAAAAAGATGGGCTTAAGGTTCCAGAAATATCTGGAACCGACACATCTCGCGAAGTTAAAAAATAAAATTAAACAGCAAGTAACTTTGATTCTCAATCATAAAGGAGCATTTTATGAAAGCATTGCTCGCGAAATGTACCGGCGGATGGTTGGTCGGCGCCCTTATGATTACTTGTTGCTGGCATGAGACGGCCTCGCCCGCTTCAGTACAAATGGGGAAAGAAGAAACAGCCCGACGACTCAAGGAATACCGAGAAAGCATTAAACGCCAAGAACAAGCAAAAGCGGTTTATGATGCAGACGTTCAAAAATATGCTGCGATGTACAAAAACGTACAAAATACGCTTGCTGCACTCGAGGCACGGGTGGTAAAGATTGAAGCGGCTAAAGATGCCCCGCAAACAGTACTACAACTTGCCATTGATCCATCGACTACCCTGCAAACTAAAGCCGCAGGAAACACTCTAGATGAACTTGCACAAGCAACAGTCCCACAAACTGTCATCGACCACTACAATACACAATTCACAACGCTCATGAACCGCATAGACATCGCATGCGCGGCGGCAGAGAAAGCAGTGGAAGCGGATGAAGCAACGTTAGCACGACCTCGTACCGCCACAACAAGGCTGCCAATAGTCGTACCAACAGTAGCAGCCTCCACAACCACCGAGCCACAACAGCCATCTGCCTCAACACTGAAGCGAAAAAGTAGTGTAAATAGCAGCGGTAGCCAACCGGTGGCAAAAATTGATCTTGATGAGAAATCTATCTTGCACATGACCGCTGCATGTTTTGAAAAGGGCTTAGCCGAAAAGACTCAGGTAAAAAGAATTAGCGATGTCCGTGCAGCATTGCTTATTCACGAAAATGACCCTGACAATGGGGATTTTGTGCAACGAATTCATAAAGAAATCGATGCGGCACAACAAGTTCAAAAGCTTCTACGTATTTACATAAATTTTGGGCTTACAGAATATATGAAAAAAACAGATGAGTCCGGTAGGTATGCACCTGAAATAGAAATGGAATTAAAAACTAATTTTTTGGATTTGGTCGACCAAATCATCAAAGAAAAACTCGCGATCCAGATGAGTGAAAACCTGAACGACCTTCTTGCACGTGCCATCGATGTTTATGAAAGTAAGGAAATAACTTACGCCATGGATATTGAGCATCGAATTAAATCAATCTTGCAGCTGCTTAAAGCACTTGATATCACCATTAACCTAGAGCTACAAAAAAGATTCACCAATGCTCGTTTTTATCGCCTTATCGCTCGCTGCTTTGTCGAGCTCAAGGAAAAAGATCTTGAACTTCTTAAGCTTTACACAGATCAATCGGTAAAAGATCGTATATTACAAGAGAATAGCGAATATGGCCGCACGCGGGCGAAAGCAATACTTGAGAAAAGTCTTGAACAATTGGATGATCCACAACAGAAAAATGATTTTAAAGAACAATTTAATAAGGCACAAGGTATAGACACGCGAATAAAAGAAGCCTCGACTAGTGGCTTCACAGGAAAAGTGAAAAAGAAATTGGCGAATGACATTGGCGAACTTCCTTCACCTATAAAAGAAGTATTCCTAGAGAAGTTTAAAGAAGCACAGCAGCAAGCAGGCGTCATCGCAACGATTAAGATGTTCATAAGCCAAGGCTCAAAAGAAGATGCACAATCACAATTGGCCATGGTCAAAGACCCTGTAATCAAAGCAAAGCTTGACGCACAAATAAAACAAATGAAACCCAAAACCGCCAGTACCAAGTAAATGCTATAGACAAAATATTCTAAACGGCCACTACAACATAGCGTCATACCCGCGAAAGCGGGTATCCAGAGATAGCTCTGGGGGGCTAGGTCCCCGCCTGCGCGAGGACGACGAGCGTGAGTCTTGATGGCCTTTTCGAATATTCGCACTATATCACGGGAAAAAGTATAATGCTGACTCACAAAAAAACGGGAGCCCGACACATGAAAGATCAATCAAAGAATAACGGCATCGCTAACGTCATCTGGTTAGGACTTGCAAGCTTACTCAATGACATCAGCAGCGAAATGATTCTACCTATCCTTCCACAACTTATCACCGGAGCCGGCGGCACTGGCATCGCCCTTGGACTTATCGGCGGCCTACGCGATAGCGCAGCCGAACTGCTCAAAGTTTTTTTTGGACGACTTTCTGACAAGTTTGGTGAGCGTAAATTTTTTATCTACAGCGGCTATGCAACTTCGGCAATCTTCAAACTCTTTCTCATTTTTGCACGCACCTGGTACGTCATTTTTGGCCTTGTGGGACTTGAACGCCTGGGCAAAGCAATCAGAACCTCGCCACGAGACGCCCTCATCACCCAAACACTCCCTAACAACGTTGGCAAAGGATTTGGCATCCACCGCGCCTTTGACACATTGGGCGCAATAGGCGGCTCTGCGCTGGCCTTTTATTTTGTCTGGCATTGGCACACCACGGCGACCTTTATCATCGTTCTTGCAGCAATTATATCGCTGATTTCAATCGTACCCCTCATTCCCGTCACCGACACACCAGCACCTCAGCCATTGCCCAACGGCCAAGAAAAATTACGTTTTTCAGATTTTGTCCCGCCGTTTAAATTGTTTACGCTCATTGCTACAATTTTTTCATACTCGCGCATTAGTTATTTGTTTTTTGTTGTTGATGCACAACAAGTTCTTAGTACCATTTCACCCTTGCAAACCGCCATGTTGCTCTACGTACTTTTTAATATTTTTTATACATTGTTTGCCATACCATGTGGCATGCTATCCGATAAAATAGGCCGATGGCGTATGTTGGTGCTGGGATACGCGCTCTTTGCGCTCATGCTCTTTGGCTTTGTGATTGCTCAAAGCATAACTGCTTTTATTTCCTGCTTTATTCTCTATGGAATTGCACTGGCTATTATTCAGGTGGCACACAAGGCATACGCCGCAGATTTAGCACCCGCACATCTTAAAGCAACCTATTTGGGAACGTTTGAATCGATTACCGGATTAGCGATTCTTACCACCGGTGGTCTTTCGGGATACGCATGGGACAAACTGTCGCATCATGCGGTGTTTGTGGGCACAGGGGCGTTGGCGCTGACGGCTTGCGTGTTGATGATTGTGTATAAAGAAAAGTTATCGATAGCCAGATAATATTTTAATTGTTATGCTGCGTCGTTTTTTTTACTAGACCTCTTTCGAAACCTATGCGTGGCATTCTGCAAGAAAAATTTTAGAATGCGAAATCTTTGTCGTTCCGGACAACTTTGTCATTCCGGGCAAGGACCCGGAATCCATGGTTATTTTAGTGCGGGTATTGAGAAACGGCTTGTTCATGTTGAAGTGTACAACTATGTCAACGGTGCTTTACGACGAGAAAAACAACTTAAGGGGTGGCGTTTTTGATTAATCCAAGATTTGGTAATTCTGGATCCCGGGTCCTTGCCCGGGATGACAAAAACGTGCGTCCGGGCCTGCCCTTCGTAGCCACGTAGGGCGTAGGAGGGCCTGTCCTCCGTAGCTAGCTTCAGCGTAGGAGGAATGGCAAAAACCGCATCCAAGATAGCTAGGTTAAACAGGTTTCGAAAGAGGTTTGCTGATATTTTTAGGATTCTATGCACACGAAAAAATTATCACTCACATTGCAACTCGACAAAACAACCGTCGAAATAATAACGCAGTTGGCACAACGCGAAACAAAATCAATCCCCGAATTAATTCAGACGCTTATTGAAGAAGCACTTGAAGATCGTGAAGATAGGGCGCTTTCAGCGCTTGCTGCAATTCGCGATAGCTAACTAACTCTCCAGCCTTCTTGCAATATCCAACAGCCGATTATACTTGGCCACACGCTCACCCCGCACCGGCGCACCGGCCTTGAGTTGGCCCGCAGCAGTCCCCACTGCAAGATCTGCAATAAAATCATCGTTCGTTTCACCGGATCTATGAGAAATCACTGTTTGATACCCACTTTGTTTGCACAAGGTAATGGCGTGTATTGTCTCTGACACGGTGCCAATTTGATTTGGTTTAATAAGTACCGCTGTTGCAATACCACGCTTCTTGCCCTCTTGAATACGAGCAGTATTGGTTACAAAAATATCATCACCAACAAGTTGTATCTGTTTGCCCAATTTTGACGTGATCAACCGCCATGCATCCCAATCATCCTCCGCACAACCATCTTCTATGGATATAAGAGGATATTTTTTACACAGCTCTACATACCAAGCACTCAATTCATCGGCACTGTAATCTTCGTCATGAAGTTTATAAGCGTGATGTTTTTCGTCATAAAAACCTGAAGATGCAACATCAAGGGCAAAATCCACTTTTTTATCGGGCATCTGAGCAGCAACAGTCTGCAAAAGGTCAAGCGCTGCGTGCTCACGTTCAATACCCTGTTGCGCGAAACAGGGGGCAAAGCCGCCTTCATCTCCTATGCCGGTACTATAACCTGCCTTGCTCAACTCGGTCCTCAGTTGATAATAAAAACATACCGCCTGTTCGAGCCGCGCTGCGTAGTCACCAGATCGTGGAACAATCATAAATTCCTGGACGCATAAACCACTTTGAGCATGCATACCCCCATTGATGATATTGAACATGCAACGTGGTAAGACCGGTTTTTCAAATTTCCATAATTTATTGATTAACTCGTAGAGCTCGACGCCATAGGTCAATGCCTGTGCCCGTATAATGGCAATGCTTAACGCTAAAAGAGTATTTGCACCAAACCGTACCTTGTGCGACGTTCCTTCAAGAGCAATCATGTCCCTATCCATGGCGATGATATCGGGCTCCCTACCAATCAAATAGGGCGCAAGCACGGTATCAAGGTTATGAATGGCTTTAAGCACCCCTTTGCCACCATATCGCCCCGAATCGCCATCACGAAGCTCATACGCTTCGTATTTCCCTACCGACGCGCCTGCAGGAACAGAAGCTGAAATATGGGTATTATTGTCGAGGATAACAACGCATTCAAGCGTTGGTTGACCACGTGAATCAAGTATTTCTCGACCAAAAATTCGCTTAATTTTCATAATACTTTCGCAAATAGAAGGGTTTGGTACATTACTCGCCTTGTCCGTCATTTCAATGAACATAACAACGCGGGAAAAAATGTTAACTATTCTGCAGGCAAGTCTTATGAGTATATCAACAATCGGGCTGATCTTTGTATGCAGCGTATACCTACTCATTCCACTTCGCCAGTACCGCCGTAATTTTAGCAACCAGAGCACTACACGACAACCTCATGAGCACCACACGACATAAATTTTACACACCATTACTTACACCACTTATTGGATTAGTAACGGGTATCTATCTGCAATCTGAGCTCTCGCTTCCGACAAGCATGCTTGTGGTAGTAATTTTTGCTACAGGCTGCGTGGTTACGTACGCGCTTATGCGCACTAAAAAAACGCTGATACGTTACAGCAGTGCAGTGCTTATAGGACTCGTTGGCGCACTCCTTCTGGTGGTACAAAGAAATGAGCATGAGAATCTTCTTGAGCTTATCGCGCGCAAAAAAATAACTATTACGGGCACCGTAACTGAGAAAGATGCATGGGGGCGATTTGGCTCTGATGATGTACTACGCATCACGACACACAGCATTATCACCAATGACACAACGCTTAACGTGACCTGTGATATTTTGTGCTACGTCAAACACCATACACGGTGCATGGTCGGCGATGAAGTATCGGTGAGTAATGTCGTACTTAAGCCCGCTCCACAACAATCAGCTTCAGGCAATCCGGCATATGACGACTATCTCATTAAAGAACGCCTTGTTGGGTCGCTTTTTTTACCAAGCATTCGTGCACTCAAATGTATCAATCGTCCCTCGTGGAGTGTGCGCCGTTGGTTGTGGAACTTTAGAATACGCACTTATGGGGCACTTAATTCCCTTTTTACTCCAATCACCAAATCCTATGTTGGGCTCATTTTTTTGGGGAATAAACAGCAAAAATCTATCGACCACCTGCGCTTGATGTTCAACTATTGGGGACTATCACATTATCTTGCTCGTTCGGGTATTCACATCATTCTCATCATTATGATTTGGAAATTTTTACTCAGTTTGATACCTCTGCACATCGCCTTTAAACGCATTTTTCTCATCCTGCTCTGTATTGTTTACGATCTTGTAAGCTGGGCAAGCATCCCTTTTACACGGGCCTATTATGCCTTTCTTATCACGGAGGGCGGTGGACTGTGTGACTATCAGACCAACTCACTCCACATACTCACCCTCATGTGTTTGGCGATTCTTCTGTATAATCCCATGCAACTATTTTTTCTCGATTTTCAGCTCACCTTTGGGCTTACCTTTACCCTTATTATTTTTTCAATGCTTGTAGCGCGCCATCAAAATCACGGGAAATTCGCCAAGATCACGTAAAAAATTCAAAGATATTGTTCTGACAATGGGCACGTTTGTATGATGAATGTCGTTTGTTGTGTAAGCACGCGAAAAGGGAGAATCGTATGAAGTTCTTTGCACAGAAATACATGATTGTTGTACTCGCAACCACGGCAGTATATGCCTCAGGTGACGCAGATAGTAAGCTCAATAACGCCACGCCCAAGGCGTGGAATTTCATGGCCTATATGTGCAACAATAATAACCTGCATAAGTACGCCGTCAGAAATTTTCAACAAATGACGCGAAGTGGTTCATCGTCATTCGTTAACTCGCTACTTCAAATGGATGTTTACGGTCAAAGAGCTATTACGCGTTATTATATCGAACGTTATAAGCCAAAAATTGCGCAGGAAATGACCAATACGCTCACCAGCTTCAGCGGAACACCTAAAAACTTGTATGAATTTGTCCAATGGGGAATTAAAAATTATCCAGCAGAAAAAATATGCCTTGTCCTTTCAAACCACGGCACCGGTATTAAGGACCCTCACGTATGGGGTAGAGCGCTTATGCAAATCCGCGACAAACTTTTTGTCCTCAATTCAACTACCGGACTCCTTGAGCTTGATCGCAAAAACGCAAGCAACAAATCATTCTTGCGCGCACTTGAAAACAATGAAAAAGATCGCGGCATTGCCTTTAATGAAGAAGCTCAGGTATACCTCACCAATGAGGACCTACGCGATGCTCTTGGCGCTATTAAAAAAGATCTTTTGAAAGGCAAGAAAATTGATGTCTTGGCGCTCGACGCCTGTTACATGGCAATGATCGAAATCGCATCACAAGTAAAAAACTCAGCCCTTTTTATGGTGGGATCACAAGAGGTTGAACCAGGAACAGGATATAATTATCAATTTGCCCTTGAGCCTCTCATGACCAAAGACTTAACACAAAGCGATTTTGCATCTCACCTCGTTGCTAGCTACGGCAAAGAATACATGGATACCGTTGGTGATTTTACCCAATCCGCCATCAACCTCTCGCATATTGATGATGTTGAAATCGCCATCAATCACTTGAGCGCAACACTCATCGAACTTCTCACCATTGATCAGAAAAACGCTCTCAAGATACTCAAGGATATTCGTCTCAATAAGAGCTCTACAACTGAATTTTTGGATACTGACTATATTGACCTTATGCATTTTTTACAAAGCTTTGTGGCATTAAGCAATGAGTGTTGTCCCCATGCAGACAAAGACGCGATTTCGCTCTTGGATGGTAAAAATAATGTACAAAAAATATGGAGTAATGCTCGAGAAGTAACACTTGATTGCATAGCTGCACTAGAACGAACGATTATTGCAAACACCGCAGGAAGAAATTTAGGCACTGCACATGGACTTTCGATCTACTTTCCCAAAACAGTTATACGTCCCGACTATTACAAAACCGAATTTGCCAAAACAACCATGTGGCCTGTCTTTTTGAAAAAGTTTTTGAGTACCTTCAAGAAAAATACAAAACCGGTAGAAGTCCCAGGGGAAACCAGCCTTGATTCAATAGTCACGACGTCTGGTTCAGAAGCTTTATGCAAAATTGAAATGCCATGCTAAACTGTTTTACATGGATAAGAAAACACCGCATCAACACCTTCTTAATTATCTGATCTTCGCCTCAGAGCAGCCGAAGGGCTTTGTGTATCGTAGCGATTCTGCGCTGCCGCAAGAAGCGCTTTCAACGGCCAATGCAGATACAAAACAACAACTCGAATCGCTATTTTTACCCAATGTCCATTGTACTGCATGCCCACTGGCAACACAGGGTAGAAGCCACGTGGTATGTGGACATGGCAATCCTCATGCACAACTCATGTTTGTTGGTGAGGGGCCTGGAAGAGATGAGGACGAACAGGGTTTACCTTTTGTCGGCCGAGCCGGACAATTGCTTACTAAAATTATTGAAGCAATGAAGCTGAAACGTGAAGATGTTTATATTTCCAATGTGGTCAAATGCAGGCCACCGGGCAATCGAGCTCCGCTGCCTATAGAAAGCGACACTTGCAAGAAATTGTTACTCTTTAGAGAAATAGATATCATCAAGCCAACCCTAATCTGTACGCTTGGCGCAACTGCAGTTCAGGCTGTGTTGGGTGACGGTGTTACCATCACGCGCGCACGCGGAACATTTTATGATTATAAGGGCATTCCTGTCATGCCTACCTATCATCCAGCGTATCTTTTGCGCAATCCAGATGCCAAACGCGTGGTCTGGGAAGATATGAAAAAGATTATGGAACGCTTGGAGCACATCAACATATAGGCTGCGCTCCCAAACGTTCCAATTTTATAACTGATTACTGTGCTTGTTCCTGTGGAACACCTTGATGCTGCGGATGTTCATGACTAAATAGTCCCTGACCATCCCACGATGCAATCACAAGTTTCATGGTTGCCTTGAACGATTCATCTCCTACTGCTTGACAATCGCGCACATGATCCGTGAGAATGTGATTACTTGTATCAACCACTCTCAAGCTAAAATCAACCTGAGAAAAACATGTTGCAACACGCTCGACATATGTTTGATTTACCGTAAAAAACACTGTTAACGGTTGGCCAATATACACCGGTGATCCGGTAAAATAATTCACCAATTTTTGCAGTTTTTCTTGATTGTCACGGTTTTCTTGAATGTATTCAAGAAGAGCCTGCTCAAAAACAGCTGCTACGTGAAGGAGTGTTTGATCATCGCCAAGATCATTTCTGTTAAACACAAGACTATGTAAAAGCTCATCTGCACCTATTGATGATGGGAAAAAGTGTTCAAGATCATAAGGCGAAAGCCACCGCAAGAATCGCAGTAAAGACTGTTTTTTTAGCGGCGCAAAAAGCAATCCAATCCAACTACTAAGATTATTCTCAGCAATAACATTGTTTGGTGTTAACTGCGTCAAACAAAAATTGAAAAAATTGATATCTGATGCATCTCCATCGCGCTCTTCAAATAGCAAAGCGCCATTCTTTATAGCAGCATAGCTTTCTGGGTAATCCGTCAGATTGAGCAAAGGGAACAAAACCTCTTTAGACACCTTTTGATATTTATTCTCTTCGGTAAGTTCAGCAACGGCACTATCCTGCCACCCAACTATATCTCTGAGATATTTTTTTACATCTTCAACATTTCCATAAAGAAGTCTACGGAAAAGCTTGCGATAATATCTTTCAAACATATCTGGTGTATATGCTTTGAGATATTCAGCCCATAACAAGATTGATGCATGATCATGCATCACTGGTAATTTATGTTTAATTATTGCATAAAAAACTTCCGGCAAAGGAAGCGGCACACTTATATTGTTAATAAAAATCATGCTAAGCCATATACCGATTGCATTGAAATGGGTATTTAATGAAAACGCATCAACACCCTGGTCATGTGGAATATGAATTTCAGGGATCGGTTTTGGTAAAACAAATTTTTCGTTTGATGTAAAACAGTGCTCACCTAAAAAACTTCGTGACAGAAGTGTATTCATTGTCCGATTAATACCAGCATGATCATTACCGTCTGCAGCAAAACTTACTGTCACCGGATAAGCAAAATTTCTATTCGCGTGATAGTGTAGCAACTGCCCATGTATGCTATTTCTGGTATTAATATTTCTCAAGAGTGCTTCTGCACTAGAAATATTATCGCGATTGACAATCCATTCAATAATACTGCCCCCAATTCTTCTATTAAGCGATAAGACCGATTTGGAAAATGCTTTAAACGTATTAATTTTTATCGCGCTTACCGTAGAAAGAATTATCTGCTTCAACTTATTAATCTCTTTTATAATGAGCTCCATAGAGTTATTGGTTTCATCGGCATACTCAATTTCAAAGTCCATAGCTTGACGCACGAAAGACTGAATCAAGCTTTGCGTTTCATCTGTACCAAAATAAGTTTCATATGATTGCATTAATTGATAACAAAATGATCCAATTACTAAACAATCAAATTGCTTTGATGCTAATTCATTGCTCATGTTACGTAATCCATGACCACTTCGCAAAGCAACTATATGGTGATTTGCAACGTCATTATCTTGCGGCTGTGGAGATGCATAATTTTTAATAACATCAGAATAGACCTTAAATAATGATTGCGCGGATGCTGCATCTGCTTGAAAAACTAAGTCTCGAGTAAACTTGTAGAGTCGATAACGTAAATCACCGTACTGTCTACACAAGTTAAGATGTTGCTGAAAAATTCCCTTTTTGTGAGCTTCCATATCAAGTATCTGCCTGCCCTTATTTTCTCGTTGATGATACCCGTTAAGAAATTCATTAATAAGAACAACATCTCGCTGTACGAGGGTTTTCAAAACTTCTGCATTAAATAGAATCTCTTGCTGTTCATTACGTTGTGGTTGTTCATGGGCTTGATCCCATGTAAACAATTTTGCATAGTACGGAAATACAAGAGATATATAAAAGCAGTGCACATCAGAAAGGTTTAATGCCTTAAGATTTTGTAATATTTGTGCCGTACGTACATCTCGAGCATCACCTTGAACGTGCAAACGACTTTCCTGAATTACATCAATAACTCTCTGCCCGTTGAAATTATTACTATCGCAGTTCAACGTATCAAAGGCATTGGCTATTTCCCCTGGTGTCGCTTCCTGTGGCAAAACGATATTTCCCAAACAAAAGAGCTCAAAATAATCACCTAAAATGGCATGTATATGAGAGCATAAAAATTCATCAGAAAGGTTAATAAGATACGTCTTTTCAGCTGGTGTTAACGATATAATATGCCTTTGAGCAATATACTCAGCCACAAACTTTGGAACTATGTCTTTTGAATCGTATGCATAAGGCATTTTAATATAGCGCGCTACAACATACTCTTTAACAGGAGCTTGGAGCGCCACAACAGCATCTGAAATATTCTCTTCATCATCCGTCTCAGACACCTGCTCGTTAGCACCTTGATGCGACCTATAATATTCCCGATCTTCTTTTTCTTCGTGATCGGCGTCAGTTTTTTCTTCCTCGATTCTGGGTCTTTTTGGAGCCGAAGCTTCTTTTTTATCTTCTATTTCTCTTTTATGTTGTTGTGGCGGTTGAGCACCAAAAATAACAACCTCGCCCGTAATCCCCAAAAAAAATACAGGCATCATCACTAATGAACGTACCAAAATATTCATAAAAGCCCCCTCAAAATTATGTTGAAATCTATTAATGAAGCGCAACAAACACTTAGATTATGTGCATGTCGCCTGCTTGGGCTTAGTTATGCGCCTATTACTCATAACTAAAATGCTCACTGCCATGCCATTTAGCAATTTCCTGCTTGATTTTTGCTTTGAGAGCCACATCACCAGCTTGCTGAGATGCCTGCCCATGGTCTGCACCTGCGATCGCATCCAGCGCTGTTAGATTGACATAAACAGCGGCAAAACACGTGGCAGATTGGTAATCATAGGGTTCATTTACAGAAAAGTGCACCGTCAAATTGTTACCGTAATATATCGGTGATCCGGCAAAATAACCCACAAAATTTTGTAGTCTTTCTTGGTTTTCTCTATTCTCTTGAATATATTCACGCACAGCTTGCTCAAAAGTATCTGCTACCTGAAGCAATGCTGGATTACCACCAAGCTTGTTTCTGTCAAATACAAGGTGTGCCAGAAGTACATCAGCGTTTATTATTGTTGGGAAAAAGTGTGCAAGATCATAGGGCGAAAGCCACTGAAAGAAAGTTCTTAAAAACTTTTTCGCCACTTTCATGTAATCACTATAAAAACAATTACGAAGAAATTCCTCTGTAACCGGACTTTCCAATTTCATCCCATTAAATGCCACATTAAACAAACGATGATCAGTAAATTCAAGATCTTGGAAACCGCCAAAAAATCGATGCCCTATGCTCTCGTAACTCGAAGCATCAACTAAATTAAACTTAGGGAGAATAACCGCTTCTAGAATTTTATGACATTTATTTTGTTCGGAAATTTCAGCATATTCAGCAGCGGTCCACCCCAATATGTCTCTGCAATATTCCTTTAACTCATCAAGCGTTCCATAGAGAAGCTTGTGAAATAAGTCACGATAAGAACGAAAAGTTTCTGGAACAAGCTCTTTAAGGTATTCCGCCCACATAAGCATTGAAACACTATCAGCTTTTGGTAGCCTATTTTCAATTGCAGCATAAAAAGCAGTTGGCAATGGTAATGGCACTGCTATATCGTTGAGAAAAACTATAGACAGCCACATACCAAGCGCCCTAAAAGTACCGGTAGCGACCCGACTAACAAAACTTTGAGGAATAGACTCAAAACCTTCTGGTGGGCGAATTCCATTGAGGGGATTTGGCACAACATATCCGCCTTCTGGTGAAAAAAATACATTCCCCAAAAAACTTTGCGCAAGCAATGTATTCATCGTTCGATTAATACCGGAGTGATCGAAACCATCAGGGTGCTCAAAATTTGTTATGGTTACGGGGTTAACAAAGAACGCTTCATGCATTGCATCAAATGTGCTGCACACATCCGCGTCGTTGCCGCGATTTCGGAAGAGCGCTTCAGAAGTGTCAATATGATCACGCGTCACCTGAATTTGTTGGAGCGTACCAATACTATGCAACGATTTTGAATAAGCTCTGAACGTGTTAGTTTTGACATTTTTTACCATCGAAAGAATGGTTTCTTTCTTTTGGTGTAAATCTTGAATAAGTGATTCGTCGGCGGTACCACCATAGAGAATCTCAAATTCCATAGTTTGCCGCACAAAATTTTGAATCAAATCTTTTGGCGTATTATCAAAAAAAGCAGCATTAAAATTTTGCATCACCTGAGAACACAAAGCGCCGATAATATAGCATTCAAATACTCGTGTATACGGTTCTTGCGATACACGCTCCAAGCCCAACGCTGCTCGCAAAGCAAGCAACTTATCACACGCCTTGGCATTGTCTCTCTGATTTTGTGATGCATAGTTTGCAATTATATCAAAATAATAATTGCGCACGGGCGAAGGATGACCTGAATCAAATTTGAGAACAAGCGACTCTGTAAATTTGTGCAAGCGGTATTTTAGATCGCCAAATGCACATTGTAGTTTTCTGTATTTTTGAGATAGCTGAACATTCTGTGCCTTAGAAAATGCCTCAGAAACTAATGCCTCACGTTGTATTTTTTCTCCATACAACGTGACAAAATTTTGTATAAGATCGGTATCATGCCCAACCAAATGTGCTACCGCATCTCTGTTGATTATAAGCTGACCGTGTTCATCGCGCTGACGATTTCCATCGGCGTCAACCCCAAATAAATTTTTATACCACAGAGAAATATGGGACAATACAGAACAATGATCATTGGTCAAGTTCATCTCTTTGAGTGCATCTAAAATAGTAGTCGTACACGCTTCGCGTACCACGCCCTGTATAAGATCCCTATGCCTCTGAATATTTTGCCGAAGCTGTTCCTCATCAAAATTTCCAGCAGTTTGATGTGATTCCTCTAATGCAGTAGCAATTTCACCTGGCGTTGCATAAGAAGATAGTTGATTATTGCGAAGAAGAGACAGTTGCCAAAAATCAGCAAAATGCGGCCTAACATCATCTTCGAGAGTAGCGTCTATCATGTCATGAAAACTACATAAATCATCAGACGCATATGGTATGTGTCGTTCATTCAAAATTTTCTCAACATCAGAGGTAAGGCTTGCGACCACAACATCGGGATTGTATGTATGCGGAGCGGCACAGTAACGCGCTATTACCAAATCTCTTATTTCATCTGCAACGGCGTCAACTTCCGGCGTTGAAAAACGCTTATCATCGTCGCCGTCAAAATTTTCATCATCTTCGGGATCATCATCATCACCTTCGCGATCATCATCATCACCGTCATTCTCAGCGTCATCTTGATCTTCTTCGGAATCATCCTCCTCTGTCGAATCATCCTGATCAGCTGCAGAATCTTTCGGCGCGACAGATTTAGAGGAGATAGCATGACTACTTTGAGCTGCTTCAATACGTCGATATTCTTCAACGTCCATCTTCTCTTCGCGACCGCTGTCATCTTTTTGTTCTGGAGCTTCTTTTTTTTGTTCTGAAACTTCTTTTTTAGGCTTTTTTGCAGGCTGTTTTTCAACTTCTTCTGCATCTTGTTTATGCTTTTTTGGCGGCTGAGAAGGTTGTTGAGCAGCAAAAAGCGTATCAACGCCTCCGGTAATTCCGGAACCTACCAAAAGCAATGGCAACAATAATCGTGTAAAAATGTTCATAAAATCCCCCATAAAATATGTAATAATTTAGCCTAATTTTTCGCTATATTTTCTATTATAAAATATAAGCTTCTTTAGGCAAAAGAACTTGCTAATTGGCGCATTTTGGCCACTTTTGGCTCTCAGAACATCAAATAACGGGTGTTTTCCTAGCTTTTAAGGCCGCTACGAAGAGCCTGGACAAAAGTCAGCGGAACAAGCTGCGCGTGAAGCGCATCCCCAAGTCGACTTTGTTCAGAAGGCGAAAGAAATTCAAAAGCAACGCGAATAACAAAAACGGGAAGCCTCCCCATCTCTTTGTCTTGATCCAGCAATGGCGCTAACTTAACCCAGTCTTTGGCAGTTGTGATAACACTATCGCAGGATGTTTTGTGCATAAGCGCATGTATATCATGAATATCTTGTAACGTATAATTGTGATGATCGCGATACTGCTGTGTTGCACGCACGTTACATCCCGATTGTTGTACCGAGGCAACAACACCATTAAACGATCCCACACCCGCTACCACAACAAAATTATTGCTCTTCACCGCAGCGGCTTCAACTCGATCTTTGTTGTCGCGATAAATTCCCGCGCTTGCGTGCTTGCCTTCATATATTTTTTCATAAGCAAATTTTCTGAGCCTCACCCGCTTAATATATTCAAGCGTGGTACGATCAACTTTATCCGCATGCGTAAGAATAATAAACGTAGCGCGTGTATAATCTTTTTCACGCAGGCGACCAAGTGGCAAGCAATGCCCATTATCAAAAGGAGCGCGTGCATCAAGCAGGAGAATTTCTATGTCTTTTTTGACACGATAATTTTGGTAGGCATCGTCAAGAATCACGTAACTGATTGAGGGCATACTGGTGAGCACGTTACACGCTTGGGCTCGATCAGCACCAACTGCAATTGGCACACCGAGCTGCTGCGCATACATCATCGCTTCATCACCCGACTGCTCACGCGTCACTAAAATGCGCGTACCATCACTTACCAACGCAGCGCGTTGCTCACGCTCAAACGAACCCTTGTACCCACGCAAAACCACCGCAGATTTATCATGGCCCAAAAGATCCACCAAAAAAGGCACGACAACCGACTTACCCGTTCCGCCAACTGTTAGGTTGCCGACGGCAATAATTTTAAAGGGCAAGGGATCCTTGTTGCCATGTCGACGCTTGTAGGCGATGACGATATGGAACCCGAGGCGGTAGAGGAGTTCAAAGGGATATAACAAGAATAGAAAGTACCGAACCATGAACGCTGACTACTCAGCTTTCACCTTGGCGTAACACACAACGGTGTCGCCTTCTTGCCACTCGCTAAACCCATCGGTCGTGAATCCACACTCAAAACCAGCATGAATTTCTTTAACCGATTTGCGTTCGCGTTGCAAGGTACCTACAATGCCTTCGCCAAGTTGTTTGCCCGAACGTACACAAGCAACCTTGTTGCCACGAGCAAGAACACCGTCGCGCATATAACAACCGGCAATGATGCCAACACCTTTAATGTCAAACACTTTTTTGACGACTGCTTCGCCAACTTTTTTCCATGTCATCACGACTTCTTTTTTGGATTCAAGAAGTTTTTGGAGATAATCAATCAATTCGTAGATGATATAGAACGTTTGTACATCAACGCCATGTTCCTTGGCCAAACCTTGTGCGTTTCTTTCTGCACGTACGTGAAGACCAAGAATAATCGAATGCGTATCGGCAGCCAAATCAATATCACTTTCAGAGATATCACCAATGGATGACAGGACTACGTGAATTGGGCATTTGATATCTTTGTTTTGCTTTATAACTTTATCCAACGACCCCATGATAGCTTCTTTTGAGCCACGGGTGTCGGTTTTAATGATCAAATTAATCGATTTTGATTCTTTGGCAGCAACGAATCGGTCAATCGGCTGAACTGCAAATGACGCCGCTGGTTGCTCGTTTTCTTTATGATATTTAGCCTTGGTGTACTCTTGTTGTGAGACCACGCTCAACCAATCACCCATGCCGTTGAAGGTGTCAAACCCAACAATTTGCACGGGAGTTGATGGCAATGCCTGAGTTACACGCTGACCAACGCTGTTAACTAAAATACGTATCTTACCGGTTGCCGAACCGCATACAAAAAAGTCACCCTGTTTCAAGATGCCTTCTTTACAAATAACCGTGGCAACAGGGCCGAAACCCTTTTCAATATGAGATTCAATGACAAAGCCACGCGTAGGAGCATTGGTATCAACCTTGAGCTCCATCATTTGCGCATGCAGTACAATCATCTCAAGTAACTCTTCTACACCCTGACCGGTCTTAGCAGAAAGAGGCACAACTACCGTTTCTCCACCCCACTCCTCAGGAAGCAGGCTATGTTGGGCAAGTTGGCGTTTGACTGTTTCAATCGCACTGGGTGAGTG
Source organism: Candidatus Babeliales bacterium (assembly GCA_041662445.1). Taxonomy (GTDB): domain Bacteria; phylum Babelota; class Babeliae; order Babelales; family RVW-14; genus UASB124. Next base: position 20,956 of record JBAZSL010000018.1, read on the forward strand.
AGTTTTATCAATTTTATTTAATGCAACAATAATGGGAACGCCCGAACTCTTGGCATGTTCTATTGCTTCAATGGTCTGAGGCATAATACCATCATCCACCGCTACAACAAGCACCACAATGTCGGTAACTCTTGATCCACGCTCACGTAAGAATGAAAAGGCTTCATGACCAGGAGTATCAAGAAATACCACCTTGCCATGAGTACTATCAACTTCCCATGCGCGAATATGTTGCGTAATGCCGCCCTTTTCGGTAGCAGCAACCTTCATTTTTCGAATATAATCAAGCAGCGTAGTCTTACCATGGTCAACGTGTCCCATAACAACGACTACTGGCCAACGAGACTGGCCACGAGCAGCGGCACCGTCTTTTTTGATTTCTGTTTTTTGTTCGTGAACATTTGGATTTTCTACGCGAACGGTAATGCCAAACAATCCACCAAGTTCTCGAATGGTATCTATTGAAAGTATGTTATTTCGATTACTTACAATACCCTTTTTGAGCAATGCAAGAATAAGATCACCAGATGATTTGTTAAAACTATCCGCAACTTCAAAAAGAGCCTTATTTGAGCTAATCGTTATCTCAGTAACAGGCCCACGGCGCTCTTCTTGAACAGGTTGTGCTTGTTGACGTGATCGTCGGCGGCGTCTACGACGCGGCCCTTGTACCTGTCCAACCCCAAGGTTAACACGTCCCGTTGAATGCAACAGGCGTCTTACACGCTCTTGCTCGCGAAGCTCTTGCGCCTCAAGATCTTCCAAACTCATATCAGCATTTATAACTGGCGCAGATTCAAGAATCTCTTCGCGCAACGGTTCTGGCTCGTGAACAACCACTGTTTCCTCTTTTTTATCTTTGACGTTAGTCGCTGCAACGGATTGTGCAGCAGGTGTTTTAACAGGACCGACCGGTGAAAAATGTTTTTCGGCATACGTGCGTGCCTGATCGGTCAAAACGGCCATATGATTGGTAACAACAAAACCACCTTTTTTGAGCACGCCCAGCATCTCTTTGCTCGAGATGCCAAGTTCCTTGGCTAATTCGTATACACGCATGTGCTACTCACCTGATTGTTTTTTTTCAAGATCGGTCGATTCTTCAGAAGATTGCTCTGGCTCATCATACAGTGAAAGATTGTCTCGACTAGGTGCAAGATCCTGGAGTTTAATTTCTAAGCCAACAAGCTGTGATGCGAGATTAATATTTTGCCCCATTCTGCCAATAGCAAAAGAGCGTTGATCGGGCGCAAGCCAAACGACAACCCGGTCATCACCAACAAACTCAACCTTGTCAACTTCTGCCGGCTTAAGGCTTGAGCGAACCAAATTTTCTGATGAATCGGACCATTGGATAAGATCAACTTTTTCCTGACCCAACTCACGCAAGATTGGTTTAATACGCGCACCGCCAATACCAACGCAGGTGCCAACGGGATCAATTTCTTTACGCGTTGACGAAACAAGAACCTTGGTTTTATACCCGGGAATACGCACGGCTCTTTTGATCTCAACCAATCCCTCAAATACTTCCGGGATCTCGGCTTCAATCAATTTTTTAACAAAATCGGCGGAGGCGCGATCAAGAATGAGCTGATAATCGCCACGCGCAGCAGGATAAACTTCCTGAAGAAGCACCCTAATAGGATGTCCAATTTTGATAGGCTCATTGGGAATAATGTTCTCGAGAGGCAACAAAGCAAGAACTTCGCCAACTTTGACCGCAAATCCGGCACGCTCACGCTTGTGCACATTTCCCGTAACGATTGAATCTTTTTTGTCTTTGAACTCTTCAAACACCGCAAGCTGTTCAAGATCACGAATCTTACCGGCGATAATTTGCTTGGCGGTTAAAATCTCGATACGGCCGACAGGTTCTTCGAATGGTACGGGTATGACCTGCCCTATTTTTGCTTGCGTATCAAGTATCTTGGCACGGCGCAAGGAGACTTCTTTTTCTTCGTCAGCGACCGAGGAAACAATCGTCCTGCGTGCAAAAACTTCCAAGTTTCCCGATTTGCGGTTAAAAGAAACCTCAAAATCGATCGTTGGAAATCGTTTGATGTAAGCGGCTTTAATGCCCTCGCTTACGATTTCGATAATTTTCTCACGATCAAGGCCTCGTTCTTCGACTAAGCCTTCAATAACATCGGTCAGATTCACGGTTTCTTGTCCTTGCTTGCCAAAAATGGCTGAAAATAGGGAACTTTAACACAATTGAGTGCGCTTAGTGTACGACTAAAAACAGAAAATGTGAAGGTTTATCATAGCCCTCGCCCCAGCACCTGATTTTCTAATAGTACTACTTACGTATAGGTCTTTGATGGGTTTTGATATGACCCCCACCCTGGCGCATTAACTATCATCCTCCTATTTATATATATATATAATAATAATAATAAGGGACGCGTTTTTTGTGGATAACTCACCCCTTGACCCCGACTTTATGCTTTTGAAACCGTGCTTTTTGCCCTGTCGAATGTATGTTGATAACTTGTTGATAACTTGTTGATAACTTGTTGATAACTTTTGCGACACCCTCAAAGCATTGATTGCGCAGGGCGTTTGAGAGGGTGGTTTTGAGAGGCATCTGCTGGCCGGTTCTTTGGAGGTGCTTTTTGACTTATCCACAACTTATTCACAGGTTATCCACAAAGTTATCCACAATTTTGTGGCAGGATTGCGCAAAACAACAAGTGCGAACAAATCGACATTTTCTGACGTGTTATGAACAGTAGTAAATATTTTTTAAGCTGTTTTTATTTTCTATTGCACACTTAATTGTGATGGCGAAGGGGGTTGTGTTAGACAATTTTTGCTATCGCGTTTTCCAGTCTGCTGACAATGCCCGGGAGTATTTGTTGCTGCTCTACATTCTTTTTCATTTGTCGCGCTGCCTGTTGTTGATGTGTCATAACTATGTTTTTAAATTTGGGGAAAGAAAGGGCCCTTTGTGGATACTCTTTGATGTATGTTTTCAGGCTATCTTGAATTATTGTGCTGGTTCCTCTTCCATGCGCCTTGCAAGCTGTCTTCATAGTTACAAGCGGATTTCCTTGTGCGTCTTTTGCCGCGAGCATTGCCTTCAGGCATTCGATGTGATTATTTTCTGCAGCAAGTTCCACCGGCGTTTTTCTGTATACATCTAAGTCTTCTTTTTTCCCATACGGGAAGGGCGTGTTGATGGGGTCAAAGTCTGGATTGATTTTTCTTAGTTGCGATAGAGATTCAAAATATTGAGCAATAACAGCTTGGTGTTTTTCTGGAATGCCAATCATTTCATGTTCTTCACCTACAGATTGAGTAATGGTTGATTGTGGTTCCTGTGGTGTGCCAATTGTTTTATTTTCTTCATAAATAAAAAGCGCCTGTAGCAAATTTTGTGCAACTTGCTGCAGCTCTTTTGACTTCGATTGTGAGGCATTGTCGTCTATGAATTTTTTAATAGTGGCTTTGTTCGCGCATGTTGGGTCGGCGCCGTAATTAAGTAAAGTTTCAAGTATGGTATTAATAAGCCCTGCATCGAGTTGGTGAGGTGTGATTGCAGCATCCAGTGGCGTTTCTCTCGACCCAGCCTCTTTATTGGCATCTGCTTTGCTTTGTAATAAAAAATCTACGTTATCTTGCTGCTGGTTTTTGCATGCATAGACTAAGGGCGTTTGATTAAAAACAGCGTCTTCGTCGATGTATTCTTTGTGCTTTTTTAGTAACATTTTGAAGATTGTCCGGTCGTTTTTAAGAAGAGCGTTGCCAAGAGAAGAGCGTGTACCAATTTTTAAGCCACCGCGCTTTATGGAATATGGGGCCGTTGGATTAGCGCCTTGGCCCAGAAGGGCGTTTATTTTCTTAAAGTATTGTTCGCTGTGGCCAGCAGCAGTTGCTTTTGGGTCGCCTTCTACCGTCAAATCCCATAATTGTTTGCTCGGGTCTGGAGCCTTTAAGGGCTTTTTGCGGCCGAGCGCGAAGTGGGGCGAAGATGTGATGCACAAGAGCAACGCGAGACTGAAATATTTGATGTTCATTACACCTCTCCGTTATTGGCGGTTGTTAGTGAGGGGATTATTTAAGAAGAGCTCTTTGTCGCGCCATTCTTTCGGCTAATTTTTTAAGTATATCTGCTGGTTGTTCTCCCGTGTGTAAGTCATGTGCTGCGCTTTGTTGATTGTCCTTGACGAATATTTTGATGCGTTCTAACGAAGGTGTTTCTTCGGGAAATCGAGCTATATAGCTATTCAAGAGCGATTTATTTTGGTGGCTGGCTTTAGTGAGCGCCTTGCGCGCGGTCGCAACGGTTACGTGCGGCTGATTTGGTTTTTCATCGATGTTGAGCATAGCCCTAAGGCATTGGTAGTGGTCATCCTTTAGTGCGGCAATTTCTATAGGCGTTTTGCCGCGCACGTTTGAGTCTTTTTTCCCATAAGGGAAGGGTTGGTTGATGGGGTCAAATCCTGGATTAATTGTTCTTAATTCCAATAGAGATCTACGATACTGATAAATATCAGCTAAATGTAGCGTTGGATTTGTCCCTATTGAAGTTTCTCCATATAAGAAAAGCGCATGAAACAACATTTGCGCGGCTTGATAAGTATGGCTTTGTTGTGCGGTTGCGAGGTCTCTAAACGTTGTGTTTTCTATTTTTTCTTGTACATCACTCAAGAGCGCTTGGAAATTTTTAAAATTAGTTTCTCGGTTAATTGTTGGATTAGCTCCGTTCATAAGAAGCGTGTGGAGAATGTTGATGGTTGTTGCGATGACGGCATTTCTATCAGAAAGAGTAACGTCTAAAGGTGTTTGGCCCGTTAGCGCCTTTGCGTTGGGGTCGGCATTTTTAGTTAATAAAATGCTTACAGCGTCCTCGTTTTGGGTTTTAGGCGTGCAGGCGTATACCAAAAGCGTTTGGTGATTAATCGCAGCATTATCATTAATTTTTATATTCTTGCTTTCCAGCAGTCTTGTGAGGGCTGGTATATCTTGTTGGGAAAGTACAACGCCAATCATCGATTTGTTTTGATCATATGGCATGGATGGATCGGCGCCTTGAGCAACAACGTCGTCTATGCGTTTAAGGTAAGTATCTCTTGTATCTTTGACTAACCGCTGTAGCGCTACTATGGCGGTTTGGTATGAAGCGCTCTTGGCAGGTGTTATTTTTGGATCCTTTAAGAGCTTTTGCAAATTTGTTATCGTTTGCCGAGCGTCTGTCTTTTTAGGAAGTCCTGTTATTCCCTTCTCTTTTAAAACCGTAGAGACCTCTTCCTGTGCTGGAAGATCACCATCCTTGATTACCTGCAGTAATGCGTCACTAGTAAGCCTTCGTTCCTGTTCGCTCAGATCTACGAGGATCTCCCTTTGTGCGCTGAACGCAAAATCATATGAGCCTACGATGCATAAGAGTAACGCGAGACTGAGATATTTGATGTTCATTACACCTCTCCGTTATTGGCGGTTGTTAGTGAGGGGATTATTGAGAAAGAGTTATTTGTCGCGCCGTCATACTTTGGGCTAATTATTTGAGTGTTTCGTCCGATTACTTTCCTTTATGTTCGTCACGAGCTGCCTTTTGCTGCTGGCGTTCCACTAATATTTTTATAGCTTCTGGATTTTTTGTTTCAGGGTCGCATGCGTAGGCCAAAAGTGATTTGCCTTCAATGGCGTCCTTGTTATTAATACCTTTGTTATCTTTACCCAGCAAAACTTCGAGTATCTCGAGTTCGTTGTTGCGGAGTGCATTGCCAAGAGAAGAGGTTTTTTCCGATTTATAATTAACAATACTCTGGACAGTTTTTGAAATTTTAGCCTAAAAAAACTTGAGCTTCATCACAACACCGACATACTAATTTTTGAACAAAAAGGTATGAAAGGG
>JBAZSL010000019.1:0-25528 GCA_041662445.1 Candidatus Babeliales bacterium
CATTGATCAAACATCGACACAGGGTATTTCAGACCTCTTTAAACAATACCGGAAAAGGCGGGTAAGAAAACTCAGGTAATATCAATTCAGGGGTAAGCAATGAAGAAAGTTTTTTTTAAAATAACTTTTATAGCGATGCTGCATCTCAATTGTGTTCAAGCCGCAAAAGTTGTGCCTGGCCGGCCATTTGGATTGGGCAATTTAGGCGACAGCTGTTGGCTTGCAGGAGGAACGCAAACTTTTCTTGCGGCCTGTTATAACGATCCAACCGTACGCGAGCTTATCCTCAAGCAGAGTCGTAACATCAAAAATCCCGATTCAATGACGTTGGCATTCCTTAATATGGTTGAATATCCTCGTGAAAAAGAAACTCGGGCATTCATACAAGAGATGTGGTGCCATGAAAAAGTACGGTCTCACAATTCGTGGGGCGGCGAGCCATCGTGGCTTTTACGCGAGATAAGAGATTTGTTATGGCATAAATTTTTTATTTTAGTTCCGAGTATGTTTGAGCGTCACGGCGCTGATGCAGTATTGAAAAAACAAGGTGAACTTTTTGCCATAACATTCAGCTCGCATCGGCACCGCGGGGCGTTTGTGCGTTATGGGAAACAGTGGTTTTTATGCAATGACGATCGAATAACAGCATTGCTCTATAACACGAATTACATCGTTTTCCGCGATGAGCCCAAAAAAACATTACGCAGATTCCTGGTAGTCAAGGATCCTCAATGGGGAGATATACAGTATGATTTTGATAATTATTATTTTATGTATGATCGCGGTAATGCATATTGCGTGAATGATATATGTCCCGAGTGTCATAAACCATATGGCCCACCATCGCAAGAAAAGTTTGATCCCAACACACATGTTATAGAACATTTGTCCTGTGGTCATTTTAGGCATGTAAAGTCTGATTTTTATTTGGGGCAAGAAGGATCTGAATACTGTTCACGCGAATTTGCTGATAAACAAGATCCAGAGCGATGTCCTTTATGCCCAAAGAGAGGCGAAGAAAGAAAACAGATGGAACCGGCTGCACCAACGCCCGCTGTTCCTGCTTATTCGCTCAAGAATTTTGCGCATGAGCTTCATGCATTTCAACAACAGGTTGCGCGACGGGTAGGATTGAAAGATTTGTCGCCAGAACAGAAACAAGCTCTTATTACTGCAGGTGGCAAAGCGTTTAAGGCTGCAATACAAGCTCGCATGTTTCAAGATATGCTTGCCTTCCAGGAATACAATCCAGCTTTCTCTGCAGGCTTTATATTGCCCCCACCGCTTCTAGCCCCGGCACGGGCATGGTGGCACTGTTCGGCGTGTACCTATCTCAACAATCCAGCGCGCACGCTATGCGAAATATGCGGGGCGGCAAAAAAATAGAATGCTTTGCTTTTAGGTGCCGTTGACTTCTTACGTCGTCCCCTCGAAAGAGGGGACCCAGCTTCTAGATTCCCGCTTTCGCGAGAATGACTTTATTGCTCGCGGGAATGACGTTGTTGCTCGAGCGAATGACGTTATATGCACCAGCAGGGACCGCATGACTGAAGGCCGGGAGAAAACCCGGCCTTCGTGTTGTTGGTCGTTGTGAAAAAGCTTAGAAGCGTACGACAAATCCACCTTGGTAGTCGCTGTCGCGGAATACGTTCTGACCGGCAAATGTTGAGCTTGCGCTGGCATAGAGCTCAAAGTATGTGCTGGCTTGATACGAAATTTCGCCACGGAGCTTGTGTGAGATTGCCTCGGTGTGCTTGCGAGCTAGGCCGTTGTCGAGAGGACGAGGATCGTCAACCCATGCACCACCAACTAAATGTTGTCCAGCAAACGACTGCATCGCGCTGCGTTTATAGGTCAGATGATCTTCTGTCTTGTAGTAGAATTCATATCCAAATACCGTGCGAATATCACTCGTTTTTGGATGGAAGAAGTTGAAATCAAGTCGACCTACAAAATAACCCCAGTCAACGTCAGCATCGACACGAGGACCAAAGTTCTTGATTTGTGCACCTTGAAATGCTGCCATGCGATGCTCAGTTGCTTCGATAACAAATGAGTAATACGCATCCAGCTTCATGTTGATCCACTTAGCTGGTTGGTAGGCAATCATGCCACCGACTTTAACTTCCCAGTGATCGCCATTGCCTGACATGGTGTTATAAGGATTGCCAAATTGATCTCTGGTTCCACCTGTTGGAACGCGTGTACCAACAAACAGCTCGCCGATCCATTCTTTGTTGAAGGTGTGTTCGTAGAACAGATCTACGTCGATGTCACCCAGCATACGACGTTTGCTGGTTGCCATTTCAAAGCCTTGGCTAGCCAAGAAGCTAATTGGATCTTCTTTGTACAGTTGCAAGCGCTTTTCGATCTGCTGGGAAATTGTATCTGCGCCTTGGATAAAATTATCAGGAGCAGCTCCAGCAATATCACGGCCAAGAACCAACCAAAGATTCAACAATTGATCCTGGGTAAGGCCACTATAATTCTTCGTTGGCTGAACAATTGGAGGTACCGCCGTAAATGGATAAGCGTCAAAAAAGCCAATCCCTTTAAACTGTTCATTGGTAGATGGTTTCACAAAATCTTGAGTTGTGACCACACCATTTTCGCTCAATGTCAATGGCCCCGTGCGCTCTGGTTGTGTCACAGTCATTGGATCCAATGGAACATAAGTTGTAGCATCATAAGCGAGGCGTCTGCTTGAGTTTGGAATCACTGAAGACTGTATTACTCCGGCACTTGGTTTTATAGTCTGGCCAACACCAATTGTTACTGGTTCAACCAACGGTTGCACAGAATCTAATAGGTTCTCGCTTAATGGTTGATTTGCAAAGTATGTAAGGCCATCAATCGGGTCCCTTAGCACAAGCGCTGGATTACCTATGCTATCAAGCGGCAGCCCTGCAATAAGGGCCATATTATACGCCTTAGCCGCAACAGTGGTACTAGCATCGCCCATTTGAAATAGCTGCGATGTTACAAACAATTCCTCTGGATCTTCATACTCATCATCAAGATCCTTGCGCTCCATCTCTATGCTGCGAAATGGAACAGTAGCACGCATACCAATGCGGCCTTTGCCTTTCCACACTTCGCAATCAAAACGGCCTCCAGTGGTGATACCCCATTCCCAATATTCAACGCGGGGATGAATCTGGACGATATTGAGCCATGGGCTATAGTTCTCAGATGTCATGTCGATGTGAGAACCTGGAAATATTTCATTGAGCGTGAAATCTGCTTTGTTGAAAATCAATGCTGAAAGTGGATGTTTTTTTGTACCGTGTTTGAGGAAGACAGAGTTTGCTTCCTTGGCATGCAATGCCGTCCAGTAATTAACATTGCACTTTGTATCATTGTGCAGTTTTTCAAACGTATAACGGATCGGTCCGCGTTCAGCGATCCAAGGGGTTCGCATTTCTGTTGCGGCGGCTGAGCCCACAACAAGCACCCCGAGAAACGCTAACTTCTTACAAGTTCTTTTCATGTATCACTCCCTTTATAATACTTCCTCCGAAGAATAGTGGGTGCACCAGACCTTTCCGATGCACCCTTTATCTCCTTATCTAATAATTGCGTAAGCTTGAGCCAATCCATTGACACCAACGGTTGCACCGAGCGTTCCATTTGCAATTGCAGGTGCAAACGATTGACTTACTGAAACCTGCTCGAGCGCTATAGTCTCTGAACGAACAGTCTGTAGGCCATAGTAAGTAACCCCGTTGGCAGCAGTAGTTGAATACTTAGATTGATTTGTTGCATAGCCAACAAGATTGGTAAGCTGGGTTTCGCCAAAACATGCCATTCTATTATTCTGCAGTGGCGAAGAAGCAAAGGTTGCAAGCGCAATCGATGGAAGACCTAATGCTCTGAATGCAAGTGCATTATAGAAATATGTCTGATTCCCGTTATACCATCTACCCGATGTACGATACTTGAAATCACCAAGATCTCTACCGGCACCTTGACGATCAAGAAGTAATGGCGCAGATGCTAGGAGCGAGTAGTAGCAAACCATATTAGGCGCAAACTTGACAGCACCAGCAGTTAGATTCTGATTTGCTCCGCCCAAATCTCCAACACCGGCATAATCCCAAATGTTGACGAAAATTGGATTGGTTGCCGTTGCGGTGCTTGGAACCCACAGAATGTTACCGCCGCCACGTACCTCAGAGTAATCTGGACCATTGAGACCGAGCTCATAGTACTCTGACACCGGTCCAATTGCCATCAGTGAAGCTAGATCAGAAGAACCATTGTAGATGTTGTTATGCGAGAAGGTTCCTTCGGTAGCGTTAATAACGATTCTGTTAACGTTGTTGAGGGCTTGTACCTGCCACTCACCATCCCATGGGGTGGTGCCTGGGGTAAAGACTGGGCATGTGTATGTTGTTGCACCAACCGTTACCGATTCTCTCTGTACAACACCATTAACATCGGTGACGGGATTGTTGGCAAGAACAGCCGTACTGCCATTTGGATTGCCGTACTTGTTGATGACACCAGCTGCAAGACCAAGGAAGCCTTCACGATCAATATGCATCAACGCGCTTGGACCGTTGAGTGCCAAGCTGAAGGTAATAGAGTGATCACTCCCATAATAGGTTGGGTTACCAATTTGGAATGCACCGCCTGCCACGTTCTGATCACCAATGAACCATGATGCTTGACGTTGAATACTAACCGTCAGTGCTGTTGTCTTGGTTAACGAATCGGTTTCAACACCAACAAATGAGTTGCCGTTGACTACCATCTGGGCGTTTTTGTTCAACCAGATTTGGCCTTGACCCAAAATCTTAATGCGATCACGTGCTGCAGGGGCCGTGTTGTTACCAGCATTGTCGTTGTTCTTGGCATCGGTATATGGAATGAAGGTTGAACCTTGGGTCGCGCCTTCAAAGATCAGTTGCGATTGATCATTGAAATAGAGGACCAAGCCGCCAGTTGGATTATCAGGCAGTCTGAGTGTTGATCCCTCTTCAAAGATCAGTTTGACCTTGCCACCGAATGCAATCTCTTGACGAACAGCACCTTGACCAAAGCTGCTCAAATCAAGTTCACCATACGCTGGAATACGAATTTCGTATGGCATTTCTGAGAAGAAGGTTAAACGATGTGCATCAAACCCTGGTTCGTCTGGGTTGCCAAACTTATCGGTAGCAATCAACGCTTGTCGATCGGTAACGAGCAGGTTGTTGTTGACATCAACGGTACCATCACCAAGAGGACAAATCGTTACATAGTCTTTGCCGAGCAAATTCCATGCGCTATTGGAAAGTTCATTCCAGTTTCTGCTGCCAAGACCAATGCGTCCGCCGAACTCAACAAAGAGTACCGCATGCGCACCTTCACTAATAAAGTGATCGGCAACAGGATGGAAGAATCCACCAAGTCCGGTTGTGCCGGCTGTCGATGCAACTGAGGTAAATTCACGTACGCGTGCTGCAATCGCTCGTACGCCATCGCCGGAGACATCAAGCGCAAATGGGTCGGACATCGTTGCGCCGGCAACGTGGAACTGCGTTACATCATCACCAGGACCAATGTAGAGCAGATCTTGTGGACGAGGAGCTGGTGTTCCAACACTCTCGGTTGCACGGATCAACCACTCAAGTGTGTTGGATATAGCTGATCTTGTTGCTTTAGGCAGCGTATTCTCAGAACGAACAGGAAGCATGTTCTTATAACGCCAGCCAACAGTTACTTCTTCAGCACCTGAGACATCGTTGTAGAAGGTGTTAGTAATGTTACGATCGGTGTTTTCAAAGCTCAAGCGTACATAGCCATCTGTTTCAGTGCGACGCGCTGCAAACATGGTTGTTGTGATGTTGTATGATTGCACGCCATAGCCGTAGAGCTTGTTATCGAAAGTTACTTGATCGTGAGGAAGATCAACAATACCGGTAAGCCAGCAGACGCGGTTAGTACCATCGGCATCGTAATCATTCCAAATGCGCTGAGCAATAAAGGTCGAGAAGACCGATTGGTTTGGAATGCTTGTACGTGCAAATGGAGCTAATTGACTCTCTGGACGTGTAATGGTGATCTTGCCGCCGTGTTTGACAAATACAACGCCACTATCATCATCGGTTACTGCCGGTGTTGCAACGGTCTTGCCAAACAGATCAAATGCACCGAAGCATATAATGCTGCCATCAATCGATACTACCGCAGGAGGCAGATGCGCAAGTGCGTCAATATCGAAGAGTTCGGTAGTAAATGATGCTCTTGCTGAACCGTCATAAATTGGTTCGCCTGGGAACACATATGGATAGCAATAGGGGAAGGTCGCTGAATTACCGCGAGGTGCATAATATCCTTCAATAGGATCTAATCTTACCTGGGTATACTTTGTATCAGCTGGCCAGCCAATAGTCATATTGCAAACTGAGTCAATATCACGATGACCAAAACCAATGATGTCTTCTATAGTTGCACTGTTCAACTCAGAGAATTTGATTGGCAATGCAAATAGAAGCAAGTGATGAGCACGTTGCTTGCTGATATACGCTGTTTTTGCTGGTTCGGCCAAACGATCAATAATTGCCTGCACATCTGGATGGAATTGATTACCGTTTTGCATTGAAAGCGTTACGGTTGCCGAAAGCTCCATGAAGCCGCCATTAGCTGCATTATGTTTGAACACGTCGACCGAGCAGCTATTGGTTGCATAGTTGAAGCTATTGTCATACATGCGTGACATTAAGCTACCGCACAAGAAGATACGACCATGTCCGGTAAGCATGGTATCAAGTGGATCACCATGATCAAAGAACTTGAATACCGATTCGTTGTCGCCTGTACGACCTGGAACTCCAAAGTTATCTTTAACTACAAAGCGTACACCTGAAGCATTGAGCGATTCTTGCAATTCAAGTGTCGAATTGTAGAAACGAATTTCTGGGAGACGATAACGATCTGGATCGGATTGCGTATTGACCATGGTTGAGCCAATATGCTCACGCGCAAAATACAAACGCTCACCACCCGTTACGCCTGGATCTGAGTTGACGAAAGGGATTCCATCAACTTTTTTTGTTCCGTCAGAGTGTCGGACGACAAAATCAGTAAATGAGGCAAAGTTGTTGAAGAATAATGTTGGCGAATTGTAACGCGTGTAAATAACGGTGGTAAGTAGTGGGCGATTAATCACCGTACCATCATCAAAAATTGGTGTACCATCGCCAAGAATTTCTTCACCACGATAGTTCAGCAGAATGCTTGCAGCATTAATAACACCTGTTGTGTCACCTTCAGCACCAGCCTTGAATGACATTGGAAGTGCTGTAGTAAATGCATGCAACGGACCTTCGACATCAAGGACGTGAAGACCCTCGCCGCCGCTTGTCGTATCAGCATTGGTTGAAAGGCGATAACCATCGTAGGTTCCAGTGCCAAGAGCAAGAATAGCTGTCCAATCTAACGTTGGATCATTCAGCAACGTTTCGGTGTTTGTACCAAAGAGGTTATTGATAAAGCCATAACGTGATGAAGCAGAGGCACGCAGATAAAGAGTGCCATTACCCGTTGCGTTTATATACGCCATAGTAGGATCGCCAAGCGAATGCGTATATGGGTCAGCAGCGGTGAATATACTGACAGGCCATTCTCCACCAACTTCTCGGCTTGGGTTACCGTCTACAAAGAGGGCGGTATCAAGACCATCAACAATAAAGGCTGCTGGATTACGGCTCTTGAGAAGGCCAGGAGTAGGAACAATGCCTTCTTCATAATCATGCCATGCAAGAGGATCGACAAGGTTGGTTGTACCGGCAACATAGTCAACAAAGACATTGTTGGCTATATCCATTTGGCCATTAACACCAAGAATGAAGCCTTTGCGTACGTTGATGAGTTTGTTGGCAGCATTTGTTGGCGCAAAGTCATAGCCCCAACCGAGTGGAGCACCCGTACCATCGATGTTATACAAATCCCAATATGGATCGGACATCAATTTACCATGACTTGCAACATCGCTAACCGCAAGGAGACCACGGCGATCTGCTTCAGTAGCACCCATATCTGAGGCCAAAATACGCATAAACGCTTCATCACCAGCAGGCAGGGTCAGGTCATATCGAGGATCAATGGGAGACAGTACCGAAGGCCAATCAAGACCGCTGATGGTTGCTGGATCAAAGTCACTAACGAAATGTCCGGCAATCATGATCGAGCCATCATTGAACGGGAATTTTATTTTCTGTCCATCGAGATATTCATAAGCACCACGTACGAACAGGACCATACGGCCAGTTCCGGCGTTTCCGGTATCAAAATCCATGGAACCGTAACCTGCTTCACCTGTACCATCCATAGAAAGATACGTAATGAAGGAGTTTGGACCAACTTCGATCAAGAGTCGTTGCGCTTCTGCAACAGTAGGATCAACACGACGGAAGAGCACTTTGGTATCAATTTCGTCTACTTGATCCATGCAAATAAAGACGCGGGTACCACCAGCTGCATGCGATGGCATATCAATAAACGGATAATCCGCATCTTCCACGCTGACATATGGAGTCGAATAATCTACTTGGCCGTTGAACTTCACCGATGTGCCATCAGTCATATAGAAAATAACTTCACCAGCACCGGCAAACGTTACGATAAGGTCTTGGCCCTCAATCGTTTCTGCTTCCTCACCATTGGTTCTGGTAACGGTCTTGCCGCGGAATTCGAGGTTATGCAGAACATTGACGGTAATTGTTCGAGCTATTGCAGTCTTGAAATAAACCTGCGAAACGCCAGCTTCTGCAAGAGGAGTTCCCGTCGTAACGGTGTTGACGGCATCAAAATATGGTTCGATAACAACATCTTCAGCGATATTGATCGTCATATCTACAGTTGATGCATCCAAAACGACATTACCATTAACCTTAAGTGAGCATGATATAGGATTTCCCAAGGCATCAAGTTGTTGCGCAGCACCAGGAGCTGATGGATAGCTTGACCACAAAGAACCATAGACGTTCAATGTTGGGTTAAGTGCTGTTGAAGTAAATGGTCTATTGTATGATACGCTTGGCGCATCAACAGCAACATAATCTTGATTAAGGTAAACGCCGCCCGTAGTTGCAAAATCGTACGTCCAGGTGTGCGTAATTTCTGGGTGGTCTGGGTTAGTATAAGTATATGAATGTGTTTCAAGACCTGTACCAACGGGAGCCCAATCATATGCACCGGCGTGCATGAATGGCAATCCCGCCAGCACTGCACACATCAGTATGCGTCTGAGGTTTTGCTTCATAATGTTCTCTCCTTTTGAGAAAAAACCGACAACAACTCACGCAAATTATTTGCTGTTAGCATTGCACCATCCTTCCGAACGCTCCCTCCTTTCTGCATATGCTCACAATCACGTATTAAACAATCTTACATTCACACGTAGTAACAAAACATTGGTGCGAAAAAGCTGCGGCATCCGGTATGCCGCCCATGGATTTGTGCGCAGAGAAATTGGTGGGTGATAACTATGTTCAGCGAACGCTGAAGTGAGGTATTCAAGATGACTCTCCTTTCACCTAACCGCTCTCCACATCACCTTTCTCATCCAACATTAGCGCCTGCAGGCCAAATGTCAAGGCCGCTCAGGCTGTGCTTTGTGCGTACACGGCGCGGATCTTTAATGTGTAATAAAAACAGAGGATGGTTGTAAAGATTTTAGAAAAATCATCTCTTAAGAATTTGGCGCCATTGTTTTTCTAATATCGTTCCGAATAAAAACGAAAAAATTAGTAACCGCTTGAGATGTTTTTGCCAACATTTCCTGCCACCAAGAATTTGATTCCGTTCTCCGCGGAAGTTGTTCAACAACAGGTTGTTGTTTGCATGCATAATGGCAACAACGCTGCTTTAAAAGCTCAAAGTGATGCTCAAAACGGTCCTTGACCCGCACATCATCTGTCAAAATCACATTTTCCTGATTTTTTTCATTTGCAGACTTAGTCCAATTAAATGATCCGGTCCATACCTTATTATCAATGACGGCAAATTTGTTGTGCATCAATGGCTGGTGGAATGAGCGCCGCTGTGACTTGTCGTTGCCAAAAACAAAGAGATCAACATTGCCCGTTTTGAGCAACTGCCCTTTACCGTAACTTCCTTCCATGCTCGATGGATCAACAATCACCTGGACAGCAACGCCACGTTTTTTTGCACATACCAATGCCTCTGCTATGTTTTTGTCTGTAATCATATAAATAGCGGCATAAATTTTTGTGTGAGACTCATTAATGAGTTGGACAAGCCGCGAAGCCGGACGGTCATCAGGTGAGAAAAAAACCTCGGTTATGCCAAAGGCTGCTAAGAAGGTTAACCCGATCATACTTACAAACATCAGTAGCCCGCGCATGCGCCAATCTCCATTACTCCCTCATGATGTATTGAATTTTTCCATCAAGACCCGTATGGTGTACTGAGTAGCAGCAGGCAGTCAGGAGTCTGCTCCCAGTAAAAAAAAGGAAAGGATACGCTAATGAGGAAGTCATGGGGCATAGTGTACGCGCTGATGCTCTTCTTGCCAATACTTCTTGGAATCGGGGTAACACGCGCAGGCGATGTTGAAGCACTTCAAGGTCTTTACAAAAGAATTGCTGAAGGCTTGATTAGCATCCGTAAAGAATACCCGCAATGTCAGACCAAAATCTATTCCATGCTCGATCAACTTGATAAGCTTTATTCAATTGCCAAAAATGATGGCCAAAAAAATCAATCACTTGAGAAAAGATTTCAGGAAAAAGTCACCGAAAATACCACAATCAAAAATGAACTTTCACAAATCAAAGGCGATATGCACAACGTGCGAAAATCTCTTGAAACGGCAAAAAGTAGTTTAGATCAAAAACTTGAAGAAGATCGGACGCGCATTCAAAGCATGACGCAAGAACGATCAACACTCCTCAATAAAATCGCCCAGCTTGAAGCGCAGCTTGGAACCAAAAAACATTCACTCGATCAAAAGAATGAACTCGTTGCGATGGATGATCAAAAAATCGAAGAATCTCATCCCAGTTTAAGTCGCATTTCCACTTCTGAACCCATTTCTCCCCCCTGATCTCTGACCACTTTAAAATTGATATCATCTGAGAGCATATATTCTAATTGGGCTGAGAAATCTTTTTGGAAATCAAGACTTTTTTGTAATCGTGCATGCAATTGATCACCAAGGTCAACAGATATTGAACCCTTGAGTTTACCTTGGCCATCAACGTCATTCAGGTTTGGTGTGATTTGCACATATTTAAATGTTTTACTAATTTTGTCTAACCATCCATATTTTGAACTTTTGACATTGTTGAACAAAAATACATTTAAATTATTAAGCACCATCGTTGCCAGGGAAGCTTGCAATGATGCATCTTCTGAACCGGAAAGAAGTAACCCAATAATCTGTTCTTCTGCCAAATCTGGAGTTGCCTCAAGAACCACATTCGGCTTTTGCTGTGACCCGGTGAGTTGCAGCGTAATAAGATATTTCCCGATACGACTTTTTGCGACTAAATCAATCAGGGGATCATGAGTACGATCAGCAAGAAATTGAATTTTGCCACGTTCTATATTTAGAGTGTTCCGGAAAAATTTAATTACACCACTATCAAGGCTGATACGCCCAACTACCGATGGTGGGGCATACAATTCAGAGGAAGGGGCACTTTGTATATGCATATCAAAAGAAGCTTTTGTTTCGATAGTATCAGTTTTTGCCTGAACCGGTTTTTCACTTAAAACTCGGATATCAAGCGCCAGAGGCGGAAGCATTCCCATCCCACCAATTGGCCCGTACAGGCTGGAAGATTCTCCCTCTGCAAAAAAAGTATCTTTCAAAAGTGATCGCTTAAGAACAACGGTTCCAAATAGCTTCAGCACAGATGCGCGTGTTTTATTTAAGAGAAGCGTTCCGTAAGCCACACCATAAAAATCTCTCCCCCAGTTAATCAGAAGATTGTTCAAGGTCAGCGGAACATGCACTATTTTAAGAGTCCAATCATCTTCGCATGCAATCACAGCGCGTGGGCACGTAACTGATCCCTTGCTGAGCAGTATTTCTGGATGATCAAGCAACACTGCTTTTTTTGTAAAATTCACGATAAAAGGAATAGACGCATTGTTAATAAGATTGTAATACCCAGGAACAAAAAAGCGTCCCGATTTTAATCTTATTTTTCCACGTATGGAGTTGGCAACATTTTTTTGATCAATCATGAGGTCAAAAACACAGTTGCTATTCATCAATCGTCGCCGCCATCGCAGATCCAAAAAAGATCGTATCAGTGGCCAACGCACAAAACCCTGAATTATTGTCGGATCATTTTTGCCAGAAACAAGATGAACAAGATCTTTGTTCTCTCGGCGATATAAAAGCTCTTTACAAAAAATACGCGGGGTCACCGCTGCGCGCATCAAAAAATTTCCATTGAGAATATTGCCCTTCACCCTTAACTCACCATCATGAAGCGTAAGGCATCCATGATACTGTCGCTTCTTGCCCTGCAAAGACTTTTGAAACTCTATGTTATATAGACCACGCAGTCCGGAAGAGTTGCACGAACACTTGAGCGAACAAGCATGTGGCTCAAGTGTTGGCATCCACGAAAGTCCCGTATCCGCAAGCACGAGGGAACTCGTATTGGTCACGGTAAGTGAGCCACATTTTTTAAGAACATCGCCTTCAATCATTCCCGACAATTGCACACGTGGAGAATGTTCAATATGCACCGATGACTTCAGATGGCACATATCGCCCGTAATATTTTCCAAAGCAATACGCTGACACGCATAACGATCCCATGTCAGATTCGAGATAATCAAAGAACCAGATATCGGGTATTCTTGACGCTCAGTCTCAAGCGTTAGATCAATGGCACATTGCCCCCCACATGCTATTTTTTTTGAGGCATCACCATTAAACCATGTATACACATTGGCAACCGAAGGCACATCACAACCGCCCTTAAGCGTAAGAACTGTAGAAGGAGTTCCGGCAAGCTTCAAATTAAGCCCATGCGCCTCATTATGCACGGCAAGAGAAATTAGCCCCTTGTGCCACATTGCCTGCACCGTTGAAATCGTCTGTGCATCGAGCAACGGAAACATTACCCGCAAAGACGTTTGCATATGCCACAAGTTAGTCTTTGGATCTTTGTAGCAATCAAAGGAACCGTCAGCGCTTTTGATTACCATTCGCTCGTTGCATGCTACATCGGCACCACCAGGAACTACAGTGCCATGCCAGGCAACAGAGCCAGCACCACGGATGTAATCATTTTTGCAAAAGCATATTTTCCCCGGCAGATGTATGACGCATTTTTTAAGCCCTGATAAAGCATGGTGCCGTACCACAACATCAAGGTCACAGGAATTGATCGTGATTGCCTGAGGAGAAATTTCAAATGATGATGATTTGGTCGCAAAGATATTACCAAGATGATCAAAAAGATCTGATCCATTTTTGTGATACGAGGTAGAAGCCTTAATGTTGTTAAACGTAAGATGAAGCGAAATCTTACGTTTCATTAAAAGATCAAAGAATGAAACATGCACCAAACACTCATCAAACTTCCACACATACTCTTTGTGATGTGCAGGTTTCACTACCCCCCTCTTAAAAAGCATGTTAAGTGAAAAGAAATTCACCTTAACATCATCAAATTTAATGTGTGCATCCCATGATTGCTCAAGAAATGATATTAGTCTGGTGCCAACAAACGTCTTGACGGCTGTCGACGTTTGTAACATCCAGAGCGAAAGAATAAGACCACCTATAAATGCAGTCATCACCCGCGTAACAACTTTAAACATGATGTATGCAACCTGAAATTATTACGAAGCCAATAGAGCCCACTGACTCGATTCGTACAAATACTTCCTTAAGTAGGATACCTGAGAGACCGTGCAAGTTAAAGCGCCCATCCTTCTTTTGTTAATAGTGCTCATATAAAGCGCCCCGGCGGATATTTTACCATTAGGAAATATTTTTATCCCGTATACGCCAGGGGCAACCGAAGGGAACGTTGCAACACTCGTAATTGGAGCCGTTGGATCTCCAGGAGGCCCATACACCGACGGTAGATAGCCGCAACAGATGCATTGTGGCATGACATAATGGGTGGCATTATACCGGTAGGAATTTGCCGTCAGGGTTAGCGTAAGACTCTGCACTCGCTGGGTCACCATCGCTCGCTGCTGTAAATACCGCAGGGTTATATCAAGCTTTTCAAGTTCTTGTACAACCATCTGCCGATCATAATCAAGGAACATCGGGAAGGAGATTGTACATAAGATGGTGACGATGGTAAGCACTAAGACCATTTCAAGGATGGTGAAAGCATACATCCACTTATCAAACATGCTTCTCCGATAAATACGACAATGCAGCACGAATAAGCTGATCAATTGGGTAATTTTGCCCCGTATATTTTTCAGCAACATATTGCGTCGCCTTAATAACTTCCGGTTTTGAATAATTTAATGACGTTAATACCTCACTCAGCTGTTGCCATTGCACAAAGCTTTGCTGCTTTTCGACCGCAAGTTCGCCGCTATTAATAAGCTTTTGTACCTTGCTCCTGAGCTCAACAATAAGCTGTTCAGCTTTTTTGCTTCCAATCCCATTAAGATTACTCAGAGCCGAATCACTTCCAGCAGTAATCATTTCTAAAAATTCAGAAGCCGATACCTGCGACAAAATCGTCATCGCTATTGAGGGACCGATTTTGGGACAATTGATAATCAAAAGAAATACTTTGCGCTCAATTTCTGTAACAAAACCGTAAACACTTGGGCCATTCTCCTGGTTCCAATGAAGATACGTATGCAGGCGAATATCGGCATCGGGAACATAATTACGGGCCTGAGGAACGTGCACAGCAAATCCAATTCCTCCAACAGCAACCGTTATCGTTTTGTCGTGTACGCCAACAATTTTACCTTGTAAGAAATCCAGCATCTTGATCCTTTGTGTAATGCACTGCACTTCGTCTGATATTTTTAACGTAGCATGGAAATCATTATCATACATTGAACACAAGCGCACACAAAAAAGGCCGGCTATTACACCGGCCAACAAAATTATTACTCTTTACGCGTAAGATCTATTTTCTTTGTTCAGATTCTGGAAGCTTCTTGTAGAATCCTTCATATTCTCTAAGTTTCGAAATAAATTCGCCAATTTTTTTCTCTTGTTCCACAAGTGAGTTCCAAAGCTCAACGCATTCATCACGAAAATTTTTATCGGGATTACTTGCTAATCCTACTAATATTTTAGTTGCCTTGCGAGCCTCTTTTCTGTAATCGAGATAAGCAGTCCACCATGTATGCCAAGCTCCGTATTCAACTATATTATCAATATCCGGAAAATTACTTACCACTAAAGAAAGAGAGTTCCGTATATCACGCGCCTGGTTGAATAAATATTGGTTGTGATAGCAACAAAAATACCCACCCTTATATACGGCACCAGCAAGCGCCCCACCAACAAGCACTGATAAGTGCGGAATAACCGACCCACCTAAAAAATAATAAGAAGGAATATAGGGAACGCAAGAAAGACCTGCTCCATACACAGCACCCCACCCTACATTTTGGGTAAATCCAGAAGCCAAAGAAGAAATTTTAGAACAACGTCTTTTTAGATTTGACCATGTTCTGGCTACTCTTGACCAGATGGTTTGATGTTTCCGGTCAAGTGCCTCTTCCTTTTTCAACCAATTATAAATTGCTGCTATATTTCCTGGCTTATTGAGTTCACATACAAGCGCAGGATTTGATGTGCCAAAACCATGCGCAGTAACCACTGGTTGCTCGGCCCTGCATGTATACACACCTACAAAAGATTCTATCAGAATAAAAATAGCTAACAGATTTTTAGCAATACTACGTTTCATGATTAACCCCCAAATACTTTAAAACAACGATATATAAACAAGACTACCCAAACGAAAACAATGGCGCAAACGCCAAAGTTATTCCTACTTGCATTTAATTTCAGCATGAAACATAAGAAGCTGTTTTGGATGGAAAAATGTCGTTTTTTTAAGAACAGACCCAAGTTCTTTTTTCACAAATTTTGAAAAATATGCGAAGTTAACCTTCCCAGCCTTCTCCCATTTCTAAAAAAGGAGGATTATTCATGGTCATGAATGCTTCAAAAGGCGACATTTTCGCCAGCAGCTCTGGCTCAATGGTACTTTTTGATGGTACGTCATGCGCTGGTAAAACAAGTATTTGTAAGCTAATTGAGAGCTCTGTTAATGTGCCCTATCATTACGTTGCTCTCGACGACTTTATAACTGAAATTTTTGAAGAACAAAAACGGAATCCCCGCCCTACACACGAATTTGTTGCAACGTGTAACAAACACACTGAATTAATGTATATGCACATCGATGCCATGGTAACTAAGGGAAACAACGTCTTGTGTGACACAACACTCACCTGTCTTGAGGATGCTACCAGCACCCATAGATGGTTTAGCATTATTAATAACATTAATAATTTCTTGATATTAGTGTATTGCCCTTTTGATACCGTGGTTAGACGGCTTCAACAACGCAACTACAACGCCCGCATACACAATCAACCCCGCAACTCACGAATTGCTTCTGTTGTATTGCGTCAATTCGTCGCAATGTTCAAGGCTCATTCATATAGGCACGGTTTGGTTATCGATGAACTTTCACGGCACCAAATCGAAAAGGCTTTTGACCTTATACGTGATGACTTTTCAGATGGCAAAAATTTTCAAGAACTCAGGCAAGAAATTATGGGCAAGCTTGGGCTATTTGATCACAACAAAGTATTTATCGCACCAAGGCTGTTTTATAACCATGTTATCAACACCAATCTTTATCCCGTTGAACAATGCGTCAAGCTTGTTGCAGAGCATCTGGCTTTTCGTACAAAATCAAATTAAATGAGCTTGTACGCCAAAAGCCAGACGCCACTATAAAAAGAATAACCTATTTTTAACGACGGGACGGTGCGCCCACTCTTTGCTGTATGGCATAGAGTACTAACCCTACTCCAAGTAACGCAACAAGCGGCATTACTGCCATCGAACGCTCCCAGAGATTTGTACCTATCGCCATCCAAATGTAATAAAATGTTATTGACGCCGATCCAAGACCAACCAAAGTTATCAACACTTGAAGATAATTTTGTTTTCTGAGGTAAAACAGAAGCAAGGCAACAAGAGTGAGTGTCAACGCGCTGCAGATACCAATGTTTGCAAGGGCCATGAGAACGTACTTATTGGTAACCGCCACCAGGAATAGCCACAACACAATGCCATAAACCAAACCTGCTATCGTTGGGCGACCCCACGCATTTGTCTTGGTCAACGCGCCACCACCAATAATCACCTTCTGACGAGCAAGCGTAAAAATATTGGTAATATTTGCCAGTGACGTGCCAAAAATTGTGCCACAGTAACAGAGAAAGATTGACCCAACAATAACGGTCGAAATAAACGAAGTCATCGCCGCTGAAAGTTTCATAAAACCAGGGAACGCTAAAACTCCAAATGCAGTAAGATTGCCCGAACCCATAATGTGAATCAAACTCAGATGAAAGAACATATAGGTCACCGTTACCAAACCAAACGCAGTAAGAGCAACCTTGCCCACCTGCCGCGGTCCTCCTTCAAGAAGGTGGCCGATGCTGCAACAAGCCTCAAAGCCCCAATAGGCGAATAGTGCACTTGGAATCGCCAAACAGAGTCCGGAAAATTGAGCATGACCATAGGTAACAGCAAAAGGATTCCAATACCACGCCAATAAACCAACAACAAAGAACAATGGCAAAAGCTTGAAAATCGTAATAGTGCTTTGGAGCTTACTAATAACTCCAAGAGCCAAAAGATTAAGCGCGGTAAAAAACGCAACAACAAGAGCATCAAATAAATGCGGGTGTTGTGTAATAATTTCAATATTAATGCTTGATGCCAAATCGTTTCGCAGCGATGCAGTAATTGCCGCCGCCGTAGCTAAATAACCAAGCATGTAACACCATTGCGCCACAAACCCCATTACCTTATTGATACCCTGTGAACAATAATTGTAAAAACCACCCTCACCTGGAAAAACGCGTGACGCCTGTACAACGCCCCACACGATAGGAAACATTAAAAGTGATACTAACGGCCAAATCAGAAATCCTACATCACCAGCGAGCTCGGTTATACGCTGGGGACCGGCAAAAATACCCGCTCCAATAATAATGTTGATGCTCATCAACACTGCGGCCCAAAAAGACATTTTAGCTTTGCTCTCCACGATAGTTCCTTCACCTAAACGTAACCAAAAAATACATACAATAATCTACATACAATGGGGCAACCCTACTCTTTATCCATCATCTTGAAAAATTATCGGACTATGTTAGCATTAATGTTGCGTTTTTCAAATATACTGTTCAGTACATTGAATGCGCTAATGGATATTAGGAAAAAAAGCGGTTTAACCATTTATTAAGAGGATACCAAGGATTATGGATACCATGACCAAGAATATGCTCACCGGATCGGCGCTTCTTGCTTCGTTGATGCTTACAACCGGCTGCGATCTTTTCAAGAAAAAAGATACGCTTGCGCCACAAGCTACCGAAACTTCAGCTAAATCTGGAATATCACTCTGCTCAATTAACGGAGAGTCTGCTATCACCGAAGGCGAATACAAACGCAACCTGGGCCAAATGCTTCAAGCAAATCCTTATTTTAAAGGCGCTTCTGCTGAATCACTTCCTAATGAATTGAAACGTCGCTTCCTCGAGCAACTTGCAATGCAAGCCGTCATCGAAAAGTTTTCTGATCAAAATGGCATTGAAAACGATCCAGAATTCATCAAGATTTACGGTGAACTCAAAGACCAAGTGAAACGTTCTATCAAAGTACAGCTCTTTGAGAAAAGAATTTATGATGGCATCAAGGTAGCTGATAACGATATCACCAAATATTACACTGAAAACAAAGATCGCTTCGTCAAAGTAGCTGGCGGCGTTCTTGCAATGGGTGTTCGTTTTGAAAACGAAGCACAAGCAAATGCTTTTTTAGCCAAAGCAAAACAGAATGTCGAGGACTTTGAAAAAGTTGCTAAAGCAGACAAAGCCGGCAAGTTTAGAGACTTCGGCCGAGTAAGCAAAGAAGTCCGTGGCGGGTTCCAAATGGAAGTCGTGCCTACACCAATTAAGGACAGCGTCCTTGGTATGACCAAGCTGCCAAGTGTTGATAAAATTAAAACAGGCAAAGAATTCTGGGTTGTCAAAGCTTGGGATAAAAAAGACACGGTTCTTTTCGCTGTTGATGAAGTTAAGACTCACATCGAGGCTATGCTTAAAAATAATCAGTTCAAAGATGTTATCGAAAAACGTATGGAAGAACTGAAGAAAGAAATGAAAGTAGTCGTTAACGAAGACTATTTCAAAGATGCAAAAGTATCCCCAGAGTCAGCAACTGAGGGAGTACAAGCAACACAGGTCGCAACAAATAACAAACCTGCCGCCGCTCCTGCAGGGGCAACCGCAGCCTAACCGTTGTTTGTACTGTAAAAATGCGAAGAGGGGCGAGTTTTGTAACTCGCCCCTCTTCTTTTAATATAAAGGGTAATGATGAATAAAATTTTTGTGGTGCTCGCCTGTACTCTTGTAGGCCTCCCCGCTCACCTACTTCCCGTACCTGATGCTCTCGTCGAGAACGTTGAAAGCGAACAAATAATTGGAAACAAGCAAATTTCTGAGAAAGCTTCGGCGTTGCCTCAGCGCATTACCATCGATTGTATTCTTGCCTACGTTGAAGGAAAACCAATTTTCAAATCAGACGTAGCGCAACCACGTATCGCTAAGGAAGGCCAACGGTATACCCTGGATGAGCTCATCAAAGAAGAATTATGGTATCAACGCGCCGCCAAGATGCATATGTTGCCATCAGCAACTGATATAGATCGGCAATTATCATCATTCAGAATCCAAAATAATTTTTCTGAGCTCTCTGATGCTGAATTTGAAAGTCGCCTCAAGGAATTTGGATTCACAATTAAATCTTACAAAGCGCAGCTTGCTCGTCTTATTGCCGTTGAAAACGTTAAACGTGCTGAGATGAGTGAGAAGATTATGGTCACCACACAAGAAGTCGAATCATTTTATAAAGACCATCCTGAATACACCAAAGAAGAATATCATCTCAATCTTGCTTCAATTGACAACAAAAATCAGCCCGCTGATTGGGAAGATCTCGGCTGGGTTGCACGCGAAGATATTGGCGAAAAGTTTTCTGTCGTCTTTTCTATGAAAGCTGGTGAATCTTCTATGCCAATCGACACTGGTGCGGCAACAAAACAAATCATTAAGCTTGTCGACAGAAAAGAAAAGCATCTCAAAACATTTGATGAACGCTATAGCGATATTGAACGCATGTTGCAAAAAGAACGTAGTGATGTCTTTGTAAATCATTTTGAAGAAGACCTACTCGCTCACGCATCTATTACGTATGTGAAGTAACCCCAACCATTGTCTTAAGCAGTTTAATTTCACAAGCCCATAATTTCATAGCGGCGTCTGATGGTGTTTCAAGAATTTTTGGGACATGACTCAGGCGCCGATCGTTCATAATACAGGCAAAAACATCCAAGGGGATTACCCCAGTACCCAGTGCCGCATGGCGATCAACACGAGAACCAACCTTGCCCTTAGAATCATTCATATGAATCACTCGAAGATGCTCAAGGCCGAGCACATCATCAAAACTCTTGATCATCTTTTTGTAGCCATCTTCTGTCGTCATGTCATATCCAGCAGCGCAGGCATGGCAGGTATCCAAGCAGTAGGCAATCAGTTTTTTATTGCTGCACAACGAGCGAATTTTGTGTAACTGCTCAAATGACGATGCAACGCTTGTGCCTTGTCCTGCCATAAGCTCAAGAGCGATGGTCACACGGCCTTCACTCTGTTCAAGAACTTTATCAAGATTGCACGCTATTTGTTTAATGCTGCTTTCTTCGCCAATCCCAACATGCGATCCCGGATGCACAACAAGATCGGTTAAGCCAAGAAGTTCGCACCGACGTATTTCATCAAGCAGCGCACGCGCAGACAATTCTGCTGTTTCCATTTTCCCTGAACCAAGATTAATCAGATAGCCGGTGTGCACAACAACTGATGTGATAGCTGAAACAGCAGCGGCGTGTTTGAATTGTTCGATGTTTTCATCTGAAAGTTTTTTTTCAAACCATTGACGATTGCTTTTGGTAAATATTTGAAAGGCCGTGCACCCAATTGATTCTGCCCGAGCAAATGCAGTATGCACGCCACCGGCAATAGAAATATGGGATCCAACCAGCGGTTCAATCATCATAAACTACAGGCCTTCGTCGTCAGGCTGAAGCGCACATTCAAAATAGTGGTGATATGCTTGCGGTAATTGGTGATAATCAAGCTTATCAGTTACTTCAGAATAATCTCGATCGCAAAAACTGTCCCAAAAAAGTACTGTTTTGCCATTCAACTTTCCACACACCAGATCACTCAACATTGCAGCGCATGCCTTGCCCGTGTAGGTTCCATCAAGCTTAACGCCCTCTGCCGTACGAAACATATGAATCGCAGTATGTGCTGGTTGAGAAATATATGCGTAGCCCTTACCAATAAAATTGTAGTTAATAGGAATATCGGTCGGCTTTATATCAACAACAGGAAAGGAGGGATCATTTCGGTGTAATACCTCACTGGTAATGCGAATCATAGAACTTAATTTGAGCACATGTTCACCTTCAAACAACTCGGGTTCGATGCAAACTGGAACAACCGTACTTTTTAACCCTGCTACCTCCACGCCTAGTCTTAAACCAGCAGCAGTTCCAACACTCCCAATGGCAACATAGATGTAATCAGGTTCAGGCATTACTCCTTGTGCTATTTGCTCTTTGAGCTCATAGATAGCATTAACAAAACCAAGCGCTCCAATTTCATTGGAACCACCGGAGGGTATGTCATACAACAAAGTTCCTGTTTCTTTGTGAAAAATTTTATTGCGCGCATGAATAGCGATTTCTCGTTGCGCCCACGTCGCGTAAAGATGAAGCTCAGCTCCATATGCCATAGAAAGAAGAATGTTTCTGCGTGAATATGCCGTAGGAATTTGCGGTATGTGCATGCACATACACCGTAATCCAACCTCGTGAGCATACATCGCCGTTGCACACGTATGATTGGAACCAGCATAACCAACGGTGAGTACTCCCTTGGCACCATGAGCAAGCGCATCACCAAATAAAAATTCTAACTTTCGCACTTTGTTGCCGCCATACAATGCGCCACTTTCATTATCTTTTTTAATGTAGAGATTGGGGTGCCCCACCATTGAACCCAACTTTTCAAGTTTTTGCACCGGCGTAGGAAATGTGCCTAAAGAAACATAGCCAACATGCTCTTTGAGCGCTGGAAATGCCTTAAACAGATAATCATCTGCTGTACGCGTTTCGCTTGCGTTTAGTATCCCTACAGCAAAGAATAATGGTATTAGAACATTTTTTAACGTTACACCTTGTGTAATCAGCTGCATAAAAACTCCCCTTATTGTGTCTAAGAAAAAGACGTGATATAAAGTTACCCCAAAAATGTATGTGGTGAGATCCTATTTGTCAATGACAAAATCGACCACTTAAGAGACAACCCAAAACAATCGGCCGTTCTGTCACACTTCTACAAGCCCTACAGAGCAAAACACCTGACTGGCAGGGACATAAGAGCTCAACAAATCTCCTCTTAGCGCTATAAATAAATCTTAGCGTGTTACTATAAACATCGTTTGACTTTTTTTCTTTTTATCCTATGCTTTTTTCTGCGGTGCAAAAGGAAAAACATAGCACAGAGCATTTTAATATTGTGGTTAGAAAGTACACACTTTTTTCGGAGGATATCCCATGACGGCTGCTATCAAGCCTCTATACGACCGCGTCCTGGTACAACGTCTTGAAAACGAACAAACCACTGCCGGTGGCATTATTATTCCCGACACTGCACAAGAGAAAACTCAAATTGGTGCGGTTATTGCCACGGGTGAAGGCAAGTTAATGAACGACGGAAGCATCAGAGCGCTCAAAGTTAAAACCGGCGACAAAATTATTTTTGGCAAATATTCAGGCACTGAAATCAAGCTCGAAAACAAAGACTACTTGATTCTGCGTGAAGACGAATTACTCGGCATTGTTGAGAAATAACGCATAAGAGGTTAAAAACATGGCAAAACAAATTATTTTTGGCGAGGAAGCTCGTAATAAAATTCTTAAGGGCGTAAGCCAGCTCGCAGGAGCCGTTAAAATTACCCTCGGCCCCCGCGGTCGTAATGTTGCTATCGAAAAATCCTTTGGCTCACCAAGCATCACAAAAGACGGTGTCTCGGTTGCAAAAGAAATTGAGCTCAAAGATAAATTCGAAAATATGGGCGCACAAATGGTGCGCGAAGTAGCGTCAAAAACATCAGACGTTGCAGGCGATGGTACCACCACCGCAACAGTCCTTGCTGAAGCAATCTTTCGCGAAGGCATGAAGAACGTTGTTGCGGGTGCCAACCCTATGGAAATCAAACGTGGTATTGATATTGCTGTCACTAAAGTGGTAGCTGAACTTGGCAAAATGTCCAAGCCAATCAAAGATAAAGCTGAAATCGCACAGGTCGCAACCATTTCTGCCAACAACGACAAAGCCATTGGTGATCTTATTGCAGATGCTATGGACAAAGTTGGCAAACACGGCGTTATCACTGTTGAAGAAGCTCGTGGTATTACCGATGAACTCGACATTGTCGAAGGAATGCAATTTGATCGTGGCTATGTATCGCCCTACTTCATTACCGATACAGAAAAGATGGAAGTTGTTCTTGAAAATCCACGTATTTTGATCTGCGACAAAAAAATCAGCAGCATGAAGGACCTCCTTCCTGTTCTTGAACAAGTTGCAAAACAAGGCATTCCATTTTTAATTATTGCTGAAGATGTTGAAGGCGAAGCCCTTGCAACATTAGTAGTCAATAAGATGCGCGGTACCTTGACCGTTGCTGCCGTCAAAGCCCCTGGATTTGGCGATCGTCGCAAAGCGATGCTCCAAGATATCGCAGCTCTAACAGGAGCCGCTATGGTCTCTGACGAACTCGGTATCAAACTTGAAGGCATCACGTTTGCCGATCTTGGTTCTGCAAAAAAAATTCGCATTACCAAAGACAACACCACAATCGTTGATGGCAAAGGCGCGAAAAAAGATATCGACGCACGCATCGCTCAAATCAAGGCAGAAATCAACATTTCAACATCAGAATACGACAAAGAGAAACTTCAGGAACGGTTAGCCAAACTTTCAGGTGGCGTTGCCGTCATCAAAGTTGGTGCCGCAACTGAAACCGAAATGAAAGAAAAGAAAGATCGCGTTGATGATGCACTCCATGCTACACGTGCTGCTGTTGAAGAGGGCATTGTGGTTGGCGGCGGAGTTGCACTTTTGAGGGTGCAAAACGCGCTTGATCAGCTTAAGCTGCAAGGCGACCAGGCTATTGGCGTTCGCATTATTCGTCGTTCGCTTGAAGAACCTGCTCGCGTCATTGCAAGCAACGCTGGTTACGACGCAGCCGTTGTCGTTGAAAAGATCAGAGGATCTGAAACCAACATCGGATTTGATGCACGCAATGAAGAATATGTCGACATGTTTAAAGCAGGCGTTGTTGATCCAACAAAAGTCACACGTTCTGCATTACAAAATGCGGCATCAATTGCAAGCTTGCTTCTTACTACCGAAACCATGATTGCTGAACTGCCAGAAGACAAACCTGCTGCACCTGCTGCGGGCCATGGCCATGGCGGCATGGGGGGTATGGGAGGCATGTACTAAGAACCAGTACATTCGAACTTTAATTTTACAAGCCGTGGGCGGTTATCGCGCTCACGGCTTTTTTATTTTTGACACACGTTGTAGAATTTTTATACTCATCGCGTTAGTAAAAATCATTCAACGTTCAACCAATAAGGGAGATTATGATTTCACGTTCGATTCCTGTTGCAATTGCCATTTGCCTTTTCCAAATAACAGCCAGCAATGCCATGCAAGCAGGCAGCTTGCGTGGCGATTTTCTCGATATCATGGGCCGCAAAATCATAAACGCTCAAGTCATCAGTAAAGAGAAAGCTGCGTATTTGCAAATATTTCGAGCAGGCCAAACGATTGAATTAGCTAAAGGAATTGTTCAAATATTAAGTACTTTCGATACCAACGGCTACTTCACACCACAAGAACAAACTGAAGCTTTAGAAAAAATTAGTGAACTCAATAAGTCGCTAGATTTTTGGCTAGATTCTAGACGCGAAGGCCCAGACTCCATAAATGTATATCCCCTTCATGCAAATCTTGTTGCGCATATGCAAGAGAAACTCACCGATTTTTGTACCAAAATTAGTTGTTCCCGTACGAAGGACGAGCACGACGATGATATATTCGAGTTTTTCTCCGAAGAGAAAGCACCTAATGTTGTGGCACCTAAGTAACCCACACAACA
>JBAZSL010000020.1:0-24352 GCA_041662445.1 Candidatus Babeliales bacterium
TCGTAATATTTGTTTGATCGCGATCGATGTGATAAGCGTGCTCTTTGCCATAGTTGAGGGCAAATTCGCCGCCGCATTCAAAGTTTTTGTAAGAGTATTCAATTTGCATGCCATAGGATCCCCAATCGGTTTTTCCATCAACAGGGACGTCTATTTTTTGATCAGATGCAGCGTTATAAAAAATATAAGGTTCAAAATAGAGTTCGCCATCTCTATCGCTTTTGAGTGCCTTCCATTTGATGCGACCAGCGATAAGATCATCGTCTTTGCTGACACCACGCCATGGAGTTGTACGACGTCCAACAATGTAACGTTTTTCGATGTTAATGACGTCATCAAGGCTTTTGCCGCGTTCTTCAAACCGCGCATAATAGATATCGTAGCGCAAACGATCTTTGATGATTTCACCGGTTAAATTAATACCAGGAGCCGATTTGTCTTCTGAGTAACTGTATAGTCCGAGAAGCTCTTTATTCAGACCGTAATATCCGCCAAGGGCTATGCCGCGTCCTATGTCAAAAGGGAACCAACCCATCTTAAGGTATTGAATATCCTCTCCCCTGGCACCAAACGCTGCATTCAAACTGAATTTAAGCCAAGCATCCTTGAACCATGTTAATGTTTTGCCCGATGTATGGGAGTGCTGTCCAAAAATAGTAGTGATATTACTACGGTTAAATCGAATGTTGCTTGGTCCAATCGGGCCAGAATCTTTATCGGCATATGTCAGTGCTTTACCCCATATACCCTTGTGGCGTAGATCGGTAAAAATTTCAACGGCAGTATGCCCATATTTTTCGTGTCCATAGGCGGCAGCCATTGTTAAATCCACCGTTTCTTTGAAAAACTGCTCCAAGTCAGGAATTTTGTCATTGAGCATGTACGTATGATCTTTGAAGTAATAATCAACGCGCACTCTTCCGCCCAAGGTTAAATCAGCATCTCCTCTGGAGATCGTGAAAGGGCCTTTTTCGCCAGGGGTTGGCGTTTTCAAGCTTTCAACGCGTGTTATGGGTTGAGAAGCTTTCATTTTTTGCATAACGGACTTATTCGTCTCACCAGCAAGTGGAGCTCCCGTAATGCACAAAAAACCCATAACAATAAGTAAAGCACCAGATGACGCTTTCATCACACTCCTCATAAAAAAGTGGTAGTACAAAATAGCGAGAAACAACGTGCCAGAATCGCTAATCTTTTAGATTTTGTCAATTGGCGTGAGGGGAAGATTTCCTAGCGTCCGAGCTCGCCAACTGTTATGTGACTTTCGCAAATTCGTTTTCTGGTTAGTTTTGAGCGAGGGCTTCGGCGATCTGATTAACCTTGCCCGCGCCAATAGTGAGCAAGAGATCTCCCTCGCGAATAACCGCACGCATTTGTTGCGCAATAGCCTCAT
Organism: Candidatus Babeliales bacterium; assembly: GCA_041662445.1. Classification (GTDB taxonomy): domain Bacteria; phylum Babelota; class Babeliae; order Babelales; family RVW-14; genus UASB124. The sequence continues at coordinate 1,394 of JBAZSL010000020.1, forward strand.
ACGTTTGAATGTATGCGACCTTAACTTTGGGGTTTGCCTGTTGAATGGCTTCAACAAGAAGGGCGGCGGTAATGCCAGGAATAGGGGCTTCGCTTGCAGGATAAATATCGGTGATAAAGAGCGTGTCAATAGTGTAGGTTGTCTGGCTACCTGCAAAAGTTGCTACAAAATCATCCCATAGCTTTTGGGTGCGGGTAAATCGATGTGGTTGAAAAATAACATGAAGACGTTTTTGTGTTCTTTTTTGGGCCATGAGCAGCGTTGCTTTTATTTCGGTAGGATGATGACCGTAATCATCAAAAAGTTCTGCGCCATTACACATGCCCTTAAATTCAAAGCGTCGTTCGACGCCCTTAAATGTCTCCAGGGCGTGGGCAATGGTAATAAAGGGGACATCAAATTCCAAGCACAGTCCAATAGCGGCAAGAGCATTCAAAACGTTGTGCCGTCCCGGGATGCTGAGTGCAATACGGCCAAGTAATTTTTTCTCTTTTTGGTGCGAATCTGTTCTTTGTGTCATGGCGTAGACGTCAAAGATTGATGATGCAATACCCTGTTCAATAATGTCGCCCATAATATCAGCATCTTCACTTAATCCGTAGCGTATAGTGCATACGTGCGGAAGGGGCAATATTGAGCGCACGTTAGCATCATCGATGCATACAAAGGCTTTGCCGTAAAAAGGTAGACGCGTCAAAAACTGCTTAAACGTTGTTTTAATATCTTCGATGTCAGTGTAGGTATCGAGATGTTCAGCATCAATATTGGTTACTACTGCCATGGTTGGCGAAAGATTGAGAAGTGAGCGATCGCTTTCATCAGCTTCGGCAATTAAAATTTCTCCGCCCCCGATTTTGGCGTTATTGGCAATATTTTTAAGTACGCCACCAATAATGACGGATGGCTGACGATCTGCCTCAATCATAATGTGGGAAATGAGCGAGGTGGTAGTTGTTTTACCATGGGCACCTGAAACAGCAACACTGTACTTAGTGCGCATGAGCTCGCCGAGCATTAGCGCCCGTGGAATGACGGGAATACCCTTTTCAAGGGCTGCTAGGATTTCGGGAGAAGTTTGTTTAACCGCGGAGGAATACACCAGAACATTTGCATCGTGAATGTGTGCCACATCATGGCCTTGATAGATTGTACAACCGATCGAGCGAAGATGATCGATGGTCTTTGATGCTCCGCCAAGGTCGCAACCTGATACGGTATAACCGCGTAATTGCAGAATTTCGGCAATGCCACTCATGCCTATGCCGCCGATTCCCATGAAATGCACATGTTCACGTTTTTTATACATAATCGTGCCTTAGATAAAGAATTTTACCAGACGCGTAATACCCTCGCGTAAAATTTCAGCGTCACGAGCATAACACAAACGCAAGAATGGAGCTCCTGAGGGTCCAAATGATTGTCCTGGGACCAATGAAACTTTGGCTTGCTGCAAGATGCTCATGCACAAATCGGTGGCATTGATATGAGGCGTTTTGAAGAAAATAAAAAGACCACCTTCTGGCGTATTAATCTGTAATAGATTTTGTGCAACTAATGGCTGCAAAAGCTCCATAGCAAGATCTCGATTATTTTTGACCAATGTGTGTAATGATGCGGTAAGTTCTGGATGATCAAGCGCGAAAAGAGCCGCATATTGCGCAGTGTTGTTAAGACAATTAAGGAGGGCATCCTGCATGCCTGCAAGGGCTTTTGTAATGTGAGGAGGAACTACCAGATATCCAATGCGCCATCCGCTCATGGCCATGTTCTTTGAGAACGTGTTGGCGCAGATGATCCATTCGCTTTGTGCAACAAGCGGCAATGCTGTTTGATATTCAGGCGTAAAAGCATAATCACGATATGCCTCATCAATAACCAAAAAGATGCTGTGTTGTTCACACCATGCTTGAAGCTCACGAATGGCGGAGAGCGGAATAACCATACCGGATGGATTGCCGGGATTGGTCAGAATAATTATTTTTGTTTTCTTGGTTGTTGCTGCTTTGATCTTTTCAACATCGAGAACAAAGTCGTAGGTGGTATCTGTCATCGTGAGCATCGAGACATACACGGGAACACTGCGTGAAGCTTGAGCAAGTATACCGTAGGCTGGATACGTTGGTTCGGGAATAATAACTTCGTCGCCAGGCTCTAAAATTGAAAAATACAAGAGAGCAAGTCCCCCGATACATCCATGCGTGGGAATAATAGCTTCTGTGCTTATTGATGTGTGGTATTGGTGCGAAAGCACCGCTGCAAGCTTTTCGCGAAGCGTCTTGAGGCCCCAACAACTTTCGTAGTAATCGGTTTTGTCGGTGCGCATCAATGTTTGAATGTAGTCTTTGATCTGTTGGGGAATGCCGCCCAGTTTTACGGATCCCTGTGAAAGTGAAATATATTCATCACTACTTTTGGCAATCTCTTCGATCCTTTTGATGCCAGAAAGCGGAATTTCTAACATGGAACGATCCTTGTAAGGTATGTACATAAATTCCAAACAGGATGTTAGTTATACAACAAATTAATCGTCAAGGACAGAAAAATCTGTTTACCCGTTTGCCAAAACATTGATTGCAATGACCAAATCGTAGCGAACCATGTAAAGAAGAAGGCCTAGCCCGCCAAGTAAAATAAGATGACGCATAAGCGTATGGAGCGCTTCGTGTGCACGATAGTTTTGCATGCCGACAATGACTCTATACCATGTACCGGCAGCTGCTACAGCAAAAATCGGCCAGTAAGAAGGTGTTATAAAAACGCGATGAAGAATTGTTGTGGGGATCGTCTCGATATAAATTTCTGGCTTAAGTGCGATGGCTGCGGCGTTAAGAAATACGGCAAGGCACCAAAAATAAACTTCGGGGAAAATGGGATATTTAAAAAAGATGCGAGATGGTGCGCCGATTAAAAAACGTCCATGTGCTGCTGGAACGCACAAAATATAGGCTGACCAACTCAAAAGTACAATAACAATACCATCCAGAAAGCCATGACGGACTATTTCATAAGCTGCGAAAAGCACAATGATGCAACCGATAGGAATAACGGTTAAGAGGTATGTTGGGATAAAACGCTTCTTCACGAGATCCTTTCTCCTTGGAAAACGTGAATCGGACTTGCCCGTCTTCGCTAGTTTGCCTTATGCAAATGGCTCGCCATACGTAGCCACGAACGAAGTGAGGGCGTAGTATGGAGCTAACCGGACTCGAACCGGTGACCCCATGCATGCCATGCATGTGCTCTACCAACTGAGCTATAGCCCCGCACGTAATTATTTCCAGTAAATTCTATGCAATCTCGACAAAAAGCGCAAGCGGCATACTATACTAAAAACTTTATTGCATGCAAAAGGTGATGTATGAATGATACGAAGACTCCTCATTTTAAACAGTTTTTCGACATTGTGCGTATGCTTGCTCCCATTGCACAGAGCATCAAAAATGCTGGCGGCGTAGTCTATCTTGTTGGCGGCTGCGTGCGCGATGTGGTTATGGGCAGAGAACTCAAAGATTTGGATATAGAGGTTCACAAACTCTCGCTTGATGCTTTGGAGCGTACGCTCGCTCATCATGGCACGGTGATGTTGGTGGGCAAGAAATTTGGCGTATTGCGTATTGCCGGATATGACATTGATTGGTCGCTTCCACGAACCGACAGTAAGGGAAGAAAGCCATCTGTCGAAATTAATCCTGCGATGACTATTGAGCAGGCGTGCCGCCGCCGTGACGTAACGATGAATGCCATGGCAATTAATCTTAATGACGTGCTTGAGTCTCAGAACGACATTATGAATAAACTTGCTCAGCATGATGCCGATGTTGCACGTGTTCTTGGTGTGATTGATCCCTACGGAGGCCTCGACGATATTGCGCATAAGCGTTTGCGGGCCGTTGACGAGATACTTTTCCTTGAAGACCCATTAAGATTTTATCGCGTCATGCAATTTATTGGTCGGTTTGACATGACACCCGATGAACGCCTTGCTGCGATATGCCGAACCATGAAACTGTATGATGATGCAACACACGCACCACTTTCGTGTGAACGCATTCATGAAGAAATGAAAAAGCTCTTGCTCAGATCCAACTCTCCTTCAAAAGGATTTAGATGGCTTGCTGAACTTGGTAGGTTGCAGGAGCTATTCCCAGAGCTGCACGCGCTTATTGGAGTTCCTCAGCCGGTAAACTTTCATCCTGAAGGTGATGTTTTTGAGCACACCATGCAATCACTTGATGCTTCTGCGCGGTTGCCCTATTACACCGATCAACCGCATATGACGGCAACCGAAGAAAAATTAATGGTTATGCTCAGCCTTTTATGCCACGATCTTGGCAAGCCCATTGTAATTGATGATCAGATGCACTTTTATTGTCATGAAGAAGTTGGTGCAATTCTTGCAAAGAAACTGCTTAAAAAGCTTACGGCGAACAAGACCATGATCGAGGCGGTATGCAAAATGGTGCGGCATCATCTCCAGCCGTTCACCTTTCTTGATCAGGGCGCAAAACAGGCGGCGTATAAGCGACTTGCGCTCAAGCTTTCACCGGAGGTAACCATGCGGCAACTTGGCCTCTTGTCGCTTGCAGATCACCAAGGAACCAATCCTAACGGGCACGAACCGCTGACCGAAAAAGCTCATGAGCTCTATCACCAATTTTTGGCGGTAGCAGAACAGGCAACCGTTGCTCACGGGCCAGAGGCGCCGGTGCTGTTGGGACGGCATCTGCGTGATGTTGTATCACCTGGTCCTGAAATGGGGAAACTTCTCAAAGAAGCTTATCGCATACAGGTTGAAGAAGGCCTCAAAGACTTGGAAGCCCTCAAGCGACGTGTTCTAAAATTACGAGATGATAAATTGGCCTGAGGTTTGAATTGTTGCGTTTCCAAAAGTGACAACGCTCTCTTTGTTTCAGCCGCTGGTATCATACCGGCGATTTTTGTTAACCATGTTGCGAATTTCTCTTTATCTTTTTCGCCAAAAGGACCGATTTCTGGGTTCCCTTCAGGTGTTTTTTTAAATGCTTCTGATGATGCTTGCGACAAGAAATTTTCGAATTTTCGCAACGTTTCCGGCGATGCTTCTTTGGCGGTAGTGTTGATGAAATCAGTGATGGTGTTCATAAAAAGTGATTTCTCTGCGCGCAAATCAATGGAGAATTCTTTGTATTTTGCGAAGAGTTCCATAAAATTTTTAAGAATGGGAGAGAGTGCATCAATTTGTGTGTCAATGGATGCGCTTTTCTCAAATGAAGTTTTTACGTCAAGAATATTGACTGAAAGCTTAAGCATATCAATTGCTCGATCGCCAAATTTTCGCGTTGCCAAAAGAGTTGCGAAAACAGGCTGAGCTTTTGCTTTTTCAAACAACAGGAGCATCTTTTTGAAATCACCAATTATATTGTCTCTGAATGCGTCGGTTCGTTTTTCTGGGTCCGTTCCCATGACGATGATTTTGTCGAAACGGTTATTGTAATAGTTTTGAAGATTGAGGCCTAAGAGGGAAACGATGGAGAGATTCTGTTGTTGTATGGCTGGCGCTGTCGGCGGGAGAGCTGGGGCAGCAGTTGGCATACTTGGTGTTGATGGAGCAGGAGAAAGCGCTACCGGTGATGGGGCTGCAACAACTTGTTGTGGCGGTTGTGGGGCCGCGGGAGCTGGTGCTGCGGCTGGCATTGGTGCAACCGCAGTTGGGTTATCGACCGAAAAAAGCATGGTGTTGGTGCATATCACAACAATCAATATTAAACGTTTCATAAGTTTCCTTCTCTTCTACTTTTAATCTTAGCTGGCTACCGGTAATGGCGCGGGTAGTTGAAAGCCCGGCGTAGCTGGTATTACGGCGGGTAAAGTTGCGGTTGGTGATGTTGGCGATGGTGGAATTGCAGGCGGTTGTTGTGCTGGCTGTGTTGTTACCACGTTTGGAGTTGGTTGTGCAGGGGCGGCTGTCGGAGTTGGTGTTGATGGAGCAGTAGGCGCAGCAGGTGGCGCTGCTGGCTGTTCTATTTTTTGTTCTTCTGGCGGTAATTTACCTGCTTCCAAAAGTTTGAATGCATAAAGTGCTGCTTCAAGCGCGGTCGAAGCGTTGGTACTAAATGATGCGATATTGGTTTTAATGCTTGCAAGAAGTGTTCCAGTGTCTCCCGCATGGTCTTTTGCCCCGGCAAGTTCTGTAATTAAAGTATCAATGTCTGTAGAGAAGTCAGCCATAAAAGTATTTGTCTTAAGATTGTCTTTAAGGAAAGAAAGAAGCGCTTCGATATCTGGTTTGGTCATTTGCAAAAATCCGGCTTCGATTTCTTTAAAGAGGTTAAAGATGCTTTGCCGCTCATCTCGAAAGGTCGTTTCTTTGATCATGCCCAAAAGTTCTTTTGCAGCGATCAGCTTTTCGTTAAGAAGCTTTTGCTTTTTAATGTCTTCGATTTTTATTTGAATTGGGCTGAGTTGTGTTGTTGCAGTTGTCGCCGCAGCTGGCGTTGTTGCGGCTGCCGCCGGTGTTGGTGCAACGGGAGCAGCTGCTGGGGCTGCACCGGCCGCTGGTGCAACGGGAGCTGTTGCTTTTGTTTGAAGTTGAGCGATTTGTTGAAATATTGGTGAAAGCGATTGCTGTTCCAAGGTGTAAAAGCCTTTAAATTTGCTCAGGGTATTTGCTATGAGCGAACGAATTTGTGATTGCTCACTGGTGCCTTTGGTTTGTGCGTACGTCAGCAAATCACCTAAATCATTTACCACAAGGAGCTTAGTCTGCTCGAGGGTGTCGCTTTTTATATCATTGAGCCAACGTGATAGTTGGGAAATTTTATTCTGAAAACTTGTATCGACGGGCAAATTGCGCGTTGTTTGGAGGTTGTTGACGATTGTTTGTTGCGCGGTAATACGCGTGGTGAGTGTACTAAGTTGACTATTGAGCGTGGAGACTTGCTGATTGATGAAAGATTGTCGCGCATCAGAGCTTGGTAATCCTACAGCAATTGTTTTGATACTGGAAATGAAACTGGTAAGAACATTCAGTCCTTTGTTGAGGGTATCAAGTGAATAAGGAGCCTTGGTAAGAAGAGGGGTGATAGTCGTTGTCAATTGGCTTATGCGTAGCGTAAGATCATCTTTGCTGGCGCTTGCCGAAAGTGTTGCAAGTACACTTGTTTGAAACATGGTAAGGTCGTTATTAGCAGTGCTATCTTCAGGCGAAGTATATGGGGTTGGGGCTCCAGGTATCGCCGGACTAAGGAGCGTGGGCGCCAACAATAATGCGATGCTCAAGGTGCTGATACACAATGTTACAACTTTCATGTTTTCTCCTTTATAAAGTTAACTATGGCTAACATGCTACGACTGCCTGATATGAGTCAAGAATTTATCAAAGGTTTATTTGGATGATCATTTTTCCTATACTGTAGACATGTCGGTGGGGACAACGTCCGTCACAAACATCACACCAATAAAATGAGAGTAAAGGAATAGCGTTATGGAATTTACATTCTTCAAAGGGGCAATCTGGCAGTTGGTAAGACAAATGGATTGGATTGCTATTCTCATTCTCGTCGGTCTTTTTTGCCTTTCTATCGTTTGTATAGCGATTATGGCTTTTAAATATGCCGCCTTTCGCACCCAGCGCCGTCGCCTTGATCTTTTATTACGGCGTCTTCGTGCAGCAAAAACTTTTAATGAAATGATTGCGGTCGGTCGTGAGTTTCAGGATAGCGCGGGCGGCAAAGTGGTTATGCGTGGTCTTGTGGAGGTACGCACACTTCTTGAGCGTCGCACTCCGGCAGGAACTGAGCCCGGGACGCCTGTATTGTCGGCAAAAGACATTGAAGAACTCGACCTTGCAGTGAGCCAGGCCTTGGATGCGGTGGTTCTTGAAGAAGAGTCGTATATACCCATACTTGGCACAAGCGCTGCTGTATCACCGCTTATCGGTCTTTTCGGAACTATCTGGGGGCTCATTCATGCCTTTGTTGATATAAGCCAAGAAAAATCTGCTGATATTGCCACCGTTGCTCCCGGGATGGCAGAAGCACTTGTGGTGACATTGGCAGGTCTTGTTGTTGCTATTCCTGCGTTGGTAGCGTTTCACTATTTTTCGGATAAACTTCGCAAACTTGAGTTTAGTCTTGGCGAGGTTGGTGAACGATTTATTGCCATCGCCAAATTTACCTTTGTACGATAGGTACAATAATGCGTAGCAGAAGAAATCATCTCAAACGAATGACCGTCCCCGAAATTATTCTTACACCACTTATCGATACGTTTTGTGTGTTGCTTGTCATTTTTATTGTTGCCGCTCCCATGGTGCAAAATGGCATACGTGTTGATTTGCCTTTTGGTAAAAGCAAAGAAGTTGGTGCATCGCAAGAACTTGTGGTGACACTGAACAAAGACAATAAACTTTTTTTTAATACGTATCCAATAGCACGTGGGGCACTGGTTGCTCATGTGCGCAAAATGCTTGCCGAGCACCACGAAGATATTCCGGTTTATGTGCGTGCTGATGAAAAAGTTTCCTATGGAAAAGTCATTGAGATTGTTGATGAACTTAAACAGGCGGGGGTTCGGTTTGTGGCTATGTCGACGCGACCCGTGTAAACGTAATGGACTGTGAGTCGTGCTTCAACTTAAAAAATATTTTATTGGATCGTTAGTATTTCATCTTGTTGTTGTGGTTGCTGCCTTTGTTATTACGGGAATAAGCGGCGGAGGTAAGTCATTTGTTGTCTTCGGCGCTCACTCGCGCAAACCGTCATTCGTATTATTTAAAAATTTTAAAACAGAAAAAAATCTCTCACGTTGTGGCGTGCATACTCGTGCTAGCACTCGTGATGTGCATGCGCATGCCGGCAAAAAAAACGGACATACAGCATCAAAGCGATTACACCCTGTGGCAAAAACATCCACATTACATGCGGCAAAAAATACAAAAAAATCTCCTCGTAATGTTGTCCATGAGCGGAAGCACCATGTATCCCATAAGTCCAATAAATCCCCCAAGCCCAAAGAAATTTCGATTCCAGAGCGCGAACCAGTTATTCACGAGCTTTCTGAAAAAATAAGTGTTGCACACAAAAAGAGTAAAAAGCACAAAAAGCATTCTCATCAACAACAAAAAATATGCGCAAAAAAAGAAGAAACCAAAACAATGGACAACGATAAAGAACAAGCGGAGGAAGAAGTATTGCCTCAAGCTGAAAAAGTAGCCCAACCAGAAAAAATAACCCACGCAGAGCCTGAAAAAATACATACACAAGAAGCAGCGCCTATCAAGCAAGAGCTGGAAACAGAAACTGCGTTACCTGATGACCGTCCTCTTGACGATATTGTTCAAGTAGCCCAGGCTCCCGATGCATCAGATTCTTCTGACGCTGTGCATGATTACACAGATTTTAATCTTATAGGAAATTATGATCAAAAAGATGTGATACTCTACCAACGCCATGTTCAACGTGAGGTTGATAGACTATGGCGGCCTCCCGTTGGTGTTCCCAAAGGAACAGTATGTAGCGTGTTGTTTGCCGTTGGAAATGATGGATCTATTGAACAATTTGAAATTCTGAAGCGATCTGATGTCCTCATTTATGATTTAAGCATTTTGCGTGTTGCAAAAAGCTTCCAATTTGATAAATCACTGTGGGGCAAACAGTTTAAAATAGATTTTCGCCAATAAAATTCGGAGACTTGTATGAAACAGTTACGATCCTGTGCTTGGTTGATACTATGGTTGGCCAGTACGGGCGCTCAGGTATCCCCTGATTTATCATTTGAGATTCATAATCCAGTGCAGCGTTTTAGCAAAATTAAGTGTTTTGTACTTTTGAACGGTGATAAAGAGATAATGGGCAAAGTTGCACCTTTGCTGCGCTTTGACCTAGAATTTAGCGATCAGCTTGATGTAGAGTTTGGTAATTATGATGGTCCGATTACCACCTCCCTTTTAACGAAATTGTTTAGTCAGGGCGTATCATTGTGTTTATGTCTCCGGCAAATGCCCGTCACAGCAGATAGTTTACCTTTTCAAATGGCGGTGAGAGAAACCTCAGCAGGTACTATGCTTTTTGATAAAACAACAATGGTGCGGCGCGACGCACTCATTTACGATGTACACAGCATGTGCGATGAGCTTATGCCGGCATTAACTGGTAAAAAGAGCCCTGCGCTGAGTTCGCTTGCGTATTGCAAGTCAGTATCATCGCGGCATAAAGTTGTCTGTGTCGCTGATTACAGCTGTAAATTGGAAAAAGTGGTTGCACAAGCCCGAACCATTAATACGGCGCCACGCTGGCACACGCAAGCTCCGGTGCTTTTTTATTCGCAGTATACACGGAGCAATAGCAGGCTCATGTCGTGCGACTTGAGAACAAAACAGCATAAAGTGATTTGTTCTTTTGCCGGTCTTAATATGCAGCCATCGTTTTCGCCCGATGGAACCAAGGCGGTTTTGTGCCTTTCGGGAGATAAAAATTCTGAGATTTATTTTTATGATCAAATTCAAAGTAAAGCTACTAAGAGACGCGCATTCCAGCCCTTAACACATAATGGGGGCAACAATGCATCGCCATGCTTTTTGCCTGATGGAAATGTAGTATTTTGTTCAGACTTTGAGTCGCGTTATCCGCAGCTCTATTTATTGAACAAAGTGTCACATAAGGTAAGTCTGCTTACCAATGGTCGTGGCTATTGCGCAGCTCCATCATACTGCCCTCGCACCAATACCCTTGTTTATACCCGATATATAGATGGGGTTTTTCAACTTTGCTCACTCAATCTTGGCATTCGACCGTATCGCGAGCGACAGCTAACCACTAATTCTGGCGATAAGACTGAACCGACATGGTCAGAGTGTGGCGAATATGCAGCTTTTGCCTATAATTTTATTGATCCTTCTACTAAAAAATGGTCAAACCAGATAGCGGTTTTGAATCTTTCGAGCGGCAAAATCAGGGTTCTAACCTCTGGAAGAGAGCCCAAAAGCTTTCCTGTTTGGACCTCCAAGTCTCTGTATTGCGCATAGATTATTATGTCTTTTGAGATGAAAGTGGCGTTAAATTAAGGATTTTATTACACTAGAGAGCGTATAATTACATAAAAAAAGGTTTACACAATGATAAAAAAGAATCTTCGGGGCTTTAAGGGTGGCAAACCCAACGCTATGTTTTTTTTGCTCCTTATGCTGGGATTGGGGTTTGTTTATCTTTTTTGGTACAACAGTTCCAATCATGATATTGAATCGATAACGTTTTCCAAGTTGTTAACAGCTATAGACCAGAACAAAGTTGAATCAATTGTTCTGCAAGGCCAGCATGTTCAGGGCAAATACACCGACGGTAAGTATTTTGATACCTATATTGTTCCTATTTCTAAGCTGTGGGATGCGTTGCAGGATCATAAAGTTGATATTAACGTATATCCAGATCAAAAAGAATCATGGGGCTGGTACTTTTTACCGCTCTTGCTTTTGATTGTATTTGCGCTCTTTATGTTCTACATGCGCCAGTCGCAAAGTGGTGGCGGCGGTGCTGGTGGCAGCGGAAAGATTTTTAATGTCGGTAAGAGCAAAGCACGCTTTTTTTCTCCTAATACCATCAATGTTACCTTCAAAGATGTTGCGGGAAACGTTGAAGCAAAAGAAGATGTAAAAGATATTATCGAATTTCTCAAAAGTCCCGAGCGGTTTGAACGTTTGGGCGCAAAAATTCCACGAGGCATTTTGCTCACTGGTGCCCCAGGTAATGGTAAGACATTATTGGCTAAAGCGGTTGCCGGTGAAGCTAACTGTCCTTTTTTCAGTATCAGCGGATCTGATTTTGTTGAAGTTTTTGTTGGTGTTGGCGCATCACGTGTTCGTGATCTCTTTATGCAGGCACGTCGCCATGCTCCGTGCATTGTTTTTATTGACGAAATCGATGCTGTTGGCCGTCAACGTGGTATTGGTCTCGGTGGTGGTAATGATGAGCGAGAGCAAACACTTAATCAGTTGCTTGCTGAGATGGATGGTTTTAGCACCGAAAAAGGCGCCGTTATTGTCCTTGCCGCATCGAATCGTCCCGACGTATTGGACAAAGCATTGCTCCGTCCTGGCCGTTTTGACCGTATTATTGAAGTTCCTTACCCTGACTTTACAAGCCGTGAAGAAATTTTAAAGGTACATAGCCGCAATGTTAAGCTTGATAAGGCAGTCGATCTTAATAAACTTGCACGCGGAACATCAGGTTTTACTGGTGCGGATCTTGAAAATCTTATCAATGAAGCTGCATTAGTTGCTTCAAAGCGTAACGAAGATACGGTGTCAATGCAGGCGTTTGAGACGGCACGCGACAAAATTATTCTTGGGTCGGAACGTAAATCATTGATTATTACTGACAAAGATAAAAAGATGACCGCGTTTCATGAAGCCGGTCACACGTTGCTGAACATCTTGTTGCTTGATACCGATCCATTGCACAAAGTAACGATTGCGCCACGTGGACGTACTCTTGGTGCATCATGGTCGTTGCCGGAACGCGATAAGTTCTCTCAAAATATTGATGAAATGAAAGCCCGCATAACGCATGCATTTGGTGGATTGTTGGCTGAAAAAATGTCGTTTAATACACAGACAACTGGATGCTCAAACGATATTGAGAAGGCAAGCAAGATTGCTCGTGCCATGGTGCGTCGTTATGGTATGTCAGATTTGGGGCCTATCGATTTCGAGTATACGCAAGAGCACCCTTATTTGGGACGTGACCTGCAGCAGACAAAGGAATTCTCAGAGCACACCGCTCAATGCATTGACGAAGAAGTGAATAAGATTATTAAGGACTGCTATCAGCAGGGTGAAAAGCTTTTGCGCGACAACCGCGATAAACTCGAGCTCCTTGCTCAAGAGTTAGTCGAAAAAGAGACACTGCAGGCAAGTGAAGTATACGCACTTCTTGGTGTTGAACCCCGAGAAAGTCATAGCTTTCATGAGGGTTGATTGATAATTTGCAACCTGAATTTATAGCGATAATAAAATTCCGGTAAAATCTTTTAAAAGTATACATTTTTGCTAAACTAAAAAATGCCTCAATGATTCAAACGCGAAAGGGTTTTTGGACATGGCGAACATATGCTTGATCTGCGAAAAGCGTCCACAAGTTGGTAATTTGGTAAGTAATGCAAATAATAGGGTCAAACGTTGGATTTATCCTAACGTCCATATTATGCGTTTCAAGCTTAAAGGTCAGAGAACCGTTCAGCGCGGAGCTGTTTGTACCAAATGTGTTAAGGCTGGCAAAGTCGAAAAAGTTATTTAAGGTTTTTACATGGCAAATTTGAAATCTGCGAAAAAAAGAGCACGGCAGTGTATTATTCGTAAACAACGTAATCAAACGCGTCGTTCGGAAATCAAGACACTGACCAAAAAGTTTTTAGATGCTGTTGCCAGCAAAGATGTTGCTCAGGCAAAAGAAATTTTGAAACTTACTGAATCAAAAATTGCACGAGCCAAGAGTAAAAGGGTCATACAAAGCAATGCCGCCTCGCGTAACGTGAGTGCTATGGCCAAAAAACTTTCTGCGCTTGAGAAAAAGATCGTCTAGGGTATATGCCTAGAGGTGGTGTTTATCTGCGATGGAAATCGTGAGAAACCGCAAAAAGGGTGAGGACGTAATATGATGAAGTCGAGCGAATTGCTCTTAATCGTTGATTCGGTAGAGGAGGCGGTTAAGTTTTATACTGAAAAACTAGCCTTTGATCTTGCCAATCTCGAAGTGAGCAAGGAAAATCCGAATGCGTTAACAGCTGCTCATCTCCGCAAAGGTAAATGCTTTATAAGCTTCAAAACACCTCAGGTCGAAGAACTTGCAGAATTCAGTTTCATTAAGCGCTGTGCCAGCCGCTGTGCTGGCCTTCGTGTCGAAATGAAAAAAGGCATCGAAAAATATTTTCAGCGTTGTCAGAAAAAGGGTCTGAGAGTTGTTGCAGAACTCAAAGAGAGCGATGGCGTAAAAAGTTTTGCCATTCGCGATCCTTTTGGCGTGAAGTTGATCTTTATGCAGCCTATTGAAGGCAAGGCGTATGTTAGTTCAGATGCCGCAGGCAAGAATATTGAGATGCGTGGTCGTAAAGAGGCCGATGTCGTCAATGAACTTGTTGAACATTTGCGTACATTTGGCATTTTGCGCCGTGCAGCTAAGAAATATGCAAAACTCAAAATCAAGCAGCTGACCCCAAAAACGAAGTAATTAACGATTTTTGAATTAGGCGGTTGGAGTTCGTGAATAACAAGCTCCGACCGCCTAGCTTTTTGTAGTAGGTATAAACACTAAAGAGAATTCGCGCAACGTGCCAATGATGTTACAACTTTGTGCAATAAAGTGGCAAAAGATGGAAAGGTCTTGTATGCCAGGGCATAAAGATTGGCTACGCACTTTAGATTCAATTCAATTCTGATCTTGTACTCAGTAGTTACGAACGCTCAACTGTGCCATATATTATGCGGATATAAGCGCAAAAAGACCTAATCGCATTATTGTGATAAACTTTGTCGTTTTCATAAAAAACTCCTCGATAGTAAGAGAGGTTCTTAATATGGCATACGATTTTAAGTCAATTGAAGAAAAGTGGCGAAGTGCGTGGCAAAAAAATCCCTATTTTGCTACCAAAAAAGCTCGCACCGGTAAAAAGTTTTATTGTCTTGATATGTTCCCCTATCCATCCGGATCAGGGCTTCACGTCGGGCATTGGAAAGGTTACGTACTTTCTGACGTCTACGCCCGCATGAAATGGCTTGAGGGTTACAGCGTGCTTCATCCTATGGGGTGGGATGCTTTTGGCCTTCCCGCAGAAAACGATGCTATAAAAAAAGGCCTTCATCCCCGTACGAGCACCGCTACCAACATCGCCAACTTCAAGCGCCAGCTTTACACCATTGGTGCGCTGTATGACTGGGATAAAGAGCTTAATACCACCGATCCTGACTACTACAAGTGGACGCAATGGATTTTCCTCCAGATGTACAAAGCTGGGCTTGCTTACCAAGCCGAAATGCCTATCAACTGGTGTCCCAATTGCCTAACTGGCCTTGCCAACGAAGAGGTTGTGCAGGGGGCATGTGAGCGCTGTGGAGCAACGATTGAGCTCAAAAAAGTACGTCAGTGGGTACTCCGTATTACGTCGTATGCCGAAAAACTTCTTGATGGCCTTAATAAGCTCGAGTGGCCTGAGCGCGTTAAATCGATGCAGGCAAACTGGATCGGCAAAAGCCAGGGTGCCACCGTTACCTTTGTGACGGAGCAGGGCGTCAACATTCAGGTGTTTACCACGCGGCCAGAGACTATTTATGGTGTTACGTTTCTTGTACTTGCGCCTGATCATGATGTAGTCCCCAAAATTGCATCATCCGATCAAAGAGAAGCGCTTGATGCCTATCGTGAGAAATTCTTGCATGTAACCGCTCGCGAACGTGTCATTGAAACAGAAGGCAAAAGTGGTGTATTTACCGGAGCCTATGTGCATAATCTGGTTACCAATAAAAAGATTCCTGTATACGTTTCAGACTATGTTCTTAAGGGATATGGTACTGGCGCCATTATGGCAGTTCCTGGAAGTGACCAGCGTGACTTTGATTTTGCCAAAGTGTATAAATTGCCTATCATTCCCGTGATTAGACCAGTCCGAAATCTTGAAAAGTATATAGCCGATGATGGGTCGCAGAGCCAAGCTTATGATGGCGAAGGTCTTCTGATTAATTCTGGCCCTTGTGATGGACTTGATGCTGCAACTGAAGGGCGCACTGCGATGCTTAAGCAGTTGGCGAGTATGGGGGTTGCTACCGCGCAAACAGTTTATAAATTACGTGATTGGATATTCTCGCGCCAGCGTTATTGGGGTGAGCCGATACCTTTGATACATTGTGCGTCATGCGGCGTTGTTCCCGTTCCTGAATCTGAACTGCCAATTATGTTGCCTGAAGTTGAAAAATATCAGCCAACCGGTACGGGTGAGTCACCGCTTGCAGCTGTTACTTCGTGGGTGAACACAACATGCCCAACGTGCAAAGGGCCAGCGCAGCGTGAAACGAACACTATGCCACAATGGGCGGGATCGTGTTGGTACTTTTTGCGTTACCCAAATCCACATTTGGACACTAAGCCTTTTGATGCGGCTGATATGAAATATTGGCTCCCCGTTGATTTGTATGTCGGTGGTATTGAGCATGCTATCTTGCATCTTTTGTATGCCCGTTTTTATGTCAAAGTTCTTCACGACCTTGGGCATCTGCCATTTGATGAGCCGTTTACGCGGCTTTTTAATCAAGGCATGGTGTGTATGAAATCTGCACTTACTGGCCGTGTAGAAAAAATGTCCAAGTCTAAAGGCAATGTGGTAAATCCGGATGAAATTGTGGACGAACTCGGTGCTGATACATTGCGCATGTATATTTTGTTCATGGGACCACCTGAACTTGATACCGAATGGCAAACCGATTCTATTCGTGGTGTGCGCAACTTCTTAAATCGTCTCTGGGCGTTTTTGACAGTACCTGGGCATGTGCTTGCGCAAGGGCAGCGTGCCGATATGAAGTCTTTGCAGCGTTTTCATCGTTTCTTGCAGGCGTATCAAGAACGATTAGCAGAGTTTAAAGTTAACACTGCTGTTTCGGCGACTATGGAATATCTCAATGATCTTGAGCGCGATAATTTGGTACTTGATCAAGAGTTGTGCGAGCAATTTCTTGTGGCCATTTCGGTGATGGTGCCGCATTTTGCAAGCGAGCTTCTTGAGCTGTTGTTGGGTAAATCGCTTGAGCATGCCCACTGGCCGGTATATGATCCCGCACTTGCCGTTGAAAATGAAGTAACGGTGGTGGTACAGATTAATGGAAAATTACGTGCATCACTTGTTGCGGCCAAGGGCGCCGTGCAAGAGGTTATAGAGCCACAGGCGCGTGCGGCGGTGAGCCAATGGCTTGAAGGTAAAACGATCCTTAAAACGGTGTTTGTTGCTGATCGGCTTATTAATTTTGTGGTGAAAGGGTAACAGTGAAAATCTTTCTTGATACTGCCAATCGTGAGGTAATTAAAAAGTGGGTTGCAACCGGTTTGGTTGACGGTATTACCACCAACCCAACATTAATGAGTAAAGAGGGCAATGATAGCAAGCAGGTACTTAAAGACATCTGCGCGATGGTCGAAGGCCCCGTGAGTATTGAAGTTGTCGAAAAAACCCCTGATGCGGTGCTTGCCCAAGCGCGAGAAATTGCAAAATTCGCCAAAAATGTTGTAGTGAAAATTCCGTTTGCAGAACAGTATCTTCCAGTTATTAAAACTGCCGTCGATGAAGGTATCAAAATTAACGTGACCCTTATTTTCACGCCAATTCAAACATTGCTTGTTGCCAAACTCGGTGTTGCCTTCATCTCGCCATTTGTTGGCCGTTGGGATGACATTTGTGTTGATGGCATTGCCTTGCTTGAAGAAATTGTGACCGCTCGTGATATGTATAATTACCCATCACAGATAATTGCGGCATCAATTCGTTCCGTGAGCCACTGGCAAAAAATTATTCCAACCGGCGTTGATATTATCACGATTCCGCCTGCGGTGATGGAAGCTGCCATGAGGCACCCGCTTACCGAACGAGGTATTGAGATGTTTGATAATGATTGGAAAAAGCTCGGGAAAAAAAGTTTGTTTGAGTAAATTTTGTAGATAAATTTTTTGTAACACAATGACCGGTCGTGAAATGCGGCCGGTTTTTTTTTTCTAACGCTTGCGCGCAGTAGTCGGTTTTTGTTGAACTCAACTCATGTTGCAGGTGAATTGTGTATGAGAGAAAAAGGAGAAATCTGATGCGCTTTATACGAATAATACTCCTGTTCATGTTGAGCGGCACGGCGATGTCGGGCTGCAAAGCAATGGGCATGGACGATAGAGAGGCCTTTATTGCTGCCTGCATCCATGGAGAATTAAGTGTTGTTCGGAACTTGAGTGGTCGTGTCGATATAAATACACCCAACTGGCAAAGAGAGACAGGTTTAATGCAGGCAGCTCTCCATGGAAACAAAGATATTGTTGAATATCTACTCAACTGTGGTGCGGATCCACTACTGAAAAATAGCCAGGGAAAGACGGCATTGGACTATGCCATTCAAAGTGATGCGCCAGAAGCTGGTCAAGCAGCGATTGTTACGATGATGCTTAATGCAGCGGAAGCACATAGTGGTGCCGTAGAGGGTGCGGGAGGTGAAGCAGCTAAAAAAAATCTTGGTGATGTCATTGTTGATGCGCTGGTCAGTGCTGTTGAAAAAAATAAATTTGAAATCGTTAAGATCTTGCTCGCCAAAAAACCAGAATTTCTTCATGTCTTCAAAAACTTGGCACAGCGTGCTCAAATAGCCGGCCGGCGGAATCCGGAACTTTCTAAAATTTCGCAAGCGGCAAGTTTTTTATTGAGTCTTCGTAATGCACAGCTTCGAGTAGAGGATCCTGATGCTGGAGTATGTGCAATTTGTATGGAACCTAACTCGTTCGGCATAGGGGCAGAAGTTGCTCTCCCTTTGTGTGGACATTATTCGTGTAGCAGTTGCATGGAGCGATCACGCAAAAGAGCGCAAGAGAATGAAGCCAAAAAAGCAGAAAATGCCGGAAGGGCAGGCCTAGCAGTGGTAGGCTATTGTCCCACCTGCAGAAAAATTTTTGATACCCCAGCGTTTGTTTTTCGGCTACAAGCAGTCCCCAACCTACAAGAATTTTTGCAACAAGCAGTTTCGCCTGCCCAGGAAAAAAAAGAAGAAGTGCCTGCCGAAGAGAAAAAAGCAGCGCCACTTGTCGAGGAGACAAAAGACGAGGCTGGAGCGTGGGCATGTCCAATGTGCACGTTGAAGAATCGGGAACAATATTTAGCGTGTCAGGGATGCGGTGCGCAAAAGCCGTTGCAACCACACTTAAACGAATGGAAGTGTTCCGCGTGTACTTTTCTGAATTCTTCTGGAAATGTCGCGTGCACAATGTGCGGGGCTCAGCGTGTTGAGGAGTCAATTGTTCCTCCTCTAATTCCATTGGTGCATCCCATGCCGCGGATAATACCTGCAGCGGCTCCTGTGCAGGCACAACCGGCCCTGCGACCAGCACCTCACATCGATATCGTGAGGTTGCAGAAAGTACAGAAACAAGAACTACAAAGAGGCGTTGCCCGTGATGTCTGGCACGATATGAAAATGCATCGTGACAGGAGGCTCAGTGATATTTTTAATGAACATTTGGCAAAGGTGTTCACTAAGAAATAAGTAATACATTTTTGTAGTAACTCTTGCGGGTAATGCGCCGCATGTGGTTGAATTACAACACGGTGTTTGTCGGTAGGAGAGTGTGAGAAAGGGAGAATTGATGCGTTACGTACGAATATTATTGCTGGCTGTTGTCGGTATGGTGCCGGCAATGCGGTTTGGATTTTCGGCGCAGGTGAAGCCTGAGTATCCGGACGAATTTGGTAGGTCCCCAGCTGCGACCCGTGAGGATGAAGGAATACGAGCAGCCCTCCGAGCTGCCGCTCGATCAGGAGAAGCAGGGGAAGTTGCGACGTTATTAGCAGGTCTTCCTAATGACGCAGAACGCGCGCGTTGCATTGGGTTGTTTGATCCGAATGAAATAAATCCACAAGGGCAGCAGCTCAAGGTTACTGCCTGGCTGAGTGCAGCGAACCGTTTGAGTTTTAATGCCTTACAGCTGTTCGTTCCCTATCTTAATCTTAATCAGAATGCAAAAGATTATGCATTACAGCAAGCTGCTGCTCCGGAACCTAAGGCTGATGCAGGTCAAATTGCACAACAAGCAATCTTTCGACTGCTCCTGGACGCGCTGGCGCTAACGGAGAAGCGGCGGCACACTCCTGGGATATGCAGGCTAACGCAGCTCAAGGAGATGATGCTGCAACAAAAAGACGTCACACCCAACGCATTCGTGCTGCCATGGCCGAACAACAAGATGCTTTTAACGCTATGGATCGGTATGACATGTCTCCGGCTGTGGGTGTAGACGAACCAATACGACAAGCACTTCGAGCTGCGGTCGAGACGGGAAAAGTAGAAGAAGTCAGTCCACTGCTACAAGGCCTCACCGAGCGGGCAATCCAGCGTCGCATTGGTTTATATAAAGTTGGTGATGTGGATAGGATTACCGCCTGGAGAAGTGCAGCTACAAATTGGAATGTTGGTGCCTTAGGGTTGTTCATTCTCAATCTCAACCAGAACGCAAAAAATTACGCATTAACAGACGCTGTCTTTCGTGCTCCTGCCGGCCAAGCTCAAGTCGAAGCGCAGCGAGCAACCTTGCGACGACTCTTTGATGCCGGTGCTAATGGAGAAGAGGCGGCAAAAAAATGTGAAAGCGTAGATGATCAGCTTCTCGCCGATCGCATTCGTGCTGCCATGGCCGAACTAAAGAAAGATGAGGAGAAAAAAGAAGAAGAGGTTAAACTTCCCGCATATTCGGACACGATGACTGTTGGTGAGTTGGCAAAGGAGCTGGGTGGAGAAATACAAAAACTCATTAAAGACTGCGTTTTTTTGGATGCTTGTAGTATATATGATATTCTATCCGAGTCTCCTGAACCAGGCTTTATAATTTTGGGGAAAAAATCCGAACTTCAGAGATTGTCAAAGATAGCGCTCTGCAATAATTTAACTGATGAACATGTTGCGAATGGCCGCATCAATCTTCTTAAAGAGGCGTTTGAAAGAGTGCTGCGCCTTAGGAAGGTTGCTCCAAATTATCCTGCGCGAAAATTACTCGTGATTACGCCGTTGTGGCAGTGTCAAACGTGTAAAACTATGAATGCTGAAACTCGGTGGAAGTGTACGAAATGCGATGGGCTAAGAGAAACTTTTGCACACATATTTGGCAAATATATTGCAGATGATCTTTCGGACCGCTCAAAAAAATTTTTAAAACACCTGCTGATAGACCAGTTTAGGGTTTTAGCCAAAGATGATGAATGTGGGATCTGTCTTCGATCATTTATGGCCGGCCCCCCCGATGCCATACTCTATAAAGATTTTGACGTTTTTGTTACAAGGTGCGGACATTTTTTTCATCGTATGTGTTTGCCACTCAATGTGCAGAGTTTGCAACCGGGTGAGCAAGCTCCGGATGGGTTTAAGTGTCCTATTTGTAGAAGCAAAGAATACCCCCTCGTGCTCGATTTTAAATTTCAAACAAAAGCCACTGTAAAAGAACAAAACGTGGAGGAGTCGAAGGGTGCTGAACCGCAACCCGATCAAAGCGTTTTTTTCTGTGTGATGTGTGGGAAGAAGTTTGACATTAATAGCCAGCTAGGTACCTGCCCAGATTGTGGCACTGGTCTTAGTATAATCATACGCCAATAACACTGAGTAACTGATCAAAGCACACCCCGTTAAGCCCATCGCGGTTTGGCGGGGTGTGCTCTTTTGATGAATATAATTCGTACAGGCTTTACCGCGAAAGGAGCAATGGCGCCGCAATCTTGCCTTTTTTGTGCATGAATAATTGACTATTAGTCAAATTGTTTAATAAACTAAGAATAGATTAAAGATGAGATCCTTGCGAAGGGGAGTTTATGAACGGCTTTATGCGTTTGGTGTTGTGTGTCGCGGTATTTGCTAGTGGGGTGGTGGGAAGTAGTAAGGCTGGGGGAGGCGCTGTTAGCGCTCTTCCGGAAAATATATTTCAAGCCATTCACCAACAATCAATTTCTGGCGTTGATTATTGTCTGGGCCAGCTTCGTCATGATGTCAATGCGATAGATTATGACTGGAACACTCCTCTTCATATAGCAGCACAAATGGGTAACGCGGATATTGTCAGCCGTTTGCTTTCATATGGTGCAAATCCAAATGTGACAAATCGTGCCGGATTTAGACCAGTAGATGTTGCGGCAAATGATTATGTTAGACAAATTCTTATGCAAACTTCTGGAACATCGTATATGTATCCTGGTTATTAATAAAATTGTCGGTTTTTGGGGGAAGGAGATTATATGAATATTTTTACCCGTTCGCTGTTGGTTGTGGCCGTGCTGGCCGGTGGGTTGGTGGTGAGTGATGTTTATGCTATGACACGATCTTGGACCCCTTCTCCTGCGACACAGCCAAATATACAACTTTTCCAAGCTGTTACGCATGGTGACCCTACTGGTGCTAAGGATGCTCTTGTTCGAGGTGCAGATATCAACATGATTGATAATGACGGGTATACACTTTGGCACCGTGTAGCAGTGACGGGGAATGGGGCTATGATTAACTTTCTGTTTGAGAATGGTGCTGACCTTAGTAGCCTTTCAAATTCTAATAACCTTTACGGGCAAATTCCTTCCCAAATGGCTCAAGGTGAGGCAGTAAATGCAATAGCAGATCTTAGCGTTGCTGCTTCTGTCCCTGGGTTTTAATATTTACAAAGTCCCCGGCGCAACTGAAGCATCGGGGCTTTCGGTTTGATACAAGAAAAAGTATTTTACGGCGGGCATCATTTGTTGCTGCTGTGGACAAAAACTAAAGGCTCAGGCGAGACGCGAATCTCGCCGGAGCCGTTCTATGATCTATGATGCTTAATTAGCTGTGCTGCCACGTAACGGAAAAGTATCCGCCGCCGCTTATATTCGAAGTTACATCTTTTTTGGCACCCGTGGTGGTGATCATATCTATACCACCGCATGCCCATGCAGCATTATCTAAGTATCCGCTGACGCCATTGATTGTTGCTTTACAATTTGTTAAATGAGTTAGTTTGAAGTTTGCTAATGGTAAGATGCCATTCAAATAAGGCGCTTCAACAATCCATTCCGCTGATTTCCTTTGAGCTGTAGCCGAAGCCGTATATTTTGTTGGGATAGTGGTAACAATTTTTTTGGTTACGTTATATCAATAGTGTGGACACTTTTTAGACTTCCATAAAATTGATTGTTCCGTAATTCACCACCTCCTTAAAAATGGCTGATGATTTTTTCAAGATTAGCCCTGGCGCTAAT
>JBAZSL010000021.1:0-21706 GCA_041662445.1 Candidatus Babeliales bacterium
AAGGTATTCATGATTTGAAGGCTCAGAGCGGATTGAAGCCTTTGAGCGGTAACCTTGCGGCACAAGATGCGACGATAAAGAACTTTTCAGTAGATAACAGCCTGTCGCTCAATCTCTCGTTGCTGGGCAATGCCATAGTGGAGTTAGGTGCCGATGTCGATCTGATAAGCGGTACGCATATCATCAACATTGTTGGTACGGGTAACGTGATCAAACTCAAAACATACAACTTCGCTATTGATCCCACCACGTTCTACTTTAATACCAACGCCGAAGTGACGTTTGTGTTTCCTGACGAGGGCGCCCAGACGCTTACCATAAAAGATTCAACGCACATTGACCTGGAAAATGGATCGCTGCTCAAAGTAAGTGGTCCAGGAAGAATGGTTTTGGCAAATGAAGCAACAGTGACCTTTAAGACCATACCCGGCGCGGCATTGATCTTTACGGTAGGAACCGCTGATCACCCTGGTCCAAAATTAGTTCTTACCGATCGTGCCGTCATGAGTGTGGCATCGAGTGCAACAGCAAACATATTGGGCATCGGAAGTGTTGTTGTTGAGCAGGCTGCAAGCATTCTTTTGGATGGTGTGCTCAGCAAGTTGCTCGTTGGCCGCGATACGCCTACAGACGATGGATTAGTTGGTGGCCCATCATCCCTGACGGCCAACAATATTTTATTTTATGTTACCCACGGTGGTCAGATATGGGTTGAACCAGTTTTAGTTGCATCCCCCGGTGATGTGCGATTCAGTTACGGAGCACGGTTCTCTGTGCAATATGCAACGACCTACATCAGATTTGAAAATGGTGCGACGTTGGGTATTGGGCCTGCGGGTGTATTTGAGGTTAATTCCAAAAATAATGAATCAACAGCTGGAACAGCGGTTTCCGGTAACCTTGTGGAGCTTGCATTCAATCGCAGCTCACTTATTGTTTCGGGCAATGGTATGTTTGCGCTCGGAGACAATCAGGGAATTACGCCTACTACATTTAGTTACGATGGTCTTGAAGCATATATAGATTGGGACACCGCATCAGACAAAGGCCCGGGCTTGGTTCGTTACGTCAACAGTGATGCCGACAAAACGATTACCGGTCGTATTACCTATCATTCCGCTGACTTGTACGCAACCATTTCTGATATGACATCACAACGATTGATGCGCGCATTGATGAATAGATCATCCAATTTAACCTCAAGCACGCTGTTGCTCGATATGTATGATGCTTCAAGGGTTTGGACAGTCGCTGGATTTTTGTCAGAAGCTCTGGATGCCAACGATGTTATAGATGATGAAAGAACGGTAAATGGCGCTGTGTATGTTGATGGGCATAACAGTAAAACAAGCGACAAATTTACGGTCAATCCAGATGGGAGTATGACAGCTTAGTAAGATATAGTGCCTCGAAAAAGGGACTGGCAGTTGCGCCGGTCCCTTTCTTACGTTAAAGCCGCCATAGTAATTTTTGACTGTTGCAAATGACTCGAAACATCTTTATGGTGACAAAGAGTATTCTCATCACAAAATATTGTGTTGCATGGAGTAGGTAATGAAGATCAACAGAATAGTTGTCTATATAAGCTTTTTACTTCCCTTTAATGGTCGCATACAAGCGGTGTCGCTTGATGGGACGGTAAATCTCAAATATCAGGCTGCCGCCTACGCTTTTGCCAATGGTGATTTTGCTCGAGGTTTTGTTCGTTTGAATGCTGGACTTTCAGTTCCAGCAGGTGCGACGGTGAATTTTAATATTTTGACTCCGGTTGCTGGTCCAATAAATTTAAATACTACCGGACAGATTACACTTGAAGGAGCCATGACGTTAGATCCAGGCGTGACATTGGCTAATGGTGGAAAAATTAATGGTCAAGGGAATACAATTTTCTTGAATGGAGACCTGATTGTTCCCGCTGGAAAAACGCTTGAATTTACGAGCAGTACCGTAATCGATGGTCGTGGTCATATGTTGATGCTGAGCACGGGAAGCAGACTCTACATAAATGGACCAGCAGGCACTAAACTTACCTTGCGTAATATGTCACTTCATGGAGTCCGTGATTACAATGGTATTCCATCGATCGGTTTTGCTAATACCAATCAAAATCTCACCCTCATAAGTATGAAGATGTTTCTCCTTAAGGATTTCAGTTTATGGGCAGGAACACTTGATATTTACGATAATGTAGAAATTTATGGATATTATGATCCAACGCTTTATCCGGTATTACAGCCAATGCTTTTTGTTTACTATTCGCCCAAAGATATTGTCATTCACTCCAAAGCAACGTTGTATCTTGATATGACGGTTGGCTTTTTTTATTCCCCTCTTGACGGTAGTAATGATCACTTCAAATTTATCGCACCATCGTCGCGATTATTTCTTAATGGTTGCGCATTATTTGCTTCAGAAGATATCGGGCTCAAATTACTCAAAGGGCATCTTATCGTTGATCACAAAACAACGCTGCAGAGTGATGGCAGAGATGTTGTAGCATTCCAAATTGGCAATCAGGTTCCTACTCTGGATGCGGTGATTGATATACTACCAGGTGCACAGCTCGAACTTGAGGATGCTTTTCTTTCTTACCGCAACAAAAATTAGTAATGAAAAAGGGGATTGGTGCTATGAGTAAACACGTATTTTTGAAGGTATGTGCTTTGACGGGTGCGCTGCAAACGCTTGGAGCCAACGGAATTAATTTTGGAAATGGGCAATCAACGCTTCTTGTTAAAGATAATGCGGCTCTTGAAATTGCTCCATATAACCAGCGCATGGAGGTTGCGGTTGGCAATTTAGAAAATCAGGGTTTGGGCAGAGTAACGGGACGAACCGTATTTTTTAATGACGGCGTATATACTTTTTTCAATTCCGTATCAAATTTGGTTGCCACGCTTGAACCGGTATCAAATATGATACGGCTTCAAGCGGAGCTTCCGACATATGATGGCGGAACTATGATTACTAACCCTGGTGGACTTGCGGGTGTTCATACAAATATCAAGCCAGGAAGAAATCTGATACGTGGCCAGCCCTTATTTTTTGGAACCGACGATGTTGTTCTTGATAATTCAAGTACCGGCCTTGGTCTTGCTATTCAAAATACCCTCAATACCAACATTTGGCTGAATAATGGGATTCTTTTTTTGCAGGATGATTTGCGTCTTGGTGATGATGCAGTTATTAAGGACAGTGGACAAGTTCTTTTTAATAACCGACGCCTTTCTTTCGGCGGAAAAATATCAGAGTGGAACGGGAATCTTCTTTGGGATAACGCTGCAGATATTCAACTTAACAGCGCAGTTACCTTGAATGGTATTTGGACGTTTCGTGGTGAAGGACAAATTAACGGGAACGGCAATGTCATTGATATGGCGAGCGGTGGCTCAATTGTTGTTGAGAAAGGATCAACACTGCGCCTTGCAGGTGTTCATATTAAAGGGTTGGGGGCCGATGGAACGATCAAACTTTTATCTGACACTGTTGTGACATCTACGCTTATTTTGACTGATACCGTTCTGGAAATGGATGCCGATTATGTTTTTGATTCAGGACATGTATTTGTCGAAGGTAATTCAACGGCGATTACCAAAGATCATATCCTCACCTTTTCAGATAATGCAACCAATCACACGCGTGGTAAAATAATCGTTGATCGTGTTGCTTTTACATACGACACTCTTGCGTCCATAGATCAACTTAATGTTCAACCGCCACTTATCAAAGATCCATTGCGTCATCATGCTGAAGTGATTGGCGAGGGTGAGATCAGAACGATCCGTGAGGACACGGTGACCTATCATAACTATCGTTCGGCGCCAACGCTGCTTAAATATGCAATTGTTGCGCCGTATAGAAAATTTGAGGTTTTTCCTGAAGTTAATGATGACGGAACGCAAGGTTATGAAGTTCTTCTTAATGGTAATACCAATTTTATGGGATTTACGCTTACCGAAGAACAGGTCTTTATTGTGACCAGAGGTGTTCATGCAACAACAACTAGTCTTATCCTACGAGATTTATCACCGAATAATATTCAGTTTCAGAGTGGCTCGAGTCTTATTTTTGGCGATCAAACAATGCTTACGCTCTCGCGTAACGAGTCATTATCCTATCGATGGACATTTTCGGGACAGACTATTTTCCGTGGCGGTGGATGTATTTTTGATCTATCCAATGGTGGTGAGCTTGTTGTGACCGGAAGTAATTCGGTGCTTTTGCTTGATAGCATTATTCTTAAAGGAATCAGTCGCTCTAACATCAGATGTATGCATCCTTCATCACGTATCATTCTTAAAAATGTTAAATGGATTCAGAATGGTGATTTTGAATATGCAAACGGTGGCTTGCAAATACTTGATGATGTAAATTTTGTTGGGCAAGTACGTCCTGGTACGTTAGGAGAAGGTTTTGAGGATTATTTCAGTTTCACGTATACATCAACAAGTCTTTTGCGCGTGCTTTCGCGCTCGACCCTATCGCTAACGCGCTACATGCCGTTTAGCTACAATCCAGCAAATGGCAACACGAAGCTTTTCAGGTTAAGCGATGAATCGGCGACGCTCCTGCTCAATCAATCAACGTTGCAGGCGAGCGAAGGTGCGCAACTTTATATTGCCCAAGGATACATCATGATTCGCGAGGACAATTACGCCCTTGGCGATGTCAATATTTCTGACCCTAACAATATTATTGACCAGCCAGCGGGGGCAACTCTGGAATCGCAATAGCTTTGAAATCGATGGGCTTGTTGTTCAGAAACGTAAAGCGTTCATAAAGATCTTTACTCTGTGGATTTGGGGTAATGCTACTTGAAAGTGGCTTACCCTCTTCTACTGCGTAAATGTGAGTAAGATCGGCTGCAACAACGTGTCCAATAAGAATACGCTCCATACGTTCAACAAAGCTTTCCATGACGAGGTGTACAGCAGCGTCAATTTCATCTTGAGAGATTGAATCTTTCCTGCGCTTTTGCATGGTGGCAATGAGCTTATTCATGATAGTGCTTTGAACCTGCTTATATTCGTCTTTAAGTTCATCAGGCACAAGGTGCGGGTGCATTTTATGCTGCGCAAAAAAAGTAAGAATTGCTTGATATACATATTCCCACAGCTTATAGAGAACTTCTTTTGATAGATCTTGTGTGAGAAGATTACCAACTGCAGTTTTGAAAACGAAATCGAGCATTCTTTGATTGATTTCCGGAATGTTATTTTCTGCAAGATTTTTTTGTACTAATGCGCATATATTGGTAAGTATTTTGTTAATTTTTTTGCGCGTATCATCAGGGATAGTATCTTTGTGGTGGCGCGCACAAAATTTTTGTGCATACCCAACAATGTTGGAGGTGCGTACACTTTTGGTTGTCTGGATTTTCTGGGTGTCTGATCTGAGCTCAATAAAATCTTCGGCGTTTTCGGTAAAGGTGCAGTCCCGAATGAAAAAATCGATTGTTGGACTATCTGAGGTAGTTTGAATGTCGCGTTCTTCTTCGGTTGCCTCGTCTACGTAAACATCTTCAGGGATGTTTTGCGCAGCATAGGTGGTAGTACATAACAAAAACGCACTGAGCATACTATATTTCATGAGATCTCCTCGTTTTTAGAATCTGTAATCAAGGCCAGTAACAAAGGCAAAGGCGATTTGGTGTCCAAGACTATCGTAGTGCAGATAGCCGCGTTCGTCGGTGCGACGGGTTAAAACGTTAGGTTGGCCATCAAGGTCTTTATAAAGTTTGCCCGGAAAAAAGAGAACCATTTTAGTATTCCAGTCGCAATGATTAAGAACTTGATACGCAATACGGATATCCAGTTCTGTGCCGATCATGCGATGCGCTTGCTCCGTTGATTCCCAGCCAGAAAATTTAGTAGGTATGCCATTGCTGAGTGTGTTGCGGAAGCGTACGAGTTGTGCCTCGATTGCTGGATCTGGGTGCTTACCGTACTTATCCCATTTTTTGAGCGTTGCTGCCTCCCACAGACACATAAGATCAGTAGTGAAGGCGAGCTTTTCGCGTTCTTTTTTGTAAGGATACCAGGTGACGCCAATACCAATGTATTGGAGATTGCTGAGATCTTTAACGTCGTTAAATGCATACATAGTTTGATAAGCAATATTGAGCGGGCGGGGAATGATCAAGCGGTCAAAGATCAGATAGTTTTTTACGCCAAGTCCACGATAACGCGAACGCATAGGAACAAATCCATCAAAGTTTCTGTTTACTTCTTCATTGTAAGGATAGTTGTCACCCGAAATATATCCCAGAGCTCCGGCCACCTTAAATGGGTGCTCTTCAAATTCGTAACACAGATCAAATAAGGCCATAAAACCTTGGTAGGTAAGTTTATAGGGAGCGCGGAAGCGGTGGTTGCCAAAAAGATCTGAGTTTATGGCCCCCATCGACTTAGCGGTGCTTAAAACAACTGCAGGGGTGACGCCATCATCTTTCACAATATTTTTATCTTGTCGGTCAAGCTCACGATTGTTGCGCGTTAGATCGAGAAAATCAAGTTGATTTTGTGGTTCAAATACGTCGCTATCAAGTGGAATATTTATAGGCTGAGCATTTTTTATGCGCTCTACTGGTGTTGAGGGGTGTACCGCAGCAGTAGAATCCTTGAAATATTTGTTAAGAATATGGCTAAATTCAACTTGAACCTTGCCGTTAGCGTCTCGTCCCAATCGTTCAATATTACGATCGATGGCATGCATGCGTTGCCGTCCTGTTTGTCCTGCAACCTCAAGATTCGCGCTCCATCCTTTGTGGTGCCAATCGGCCATAACACCGATGGTAAAAAGTTTGGAGCTTGAGTCTGCTGCGAGCTCAATTTTTTGTTCAGGGGCATTAACAAAAAGGACATATTGTTCAATAAGGAGATTGCCAAAATCGTCATATTGACGTTCGAAATTCAGCTTCTGCACCCACGTGCTGCGATTTTTACCGCTACCGCGTTCCGGTGGGCCCGAAAGACGCGACTGACGGTCTGGCTTAAGGTTGTCGGCCAGCGATGAGCTTGTTTCACGCCACAGATTGTAGTAGAGATCAAGGCTTAAAGCTTTGCTTGCGCTTGCGCGGAATAATATTCCCGGTGGCATGAAGGGAAAACGTGTAAAGCCGCCTTCGCCGGCCCAGCCAAGATATTCAACTGCTAGGTCATCGTGATGTCCCAAGACAACGCCGCGGCCAACGATATAGGGAAAGTAACCAACTTTTAGAGACGTTGGTCGATCTTCAAAGCTTTTGTTAAAAACATCGAAATTCAGTTTAAACCATGCCTGTTCAACAAAAATTAAGGGGAGGAGTGGTTTGACTTTGACATCACGCGCAACAGCCATATTGTCGAGTTCCGGTAGTGCAATTTCTTCGATGGTGAATGGAGCATATTGTGCTTCATCATTCCAAAAAACATAATTGGTAAGTCGAATGCAGGCTTGCGACGCAGGCGCTTTATATTTTTTTGTGCCCTGGGTCAGCGCGATATCAAGATTAAGTTTGTGACGAATGAAATCATTCTGATCGTGATAATCGCTTCTGAGTGTGTAGACGCTATTGTAGATAAAAAGATCGTCCTTGAGTTTGCCGCCAAAGTAGAGGGCGATATCGTGTGGGCCAGAAAGTTGTAATTGCGACATGTTTTCAAGATAAGGTTCGCTTCCGTCATCAGGGTGCCACCAGCGGAATACCCACCATGGTTGCGTTGCAACACCCTTATCAAGATGCGGCCCCGTTTCGTCGGGGGCCATATCCTCGGCGGGCCGACCTTCCGGTATTTCTTGATCTAAAGAATCAGCAGATTTAGCTCGTTCTGCACTTTGTTCTTGATCAGGCTCAAGAATCTCTGGAGGGGTATCGCTATGTGCAATAATGATTTCATTGTTTTCATCAATGGGCAAAGGGTTGGCAATAAGCGTGGCCGACGTAACTTCATCTTCATCAACCATTAATTTTTCAACATCAATATCGCTACTTTCGTCAGTTTCCTGGCCCCGTGCCCACCACAGGTGTGTGCTTATGAGACAAAAACAAAATAATATGAGACGCGTAGATTTATTCATGCGACCTCTCCTTTTTTAGAAGTTTCGATAGGCTCAAAGGCTGGCTTGAGGGGATGTTGTTGTGGAACAGGTTTTGTTTCTTGTGATGGATGTTCTTGAGGCGTTGTCTCGGTTGGTGGCGCCGAAGGAGCTTGTTGTTGAGCAATGGTTTTTGGGGGACGCACACCTTCTTGCGTTCCTGAAATCAAATAAAGTGTTGATGCAGTAAAGTCCTTATTTTCTAATACGTTGCGATTATAAAGAGTGATTTTCCAGTCATCAAATTGTGCTGCCGGTGTCAAAATGACAAAGGCATCGTAGAAAAAATTTAATGCCTTTTGGTAAACAGGGGTAGGGCATGAAAGAATCGTCCATGCTGTTGATCCCATGTCAGATGGCAAGAGGCGCAAGCCAGTATGAGGTTGAAAGGTCTCGCGCTTTTTCTCTCCCTTGAAGATAACTTTGATGTCAACGGGCGGTTGTTCACCATGTTCGTTCTGTTGCTCTGTCAATTGAAGACAGGTTACTTTGTTTCCGGCTTTTGTTGTAAGAAACTTTGCAAAACGGTGCTCATTAAGTAACGAATTTTGGCCTCGTCCCGAGTCGGAGATGCGAATAAACTCCTGATGTGTATCCGTCGCATTACTTATGTAAATCGCAAGAGGTAGTGTGCTGAAAAATTTATCGACATCAGTTGCAAGCGGCACTGTTTCGGATGAAAGATGCGCAGCTCGAATTTGTAACTCTACTTTCAAAGAATGTTCTTGCCAATAATCTGCAGTTTCGTGATTGCCCTTAAGATACAGCACATTATGTGGATTTGCCTGCATGAGACTCATCACAAGGCTGAGTGTTTCCATCGAATAAGGCGAACGGCTTACAACGTCTCCCATAAAAACAATAAAATGGTCGGGGGAGGTAACTTTGAGCGATGTGTCAACAATACCGAGTTCCTTAAGTTTTGTTATATCGCGTACCAATGAATGAAACGCTCCTTGGGTGTTGCCAAAGACTATTATTTTTGATTGAAGCGTTGGTGCGATTTTACAAATAAAGTCTCCTTTATACCCCTTGCTCTCACGCAGAGCTGATAGGCCATTAAGTTGAGATTTAAAAAAATCAGGTGACCACAAAGGGCGCCTCTGTAAACCGACACAGGTCAGTAGCCCTATGATTTTTCCTTGTAACCGCGATCTCCACGTTGGGATAAAATTTTTGTAATAATTGTAGAATTGCGGTTTGATGGTGTCATCAGTATCCGATTTAATATTTTCGTCGGTAATTTTGGCATAGGCGACAAGATCATCAATCGTTGTGAACCCAATCGCCGATGGTTGTGGCGCAACCATCAGAAGAGCGCCGATGCTGATCAAAACAGCCAGCACAATGAGATATAAACGGGACTTTTGAACAAAAGACTTCTTCATTACAAACCCCTCGCCTAGAACATGTGTATTACATGAGGAGGATATAGGTAGTACCCAGTACAAGCAAGACACACATCAGGATGAACATGATCGTTGAAATGTTTTCGAGTTTAAAGAGTGCTGCCGATGATGGTGATGTGTTATGAGGAGTAAGCATCAGATAGCGGCGAACAGTGAGTATTTGAATCGTAAAAACTATGAACGTAAAGAGAAGCAGGAAGAGAAAGATGGTGTCGGCAACCGTTGAATATCCAACAGTTGGCATCATTTGTTCGATAACAAAACGATAAGTAAGTAATGCGCTAACAGCAGAAGCGGTTAACGTGAACATGCTGAAAGTATTGGCAAGCCCGGTGATAAATGAGAGGAGCGAGAGTACTGCTGCTGAAAACAAAGGAATGAAAATGATAAGAGCCTTGCGGGAACTTGTTTTAACAAGATTTATGGTAAACAGAGCCTTAGGGTTTTCAGTCTTTTTGGTGGCATCCTGCTGGTCAAATTGAAGGGGTAGGAAACCGGCGTTGACGTTAAGATCTTTAATCTTCCAACCGGCGGGCAAAATATTGTTTTGGACCTGAAATGCCGAGGCATCAACGGCATAAATCATTTCTTTCGGCGTGCGAAAATCGTTAGAAATTACAATAGAGAGTCGATGATTTTCAAGCGGGAAGTGATGAAATCCGAGATTGGTATTTAATTCAAAAAGAACGTTGTATTTAGCAAAAATAAGGCCGCTCTCAGAAATCTTAATATCCGGTGGACTTCTGCTGATAATTTTGCCGTTGTCGATAGAAAATTCTTTAAGTGTATCAATGGTTATTTCATCACCATTGAATTCAAACCAAATAACAGCATCAACGGTGAAATTGTTTTTTTCGATATTGAAAATAGGAAAATCTCGTACAAACATTCCAACTTTAACGCGTACCGCAAAAGGCCCGAGTTTTTTGAGCTCTTCGGTCGTGAGCGCTTTAAGTTGAGGAACAGAGTCAGTAATATTTGGTCGATAAGAGATGATGCGAAAGACAATGGGAAGATAGAGAATAACCAATAAAATCATCACGACTCTGAAGTGGACGGAATGCACATTGAACATTGTTTTGATTAATGTAAAAGGGTGTGTTTTTTTCATAGATTATCATCTCATTTTGTTGCTAAGACCCATTCTTTGTCGTGCCCTGTATTGAGCCAAACATTGTGTGAAAGTGTTCTGGTGCTAGGATTGAATTTCAGCTCAATACCTTTAAAACGTACATGCCCTAATTTTTCAATTGTTTGCATGAGTGATGTAGTGGTCCATGGAATTTTTGTTGTTTTAGCAAACTCAACAAGCAACGCTGCGTTTATATAACCTTCAAATGAGTAGGGAGTTGGTTGTCGATTAGGCGAAAATTTTTCAAGATCGCTGCGATATTCTTGAGCAATAACAAGCGCGCTCCTTTTTGGGTCGGGAACCACTGATGATGTAATTATTTCAACGCCCCGCGATTCTTTTATTGTTTCCTGAATGGGTATGAGTGACGAGAGTCCAAGTATTGCCGTCTTAAAAAGCCCTTTGTTGATGATTTCTTGAATAAAATGATAGGCAGGTCGAGATTGCGCAACACATAAAATTGCATTAGGAGAACTTGCAGACAACTCTTTTACGGCACGCGAAATGTTGAGTGTCTGCTGTGGGTATGATGCTTGTGTGACAAGAGGAAGTTGATACTTTGCTAATACTTTTTTAAGTGCTTTTAGCACCGCCTCACCCCATTCGCTTGCTTCGTAAAAGATAGCGATCTGTTTACGCTGAAGTGTGTTGGCGGCATAGTTGATAAGGGCGTCAACTTCTTGTTCATAGCTTGCTCTAAAGAAGATGGCGTTTTTATACTCTGTACAACGATGTGCGGTTGATCCTTCGACGGGGAAAAGTGCAAGCATTTTCCCTTCATTAATAAAAGGAAGAAGCGTCGCCATGGTGTCGGTTCCCAAAAGGCTGATAAAAAGTGGCGATTTGCTCGATTTTATAAGACGGCGAACATTTTTACGCGTCTCAGCCATATCGGCTTGATCATCGCGGACGTGAAGTCTAAAGAAAAAAGGAAATTGCGGGTCCTGGCGTATTTTGTTGAACATTAAATTCATGCCCTCAAATATTTGATTTCCCAAAACAGAGAGCTCGCCAGAAAGCGGTAATGTGGAACAAAGTTGTATTTCTTGACGGTTTTCAGTGGCAACCGCCGGGATGACTTCTTGAGCAACTTGTGGAATTTTTGTCTTTGTTGGCGATGGTCGATAAGTCAAAAAAACCACGGTAACAGCCGTTCCTAGCGATGCGATGACACCTATAAAAAGAAATAATTTTTTTATATTCATAGTACTCAGCTTGGTGGTAGTAAAAGATTTTTAAAGAGGCGAAAAAACATTACGTTAATCCCAGGTAAGATGCCTTTTCTGTTTTTTGTAAGTCAACATTTTTCAAGAGAGGGTAGTAATGCGTGTCGATTGCTGTGCTTCTTATTCAGAAGGTTACTCATAGCCAGATCCTGATCCGGTTGGGTGGGCGTATTCCGTTGATTTAATGTCGGGAGCGAGAAGCTTAAGAATCTCTTGGTATTGTGCGTGCGTTTTCTGTGATGCCGCAGGATAGTTGTACCCGTGTTGTCTCAAGTTCTCTAGTTGTACGCGACCTTTTTCGGCTTGATAGCTGTCTACGGGTTTAGCCCCTCGGAAGTCTTTCTTATCACGCGCGGTTTGACCGCTCGCGGTTTTGAGAATTTGTTCGATAATGGCGATACCGAGTTCTTCTTCGCGAGGATCAGCTGATGCTGCACGTATGGCTGCAAGATGGAGCGGCGTTCTGCCGAACTGATCGCCAAAAAGAAGAGAGTCTTGTCCTTCTGATGTTTTCAGGAGCGCCGATACAATCCTCGTTCCATGTGCTTGTCGTTCGCCAGGGCGTTGCTCAGCATCGGTGATTTCTTCTTGATCTGAAAATATAGCGTAGTGCAATGGTGTTAGCCAAAAATCGTCTTGCGTTGCAATTGATTTTTTGCCATGTGGATTCGTTGTGATTAATTCCATGATATCGAAGTTTGGATGATCACCTTTTTTGTGCGGGAGAAGTGCCCAATGAAGAGGTGTTCTCCCTTGGAGGTCTCGCGCAACCCATGCTTCAGGCGGAATTATGTTGGCAATGCTACGAAGTGTTGCGAGGTCATTTCTCCAGATCAATAGGTGTAATGGTGTAACGCCATTATTATCGGGGATTGCAAGAAGTGCTGGGTTTTTAAGCAGCTCTTCACTATTGCCAGCCGTTGCTGCTTTGTGAGCCAATGTTGTTCCATTGATATCAAATAATCTTGGCGCTGCTTGTGGATCGGGTTGTGGCGCTTCTTTGTTTATTACTGCCATAATTGGTGTTGTACCAATGGTGTGCGCAAGCTTTTGAATACGTGGGGTGATCTGGTCAATCATTGATAGTGCCGGTTCAAGAGCTGATGATTTTCCCGGCGTAAGAATAAGCTGTTGGGCAATAAGCTTGAATTCTTCTGCTGCAAGTTCTAATTCATATGCTTTACTTGCGACAAAGTTTTGCAAGAGCTTTTGAAGAACTTTGTTTTTCCCGACGTACCCAGAAACATTGTTGATGACATCGCATAGCACCAAAGCATGTGCTTGTAGTGCATATGCTTTTCCGTACATGCGTGCAATGGTGGTATTGATATGGGGGAAGTGATTGTTGAATTCATAAAAGCGTCCCTGATAGCGTTCTACGATGGTGAGTATGCCTAATGATTGGCACTGATTTTCAAAAATTGATATTTTACGCGATCCCGGCGTCCATTCAAAAAATTGCACAAGATTAAGCATGAGATAATCGGTGCAACGCAACAAATCGGTATACCATGGATCCCAGATAAGCGGATAAGCTGCTGCCATTTTGGTGCAACTTTTTCCAAATGCATCCATGGTCCCTTGTATTTTTCTATAATCCCATGATGGTTCAATTGGCGCCGTTGTTTTAAGTTTTTCCTTCATGGTGGCTATGACAGAATTAAAATGGAAGAACCCAGGGATATCAAACATCTTCCACAATTTTCCAGAGCGATACGCTATTTTTTCAAGTGGTTGTGCTCCTGTACGCCATGCCTCGGGTTCGTGGGAAAGAACAACAGATTGTTTTTTATGGAGAGCGTCAGCTTCTTGTTGCGCCGTTCGTACAAGTTTTCTGTAGGTGAAATACTGATCGGTAAGGTCTTGTGCTTGCGTAATTGCTGCGGTGCCAAGATTATTAAACCATTCATGAATGTCAGTGCGCGCTTTCAGAAATAGATTGAATGCAGCACAAAAATTATTTGCAAGATTGATTGGCGTTTCAATCTCGGTCACAGTTTCTTTGGGCGTTTCAAAAATTTCGTCAATCAAAAGATTGAGAACAAAGAGGTCGTTTTTAAGGTTCTGAGGTGGGGATTGCTCTATAACACGCATTACAATTTCATACAAAAGTCGTGAAGCTTCAGCGTGATAGGGAATGAAAAACAATTCGTTATACGATAATTGACGTGCAATGCGCACCGTAAAAAGAAGTTCAATGAGTTGATCGCGTAAGTCTTCAGTGCTTACCGCTGGTGCAATGCGCAATGTTTTCGCTATAGATTTTGTGGCTCGTTGTAGGATGTTTTTCAGGCCGGAGCTCGGAACCATTTTGTAAATAAATGTTTCAGCAAAGTGTTGGAACTCTGCCGGTGCGAGCGCATCTTCATTAAGAACCTTAAAAAACTGTGTGCGCATGGAAGCAGCAAGCGGTGTTGTTATGGAACGGATTTCTTCAAAGCTTTGTGAAAATTTTTCACGCGCCTGTTTGTCTGGATCACTGATATTCGGTTTTTTAAATGTGTACGCAGTCCAGTTGTCGTGCAGGTTTTCAAATTGCATGGTGACGGCAAAAACCCGTACCTGATCCCCTTGGATAATGTTGGTGCATGCCTGCTTAAGTTCCTCAACGGTTTCCAGAGAAATACTTGTAAGTGTCGCGCGTATGCGTTGGGGTAATACGTCATCTTTAAGTGAATCGCGATATTGTATGATGCTTTCTACTGCTTGCTGTGTTGCCAAAAGAAGTCCGTTGATTTGTTTAACCAAAGCAATGGACTCGTTTTGCAGCGCTTCAAGGTTGTTTTGGCTTTGTTCTTGGTCAATGGAGCTTGTGGCGGCATCAAGCTTTTTGGCAAATATTACTAAATCGGTAAAAAGTTTTCTCCATAATCCGTAGGTGGTGTAAGAATGTTGCATAAGGTTATGAAGGAAAATTGTTTGAACGCGATAGTTAACAAAGCGAAGTGTGTCGAAAAGAAAATCATAGTTTGCTTGTAGGTCTTCAGTTGTTAATGCATGAATGTCTGCTTTTCTCTCTAATTGTGGTGCTTCTGTCAGTGGTATATCAATGAGCGCAAGCTCTTCTTTGACAATAGGGACATCTGATGCGATGGACGCGCCTATGTGGTCGTTGATCAGCACGCTGCAACATATTACTACCACAAAAACAAACTCTTTGTGCCATTTTTGTATCATCATAGAATCTCCTTAGCGCTATTTTTTAGTATTTCTCACCGACCATAAAACAACGACAAGAATTGTTGCAATAAAATATGATGTTTGGGGTGAGAAATGCCTTCGTTTTTATGAAATTTCTTATAGACAAGAGAGCAGGGGGCAAAAAAAGGGTATTTTAGGCAGAAAACGTTGCTGGAGCATGCTCTTTGCGGTAAAGCTGGTATACTTAAATTTCTGTAAACAAGTAGCATTTCAACCTGAAACTTACGCATAAAAAAGTGGTGGGGTTATGGACAAGGGAATCATTCGCGTTCGTGGGGCTCGTGAACACAATCTGTGCTCCGTGGACGTTGATATACCAAAAGAAAAACTTGTAGTGATTACCGGGCCGTCAGGGTCTGGTAAAAGTTCGCTTGCGCTTGATACCTTATACGCTGAGGGTCAGCGTCGTTATGTTGAATCGCTTTCTTCATATGCGCGGCAATTTTTGGGTATTTCTAAGCGCCCAGCAGTGGATAAAATTGATGGGCTTTGTCCCGCAATAGCGATTGATCAAAAAACCGTTGGGTACAATCCTCGTTCTACTGTCGGTACCATTACTGAAATTTATGATTATCTACGCGTCCTTTTTGCGCGTGTTGGTATACCACACTGTCCTTCGTGCGATAAGCCTATCTGTGCAGAGTCTCCTGAAGGTATTACCAAAACACTTTTGCAGAAATTTAACGGTCATATGGTGACCATAGCTGCACCTATCGCCGTTGAGAAAAAAGGTGAGTTCAGGAACGAATTGCGGCGTTTATTCCAGCGCGGTTTCTATCGTTTCATGGTTAATGGAACAGAACATCGTTTTGAACGTGAGCAAGATATTGATGCCCTCAAACTTAATAAAAATTTTAAACACAATATCAGTGTCCTTATTGATCGTATACAATTATCTGATGCTGAAATTGTTCGACTGCAAGAAGCGATAGAAAAAGCATTTGGTGTCAACGGTGGCGTGTGCAGTGTTATTGACCAGCAGGGGCGTGAGCAACTGTATTCATCCAAGCGCATTTGTCTTGATTGTGCGCGTTCTTTCCCCGAACTTGAACCGCGTTTTTTTTCGTTCAACTCTCCTTTGGGCGCGTGTCCCAATTGTCACGGCTTAGGCTTTACGTATGAGCCGGGAGATTATCAGAACAAGCCCAGTAATAGTGATGATGAAACTGCGTGCCCATCTTTCTATTTTCATCGCAGCCCACAAGAAACTCCGTGCGGTTATTGTAGCGGCACTCGCCTGCGTGATGAAGTTCGTGCGGTCAGGATTGCCGGAAAAAATATTCATGATCTCTGCTCAATGAGTATTGAAGCACTGATCGAGTTCGGCAAAGAATTACGTCTTGAAGGTGAATACCGCGAGATAGCAGCACCGCTCTTGCGTGAGGTTTTGGCCCGCTTAAAATTTTTGGATGATGTTGGTCTTTCGTATCTAACGCTTGGTCGCTCTGCGCGAACGCTTTCTGGTGGTGAAGGACAACGTATTCGTCTTGCCACGCAGATAGGCTCCGCCCTGAGTGGGGTGCTTTATATTCTTGATGAGCCGAGTATTGGCCTGCATCAGCGTGATAACGATAGGCTTATTCAAACGCTCAAGACGCTCCGCGATTTAGGTAATACCGTGGTGGTTGTTGAGCATGATATGGATACCATTCGTGCAGCGGACTATCTCGTGGATATGGGACCGGCTGCCGGTATTCTTGGCGGTAAAGTAACAGCGTGTGGTTCACCAGCCGTCGTAGCGGGTAATAAAAATTCGCTTACGGGTGCCTTTTTGGCAGGTACACGGTATATCCATGTTCCTGCGCAGCGTCGTAAAGTAAAAGGGTTCTTGACGCTCAAAGGAGCGCGTGCCAATAACCTCAAAAATCTTACGGTACAGTTT
The DNA here is from genome assembly GCA_041662445.1 of Candidatus Babeliales bacterium. Classification (GTDB taxonomy): domain Bacteria; phylum Babelota; class Babeliae; order Babelales; family RVW-14; genus UASB124. Next base: position 16,927 of record JBAZSL010000021.1, read on the forward strand.
CCGCTTGGCGTTTTAAGTGCCGTTTCAGGTGTTTCTGGATCGGGAAAAAGTAGTTTGGTGATGCAAACACTTGCGGGAGCCTTGCACAACTATTTCCAGACCGGGTATCTGTTGAGCCGTCATTTTGATGAGCTTGAAGGATTTGAGGCTATTAACAACGTTGTGATGGTTGATCAAAGCCCTATCGGTCGAACGCCGCGTTCAAATCCTGCGACCTATCTTGGAATTTTTAACGAGATTCGAGAGCTTTTTGCCGCGTTGCCAGAGAGCAATGCGCGCGGATATAAAGTTGGACGGTTTAGTTTTAACGTTGCCGATGGCCGTTGCTTTTCGTGTAATGGTGATGGCACAATTAAAGTTTCAATGCATTTTCTCGAAGATGTGTACGTTATATGTAAGACCTGCAAAGGGTTGCGCTATAACGAACAGACGCTTGAGATTACCTTTAAAGATAAAAACATTGCCCAAATACTCGACATGTCAGTGCTTGAGGCACGAGAATTTTTTGTCACATTTCCACGCATTAAAAAACGCTTAGATCTTTTGTGCGAAGTTGGTCTTGATTACATCAAATTGGGACAGTCATCGACGACATTTTCGGGCGGCGAAGCGCAACGTATCAAGTTAGTTAATGAACTTGCTAAGCGTGACCGCAACACGCTCTACATTCTTGATGAACCAACAACCGGGCTTCATTCAGCCGACGTTGAAAAACTTCTTTTAGTACTCAACAAACTTGTCGATCGCGGTAACTCGGTGCTTGTGATCGAACACAATTTGGATGTTCTTAAATCAGTTGATTATGTGATTGACGTTGGACCCGAAGGCGGTGAGCAGGGTGGTTATATTGTAGCTGCTGGAACGCCTGAAGAAATTGCTGAGTGCAAGAAGAGTCTTACGGGTAAGTATCTAAAGCCTGTTTTGTAAATTTGATATATACCCAAAAATGGTATATTATTATTGAGGTTTGTTCGGTGAATTGGCAAGTTTCGGTCAAAAAAAGTGTGCTTAAGGGCATTGATAAGTTGCCAATCGATGTTGCTATGACGTTCTGGTTCTTGGCACGCGAGATTGAAACATTGGGGCCGTTGCGCTGCAACTGGAAAAATTTTGGTAAGCTCAGGGGCCATGACAATCATTACCACTGTCATATTAAATCGGGAAGACCAACATTTGTTGTGTGTTGGGAGGTTGTAAACAAAGAGATTAGAATTGTTGAGGTGTATTATGCCGGGACACATGAGAACGCGCCATATTGATAATACAGTTCACGTTATTATTCAGGGTAAAACCTATAAAAGATTTATAATATCCCATCAGGAAGAGACTAGGCTTCTTGCTCTTCTGCGTTGTATTGCCCAAAATGATGATGCTGAAGATTATGTTACAGTCGATGAAGCCTTTAAACACATTTATCAAAAATATGGAAAAGTTGGGGCAACTATTCGCGGATGCCGTTCCCGTGACGAAATGACGCAGGCTGAACTCGCTCGTCGTCTTAATATTCGCCAAGCACATGTGTCAGCGATGGAACATGGGAAGCGAACCATTGGCAAGGCGATGGCCCGCAAGCTAGCAAAAATCTTTAATACTGATTATCGATTATTTCTGTGATCGCCGGATAAAGAATAGAGGCGAACGGACTCGAACCGTTGACCCTCCGCATGTGACGCGGATGCTCTACCAACTGAGCTACGCCTCTCTATCTGAAAAAAGTTATTTCAATCCTTCTACGCTCTCGCTTTGCTCGTAGCTACGAAGGACAGGTGACTTGCCAGTCGTCTTGTCCCGCCATAGCTCCGGAGGAGCGACGGCGGAAGCTCAGAATTCTTTCAGCGATACTTTTCTGAGCGAAGACTGGAGATGAGCGGATTCGAACCGCTGACCTTCTGTGAGCGAGACAGACGCTCTACCACCTGAGCTACATCCCCGCGTGTTTCAAAGTTCTTATGCACCAATAATATTTCATTCATACAAAAAAAGCCACTCCCGGGGTGCTTTTTTTGTATGAATGAGCAAAAAATATCCAGTATCCCCCTAACTTCTTGCCCTGTGTGACTCCGCTGCTATACTACAGCCTCGAAAAAACATACAAATATCTAGATTGGGTGAGTGAATGACAACGTTGAGATCTTGTTTACGGATCGCAGGAATTGCCTTGTGTGTTCTCATACTTTCGGATGATGCTTTTGGTGCGCTGCGGCCTCGTGGCGGTGGTGCTAATTATGCTTATAATGGTGCGTATGGAGATATGTTTGGCATGCAGAATGGCTTGCTTGGTGGTCTCGGACAGGGCAGTCGGATGTTGCAAAAAGTGCAAACACTTTACCGGCTGATCGATACGCTTATCTATATTCGTGAAAAGCATGATGTTTTAGACCCGAACACTCTTAAAGAGATAGATGAAAATGTGACGAGGCAGATACAAAGCCTTGCCAAAAAAGATAATGTGCTGGGCGTTGCGTTTGCCATTGGCCTTGGTGGCGCTGATATGCAGTTTGAATCAGTCCCAGATCCGCTTACAGGTCTTACGCTTGGTGGGACGGCACTTGTTTGTCGTGGCATAGCCGATGCGATGCGCGAGCCCATAAAGGATGCCATTGGCAAAATTGTAGGAGGACCGTTGGATTGGGCGATCGAACAAGTAGTTGAGCTCTTTCATTGGATCGGAAAGATTATCCATGGTGGGTGTAGTTCCTTTCAAGTAACCCAACTTTTGGGATGGCAAAGTCTTGTTGCCGGAAGCCTTGATGATATCAGGCAGCTGCTCGACAAGAATGGCCTTGCCAGTATGCGGGGAATTGATAAAACGCTCCGTGATGTTGACCCTGGCAACGAAGAAAAACAAACCCTCATGGCATGGAAAATTTTAGTACTTGGATATGCGCGTCAATTTGACTATTGCATCATGCAGATCGATCAACATGTTGGTTACTATAACCAACAGGAACCAACTGTATTTTATGCGCGTGAATTAAAGCAGCGGTTGTTGGAGATAGAAGCAATTCTGTTGCAATGCAGTTCGCTCAAAGCACTTGATGCTTCACTTGATAATAACAAGATGCTTATTGTTGCGATGCAGAAAAATATCGACAATCTATTTAAGCGGCTTATTGGCACAATTGATCAGAAACAACTTCAGGCAATGCCTGCAACCGGTAATGCGCTCAGTAAGTCACGTGACTATTTACGCGAGATGAATGGTATGAGCAACAGGTATTCAGATGATGATGCCATTCATGGATTGAGATAAAGGGTAAAATATCATGGTGCTTTTGCGCAGTGTAACTCTTGCGGTAAGTATGATGATGCTGACAACACATGGTGCTGTCCCTCAATCGCCAGCGCCACAAAGCGTTATACAGCTTGAACGTATTACAAGCGCCCAGCTTGAAGCGCGCCAAAAAGAATGGAGTGATCGTCTCTCAACACGCACCATAAAAAAATATGTTGGATATGCCACGCTTGGGGCTGCGGTTGCGGGAGCGGTGTATGCGCTCTATAGAGCGTCCAAGAAGGATCAAGCGTCTACGCTGCTCGATAGGCCTGTTGGGCGATCGAGATCTCTGTCGAGTATTTATGAATCACTCCATGAGAGCAGGCCTGCGTATATGCCGATTGTGCAGCCTTATGCGCAACCGTTTGCGACTATGCTCAAACATTATGCAAAAAGTGCCGGTTGCCTTTTTGCTGTCGGCACGGTGCTTTTTGCAATCGATCATCTTTTGCTGCGAGCCTACAATGGTGCTGCGAGCTTGTTGGGTGGCAATGATGAAGACGACGTCCTTGTGCTGACGCGTAAGATGCTAGCTGACCACCTTCGTCTTGATAACTCGTGCGCTCGTTTGTGCGCTGCTTTGCAAGAGCCAGCTGGTCCGTTGCAACACAAAATACATGCGTACATTATGCGCGATGTTATTATCGATAACGCTGCGTTTGTACAATCCTTTGAAGATTGGGCAGGATTTGTTTTCGCGGCCCTGAAGCGTTCATCGTTAGATGCGCATCAAATTGAACAATTACAGATATCGATCATGCAACTATGCTCGCTGGTTAACGAGGTGATTGAGCACGAAGAAAAATTTTTACTCGGGCAGACGCCACAACAGGGGCCCGAGATATATGGTAACATTTATAATGAATGTCTGCGCATGGCGCATGTAACAGGTGTGCTTTTGTATGGCAAAAAATTTCTATCTGCGGCTCAACAAGCTGCATAGGTATATTTTTTTTACGTTGATAGTGTTGTGGTCTGTGGCATGTTGTGCACCACAGCCATCAGAGAACAACGCCGAATCATTTGATTTTTACCGGGATTATTTGGCCACGTATTATCCCAAGGTCTTTGTGATGTGCCGAGAATATTTTGTTGGCATGACGCCGCAAGAGTTTGAAAAAGCCCTTGCAGAGGTAGTTACCCTCATTACCAATAAGCCATGGTTTTATTTTGTTAATCGTCCCCAAGGATTTAAGATCACGCGTTATTGGGAGCTCATTACCGATCAACTTAGTTGGATGAGTGAATTTATGCGTACGGCATACTGCGATCCAGCAACTACAAAAATTTATCTTCCTACCGAACAAGATGAGGAGGATTTCTGGCGATCAGTGCTTGCCGGTTCATTGCAGCAGGCAAAAAATTCGTCTCAGCCGGTAAAAAAGAAATTGGATGATTACCTTGTGGCGCATAATATGATGGTTTTTTATGATTTTTATGCGCTTATGTTTGATTATTGGATTAAACTTTTTTATGAAGCGGTCTTAATGAAGTCGATTAAGG
>JBAZSL010000022.1:0-19083 GCA_041662445.1 Candidatus Babeliales bacterium
AGCTCAAATTTATAGTTTTGATGGTGCAGCGCTAACGCTGATTTCAGGTGCGCAAATTGATTATGGTACTACGGTGCATTCAGTTAACTGGAGACCTGATGGCCGATATTTGGCAATTGGTGGACAGGCTCCCGGGGCCGGTCATGAAGAGATCGAGGTCTACAAATGCGATTTTGTGAATAGTACCGCCACACAAGCGTTCTCCAATAGCATTGCTTTTGGCGATAGAGTAAAAGGAAGTATCTACGATGCGCATGTCAATGTTTTAGCAGGTGCGCAAGTGAAATTATCGGGGGGAATGAGTTACGATAATGTGAATGCGTAGTATGCGAAGAGTCCGGAGAAAAAGTGATGAAGAAGTTTTTTTTGTTTCCCTGCATTGTCCTCACGTACATCATATGTGTCGCTAACCTTGCCGCAACAAGCCTCATTTCCATAACTACGCAACCCAACTATCAATCCGCTCCCTATGTGTTTCGTAAAAATGACGCTGCTCAAGGCTTTGTACGTTTGAATAATGGCTTTACCGTATTGCCCGATGCGTGCGTGCGTATGGATGTGCTCTTTTCTGTTTCTGGTGCTATTGACTTACGGGAGACGGGAACATTGCTTCTGCTGCGTGATCTTGTTTTAGCAGATGGAGTGACCTTTAGTTCAGGTGGCAATCTTGGGGGCAAGGGATGTCGACTTATTTTAGATGGTGATGTTACAATTCCATCAAATAAAATTATGCATATCACCAAAGATCTTGTTATTGATGCCAAGGGGCACACATTCAATATTGGAGCAAATTCTCAAATTTTTGTTGATACCAATGTGACGTTGACACTCTGCAATATGACCATCACCAACCAGCAACATGCGTCAACATTTCCTCCCATCCGCTGTGCTGCGCTGACAAGTAAGCTGGCGCTTGATGATGTTGTTGTTACACCGGTGGGAGATTTTTTATTTCCTAGTGGGCAACTCTTTATCCATAACGATGTTGCGATAACCGGAACATCAGCATTTATTTATATGTCGCCGGTACCAAGCTTTATAACGTCAGGAGCCTGTTGGTATTTTGGTATCAACACAACATTTTCAGTGGCGCCTGCAACGTTTACCGATGCACCTTATGCGCTTAACAATACCTATACAAATAACAGTTTTATTCGCATGGTTGATGCAACCGCGATGCTTTATCTTGATGGTTGCAGCGTACAAGTAACGCAGACCGGCTGTAGATTTTCCAAGGGCACTATTGCATTTGATAATAACGTTGCATGCAGAAGCGATACGACACTTACATTGACCTCGATTACCCTAAGAGCACAACAAAATTACGGTTCATCTGCTTTCTCAGTCAACTGGAGTCCTGACGGTCGGTATGTGGCAATTGGTGGGAACGCACCAACAAGTGGTAATGATGTACAGGTCTATAGTTTTAATGGAACAACACTCACGCTTGCCGCACAATTCGATTTTAGCACAAACGGCTATGTGCGCCGTCTTAATTGGCACCCGGATGGTCGGTATTTAGCGGCTGGGGGGGTTGATGTAACAGGTTCGAAACGAGTACAGGTTTATAGTTTTAATGGCACCGCTTTGACACTTGTTGCGAGCATCAGTTGGGGTACTGAAGTTTATCCAGTAAGTTGGAGCCCTGATGGCCGCTTTTTAGCGACTGGAGGTAATTCGCCGACGAGTGGTAAAGAGGTCCAAGTTTATAGCTTTAATGGCACATCGCTATCGCTTGTGTCAGGTGCACAGGTCGATTATGGAGCAAATGTTATAGCATTGAACTGGAGCCCGGATGGGAATTATTTAGCGATTGGCGGTACCAACCCGACGAGCGGTAATGAGGTTCAAGTTTATAGATTTAATGGTGCATCGTTATCTCTTGTTTCTGCGGCACAGGTCGATTATGGATCTGCTGTTAATTCGGTAAATTGGAGCCCTGATGGTCGATATTTGGCAATTGCCGGTAGCGGGCCAACACCAAGTGTTTTTGAAGTACAGGTTTATAGATTTACTGGTACATCGTTGACACTTGTTCCAGGCGCGCAGGTTGATTATGGTGCTGGTGTTTTATCGGCAAATTGGAGTCCTGATGGGAAGTATTTGGCAATTGCCGGTAGCGGGCCAACACCAAGTGTTTTTGAAGCTCAAATTTATAGTTTTGATGGTGCAGCGCTAACGCTGATTTCAGGTGCGCAAATTGATTATGGTACTACGGTGCATTCAGTTAACTGGAGACCTGATGGCCGATATTTGGCAATTGGTGGACAGACTCCCGGGGCCGGTCATGAAGAGATCGAGGTCTACAAATGCGATTTTGTGAATAGCACCACAACTCAAGCACTCTCTAACAGCATTGTTTTTGGGCAAAGTGCTCAGGGAAGTTCATACGATGCTCGCGTAAATGCCTTGGCTGGCGCGCATGTGCTCTTATCTGGCTCAATGAGTTACGATTCCGTCAGTGGGCTTTTGGGTGACGAAGAGTGGTAGCACAGACCGAGTTACTTTAAAAGTTTGGTGACTTCAGCAACGACAGTATCAAATGGTTTTTCGAGTCTAACGCCGGCCGCATATTTATGACCGCCTCCACCAAAGCGTTGAGCCAACGCATTAACATCAGTAATTTTAGAACGTAGCGAAACTTTAATTTCCCCTGTCTCGGTTTCATAAAAAATAGCCGTTACATCAATGCCGCAGATCTGTCCTAAAAAATTATTAATGCCGACTAGTGATGACGGCTTGGCCCCAAGTTCTTTCATGTCTGACTGCCGAATGAGCACCCACGCAGCTGTTTTGCTTGGAGAAAGAGTAACGGTGGCAAGAATTTTGCTCCATAACGCAATTATCTGGGGATTTTTTGATGAAAGTAATTCGTTTTTGATTTCAAAAAGGTTTGCTCCACGATGCATAAGTTCAAGCGCAACGGCAAGTGTTCGATCAGTTGTAGAAGATGTTTGAAAAACTTGGCTGTCGTAAAGAGTACCGCACAATAAGCTCTGCGCGACATAAAGATCAACAAGCGGTTCATTCCACGCGTGCAGGATAACAAAAAGTTCTTCACAGGCACTTGCAGCATCTGGATTAACGAAATTAAATAAACCTTTGATATTGTTGCTCGTGTGATGATCGATATTGATGAGTGGTATGGATGAAAATTCCTGGGGGAAATAAGCGCGTTCGAATCGAGCCGTGTCGACAATGATAATAAGATCAGGCTTTTGAACGTGTTTGTTAATAAGTATAGTGCGTGCCTGACGTTCTGTTGGAAATTCTGGCTGATTGGGATAGATGGTTTCAATTTTTTTGCCGATATTTTCAAATACATGGGAAAGCGCGGCGCATGCTGACATTCCATCTGCATCTGGATCGTTGTGTGTGAGAAGTGTTATGTGGCTGGCATGTTGTATAAGTGCCCACGCTTCTTTAAGATCTTTCATGGTGTAGGTGTGTGATGTGGCATTGGCCATGATTATTCCTAACAGACTCTGGATGAACCAAAACTTAAGGTATACTTTCCTGGATGTGTTTGAACCTAACTATAACAGAAACATGAATAAGGGTTGATCGATGAGCGTTACGCATAGGCCAAACCGAAAATTGATTATTCTTGAAGGTAATATGGGTGCAGGTAAATCGACGTTGCTCAGATTACTCACAACTCTTTCGGATGTTAATGTGATTCAAGAGCCAACTGATAAGTGGCAAAATGTTGGACCAGGTGGCAATCTACTCGACCTTTTTTACCACGATACGCCGCGCTGGGCATATACTTTTCAGTCGTATGCATTTTTGACACGTGTCCACGCTATTTTAGAGCAGCAGCTCGAACATATGGACAAAAATGTGCATATTCTTGAACGATCAATTTATTGTGATCGTTTCTGTTTTGCCAAGACGTGTTACGAGCTTGGGACTATGAATGAAGTTGAATGGAATATTTACAGGGAATGGTTTTTGTGGGTGTCTGAAAATTTTGTGCCCCGGCCACAAGGCTTTATTTATCTGCGTACCAGCCCCGAAGTTGCTTATCAGCGTATTGCCTGGCGACATCGTCATGAAGAATCAGAAGTTTCGCTGGCCTACGTCAAGCGGCTTCATGACAGGCATGATGATTGGTTAATACGTGCGGTTGAACCAATAGCCTCGATTAAGGATGTTCCGGTGCTTGTACTTGATGGTGATCAAGATTTTGAAAGTAATACCCACGAATCGGCGTGCCATCTTACCGCAATTCGTAATTTTATAGACAGTTTGGACAAAAAAAATCAGATTGCCCCCGGGGCTCTTCGTGCAAGTGGGCATAGTGAGTCGGTATATTAGGCGAATTTTGAGCTAGGTATTCCTTTCCGGAATAAAAAACTTATACTGAAAATAGTGAATATGCCTGATTGATATGTAAGGTATTGTAAATTTCAGGGAGACTCCATGGCAGATGTTGAGTTAGCAAAGGTTGCCGCGTATATTGCCGCTGGTGTTTGTATGGGTATTGGGACAATTGGCCCTGCCTTGGGATTGGGTTTTATCGGTGGTAGGGCATGTGAAAGCATTGGGAAAAAGCCTGAAAGCTCCGGTGTGATTATCAGAGCCATGGTTCTGGCGCTTGCATTTGTGGAATCAACGGCGATTTATGCACTTCTTATTTCGTTGGTTTTGCTTTTTTATGTAGGAAAATAAAACGTTGGACGGGGGATAAACATACTGGTGAGCGATGGGTATCAATGTAACGTTCATCATTCAAATCGCGAACTTCTGGGTGAGTTACTTTATGTTGCGCAAACTTATCTTCTCACCTGTTATGCGTGTATTGAACAACAAAGAAACAGCGCAGAAGCTCCTGCGCGAAAGTCTTAAAGATCGCGAGCATGCTCTTCTCAAGATACAAGAAGAGAAGCAAAAAGGCATAAGTGATTTTAAGGAACATGTACGTGTGCGATACGCTCCTATTAGCACTCAAATCAAAGAAATCCCTTTGATAAAAATAGAATCTCAAACGCGTAATGACATTGAGGCTGTGACAGAAGCAATGTGCGACATTCTTGTTACCAAGGCCAATGATGCATACTGATGCTGGGGTTATTGAACTCTTATTTCGTTTGTGCATTTTTTCATTACTTCTCTACAAACTCTACGATTTGATCAAAGTATATCTTCTTCCTATGATGGCTGCGGCAGTTGCCCAAGAAAAAAAAGAACAAACAGAACTTTGGGGAAGAGAAAAGCTTCTTGCTTCAACTCAAAAACGTTTAGCTGGGCAAATGTACAACCAGAAACAGATGTTGACGCTTCTTGAGCGTAATGTTCAGGTTTGGCATGCGGCGCTTTTAGAGCAGAAGAGGCAGCAAGAACTGAAGAATGAAGAAATTATTCTCAAGGTTGCAGAAAAGCGTGTGCTGCAGAATCACTACGTTGCTCTTTCAAAATGTATTGAAAGAAGCGTTCCTGAAGCTGTAACCAGGGCTACCGAGAAACTTGAAAATCGCTATCGCTCTGCTGCAAGTAATCATTTTTTGACGCGTATCATTGACCAGTTGGATACTGAAGGCTCTTAGGGTTATGGTCGTTACTGATGAAATTATAGCGCATAAATATGCTACTGCTTTTTGTAATGTGTATGGCGAAACGCTGACAGAGGATTTTATAGATCGGTTACGCACGTTTGCTTCGGTCATCTCCTTGCGTCGCGGCATATTAGTTTATTTAATGCTCAAAACGCTGACACATGACCAAAAGGAGCATATGATTCAACGGCTTATGCAGCATTATTCACTTGGGGCACCATTTCGGCAGCTAGTGATCATGCTTTATCGCCATCGAAGACTTGCATTACTTAATGTCACTATAAAAAAAATTACAAAACTTTATTGGAAACGGCGAGCAGTGGCGATGTTTTCGGTTGCGCTGTCAAATGATATCAAGGAATCTGAAAAAAAACGTATCGTTGATTTTGTGCGACGTCGTACACATGCTGATGCAATCAAGGTGGATTTTATGATTTGTCCTGAGCTCATTAGTGGAATAAGAATTAAAGGTGATGCGTGGCTATGGGAACGATCGATTCGGGCCTTACTGCGTGATGTTAAGCGCTCTATGCTTCAACGGGTGGGACTATGACGCAAAGAGAGATGGATGTTATTTCGCTATTAGAAGACTCGCTGCGCGAGGCTCCAGAACATCTTGAAGAAATTGGTACGGTTATAAAAATTGGCGATAATGTTTGTAAGATTTATGGCTTAACCGATGCCGTTTTTGGCGAGCTGATCGAGTTTGAGAACGGTGCCAAGGGCATGGTTTTTGATCTTGACGAAGATTTTGTTTCGGTTGTTTTGCTTGAGAGCGGTGCTTTTGTGGTTGAGCAGGAAATTGCTCGTCGAACAGGCTCTGTTTTTGGTGTGCCGGTGGGCGATCATCTGATCGGCCGCGTTTTGAGCGCAACCGGAAGGCCAATGGATGCCCTAGGCCCTATCGATGCTTCACAAAAAATGCCTATTGAGCGCACAGCTCCGGGTATTATTTATCGTGCACCAATTAACCGTTCTCTGGAAACGGGTATTACCGTTATTGATAGTCTCATTCCTATTGGACGTGGTCAGCGCGAATTGCTTATTGGAAACCGTAGCACGGGTAAAACTGCTATAGCACTTGATATTATTCTTCATCAAAAAAATCAAGATGTTATCTGTATTTATGTTTCGATTGGACACAAACAGTCGCACACAGCACGCATTATTTATGAGCTTGATAAAGCTGGTGCACTTGAACATTCAATAATTGTCGATGCTGATGCAAAAGAGCCTGCACTTAATCAGTATCTGTCCCCTTACACTGGTTGCACCATCGGTGAATATTTTATGCAACAGGGCCGCGACGCATTGGTTATTTATGATGATCTAAGTAATCATGCCATAGCCTATCGTGAACTTTCATTGCTGCTGCGTCGTCCTCCAGGCCGTGAAGCATATCCTGGTGATATTTTTTACATACATTCACGTCTCTTGGAGCGTGCCGGAAAATTAAACAGCGAGCGTGGTGGAGGGTCTTTGACCGCGCTTCCGGTGATTCAGACTCAAGGCGATGATATTTCGGCCTACATTCCGACGAATTTAATTTCTATCACCGATGGACAAATCTTTTTAGATACCAATTTGTTTAACAAGGGAACTCGTCCTGCGGTCAACATTGGCTTGTCGGTATCGCGTGTTGGCGCTGCGGCGCAGACTCGTGCGATGAAAAAAGTTTCGGGAAGCCTCAAGCTTGAGCTTGCACAATATAATGAACTGCTTGCTTTTGAGCAGTTCGGTTCAGAATTAGATAAAACAAGTCAACGAGCGCTGGAGCGTGGGCGCCGTGCGATTGAAATTTTGCGCCAAGCTGAACACGAGACGTACTCATTTGTTGATCAAACGCTCTTCCTCTTTCTGCTTAAAGAAAATTATTTAGATAAATTGGCGCTCAATTTGGTCAAGCCGTTTGTAACCCAATTTGCTTCATATGTTAAAGCAACACACGGTGATGTTTATCAAAATATTCTTGAAACGCAGGATTTGAGTGAACAGGCTCTTGTAGGGTTACGAAAAGCCGTTGATGAATTTGTGTTGATCTTTTCCGGTCCTCGTTAAGTAACATGCTTTTACGTATTTTCATAGTATTATTATGCCTTGCATGTACTTCATGCGGTAGAAAACAGCGTACGCTATTTCAATTTCCAGAAAAAGTGAAGGTCAAGATCAGCAAACTTTCGCTTCCGTCTGTTCGCGGATTACAGGTTATCTTATCAAAAAATGGTGCGCATCTTACATGGCATCCTATTGATCTGACGTTAATCGAGAAGAACGCAAAGTTTCAATTATCGTTTGAAGGCTATCATGTGTATCGTTCAGCACGTGGCTATTTCGTTCCCAAAAAGCCTATCACCAAAAAGCCGATTAAGAAGACATGTTTTGTTGATACGTCTTCTGTGGTTCAACGAAAAAAATATGCATATCTTGTACGTGGAGTTTTCTCTTGTGATCAGACGATTGTGCAAGGACCTGCAAGCCAGTTAGTTGGTTACAAAAAATAACCCTCCAACTTAGGACAAGCTGGAGGGTTGGGGGGGCGAACAATACTTTTACGTATTGTTCTTTTAGGGACCTATAAGAACTTTTCTTATCTTCTAAAATAATGTCAAAATTTTACATCGCACATGGTAACAAGGTGGGTGTTTTATGTCAAGCAAAAAGGGACGTCCAATAACTATATTGAGTGTCATGAATGTTCGATATGTGCCTAGCAGACGTTGTTTCCGATTGTATTTGAAATGTTGTATCAACGTGATGCAGCACAACGTCTAATCTTCTGCCTGTTCAAGATCTTGCTTGAGCGTGAAAGCTTTTTCAATTAAAACTGCTGTGCGTTCGCGAAGATGCTCTTTAGTTTGAAAATAATGGGTGAGAAGCGTGGCGAAGTCCATATCAACTTTGAGCGCTGCTCGGCGTTCTCGTAGCGGTGCTGGTTGGTGAATGGGAAAAATGCCGACAAGATAGAGAGCTTTTTGACATGCATTTTGTAGGGCAGTCAGATCAACATTGTCATTTTTCCCTTCGGGAAGGTGATAAACAATTTTTACGATCGCATCATCGAGTACCTGTTTCTTGATGACGTTCAACACCTGCTGTGTTTGGTCACCAAGTGGCTCAAGAACAATCTCAAGGTGAAGCATGGGCCGTGTAGGAAGTGTGATGAATTCATATGAACATTTCTTAGAACCGCCATTGTTTTCAATGGTAACCACACAAAATCCTTTTGGTTCTTTGCGTTCACCAAAATCAACCCGTTCGCATGAGCCCGGATACACGATAGCAGGAGCACCAGATGGATTAAGATTTTGGTGCCCGTGCAAATGACCTAGGGCGACATAATCAAATTCTTTGCGAGCAAGCTGCGATGGCATAAAAACGGGGTCGGAGCCATAAATCGCGCACTTTTCTGAACCCGAAAATTTTCCTGAGTTTACCGTTAGATGGCCAGCCAAAAGAGCGGGCGTTGACGGATCTATCTTTTCAGCGAATGCAGTTATGATGTCGCCAATTTTTTCAGAAAGATAAGCCGTAATCTCATTATGATCTTTGAAACGATGAAGGTGGCTGGTTACAACATGATTGCGTAGAGGCCAAGGAATGCCGACAATTTGTATCGGTCCTGATTTGGTGGTGAGTGTGATTAGGTCTGGCTTGGAAAAAACATAAAAACCATCAAGTGGTAAATAGGCAAACACATCCAATGCGTGTGCCTTGCCAAAGCTTAGAGGATGATCGTGGTTGCCTACGATAATAACGACGGGTATGTGAGCGGCGTGTAGTCTGAGCATGTGTTGCGCAAGAAGCTTTTGTTGCGTAGGAGTTGGATTAGCCGTCTTATAGGCATCGCCACAAAAAAGAAAAAAGTCGACATTGGCCTGGATGGCATAATCGACAATGCCTTTGAAGTTGTTCGAAAAATCCAGAAGACGGGAATGAATTCCCGTCTTCGTATCGATCTTGCCGTAATTTTCAACGCCAAAATGCGCGTCAGCGGTGTGAATAAATTTCATTAAAATTCGGCTCGTTGATCTTTTTTACTTTTTATCGCGCCAGTAAATTGAAAAGTTTTGTCGTAGTGTTCTCGGTTCTTTTGTGACTCTTCCGAATCATCGTCTTCTGCGAGTGGGGTGATGCTGCGTGGTGAGTTAGTTTGAGGGATACAAGCAGAAGCACTTGTTGCTGCAGGAACATTGTTGCTTATAGTTGATCCGGCAGTGACGAGAGCATCTTTGCCAATAGTAATTGGTGCAATGAGCGTGTTGTTGCCTTCGACAAAAGCGCGATCTTCAATAACCGTTTTGCTGTTTTGACTGCCGTTAAAATTGCTGATAATGAGGCCTGGACCTGTTTTCACCTGTGAGCCAATGGTTGCATCGCTGACATAACTAAGGTGACGTGTTTTTGAATAGGCACCAATGGTGGAGTTTTTCATTTCGACGAAATTACCAATTTCGACATGGTCTTCTATGCGGCTGTTGTCGCGGAGCCTTGCGAAGGGGCCAATATGCGCATTGTTGCCAATAGAACATCGTTGTACAACTGAATGCGAATGAATGACTGAAGAATCTCCCAGCGTTGTGTCTTCAACGATCGAAAACGCACCGATAAAGCATTCCTCGCCAATTTTTGTTGATCCTAACAAATGGGCTCCGGTTCCAATGAATGATCCGGGTCCAATTTCGACATTGATATCGATATGAATACTTTGTGCAAGCTCAAAGCGGACGCCGCGTGCCATCCAACGCTTAATAAATTCTGAACGTTTGATTTGTTCAACGCCCCAGAGTTCTTGAAGAGTGTTAACACCGCGTATGTTATCAAAAGGAACCGAAATTGCTTGAACAGGAAGCCCGGCTTCACAAGCCATGCGGATGAGTTCTGGTAAATAAATTTCTCCGGTGATTGAACTTTTGTCGAGTTTTGAGATGTAATCGTGGAGAAATGCCCGTTTCATTACATAAATGCCGGCGTTAATGCGGTTGATGTAACGTTGCTCGTCGTTACAATCTTTTTCTTCAACAATCAGGAATTTGCCGTCTTTTTCAAGAACGCGGCCATAGCCTATTGGATCTATGACGTAGGACGTAAAGAATGAGATAGTGTTATCGTGTTTAATGTGTTCGTTGATAAGATTTTGTACCAGCTCTTTGGTGAGTAATGGCATATCACCATACAAAATAAGAACATGATCTCTATCCCAGGTGTGTTGTGTACACGCAACGGCGTGCCCTGTTCCAAGTTGTTCTCGTTGAAGTATGTATGAAAGATTGTTGATCGGTTTTTTATTAAGCTCATGTATGACGTCATCAGCCTGGTGTCCAAGGACAAGCGTGATAGGTATATCAAGTGACTCAAGTATTTTAAGCGGATACAAAATCATTGTTTGTCCGCAAATTGAAAAAAGCAATTTAGTTTTTTTTGTTTTAAAGCGTGTGGATTTTCCGGCAGCAAGAATAATTGCGCGTGTATTGAGGTTGTTCATCGAAATCTCCCTGAGTTTTTAAATTTGTGTTTTCAAAAAATACTGATGAAGAGCAATGGCCTCTTTTTCGCTCTTTATATGCATTCTAAGCGTCAAGTTTCCATTAATGATAGCGACGAACAAGTGCAAAAAGCAACTAGTTTTTTAAAATTGAAAGCGCGCATTTGTCAATTTCATACGAAACTTTTATAGTAAGACCCTGTTCTTAAAGTTTTTGGAGAGGTGGCTGAGTGGTTGAAAGCGACCGTCTCGAAAGCGGTTATCCTGGGAAACCGGGATCGTGGGTTCGAATCCCACCCTCTCCATACTACGCTCTTCGCCTAACGGCTCGTAGCTACGTATGGCGGGCCAGACTTCGCCATCGCTTCGCTCCTGATCTTGAGCGCCATACACCGTCTGCTAAAAAAGGGGATCGTGTGGACTATAAAGATGTTCAAGCTGGAAATACAAGCAACTACTTCTGGTTCAAAGCCAAACAGGATCTTATTTCCGTTCTGATGGCCAAAGCCTGTGGCGCACAAACGGGGCTTAAGATTCTCAGCCTTGGAGCGGGGACTGGCGACGACCTTGCCATATTGAAGCGCTTCGGTGCAGTTCATGTGGTAGATATTGATGCTCGTGCGCTTGCATTGATTGATGACGCGTTATGTGTCGAAAAACGGTGTGAGGATGCCTGCCGTCTGTCGTACGACAATCAAATGTTTGACGTTGTGGTGGCGTGCGATGTCTTTGAACATATTCTTGATGATGCTTCTGCCGTTGCTCAGGCGTATCGAGTTTTAAAGAAGGGTGGGGCGCTTATTTTTACCGTACCAGCGCACCAATGGCTTTTTAGCGCCCACGATCGGGCGCTTAATCATCATCGACGCTACGGCAAGAAAACACTCAATGCGCTCATGGCGCCTTTTGCGTCACAAAAGATTTTCTACTGGAACTCTCTGCTCTTTCCCCCTATTGCGGCAAAAAGATTATGTGAGCGGTGGCTCAAGCCGCGCGTTAATGGGACGTTCATGCCCGGTGTGCTTAATTCGCTGGGATATTATCTGCTGTCACTGGACAACAATCTTTTGAATAAAAATTTTTCTCCGCCGATGGGCGTTAGTCTTGTTGGTTATTGTCGCAAGTAAGTGTCGCTTTGCAGGTACAGCTAACGAATAATTGAGTAATATAACAAATATGTTATTTTGACGCGCCTTCTTTTGTATTAGAAAAGAATATGTTGTCATCATACTAAGCGGTTTTATTAAAAAGACTCAGAAGACACCGCCGCATGAAATAGATATAGCAAGAAAACGCATGGAGGAGTTGACAAAATGAACAAAAATTTAAGTTTTAAAGCATATAAACAAAAGAAGCTCAAAGATAAAGAATTCAAAAGTGAATATGACGCTCTTGGCCCTGAATTTGAACTTCTCGAACAATTTATTAAGGCAAGAAAAAAGAAGCATATTTCACAAGTAGAGCTCGCAAAACGATTAAAGGCACAACAGCCTTCTATCGCTCGTCTTGAACGTGGTGGCTATACGTCAACCACAGTTGCCAGGCTATCAAAAGTAGCGGATGCGATGGGATACACGCTCAGATTCTCGCTTCAGGCAAAAAAACATATTTAATTTAACACTGGCAAGTGTGGCTCATATTGCAGCGCTACTTGGACAAGAGCCATCTTTGACCTTTAAAAAGAAGTAACTGCTTAAAGCTATTGCTCTATATCTTTAAACTGAGCCGAGACAGCATTTTTCTTCTGTGGTCGTTTTTTTGTTCTGCTCTTTGTTTTCGCGTTTACTGCTTTTCCCAATTCTTTTATACGTTTTTCTAAGTCAGCATTTTTTGCTTTGAGCGCAGTAACTTCATCTTGAGATGGTGACGGCGTGGTAGATGCATCTTCTTTCTGCTTTAAAGTTGTGCTAGCTGCTGCAACGGCAGGCCAAAATGTTGAAGCATAAGGCGATGTTCTAATTTCCGTACAGGCTCTAAGAGCCTATTTCGTCTTCTCTGTCACCGCTTTCATGAATGCCATAAAAAGAGGGTGCACCGTCAGTGGCGATGACTGAAATTCGGGATGAAATTGGGTGCCGAGCATAAAGGGATGCTTTTTGAACTCTGCAATTTCGACTAAATTTTTTGCCGTATAAATTCCTGAAAATACAAAACCAGCTTTTTCAAATGCATGCTTATAGGCATTGTTAACTTCATAGCGGTGACGGTGGCGTTCTTCAACGACTGTCTTGTGATAGGCCGCTGCCGCTTTCGTCCCCTTAACAAGTGTGCAGGGATACGATCCGAGTCGCATGGTTGCGCCCTTGTGTTTGATAGCCCGTTGTTCGGGCATGAGATCAATGACAGGATCTGAGGTCGCTGCGTCAAACTCGGTGCTGTTGGCCTTAGGCAGTTGCAAAAGTGAGCGTGCGGCTTCAATAAGCATGATCTGCATACCAAGACAAAGCCCAAAGTAAGGGATGTTGTGTTCACGAGCCCACCGTGCGGCGAGAATTTTTCCTTCGATGCCGCGAACGTCAAATCCACCAGGTACTACAATGCCATCGAGCGATTTAAGTTTTTTCCATGCGGAAGTGTTGCTTCCATAAGATGATTTTTCAAGGGATTCTGCTTCGATGACAACAATTTTTGCACGACGTTTGAGGTGAAAGGCCGCTGCCTTAATTGCTTCAACAACACTGATATAGGGATCATTACTGCCAACGTATTTGGCGATAAGACCTATCGTAACGACTTGTTTGCTCTCTGCGATGCGATCAATGAGGGCTTGCCAGGAAGAAAGATCGGGGGCTTTAGGTGTTTTGATGCCGAAATGCTGTTGCGTTTTTGCTCCCATCTTTTGTTTGCTGAGTGCAATGATGGTGCGATATACGGGGGCGACGGTGAGCATTTGGAATATGAAATCAGGTTTGACTTCACACATGATAGACAATTTTTTAATGGCATCAGCATCGACGTGATGGTCGGCGCGTAGTACCAGACAATCCGGAGTTAATCCAGCACGTTTTAATGCGATTACGCTGTGTTGTGTCGGCTTGGTTTTAATCTCTCCTGTCCAGCTTAAAAATGGTACAAGACTGAGGTGGACATGCATAATGCGTGAGCTGCCCAGTTCCATTTTGAGCTGACGGAGTGCTTCGAGAAAAACTTCTCCTTCCATGTCGCCAACGGTGCCGCCAATTTCGGTCAAAACAAAATCAGTTTTATGGCGAAGTGCAAAAGCAAGGAGTCGATTTTTGATGACATCGACAACGTGCGGAACCATTTGGATGCATTTCCCCAAGAAAACACCGGTACGCTCGCCTTCCAATATTTCTTGATAAATTTGTCCTGAAGAAACAGAAGAATCTCGTTCAAGATTGAGCCCAATGGTGCGTTCGTAGTGTCCAAGGTCAAGATCGGTCTCAGCCCCATCGGCGGTGACAAAAACTTCTCCGTGAACAAGAGGCGACATGGTTCCTGGGTCAACATTGAGATAGGGGTCCCATTTTGCAACGGCAAGAGAGTAGCCAGCTTTTTTGAGGAGTACTCCAAGAGACGATACGAGTACCCCTTTGCCAATCGAAGAGCAGACTCCGCCGGTGACGACGACAAATTTTGTGTTGATTTTTTTTACCTGCGTTAACAATGTTTCAGCTTCAGCAGCGCGTTTGCTTTTTGCTGGCATACTCTCTCCTTTGGTATGGTGCTAAATCATGGGAAGGGTAACGCCTTGTTGCTTCATATATTTACCTTTGCGATCAGCATATGAAACTTCGCATTCATTTTCTGATTGGAAGAATATTACTTGGGCGATTCCTTCATATGCATAAATTCGTGCGGGCAAAGGAGTGGTGTTAGAAATTTCAATGGTGACATGTCCCTCCCACTCCGGTTCAAGTGGTGTAACGTTAACAATAATGCCACATCGCGCGTAGGTTGATTTGCCCAAGCAAATAGTGAGTATGTTGCGTGGAATGCGGAAGTATTCAATGCTACGTGCAAGTGCAAATGAATTTGGTGGAATGGTGCACACTTTGCTGTGCATCGATACAAAAGATTCTTCCTTAAATTCTTTTGGATCGACGATTGAGTTATTGATGTTGGTGAATACCTTGAATTCGTCAGCAACGCGAAGATCGTAGCCGTAGCTGGACAGCCCATAGCTTACGACATTCTGTGTTGCTTTGTCTTGTGTTCGAACCTGTCGTTCAACGAATGGTTCAATCATTCTAGAATGTTGAGCCATAAGACGAATCCATGTATCTGGTTTGATACTCATGAGAGCTCCTTCTCTAAAAAAATTATGTGCTAATTCTTACCATAATTATAATGATTCTGATAGTATGACGCCTGAACGCAAAAAAGAGAAAGGAGAGTCATGGTACACGTCTCAAAGTATCCATCGGCAAGAGTTGCAATAATTGGGGCTGGTTGTGTTGGAAGTACGACTGCTTACGCCCTCATGATGAGCGGAACCGTTTCGGAGATCGCGCTTATTGATGTCAAAAAAGATAAGGCCGATGGCGAAGCTCTTGACCTTATGCATTGCATGCAATTTACCACATCAGTGCATATTGAATCAGGTGATGATTTTGCATTGGTTAAGGGAGCTGCGGTGGTTGTTGTCGCGGCAGGAATACCACAGAAGCAGGGCCAACCGCGTTCAGAGCTGGTGGAAACAAACGCGAAGATGTTTAAAGAGATTATTCCCAATATTGTGCGCCATAATACCGAATGTATTATTCTCGTGGTGACAAATCCTTTGGATGTTCTTACTTATATAACACTCCATCTTTCGGGTTTTCCTTCGTGTCGTGTTTTTGGATCGGGTACTGTTCTTGATACCGCGCGCCTGCGTTATTTAATGGGAGAGCATTTTAATATCAGCCCAAAAGACATAACCGCCTATATTCTAGGGGAGCACGGAGATTCTGAATTTGCATGGTGGAGTAAAGCGACCATTGCCGGGGTTCCCATTTCCCAATTGCCTGCGTATGACAAAGATGTTATGGATAAAATATGTTTTTCTGCCAAAAATGCTGTCTATGAGATTATTCGCAGAAAAGGGGCAACCTTTTATGCCATAGCTCTTGTGGTTGCCAAGATTGTACGGGCAATACTTCTTGACCAATCACGCGTTTTTACGGTTTCAACGTTGGTGAGTGGTGTTTATGGCGTCAAGGATGTTTGTCTGAGCTTGCCGACAGTTGTACGCAAAAGTGGTTCGTGTGAACGTCTGCCCGTTGAGCTGAATGCTGAAGAGCAAAAATATTTCATTACTTCTGCTCAAAAGATTCGTCAGGAGATTGATAGTGCTATCAATCTCGTAAAGTAAGGGAATATATCGGTCCAAGCATCTTCCTGACTGGTTCGGTTAAGAAGCTTGAAATAATTTTTTTTCTTCAATACCTTTACAGGGGTAATGGTCACATCTAGAATCAAACATCACGAAGCAATCGAGCTTTTTAAGAGATGGGTCTTTCAATAAGATGTGTATATGAGAAAAAAGAGGTGATTATTCATCAATGTAGAGGAGAATAAGGATAAGTTCTGAGGAAGGAGTAGGATGAGGAAGTTAAGTAACATACTTTTATTTGTATATATCTTTGTTGGTTCTCAATTTTTAAGTGCTTCGGTTTCATTCGGTAGTCGAGAGTCGACTTTTAACATCGGTGCTGGTAGTAACTTTCATGTTGGTTCTTCCAATTTGACGATCGATGGGACGTTGAAACTGGAAAAAGGTTCAGAAGTTACAGGATTGCCTATAACGTTTGACGCGGGCCTTTTGGAATCTGCTGGACTTGAGGCCCTCATGAAAGGGGTCTACGATCCAAGTACGACATATTCCATACGGCTTCAAGGAAGCGGTCGTTTCCGTGCCGAGCCTGGAACACTTATTAATGGTCTTGCCGTTTCGGGCCTAGGGAACCGTCTTGAGGGCCAACCACTTTTTGATAATCCAGTGATTCTTGCAAATGGTTCTACGCAATTGACACTTGCGCTTCAGAGCCAACTTAACAAAAATCTTGTATTGAATAACGGTACAGCCATTCTTGATAACGATCTTGGGCTTGCCGATGAAGTGAAAATTTTGGGCGATGGTACCATTGAACTGAACAATCATCGTCTGACATTGGGTAGTGTATACGGATCGGCATGGACGAACAATCTTCATCTCAACAACGCAGCAGATTTGGTATTGACCGGCTCATTGAACTTGATAGGTTCCTGGATTTTTACAGGTGTTAACAGTATCAATGGCAATGGATGTGTTCTTGATTTAAGCCTGGGTGGTGAAATCATTGTTAATAATGATTCGACACTCTTTATTAATGATGTGCATATTACCGGACTTGGGGATACGGCGGGCAAGATTATTTTGCGCAATGCTGGTTCGCAGGTGCGTGTTGCTAATAGCACCTTCAAGCTTGATGACAACCTGACAACAAGTAACGGTACGTTTTATGTGTATGGACCATCCACATTCCAACTTGGTCCTTTAAATTGGACCTTTGATACCGGTACGGGCAACATTGTGGTTGATGGCACAACGTTATGGCTTGATTGCCTTAACTCGCCACTTAATCGTGGTAAAGTTTATGCGCCATTGGCCGTTCCTACTACTGAAGCGAACTTGGAAGCCGATCTGACATCCGGCCATCTATCGTTGCTTAATCGCGGTACGATTAAAGAAGCCGTTGATGCAAACTTTACGTTCTCTGGTAGCGTTGGGCCAAACCCAGATGAGATTATTTTTGATGGCAACGTATCGGGTACCATCTCACTGGTTAAATGTGTATGCGTAGGAAAGAACCAAACGATAAAAATTACTGGTAATGCGACACTTGATGGCAATGGTGCCTGCATTTACTTTAGCACCGATCCTCGAGCGCAATTAACGGTGATGCCAGATACAATATTGACGCTGTCAAATATCTGCCTGTGCCACATGCACCAAGATGTTCTTGATCTGCGTGATCGCTCCCGTATCAAGATAGGGGCTAATGTTCACTGGGGCCTGATAGATGATATAACGTTCACGGCCAATGCGCAGATAGTGGTTGAAAATACCGAACAAGGAGCAAATATCTTTACGTTATGCGGTGAAGCAGGACGAGCAATGTTTAATGTCCGCCCCGAAGTTCCCGTATTTGAAGATATATTTACGTATAATCGACCAAACCAGACATTTAGACTGGGACATAATACGTTGCAGCTTGATAGTGTCGGTGTAAGCGGCATGGATTACATCTACTTCTATAACGATGTTGATTTTTCGGCGGCAATAGCATTGTCAGGTAATTCAGCTGCTGATATTGATAGTCGTTACACGGCACGGCAAGTGTACCGCGAAGATGATGTACTTACAGAGCCATTCATCACGCTCATAGGCCAAAACGACTACGGCACGGCGATGAACTTTTTTGTCGAGGGTACAGAAAACGATCTGATATTGCATAAAGATGGCTTGATACTTGGTGGTAATGTTGCCTTTGGCGATGATCCAAGCAATGATTTGCATGTGCATATGAATGCGTCAGAACTCTATAATCCAGCCGTCTTATCTAATGAAGAACGGGCCAAAGCACGAGCAGCATATGAAACAATGCTTGAAGCACGACCAAATGAGCAGTTTCCTTTTGTGATGTTCTCGGGTGATCCAGGAATGTACCTCTATTCACAAGATGGTCTTGCGCATTTAGATTTCTTTGATCGTGACGCAGCGGCGGTTATCGAGACAACGAATTCATTCGAAGTTGACGACAACTCGTTGTTGACCTACAACCGACTCTGGTTGCTCTACAATCCAGTGAAACAGTATTCACGTATCTTTAGAGCAAGTGGTGCTGAGCTCATCGGTGAGGGCCTTGACCCATCGTTTATTCGTATGCCAGGACGAGCACTTTCGGGCAACATTGCTCCATCAGCAATCTACAAGAAGCGTCAATATGACAAAATGATGCTGGTGGTACATCAAAGAGATTCAGTACATAAGGTAAAACAAGACAAAATCGATCAGTATATCAACGCACAGCCAAAGCAAAAGAAAATAGCAAAATC
>JBAZSL010000023.1:0-13984 GCA_041662445.1 Candidatus Babeliales bacterium
CGTTGATAGGGTGTTGCTCTGCAAGCAGGAGCGGCTGGCCCATTAAAAATTCAAGCCGCTTATATGATGAATAAAGTGAGTCGCGATATTGTCCAATGTCTGCTGTGCTTACGCCGTACTCTTCGACATTTTTGAGCCACGTGCTTTTATCGAGCAAATTAAGTTTGTTTTCGTGTCCTGCTTTATCAAAGGTGGTGCGTGACGATTGTGCCAATGCCGCGATGGTGGTGTATTGCTCTTGCAAAAGCCATGATTGTAAAAAAGACCGTTCTACTTCAAGCCTAATATTGTTGGCCAACGATTGTTCTTCGAGTGCACTAATTTCAGTATACTTTTTTGCGCGCTTGTAGCGTTGAATGGGGCCGGCAAACGAATAAATTAATTGATTGGCGGTCAGGAGCGTATTATTTGAAGGGTCGCTTTGTGCTGTTTCTTGCCATAACGTGCTATCCAGTGAAACGCTTGGATAATATCCAGCAATTTCAGCGTTGGCGCCTGCTTTGCTTGCCTGCGTTGCATAAGAAAGAGCTTCAAGATCAGGACGATGCTTGAGTGCGCGTGCCACTGCTTGGTCGATGGTGAGTAATTTGGGTTGGTCTTCGGATGGGGGTACAAGGTTTTTAGGTTGCGGTGCGGTAGAGGCGAATGAAAAAAACAAGCACATCGTGATAACGAACTGTTTCATGAAATCCCCTTTTTATATACCAAGTATTTTAATTAAAGCATGAAATACTGTAGCAGCCTCGAGTTGCTCCATGCAATCGTATACTACGGAAGCGCCTTTTTGGTGCGCATGGCGCTTGCAGGCGTGGTGTGGGCAATCGACTTGAATGGCATTGTGTTGATTTGACTCAACCAAAAAAGGGCCATGCTTTTGAATTTTTGTTGGCCCAAAAATGCCAAGTGATGGGGTACCCAAAAAATCTGCCAAGTGGAGGATGCCGGTATCCGGTGCAATGACAAGACGAGCTTTTTTTATCACATGTGCAAGAGATAAAAGATCCCATGGCGGGAGGAGCCGGATGGAAAGGTTGTGACGTTGTATGATGCTGGAAAGATCTTGTGCCTGGCCACCCATCGATGATCCACCCAAAATGAAGGTGTGTTTGGATAGTGTGGCATCTTGGGTAATAAGCGTGAAAAGTTTTTGCCATCGTTGTAAGGGCCAGTGCTTGGATGGCCACGTCGTATTGGGGAACATGAGTATGGGATGGGTGATAGAATTTTCCTGTAGCCACGTGTCGACGATGTGTTGCTGAGGCATAGGAACATGAAGCGTAAAATCTTTGGCGAGGGTATCTATGGTTGGGCAGGTTGATGGTGCGTTCTCTGTTACAAGTACATCTGACGCGAGCGCAAGATTCTTTTGAATAATATTACGGTAAAGCGGTGTTGTATGGTGATGAGTGAACCAGGTGCTGAAGCGATCGCGTGCATGGTGACGATCAAATCCAAATTTTTTGCCATGGAGCCACGCGAGGAGAAACGAGGTTTTGAAAAGCCCTTGGAAATCAATAATAGCATCCCATGTATGTGTGTGCATTGAACGTATGATGCGCATTGTCGTGAGCCAATTACGTGGTGCTAGGTAGTGATCCGGAAGTACCCACACATTATCTAAGAATGGTTGGCCAACAAGAAGCGCGGCTGCTTTTTCTTGTACCACCCAACTGATATGGGCATGAGGAATGCTTTGTTTGATAAGGAATAGTGCAGGGAGTGTGTGAATGACATCCCCGATAGCGGATACACGAACAATAAGTATTCTCATGAAAGCTGGCCATGCAAAAAAATCACAAAATGACTAAACTCTATGAAATTGTCGATGACTAGGGTTATTTTGTACCACAGTAAAAACGTTTTGTCACAAGAGAGTGGGAAGATTTTATGATGGAGCTTATAACGACGAAGATGAAGATACTTATTATAACAACGATAATCGTAGCTGTAGGTGTGGTTGCCTGCGTGGCGCTTGCACGCTTTTTCTCCCGAACGCGATCGTCAGTACCGCCGCGGTCGCCATTTTCATTGGAGATTCCGCATAAAAATATTCATCACGAAACGCTGAGCAATGGGATGCAGGTACTTATTTTCAGAAATACCTCGCAACCAAAGGTGTTATTACAAATTGCTTATGATGTCGGATCGTATGTTGAAAATTCCGGCGAGTGTGGGCTTGCACATATGCTTGAGCATATGATTTTTAAAGGCACGCAAACGCTTTCTGAGTCCGATATTGTCAGCATCGCGCATAAATATGGAGCAACATTTAATGCGTTTACCGCATACGATGTTACCAGTTACCACTTTGAAGCTAATGCAAATAACTGGAAACCATTTGTACCAATACTTGCTGATTGTATGCAAAACGCACGTTTTGATGCACAGCACCTTGCTTCTGAGGTCAAAACGGTAATTCAAGAGCTCAAGATGCGCAAAGACAATTACTGGACCTCAATGTATGACAAAGCATGTCAACTCATTTTCCCTTCAAATCATCCTTATCATACGCCGGTGATTGGTTTTAAAGAGGATCTGTTAAGCCTTGATGCGAATAATCTTAAGCGATTTTATAAAAAATATTATCGGCCTGACCGCGCAACGTTATTTGTGGTAGGCGATGTTACGGTAGATGATGTTATGCCATTGGTCAGAAAGCATTTTGAGCCGCTGAAGGCAGATGCTGAATCGGTGGTAAAAACATTTCCAACGGTAGTTTCTGATCTGGTAACGCAGCACACGCGTTATTTTGAAGATATACAAAAAGAACAGCTGGGTTTTTATTGGCTTATTCCAGGACTACGTGCGCCTGATGAGCTATTGTCCTCAGCTCTTGAAACATTGTTAGGCGGGGGCCAAGCGGGTCGTTTGGTGCGGCTCTTGGTTGATGAGCAAAAAATTGCGGCATCAGTGATGGTGAAGGCGGCCAAATTTATGGAAGGTGGCCTATTCCTGATATTTATTGAACCGATGCCGGGAAAAGCAGAACTGTGTGAGCAGGCTATCCGCACCGAATTATCACATCTTATTACCCACGGTGTTGAGGCAACGGATGTGGAACGAGTTGCCAAGCAAAAAGCGGTAGGGTTCGTGCACAAGATGCAAAGTTTTGGTGAATTTACGTATAGCTGGATTAAGTCATATTTTACGACCAAAGATCCGATCGATATTTTTAAGCGTGCCATGCGTTATTTTGATCTTACCAGTGAGCAGATGCAGACGTATGTCAAAACGTATTTGGATCCATTTTTAATGAATCGCATTGAAGTGCTGCCATTACCAGCTGCAGAAAAAGGTCGCCGCGAAGCCATTAAACGCACGTCTGATGAACTCGATAAAAAAATTCTTGCGCGCTATGAGCGGACCTCTGCAATAGAAGAACCATCTCAGGTGCTTCAGCTTGCGCCGCCATCGCCGTTAACGTTCACATTTCCTAAGCCAGAACGTGTTATCGATTTGCCTAATGGGTTGCGTGTGGTGCTTGTGCCGGTGCGTCATGTGCCGCTTGTGGCAATGGATTGTTATTTTAAAGATGCATTTTTTCTTGATGATGCGCGTGATGGATTCGGCGTTCATTTGATGATGGAAATGCTCATTGAGGGAAGCGAAGGTTGTTCTAAAAAAGACAATGTTAATTTTTTTGAGCAGTGTGGTGCGGCATATGCATTTGACAAAGGAGGCGCTCGCTTAGTCTGTTTGAGCCCTGATTTTCAACCATTAGCTGAGCGCTTTTTTCATATTATGTGCCAACCAACATTTCCTAACGATGCGCTTGCTAAGCTTAAACATATTTTTATTGATGGGTTTCAACGCGCAAAAGATTCTCCACGTGCTATGGCACAACGGTTATTGAAAAACGAGCTTTATAAAGGGCATGCATTTGCGTGGACCTACGATGAAGCGAGTGATGTGATTAAGGCATGTACGCCATCGATAATTACTGCGTTGCATAAACGATATGTTAATCCGGCAAATATGGTGATGTCGGTGGTAGGTGATTTTGATGCGCAACACATGGAACGGTTCATAACAGATCTTTTTTCTGCATGGCCATCGGGTACGCGACAAGAATGTACTCCGGTGCCGTATGCAGTACAAAAAACGGTGAATATTGATTATGAGATGTTGCGTGATCAAGTAGTACTTTTGCTGGGAAAAAGTTCTCCAGTGACTATTTATGATCCGGACCTTATTCCTCTTAAGATGCTTTCCATATCATGCTTCAGATCATTAGGCTCGCGTATATATAAGCTTCGTGAGCAATCGGGGCTGTTTTATTCTGCGTTTGGAGGATTTGCGGTCAACACGGCTAAAGATCATGGTTTTGATTTTGTTGGTACCATAGTGAGTCCTGACAAAGTTGCCATCGTTGAGCAACAAATACGAACGTTGCTTGGGACGGTTGCAAAAGACGGTATGACTCAACAAGAGCTTGATGATGCGCAACAGATTTATCTTAAGGATTTGATTGATCTTATCGATGACAATAGTACGATCGCGCACATATTGGCAGCCCTTGATGCGCTTAACCTTGGTTTTGATTACTACGACAAGGTTCTTGCGCGGATACAAAAAATGGAGTTGAGCGAGCTCAATGCTATTGCGACAAAATATGCAATGACTGATGGTATGATTCGCGTGCGGGTGGGGCCGAAGTTGGGGTGATTTCGATAAATTCGCTTGTTGCGTTTATTTCGATAAAGTAATACACTGTTTTTTGTTCTTCAAGGCTGAGAGCCAGCGCTTTTTTTAATATCAAAGGATACGGTTATGCCAACTCACTCTATTTCGGACGTAAAGCCTCTTGCTCCAAGTGAAAACGAAATTAAGCTTGCAAGGAAGTTGAACAGTGTTCTTTCGGGAATGTCCTTTAAAAAATCCAAATCAATAAGTATTACGCTTAAGGATAATGAATCTCAACGCACTCTTGATGTTCCGTTTTCGGCCTTTAGATCATTGATTTTTGTGCTCGCTCAAATGGCAGAAGGTAATGCCGTGACTATCATGCCTGTGCATATTGAGCTTACGACTCAGGACGCAGCTGATTTATTAAATGTATCGCGGCCGTATTTTGTCAAATTGCTTGAAACAAAAAAAATACCTTTTCGCAAAGTAGGAACGCGTAGGAAGATACTTTTCCAAGATGTTATGTCATATAAAGTTAAAATTGATGAAGCTCGTCGCAAAGTATTGGACAATTTGTCGGAGGAATCACAAAAGCTTCATCTTGGGTACTGATTGTAATGGCAGCATTAATTGTACTGTACGATGCTTGCATTTTGTATTCAGCGCCGCTCAGAGATCTGATGATGCGTTTGGCTTTGACCGATTTGTATCGTGCAAAATGGTCAAAAGATATTCATGAGGAATGGATAAGAAGTCTTCTTAAAAATCGTCCAGACTTCCCGATCCTGACGATCGTCATGTTGTTGCGGCAGCGGTTCGAGCAAAGGCGCAAATTATCGTGACATTCAATCTTTCCGATTTTCCTGCAAAGCGGCTTGCTAAATATGGGATCATCGCTCAGCATCCAGACCATTTTTTACTGCAGCTGCTTGAAGGTGATTCCTATACAGTAATGAAGACGGTTCGGGAAACGCGGCTGAGTTTGAAAAATCCACCCAAAACAGCGTCAGAATATTTAAAAACTCTTTTGCAACAGTCGCTTCCATTGACGGTCAATTACTTGCAGAAATATTTGGATCTTATTTAGTGGTTGTACCCGATGGCCTAGTTTGTGTGCGGGTGGGGCCGAAGTTGGCGGGTGAAGCGTGATGCAAAAAATGATTTTGCACAGTGATGCCGTGCAATAAAATCAATGGCATCACTGTGCGTGAACTGTTCTTATTAGAGGCTAGAAATTTTTTCTGCTATTGCCACACGTCCTTGTTGCAGGGCAAGTGCGTAAGCACCTACAAGCTCTTGCCTATTGCTTTTAAGATGCTGAGCAATGCTGGCGTTACCAATGAAAATCTCAATGCTATTATCTGAGCCCCATTCAATGAGTTGGTTTAAGATTACAGTGAGTTTATTGCTGAGACGCGTAATAGTGGCATCAGTGAAAAATAAACTAATGATGTCAAGCCTATCGCAACGCATGGCCATTATAAAGCCTTCTTCCAGAATATTAACCGGTAGCGCGAGGTTAGGATCTAACATTTCTTTTACGGCCTCAGTATTACCTTGCATAATTGCCGGAAAGAACTCACCACGAAGTTGGTTGCAGGCATCGCGTTGTTCGTGAGTTTGTGAAGGTTTTTTTAACAGCTCTTCCATTGTAATTCTTCTCATGGCAAGTACGCCATTGGTTGTAAATAGACAAGCTGCCAAAGTAAGAAGGTGCATCTGCTTATACATAATAATTCCTTAGAATAATGGTTGGTGAAAATTAATCGCTATCTTGAATGTTTTGTGCAAGCATTCCGGAAAGACAGAAAGCTATGCAAAATTTGTTATTTTTCAAAGCTTGTTTCAGTGCTTCGCGCATGTCGTTATGTGATATGTTGTCGCAAATTGATGGCTGCGCAAAAAAGTACCGTAACACGTTGATAATGTCTTGTTCCGAAATATTGTTATTTTCGATGAGCGTATGAAAAGCTCTGGTAATGGTTTTTGAGGATATTTGGTCAATCGCGTGATTCATCAGTGTTGTAAGCGCTAAAGTATTTCCGGCTTGCGTTGCATAATAAAATGTTTGATTAAGTGCTTGTGTGGAGAATTCATAGTTATCTTCAAAATACTGCGCAATAGGTTCTTTATTAAGTGCCGCACACATGAGCTTGCTTTCGTCGCGGCTCATTGCGGTGAGTGAAATAGGTGCGATGACTGAGAGTAATATGGCAATAGCAGATAGCAGATGTTGAGCACGCATAACAAAATCCTTTTTGATTGAGATGATGGTTAAAAACGGCAGGGTGTGGATTTATATCATGAATTTTGCTGTTGTGCAAAACATTTTGATGAACGAGTTAATGATATACGTGTGCAAAAAGTATAAGAGCACCAGTGGCATATGCAACGAAAAACACTGAATCAAACCGATCCATGAGGCCGCCGTGTCCTGGCAAAAGAGAACCGGCATCTTTCAAGTTGTTTTTGCGTTTTAGATACGATAATAAAAATCCGCCACAAAATGCTACAAGCGTCATAACGGTTGAGAGAAAGATTACTGCAACGATGCTATTAGCGAGCCCAAGTGAATTTGCGAGGTTAATACGCGGCATGAGCCAAAAATGTGCTATAACCACTGCTGCAAAACTTCCCATAAGCCCTTCCCAGGATTTTCCTGGACTGACAGTGGGACAAATTTTGTGATAACCAAGGATTTTGCCAACGAGATATCCGCCCGTATCTGATGACCAGGCAACAATAATTGGATAAAGGGGAAGATAGTAGTCGCTGGCGTAGTAGGTATAGGCAAGCCAAATCAGAATGGCTGTTGGCATGATGGGATACGTGAGCGAAATTACTCGATGGAGTATGCCACTATGTGCTACCAATTTATGCCATTCAAAAAGAAGAATGAGCACAATTACAACACTCAAGAGGCAGGCGTAAAGTGTTGGTGAGTGGATATATGATCCAAAGAAACATATCAACAGGACAATGCCTGTCATAAGGCGTTTAAAAAATTCGCCGATACCATTACTTGTCATGATGGTAAATGACCTTTCGCAGACAGAGCCCGCAGCCGTCGGCTTTGAGCAATGTTTGTTGGGGGTTAGGATGTTGTAACATGTCTGATATGTAGTCTATGTCCAATGAGGGGCGGCGTGCAATATCGAGTGCATAGCCAATCATTCGTCTAATTTGAAATCGAGCAAAAGATTTTCCCTTAATAACGACAAGTAGCGCATTATAGTGTCGTAAGTGTTTGAGGCGAATCTCGTCGATGGTTCGCACCGTAGTGCAGGTGGCTTCATCTTCTATTTTGCAAAACGATCCAAAATCATGGGTGCCGTGGTAAAGCGTGAGAGCGTCTGAAAACTTTTTCAGGTCGACTCGGTCGCTAAGAGCATAATGCCACCCAAAGCGGGCAACAAAGGGAAGGGGGCGTTTAAGAAAAAGCGTGTAGTAGTAAGTTTTTTGCCTAACATTGGCGCAGGGATGAAAGTGCTCTGTTTTGCAAAGAAAGCGGATGCTGACGCTACACGGCAAATGTGCGTTCCATAGAGCTTGAAGCTGTTGATCAGTTAATGATGCCGGGGCATCTGCATAGAAGCGTGCAACTTGTCCCAGCGCATGAACGCCGGCATCAGTGCGTGAAGCGCCAACGATGGTGATGTTCTGTTTAAAGATACGGTACCATGTATCTTGGAGGCAGGACGTTATGGTGATGTTGTGTGGTTGGATCTGCCAGCCGTGAAAGTCGGTGCCATCGTAGGCGACAATGATCTTATACGCTTGCATAGGTATACATTTTCGGTTTCTGCTGCTCAACTAAAAACCCCCATCCAGACGAGCGTCGTGGACAGGGGAAATGGAGGTTATCTAAATATAAACAGTACAGATTGTAGCCAAGCCGCCCAGAAAAATCAAATAATTTTTGGCTGATGATGGCGTGCATGGCAATATTATGCAAACTGCACTATATTCATGTAAGCATTACGACGCGCATTATTACGGAAGTTTGTGGCAGAACGTGATAAAGGACTCATTTGGAGTTGCACACAACCTCTCGCATCATAATTCAGCCAATGAGATGAAGAATAGGCGACAAGAGAATTTTGGTTCGACACATAGATTCCGGCGGCTGCCGAGAAGTTATAGTTCTCTTTTGGTTGAGCGAATGCTTTGGGTTGCCCAATTTGAATAAGTTTGAATCCACCTGATGGATTCTTATTTGAGACGGGTTGAATTGTGCTGGGTACCTCGACCTTATAGAGTATCGCAAAGTCTGTGCCGCGATAATCTACAGGCCACTTTTTATAAGGCGTGTTTGGATTGTCGTTGTACGTTCTAACTAAATAGAGCGATCCATCGGTATCATTGATGAAATTGATTGACTGACCGTCTCCTGGCGTGATGCCAACCAAATCAAATCCGCTTGCAATGGAGCCATCGCGAGAACAGTAGTACAAGAAGCTTCCATTCGTGCAAACTATTAAATAGCGACCATCCGCAAGTCTGGTGATGCCAGCTGCCATTGCAGTGCCAGTAGGCATAGTAATGGCAGCTGGCTCTTTGATAAGAACGATGTTGCCTACCTGATCTTTGGTTATTTGATAAATAGCAATTTTGCCCGGATAGGCATTTTTTTCATCATCTGCGGATTCTATGGCAACAACAAGGTATTTTCCGCAGATTTGAATGCCGCCTGGATGGATATAGCCAGGAAAATCAGCAGTAAGGTTTTTCACCGATTGGATGACGTTGTTTCTACTGTATGTTAATGCATTATTTGTGCTGAATAGTCCGGTTGCAGGTTGCGCGCCCATTTTAACAATAAATAAATGAGATTGTGGTCCAAACCCGGGGTCAGCGTGAGGATTATTGCCGGCGACAAAAATGTATTGTCCTAGGCCAAGCCATTCTGACCCTCGCGCAATGCCTTGAAAATGGTTTTTAAATCCGCCAATAAGCCCATAACCTAAAAAATTAATCAACCCTTGCGTTGCCCCACCTGGACCAACAGCTTTTCCATTATGCCTATAGCATTCCGTATACCTACACCCGGCGTCGGTGAATGCTGGGGTGCCGCCGGTATATTTAAAAGCGAGCGAGAGTGAGCCATTAGCTGATATATTGTTGAATTTTTCGGGTACGTTGTTGACCCATGGATTGTCGTATTCACCGCCAGCCTTGTTGACAACTCCTTGCGCCAAATACGTCTCGACAAGAGCAAGTTTTTTTTCAAATGTTGGTTGTGCATTGATTGCTTGAATCGTGGTGTTATCTATGTTCGCTGGAAGCGTTTGAGCCTGTCCCGAGAATAGAGTGCATAATGTGATGCCAATGGTGAGTGCGAGAGAATGCATAAAATCCCTTTCTGCTTCTTTGAAGGATATTTTTAAATGTCCTTTATGTATACACAATAGGCCCCAGGCAGGGTCAATACCTACTATATTTTGACAGTTGAAAGGTGGATTTACCGGCTATTCTGCGAATTTTTTAGACATGGCGGCCCTAGCCTGCTAAACTAAAACCAGCTATGAATACTGTTTTTAATGGTTCTTCTTACGATATGGTTAGTAACAATGAGCTTTAAGCAAAGAATAGATATCCGTAATGTCGCTATAATAGCCCACGTTGACCATGGCAAAACTACCTTGGTCGATCAGATGCTTCGTCAGTCCGGGACGCTCGGCAAAGAAAGTGAATCAGTCGAGCGTGTGATGGACTCGGGCGAACTTGAACGTGAGCGTGGTATTACCATTCTTGCAAAAAATACGTCTATTAAACTTCCTCAGGCAAAAATTAATATTGTTGATACCCCTGGGCACATGGATTTTGGTGGTGAGGTCGAGCGCACGCTTCAGATGGTAGAAGGTTTTTTACTTCTTGTTGACGCTGCTGAGGGACCACTTCCCGGAACGCGTTTTGTCTTGCAAAAGGCGTTGCAGCTTGAGTTAAAGCCGATTGTTCTTATTAACAAAATTGATCGTAAAGACGCCGATATCGAACGTACTGAGCGAACGATTCATGATTTGTTCTTGGATCTTGCGACTCATGAAGAGCAGCTTGATTTCCCTGTTTTATATGGTTCTTCTCGTGCTGGCTTTGCTTCGACCGATCCAACGATAAAGGAAGGTACGCTGCAACCTCTTTTTGAGGCTATTATTGAGCATGTTCCTGTGCCTAAGCAAGAGGATAGCGATTTGCGTATTCTCATTACCAATCTGGATCATTCAGATTACGTTGGGCGTATAGCAATAGGTCGCGTATTCAGCGGGCAAGTTTCATTAAATAAACAGGTAATTGCTTGTAAAGATGCCTATGTTGGATCACCCGTCAAAATAACAAAAATGTATCTATTTGAAGGTATTAAAAAAGTTGATGTTCAAACGGCAGAATTTGGTGACATTATTGCGCTAGCTGGCGTTGAAGAGGACATTACTATTGGTACCACGCTTTGTGATGTTGGCAAGCCTTTGCCGCTCCCCTATATTGCTGTTGATGAACCAACAATATCGATGTATTTTTCGGTTAACAATTCCCCGTTCGTTGGTCGTGATGGCAAGTTGCTTACCTCACGTCAAATTAGAGATCGTTTATGGAAAGAGAAGCGGACTAACTTGGCACTTCGTGTTGAGGATACCGATTCGCCTGACACGTTCAAAGTCTCCGGTCGCGGACAATTGCATCTTGGCATTTTGATCGAAACGATGCGCCGTGAAGGGTTCGAGCTTCAACTTTCCGCTCCTGAAGTTATTTATAAAACGATTGATGGCGTTGAGTGTGAACCTTATGAACTTTTGACGATTGATATCGAAGAAGAACATCAAGGTATTATTATGGAAAACTTGGGGCGTCGACGTGCCTTGTTGCAAAATATGGTGCACCACGGTAACAAAAAAATACGTCTCGAATTTAAAATTCCCGCACGCGGACTTCTGGGTTTTCGTAGCCAGTTTATGACAGATACGCGTGGAACGGGTCTCATGAGCCACCGTTATTTTTCATATGAACCTGATGCTGGACCAATTCCCGCACGTACTAAAGGTGCGATGGTTTCTATGGAAAATGGCCCGGCAACAGCCTATGCACTTGATGGCTTACAGCCGCGGGGCATTCTCTTTATTGCACCGCCTGAAGATATTTACACCGGTATGATTGTTGGCGAGCATAGCCGTGATAACGATCTTGATGTTAATCCGGCCAAGAAGAAGAAGCTTACCAATATGCGTGCGTCTGGTTCAGATGATGCTGTTCGTCTTGCTCCATCGCGTGCTATGACGTTGGAGGCAGCTATGGATTGGATCAACGATGATGAGTTGATTGAGGTGACACCCAAGACGCTTCGTCTTCGTAAGCGTTATCTCACCAATGCTGATCGCAAACGACACGGGGACTAATTAGTCTAGCCTGGCAGTGGCTTGCTATGGTGCATCAACGTTATCATATAACATATTTCCGACGAGATTCAGGCTTGCTCCTGGTAGCAGGTGCAGGTGGGTATCGTAGTTGCTTCCCTTGGCATGATCGCCCAAAACAATGCTGGTGGAGAGCGCTTGAGGCGATAGGGTTGCTGATGTAAAATCGGCTGTATGAATTTCTATTTCTTCGTGAGGTGCACTTGGGGAGCCGCCAAGCGCGATGCAGTGTCCATTGGGATGCCAGTCTATTGAACAGGCATAATTGGTGCCGTAATCAATTTTTGTTCCTGGAATAAATGTGAGGATCCTTCCATCAAAGCTGTAGGTTTCAATTTCTTCGTGTCCGCTGATAGGCCATTGTCCTCCAACCGTTAGGTAGTAATTGTTTGGGCTCCAATTAACGGACGTCAGTGCGCTGCCATAGTGAAGTGACGTAGTTAATGTTAATGTCATTCCATCAAAATGATAAACTTCCAGCTCTCCGTGTTCTGTGCTTGGTGTGCCGCCGCCAACTGCCAGGTAACGTCCGTCACGGCTCCATGCAAGTGACCAGACGACAGTTCCGTAATTTATTTGTGTAATTAGTGAAACAATACTCTGGACAGTTTTTGAAATTTTAGCCTAAAAAAACTTGAGCTTCATCACAACACCGACATACTAATTTTTGAACAAAAAGGTATGAAAGGGTGATGGAATGAAGCTCGTAGAAACGATTTTAAACGAAATGAATAATGTAAGCAAACCTCAAAAAAAGTTTTTTGTGATTCTCTTGAAAACCATAGTCTGCATCTATGGAAAAATAAATTTCAGAACTCTGAGCAGATACAGTGGCCTTACAGAAAAAACCTTTAGACGATGGTTTAAAACAGCCTTCGATTTCGCAGGATTTAATTCACTTGCGATAAGCAAAGTGATAAAGCCTGGAAGCGAGTCGATTGCTGCATTTGATCAATCATTCGATTACAAGGCAGGCAAAAAAACATGGGGAAAAGATTATTTTTGGAATGGTTGTGCTTCACGAGCTGAAAGGGGGTTAGAGCTTGTTCTTTGCGGAATAATTGATCTTGGAACTAAAGCGGCTTATGCGCTATCGGCAGAACAAACTCCGGCATTCGAAAAAAAGCCCGATAAAAAAGTTGATGATCCAACTCGAATAGATTTCTATCTTCAATGCATACAAAAGGTACGATTACAGGTTTTAAAATTCACTCAATACTTCGTCTTTGACGGGTATTTCACCAAGAAAAAATTTGTTGCTGCAGTCGTCGATATGGGATTCAATTTCATTGGAAAATTACGCTGTGATGCCAACCTCAAAATTCTTTATACTGGCGAACAAAAAGGCGGCCGCGGGCGTCCAAAAAAATTTGAATGTAAATGCAAAATAGACAAGCTGCAGGGATTTTCTTTTGACCGTGAATTCGAAAATGAGAATGGCAGCAAAATCGAGCTCTATTCAGGCATTTTCTATCATGTCTCACTCGAGAGAAATGTAAAAGTTGTTGCTGCGCGTTGCGTGCGAGAAAAAAAGGTTGGAACGGCTTTATTATTTTCTACCAATACCTCTCTCGATGCGCTCAAAATTTACAACTTTTACGGGGCACGTTTCCAGATTGAGTTTGTATTCAGAGACGCCAAACAATTTGTCGGACTTGGTGATTGTCAATCACGCAACAAGGAGTCTCTTCACTTCCATTACAATGCAAGTTTCGCAGCCCTCAATATGGTTAAAATTCAAGACTATCTTGATCGGACTGATGCTGAAAAAGATCGACCATTTTCGATGGCAAGTCATAAGACCAGATACCATAACAAAAACCTGATTGAGAGATTTTTTTCAAAATTAGCGCCAGGGCTAATCTTGAAAAAATCATCAGCCATTTTTAAGGAGGTGGTGAATTACGGAACAATCAATTTTATGGAAGTCTAAAAAGTGTCCACACTATTGA
>JBAZSL010000024.1:0-12577 GCA_041662445.1 Candidatus Babeliales bacterium
GCTCTGTTGTTATGAACAAAATAAAAAATATGTGGACATGGCTGACCAGCACATTGTGGCCGACTAAGGCTGCAGGTTCTACAAAAATTTTGCCGCCAGCCACGGCGCCACAACCGGGAGCAGCTCTGTCGCAAGATCTTGCACCAACGGCTGCGATGCCATCGCCTGTTCCTGCAATAGCACCATTACCAATAAATTCTCCTATGCCACCTCTCCAAACTGTTGTCCAACAACCAGCATTGGCCCCATCCCCGCAACCTCGTTGATTTCCTGCTTTTGAACGTGCTAGTCTCATCGTCGGTACAAAAAGCGCGGATGTTTTTTGTACCTATTTTCCCACCTGATAAAAAGAAAGGGAGTGACGCATGAAGAGTTTATTCTTAGTGATATGGCTCGCTTTGGTAGGCATGATGACACCGCACAAGGTATGTGCTGATGTTCCCGCTCCATCAGATATTCCCGCGCCAGATATTGTGGCTCCAGACATTACCGCTCCTGCTGCTCCGGCGCCTGATGCTGCGCCACCGCAGGACTCCGCTCAGGTTTCTTCGCCGACTTCGGGTGGTCAGGAGGCCCCCGCTATTGCCCAACCGCTTACAGGAATTGATATAATTTCGCTTTCTGAGCAAAGCCCTGGCATAAAGGGGGTTGATAATCCACAGATCATAGATTTGTATCGCAAAGCTGTTACCGTGCTTACATCAATGGCATCTGTGGTAGATGAGCCTCTTGAGAAACGTAAAAAATTGTATGAAGAGTTCTTCAATCTTGACGCACAGCTTACCGACTTTTTTGAGAGTTCAAGCCTTGGCAAAGCGATGATCAAAGAAACGCTGAAGGCTGATCAAGCAAAACAAACAGCTCAGCATGCCGATGTTGCCGCTGCGCGCCTCAAGCTTCAAGCAGTTGACCCTGAAATGGTTACCAAAAAGAAAGAGAAACTTAAGGAAATTTTGTCATCATGTGATGCCGAGATAGTTAAAATGCGCGAGATAGAGCTCGATGCTCATAAAAATGCGATGAGTGTTGTAAATCAGCAAACCACGCAAGCTGCTACGGCCATGTTTAATAAAGTGAATCAACAGGCCAAAGATCTTTCTGCTAAATCAGCAAATGTGCTCAAAAAAATTGCGCAGGATTTCAAGACCAATGCGCAAGAAGTTCGCTCTTTGCTTCAGACTTTTAAAGAGGGCTTGCGCACGCTACAAGATTCCTGGGCACAGGCTCAAGCAGCTGATGAAGCAGCGTTGAAAACAGCAACAGAAGCAGCAGCGGCAGCCAAGCAGGAGGTAAAAAAGCAGGAACAGCAGGTGCAACCTCCGGCCGTACCTCAAAAAGAGCAGCCTGTGGCAACACCAGCCCAGGAGACGTTTGCTCACTACGTTATGCGCCGGATGACTGATGTTGCAGTTGGAGCATGGGAAGTTATGCATGATACGTATCAGTGGTTTTTAGAACGTATCGGGTATGCTAAGCCAAAGTAGAAGATTCACGCGATTTCAGATTTTGTAACTGATTGAGGATTAGCCGCGTTCTGCGGAAGCTAGCAAGACAATAACTCTGTCTCTTTCTGGCGATGCCGGTAATTGCTCGGCATAATAACGAGCGGTATGACCATCCTTATCTCGTATGGTTGTGTCAGCTCCAGCATCGAGTAAGATTTTAATAGTGGCTTCCATTGAGTTGGGGACCCCCATATGCTTGTGGTTTGTTACTTCAAAATAAAAGAACAAAGACTATTCTTACGGAAGGTCTGTGCCGCGATAAAAAAAGAAAACATTGAGAGGTTGTGGTATATGAAGAAATCAGTTTTAGTTCTTTTTGCTGTTGTATTCTTATCCCCCTATTCATTGTTGGGAACTCAATTTAGAAAAGTACCCTGGCTTACCGAAGAAGCAATAAATTTTTTAGAACTATTTTTGCAGAACAAGAGAGACGCAAAAATATTGGAATTTGGAAGTGGCGCCTCCACAATTTGGTTCGCCCAAAGAACAAAAAATTTAGTATCAATCGAGCATAATGCCCATTGGTTTAAAACGGTGCTCGATAAACTTAAAGCGGATAAAACCGTCATAAACGTAAAGCTTTCTTTAAAGAAAAGACCTTACCATACCGCGTGTGACGCGTTTCCCGATGAAACCTTTGACCTGATTTTGGTGGACGGACGTAATCGAAAACTGTGTATAATAAATTCCCTGCGCATTTTAAAACGAGGCGGCATTCTTATGTTAGATAATGCCGAACGATCATATTATCAGTGTGTTATTAATGAATATCTTAAAAACTGGAAAGTTTATAAAACAATTCAAAAGACACCTGATGCCTGTGGCTTTTGCTATCCCAATTGGCAAACAAATTGGTGGATTAAACCTTAGATTCCACATTCAGTTCAGAAAAATGATTCCAAACAAAACCTATGGACGGTAGATGCCCTTGTCCACAATTTCAAGAAGTCGTAGTGAGCTATGGCTTGGTACGCGTACTCCACTTTCCCATGACTGAACTGTTTTGATGCTCACATTCAAAACTTTTGCAAAAGCACCCTGGGAATATTTGCTGTTGAGCAGAATTTTTTTGATATCGTTGGCTTTATATTCTGCTGTCTTCGCCCTTGTGGTTATCCGCCTTTGCCCAGGTGGCTACGGCGCGACAGGCGACGGAACAAGTTGGCGGCTGCGACGAAAGCTTCGGAGGGCCCCCCTCCTTCAAAAAAATCATAATTGGCCTACAATGAAGCGGTACAAAAAAACCGCATTTCACCACGAGGGAGCTTTATGAAGGCAAATATTTTCAGAGAATATGATATTCGTGGCATTGTCGGGGATGAATTTGTCCTTGAAAATACCTACGATCTTGCCTGTGCAATAGCTACGTTTTTAAAACACAAGAACCCGGAAAACTCCCGTGTGGTTATCGGCCGCGATGGTCGGACGCATTCACTCGCTATTCAGCGTGAGATTATTCGTGGTCTGTGTGATAGCGGTTTTGATGTAATAGATCTTGGCCTTTGTCCTTCGCCAGCCGTATATTTTGCGGTATACCATCTTCACATTCCCGCAGCATTGGTTGTTACCGCATCGCATAACCCAAAACATTACAACGGTATCAAAATATGGGGTGCGTGGGGTACGCAAATTCAGACGGTACGTAAGCTTTATGAAACAAAGGATTTTTCCTTAGCTGATCATCCGGGAGCACTGCAAACATATCCCATCAATGAGCCGTATATTGATTATCTGGTTAATCACTTTGCGCATCTCAAAAATTTACCAATGCATGCCGTCATTGATTGCGGTAGTGGCACGGGCGGTGCAGTTATTCCAGCTTTAATAAAAAAAATGAATTGGCCGAATATCAGCGCACTTTTCGCCGAAGTTGATGGCACGTTCCCTTATCATGAGGCCGATCCCACGGTGCCTGAGAATATGGCCTATGTGGCGCAAGCATTGCGTGAAGATCCATTGCTTGAAGTCGGCCTTGGCCTTGATGGAGATTGCGACCGTATGGATCCCATGACCAAGCAAGGTGAATTGGTTGCGGGAGATAAGCTCCTCACACTCTTTGCGCGCAATGTTGTGCATGAAAATCCCGGTGTTGCGGTGGTGTGTGATATCAAAGGTTCAGGGTGTTTTACTGATGCAATCAAAAAGTGGGGTGGTAAACCGTGTTTTGCGCCTTCTGGATATGCACTCATTAAAAAGACCATGGCAGAACAAGGGGCTCTTCTTGCAGGCGAACTCAGTTGCCATTTCTCTTTCCATGATCGTTACTTTGGGTATGACGATGGTATTTATGCCATGATGCGCACCATAGAACTGATCCATGAGTCGGGGCGAACGCTTGATGCACTTTTGCAAGACATACCGCATAAAATCAGTTCACCAGAATTCCGTATAGCCTGTACTTCTGATAGTGAAAAAACTGCAATTGTCGACTGCGTCAAAAAATCCTTTGCTGCGCGAGCAGACTTAGAACTCATCACTATCGATGGGGTGCGTGCGCATATGAATTATGGATGGGGACTGTTAAGGGCATCTAATACCCAGCCTGTTATCTGTTTGCGTTTTGAATCTGATACGACAGAGGGCCTTGTGCGAGTAAAAAATGATTTTTATGCACTTATCAAAGGCTATTTTGATGAGCGTACCTTAAAGGAAAAGATTGGTTTATAACGCACCGCTCGGGCTGCATTTACGGCTTGAAGATTCACTTGCGCAGGTGGTAACGACAGCGCAAGCCTATAACCTTCGGTCGTTTCAACTCTTTCTTGTTCCCCAAGGAGCGCGTGCGCATCTTATGCCAACCCCCCAGGAAGTTGAAGCCTTCGTGCAGGCTCGACGGGAAAATTTTGGTCCTCTGTATGCTCACAGCTCTTATTGGGTAAATCCGGCCACCAGCAATAAAAGAGTTTTTCTTATTTCGCGCTCTTTGCTCAAAAGAGAATTGGCCTTAGTGCAAGCCCTAGAAATAGATTTTTTGGTGCTTCATGCCGGCTCGGCCAAAGGGTATCGTCCTACGAGTGATGATCCAACTGGAAAGCAGCGTGCTCTTATTGCTTTGGCAAAAATGCTCAACAATTTGATGAAGTATGCGACCAATGTCACGATTTTGCTCGAAAACAGCGCGCAGGGGAAAAAAACGATAGGCAGTGATCTTGAGGATTTTGCTGAGCTCAAGAACTATCTTAATTTCCCCGAAAAAATTGGTTTTTGCCTCGATACGGCACATGCATTTTCGTATGGCTATGAACTTGATCCCGTGGATGATTTTTTGCGCATTGTTGATAGGACGATGGGGCTTGAATCTGTGCGACTCATTCATTTTAATGATACGCATGATACGTGTGGAAGCATGGTTGATCAGCACGCCTTTCCGGGAAAGGGAAATATTGGTAAAGATGTGCTTACAGCCCTTCTGCATCATCCTTTATTGGCCCATGCACCCAAGATCATTGAGGGCTCATCGACAGATGAGCAGATACCTTTGTCGTTATTTCGCGAAATTTCACGCTGGTAAATTCAATTAGTATTTCTTAGTAGGGCCTTTGCGCTTTGGCAGCGCTTTGCCTATACTTGGCCTATAGATTCGTAATTTTCAGGTAGTTCAAAAATATTTCAATCCTTACGTAAGACTTAAGACATCATGAAAGTTTTTAGTGATGTCTGTTTTTGGAGGAATTATCATGACAGCGCAGAAATTGTGTTCAAAATTTAACGCTTTACTGTTGTGCTTTGGCATGACGGCTGTAGTAGGCCCCGTGTTAGCACAAGAAGTAGAGCCGGTGACTGCGGTAGTAGCGACGTGGGTTATGCGTGCCGAACAATTGAGCAAATCGGTTCAAGGGGCATCGTGTGCTACACGATTAAGCGATGAAATTGAAAGCTTTATCAAAAATAAATGTTCAATAACTGAAAGTTTATATATCAGAAAACATGTTCGTCAGCCATTGTCACGTTTTCTTTTGGCGTGCTGTGATGCTGGATTGCTGTTTGGCTTTCCCGTGTCGCTTGCCTATTACGGTTATACACCAGCAGCTATTGCCGAAAAAACTGCAGCATGGGAAACGTGGCTTAAGGGATTCCGAGGGGACATGGAGGTTGCTATGAGTAAAGACGGTATTATTTTATGTACCGCTACTTCCACGCCAAGTCCATCTGCCGTCAAAGCTACTGAGCTTTTTATCAAGACGGTGCAGCATAATATGCTCGCGAATATCGTTATTGATGGCCGACCTGAATTGAGCAGTCTTAAAGCGGCTCTTTTGGGACGATTGTCTGAAGCCGATATTAAAGCCCTTGATGAATTTTGTAAGAAGCCAGCATTTTTTAAGCTTAAGAGTGGTTGGCGTGAATTAGCCAACAGGCTTCTTGCCGTTTGTCATAGCGATATTCGAGTTTAATCGGAGTAAACAGGCAAAAGTTGTCTGTTTCTAGACATAGAACACCTATTTGTTAGACTAAGCCTTATTCGTAAATTCAGTGATTATCAGTCAAAAGCTTACAAACATAAGGCTCTAGGACTATGAAAGAGGCTCCACACGCATCTCAATCCGTTGACCAATATGCGATTTTCCAAGCTGGTGGCAAGCAGTACCAGGCTATTCCGGGCAAAACCGTTGCCATTGAAAAGCTTGAGGGAAATTCTGGCGACAAAATCTCCTTTGCCGAAGTGTTGTTCCGTAAAACAGGTGCAGAGGCATTTGAGTTTGGCCGCCCTTATATCAAGGATGCAGCAGTTAAGGCATCTATTGTTAAGCAAGCCAAAGGACAGAAGGTTATCATTTTCAAATTTCAACGACGCAAAAAGCGCCGTACAAAGACAGGACATCGTCAGCCAATGACGGTTGTTCGTATAGAGAGTATCTAAAATTCATGTTAAAAAAATTAAAGTTTGAAGAACTTGGTCTATCTAAAGAAGTTTTACACGCCATAGCCGATTTAGGTTTTGAAGAGGCATCGTCCATTCAGAGCGAGGCTATTCCCATCGTTATGGAAGGCAGAGATATTGTTGGTCAGGCGATGACAGGAAGCGGCAAAACAGCGGCTTTTGGCATTCCAATTATTGAAAAAGTTGATCCTAAAAATCGCGTGCCGCAAGCACTCGTTTTGTGCCCAACACGTGAACTTGCGATTCAGGTTGCAGGTGAGATCAACAAATTATCCAAATATAAGCTTCAGCTTCCTGCGCTTCCCATCTACGGTGGACAGCCTATTGACCGGCAAATCCATGCACTTCGTAGGGGCACAAAGATTATTGTAGCAACCCCTGGCCGTCTCTGTGATCATCTCCAGCGCAATACCATTTCGCTC
This sequence comes from Candidatus Babeliales bacterium, assembly GCA_041662445.1. Classification (GTDB taxonomy): domain Bacteria; phylum Babelota; class Babeliae; order Babelales; family RVW-14; genus UASB124. Next base: position 6,810 of record JBAZSL010000024.1, read on the forward strand.
AAGGCGGTAAAGATGCTTGTGCTTGATGAGGCAGATGAGATGTTGGATATGGGTTTCCGTGACGACATTGAAGCAATTCTTAAGCGAACGCCATCAACGCGACAAACGTTGTTGTTTTCGGCGACTATGGCCGCTCCTATTTTGCAGATTGCTCGTACCTATCAAAAAGATCCACACATCATTAGGGTCGCTCACGAAAAAGTGACGGTTCCTGCTATTGAACAGGTTTACTACGAGATTGAATCTTTCAAAAAGACCGATCTTTTTACCAGACTTATCGATATTAACAATCCAAAGCGCGTTATCGTGTTTTGTAACACCAAGCGCCGTGTTGATGATCTTGCCAGTGATTTACGCGCCCGCGGTTATTCTGCTGATGGTATTCATGGCGACATGACGCAACAGAAACGCAATAGAGTAATGGATCACTTCCGCAAAGGAACGACCGATATTATTGCAACTGATGTAGCGGCACGTGGTATTGATGTAAGCGACGTTGACATTGTGTTCAATTTCGAAATTCCTCAAGACGAAGAGTCATATGTTCACCGTATTGGCCGTACCGGCCGTGCGGGTAAAGCAGGTAAAGCGTTTAGCTTGGTGTCCGGTCACGAAATATATCGTTTCCGTGCCATTATGCGTTATACGCAGGTAACAATTACCAGGCTGCCGATTCCTTCGTTCAAAGAAATCGAAGAAGTCAGAATGAACAAAACTCTTGACGTTGTGCGTTCTGCCATCCAAGAAAAAAATCTTGAATCGTATGCTCAGACGATAGAATGCCTTTTGCGCGAAGAATTTACCTCGCTTGATATTGCTGCGGCATTGCTTAAGCTTTATTTGCAAAAGTCGCAACCAGCTCCGCAAAAGCCTCATCCGATGTCGCATTCATCTGAGCCACGCCGTAGCCACCGCCGCTAGGCTATTTTATCTCTTGATCCATCTATGAATTGTGATAGGATTGGACGCGTTACATATACGCGGGAATAGCTCAGCGGTAGAGCATTGCCTTCCCAAGGCAAGGGTCGCGGGTTCGAATCCCGTTTCCCGCTCCAGTCTTCGCTCAGGCGAGCAAGCGAAATTTTCAATTACATTAAGACGATTAATTTTTTCGCATTATACAAGAGCAACAAGCTGGTAAAAACATACTTTCTTGTTGCTCTTTTTCTATGTATCTACGTAATCACATCACATAAATAATTTTTCAGCTTGACCACGTGTGATATGCTCTTGCGCAAAATTATCACCAATTTATGAGTTCTTTTAGGCGTTGATTACGGCAATCTTGCGTTTTTAGGCATTTCTTATAAAGTATCCAGCCTCTGGCAGAAGTCTAATAACATTCGAGTCAGCTCTATGGTGAGGGAATCATGTTGAAGCCGTTAAAATATTGTTGCCTGTTAGTAAGTTTTGTTGTCGCTGGAGCTCTTGGCGCGCAACAACCTGCATCTGTTGTATCAAAGAATGCGTCTGAAAAAATGGCGCAGGAAATGCTCATTAAGTTTGCCCAAGGCAAAAATGATCCTTCAGCTGTGAGCAAAGCGTTCACTACAATAATTGAAACGTGCAAAGAACCATCAATTGATATAGCGCAATTACTGCCCTGTGCGATTTTTGTATATCTTCTGGCTACGATTGTTCATGAATATGGGCATGTTGGCGCATTAAATGCGTTCTGTAAGGTAGAAAAACCAACAGAGGTTTATATTGGAAGAGCGCGCCGCCAGCCGCTTTTTTCTATAGGGCATCTCCATTTTATGAATTTTCCATGGATAATGGGAGAAGTTTCAAACGAAAAGTTACTCGTCGTGCCCTCCTGTGGTGGAGCTGGTAACAACGCTGGTCAACGCTATGATGAAGTTAACAACTACAGGATTCGTCCGGGTTTGGAAAGCTATAACGGTTTGTGCGAGGGGATAGGTCGTAGCGCTGGAGGTGCGTCTGCCGCGGCCCTACTTTACACCTGCATAGCATTAGTTTGTAAATACTGTACCTATGTTGATGGCAAGCCATTTCCTAAAATTACATTAAAAAATGTTATTACGGGATTTAGTCCATTCCAAACCATTGTGCAGACCAAAGCGTTGTCCCTTGCCCATAAGCGTGTTCTGCTTAATCTGACCTTTGTTATGTGTACAGCGCTATTTTTTCAGATGACATATGGTGTGCACGAAGTAATAGCTAATGAAAAAAATGCAAACATAGGGAAGTTTTTGCGGTGGACTTTTACAGCGGCCTGCGATTGTGTTCTTTTCAAAAAATATTACGATGCGCGCACACAACTTCTTTGCCCAAACCCGGTTTCATAGTCACCCAAAAAGTTGGAAAAGCTTATGAACACGTTCGTCCGCATGTTTTTCCCCATATATGTGCTGTGCAGTTTTGCAACCATAGCTCAGCCAGTTAGTTCTACTACAGCCAATGTCGGTGCTGTGGCGGGAGGAATTGGGGCTGGAATTGCCGGTGCAGGAGCTGGGTTTGTCGTGTCTGCGATGCTTGGAAACCGTTCAGGCAGTAGTCAAACAGGCAAAGCACTATGCATGGCGGTGGGAGCTGCGATAGCTGGAGGCGTGGTTTGGTATTTTTTGAATAGGCATCTTCAAATTCTTACGCCAGCACATCGTATAGCCTGCGCTGAAAAAATTGTGTATGAAATAGTACGCGATGATGTGGTTGCACATAACTTTTCAATAGATGCTCTTGATGTTGATCAAGCACGATACAAGCTCTGTGGCTTTCTCTGTACCTTGGAAGATACACGTCGTAATTTACATGAGGTGAAAAAAGAAGTCTCTGACGGTGATCACGTGCGATACCTGTCATATGCAGGGACATGTGATTATTTATGTGAAAAAATTGCTGGTTTGATCGATGTTATTGAGCCAAGAGAAACATTAACAGCGATAGAAGTTGTGCGAAGAGCGATACATAAAATAGCGAATGAAGAAGATTCTATAAGTGATTCTGATATGTCTGTTCCGCTAGCTTATAGCAAGTGGCCCTTAGTTGAAGCATGGAATAAACTTGGAGGATTGGCCAAAGAATTGGAAAATCAACAAAGCAGTTTGTTTGCTATCAAAAATAAGATACCAAATAATCAGACACGATATAGCGGCTATGCCGAGATGTGTGAGCTTTTACTGCAAGAGATCGCTCATCTGAAAAATGTTGTTAACCTAAGAATAGGCAACATTTTTTTTAATAAAAATTTTAACGCACAGTTTGTGCTTTATAATCAGCATCTTGAAAACCAGCGGCTCCAGAACGAGTTAGAACGCGAACGATCCTTGCGGCGGCGGGCAGAGGCCCGGGCACAAAGGGTTGAAAACAATTTTACCTATGTTGTGACAGCGGATGGTCGTCTTAAACGGCCTCAGTACCTATTCATTTGAGCTTGTACAAAAATTGGTAAAAAGCTCAACTCTAATTTCTACTTAACCAGATCCCTCAAATAATTTTCGACCTGATCAAGTACAATACGTTCTTGTTTAGTGGTATCGCGATTACGTGCGGTTACTTTGTGGTCATTGAGCGTATCAAAATCATACGTAAAGCAGACCGGCGTGCCGATTTCGTCTTGGCGACGATAGCGTTTGCCGATTGATCCTGATACGTCGTATTGAACCTGAAAACCGTTGCCTTTGAGCTGTGTGAAAAATGTATGTGCCTGCTCATCAAGTTTGTTCGTGAGTGGCATGACCGCCGCAATATACGGTGCAATACGTGGATGAAGCCGCAATACCGTGCGTGTCTCGCCTTCAATGACATCTTCGGCATACGCATCAAACAAAAGCGTCAAAAAGAGGCGATCGACGCCGACGGAGCATTCTACGACATGGGGGATATATGACGTTTTAGTTGCCTCATCAAACACAGCAAGATCTTTGCCAGAATGCTGCGAATGTTGTTTAAGATCGTAGTTAGTTCTATTGGCAATGCCCTCAAGTTCTTTCCACCCAAAAGGTAGAGGCTTCTCATAGTTGGCTCAATAACTTTCGCAGTTTGAAAACTTGCTGGGTTCGAACGAAAGAATCTTTTTTCGCTTTTCTTCAGTTAGGCGCTGCAGTACTGCTTTTTCGTAAAGGAATAATATTCGGATAGGCTCTAAACCCAATTCGCCATACAGCTTCGGCATAAAAACAATGCGTTGGTTGGCTGTTCCTGATAAACAGTGTCTCAATACCATCTCTGACTGCCAGATGGTTTGGGGTGGACTATAGAATGCGGTGAGCAATAAGCGCGCTAAACCTGCTGGTGGCACAACACGCTCGCCCTATGATTACATCGCTATGATCAATGACTTCATAAATAATAAGTTGAACTTTTTACTAATGTGCTTTGATTCGTTTAGAATCCCAGCAATGGGTCCCGGCTTTGTTGTTGAGCCTTACAGGTATTTGGCTCGTGGCACGGCTGAAATCATAAATTCTCGCCAACTTCTTCCCTCTGCCGCATCTTCTGTGCTTTATTCAAATACGTGTTTATTTTCTGGATCTTTGCACAAAGGAGATTGGTATGAAATTTCTACAGAAGCTTTGCGTGGCGATGGTCGTTGCTGGCGGGTTGTTTTTGTGTGGCAGTCATTTAACTGCTGCTTTGGCGCCAAAAGCAAAGATGCCAGCAGCTGCTACGGCTGAAGAAAAAGGACCTTTACTTGTAGTTGCAGCGCCGGTAGCAGCTGAAAAGAAGCCTGCGGAGCCGGTTATACAACCCTATCGTGGACTTTTAATTTTTTTAAGTGATGCTCCCGGAAGCAGGATAGATCCCATCACTCTTGATTTTATTATTGCTTTAGCCCAAAAAGCGGGACCTATCGTAGCATCACAAAAGCTTGTTTATAATGCGTTTAACTCAGATGTCTATGAAGGATGGAGGCAATATTTAAAATTTAATCAAGCACAATGGATTATCAAAGAAATAGATCCGTTATTCTATCTTCTTATACCAATATCCCATCTCACAACGTTTGCCATTAAGCCGGAACTTGTTGAGAAATATGATGTTGACACAATTTCACGGGAGGAGCTTGTGCTTGGGCTCAAAGTTAACCACATGCGACTCATTGTTGATATCTCTAAGCTTCCTCTGCCTGATGATCAACCTGAGCGTGCATTATATTTTCCCGTAGCACTGAAAAACATTTTTTGCCAGAGGCGAGATTACCCCAAAAAAACGACTCAACCAACATGGGCAGTATACATGGACGGCCATGGAGAGGTGCGTCTTCATATTGTGAGCTTGTCACTAGAGATGTTTAAAGAAGTACTCAATTTTTTTGAATACAAAATTAATACACGATTACTTGCAATTTCTTCATGTTATGCTGCCGGAATAACGACAGAAATTCTTTTTAAAGAAAAGCAATCTCAACTTCAGAAAACCTATCCCTTTGCAATTATCACACAAGCTCTCACCGATGCAACAACAATGACAGACCCTCTTATTATAAGCAGGAATCTAGAGACGCCTGAACACTTCTTGCTGCAATATGCTCAATTTCTTGATGCAGTAACAAAAGATGTAATCGTTTATAAAACAGCAGCTAAGCACATTTTTACAGCAAGGGAGAGCTTTGCTTCTGTGGCAAGTACAACACCACTTATAAAAATGCCAGGCTTAGAATGGTTTTCAGTGCTAGATGGAGAATCGGTTGTTTCTCTAGGCCGTATCGACATTTGATTTGAAAATGAGAAAATTAACCACAAGAAACAAAGAAGGAGTTACTTGTGGTTAAACGATACGAGCTTTCGAAAGAGCAATGGGACAAG
>JBAZSL010000025.1:0-11923 GCA_041662445.1 Candidatus Babeliales bacterium
AAATATAGGTTCAGAATTTTGAAGGGCGAAGTTAGTCTTGAAGTAGAAGAAATCGTTAGAATCTATTCAGCTCAACTTGGTTGTGAGATCGATAAACTCAGCATACAAGAAGATCATATACATCTACTGGCCTTGGTACCACCAAAAGTATCGATTTCCAAATACGTTGGGACAATCAAGGGTAGAAGTGCCATAAGATTATTTACGAGATTTCCAGGTCTGAGGCAAAAGCCGTATTGGGGAAATCATTTTTGGGCTCGAGGATATTGCTTGGACACAGTTGGTCTCGATGCTGAAAAAATACGTAAGTATGTGATGTATCAGGAAAAGTTAGAAAGACAGATGGAAATCAGATGAGCATTAGGGGAAGCGACTCATCAAAGCCCCTTCTAGGGGCTCTTAAAAGCCACCACCTTCGGTGGTGGTTAGTTATTTACTTAAAAACGATTAGGGTTTGTGGCCTGTTGCATTGTGTAGATGATTGATTAGAATTGACGGGCGCGGTTGGGATTTTTTTTACCATATATGGGACAGAGTATGAATCTTCAATTATCAAAAAAATCGATTCTCAAAAAAACAGCCCTCGTGAGTGGCCTCACGCTTTTGAGCAAAACATTGGGCGTTATTCGTGAAATTTTGGTGGTACGCTTTTTGGGCGTTGGGGCGATATCAGATGCTTTCCTTGCGGCATTTAGGTTGCCCAATTTCTTCCGTCTCATTTTTGCTGAAGGGGCCATGAGTGCCTCATTTGTGCCCGCCATGGTCAAAACGGTGCGCGAAGGCAATAGCGAAGAAGCTAACGGTCTGATGACCATATCGTTTCTATTTTTTGAAAGTATCGTGTTGCTGATTTATCTTTTTGTCTTACTGCGCGCAGATTGGGTTTTATTGTTGCTAGCTCCTGGTTTTTCGCCAGAGCAGGTTTCCTATGCACGACCATTTTTACGCATACTTTTTTCGTTTCTTTTCTTTATTTCAAGTAGCGCGTTGTTGGCAGGTGCACTCAACTCGGTGAATCATTTTTTTGTTCCGGCATTTGGTACGCCATTATGGAACTTATTCTATATCACAACATTGGTGCTGTGTTTATGGTATAAGCTTCCCGTTACCGTCCTCTGTTATGGCATCATTGTTGGCGCGTTGGCATTGTTTGTAATGCATCTTGTTGCTTTTTTTAAATGCGGGTTCTCTTTTGGGAGCATAACTGTTGGAGTGCGGGCAGCTTTTAAGTCGGTGCTTGCCAAGTTTTTACCCTGTCTTTTTGGCGTCAGCATTGTAGAGCTCAATTTGTTTATTAGTTGTAGTATCGCGTCGTTCTTGCCTGTTGGCTCCATGACGTTGCTTAACTACGGCAGTCGTTTTGTGAGTATTCCGTTGGGAATGTTTGCCGTTGCCCTTTCAAGCGTAATGTTGTCGCACTTTTCACGGTTGGTGCTCTATGCCCCGCGACGATTAAACTTTTATCTTCTTGAGGTTGCTAAATTTGTGACGTGGGTCATTCTGCCTGCAATGCTTTTTACGGCATTTGTTGCACATGATCTTTTTGTTGTTTTACTTGGTGACAAGGCAACGCCGGCGCAGATTGCCCAGGGCGGTTGGGTATTGACGTTCTATTGCACCGGTCTTTTATTTCTCTGTATTAATAAAATTCTTTTGAGCATGTTTTATGCGCTTAAAGATACCATTGCTACAACTATTGCTGCAGCGATGTGTGCCATCATTAACATTGCCGGAGATTTGATCAGTTTAAAATTTTTTGGCGTCTATGGTATTGCTGTTTCCAATAGTATTTCGGCGTGTGTGATGACGGCCCTGCTTTTTGCATTCTTGTATCGACGCCATAAGATAGCGTTTTATTTTGGACGCTATGTACAATTTTTTATGCGTTATGCCCTACAGCTCCTGCTGGGCTGTCTAATTTTTGGCATTGTGCTGTTGTGTCTCACACAACTTTGTAACATTTTTGGCTTTGCGTGCATGTTGCGTCATGGGTTGTGGTTCTTGCTGTTGACGAGCATGGTTATGGCAATTGTAGTGTTTCTTTCATACACGACACGCCGCCGTTTCGGGATAGATCTCTACTTTCTTAAGAAATAACGCTTCTATTGAGCTCTTGTTTTTCGTGTCACGCTTCGCTACTCTTTTCCATGCGTTTATATAAGTAACTTTTTCCTTGGAAAGGAGTTGAGAATGGTGAAACGAATGACGATGGCGCTTGCTCTAACAGCTGGGATGGCTTTTACCACGGGGCAATCGTGTTTTGCTACGGCGAGTGTCAAGATCAATGAACATCTTACGTACGCAGCATCTGCTTTTACTCAAGGGACGCTGGCCGTACCTGTCGCGACATTATATGCAGGAGCTGACAACATTCCTGGTGCGGCGGTGGATGCCGACAAACCATATTCTTTGTGTTCAGCAACGTTGAATACATCCGGTGCGCAACCAGCAGTAGCCTTAAAAGCTTTAGCGCTTGCGGATGGTGTGACGGTGAATGGCGCTACGCCGACAGTGGCATCACCTCTGTGGGGTAAACAGATTTTCAATATAGCGCTCGTGAATAGTTTTCCCGCTGTGACGGTGAGTGTTGGTGGTGTAAATGACAAAAATGTTTATTTGGTAACGCGATCCGATGGCAGTTTTATTATAAAAAATGCTGATGACGTAACTATTAATGATGCAAATACCCAGGCAACCAACGAGGTTGTAGCTTTGGCCGCATCCGATAGTCCGGCAACGATTTTTGCTGCAGTAAGTGCTACCACTGTGAGTTGGGACGATGCCTCGGGTACCAATCGTGGTATTGCACTGCTGAGGCCGGCGAGTGATGGCAAAAGCTTGGATGTCTATGAGACGACCAATTTGAAAAATACGGGAGCGACCAATATCGCTTGCAAGTTGGATGCGATAACTATTGGTGGCATAAATTATGCCATTGGTAGAGGCGTAAACATGATATGGAGTAGCGAATTGGGCCGTTTGTATTGTGGCTTAACAGAGGTTACTGGTAAGGATGCGGTACCTGGTGGCGTGCTTAATGTTGTCATGGGCCGTTATGAACCGCAAAGTTCTCCGACAAGTTTCGTGCTCAAGCCTATTGTTTACAGTGTTGTAGCAGGACTTTTTAATGCGAATGCAGCGGATCAAATTATTGGATACTACGCATCAGTAAGCGCCCAAGCATTAACGGCTACTGCAAAAAATCTTTGCATTATGCATACAAGTACAAATAAATATTACTTAATTCTTTGCAGTGACATTGGCGGAACTCAGGGCGTTTTTGCTGTGCCACTTCTCACTGGTCTCGATGATGTCGATCAAAATGGTACGGTATCGGCGGTCAACTCAGTTACAGGCGTTGCGACTTTTTTGACGCCACCACTCGATGTAACTGAAATGCCTAAAGCAACACAACCCGCTATAAAAGTTTTTAGTGGTCCTGTCATTGGTGGCGATGACGCATATGCAGCGACAACTACTGATAATGCAACAAGTCTTTTTGTTGTTGGTGATACGGTATATCTGTGCGCAAAACACAACGATCATAATGTGTCATCCGGTGTTTTTGCAGCGACCGCGCTCTTTAATGAAAATGGCGCCATACGCGCATGGCACTACAGCGATGCAGATCAGGCTCAACCGGTCATGGGACAGGTTGGTCAGGTGGTAGGCGGCGGCCGCGATGCACGTGTAACCGGTGACTTTTATGCGTTAACGACTGAAAACAGTGTTGTTACCGGAGGGGTGTTTGGTGATGTAAATACCATTCGCATTTCACACTGGGAAAGCACAACTAATATGGGGATTGGCAACCTCAGCGAGGTTCTTTCAACCATTTTTCCCGCTACAGAGGGCGGTGTTCTTGGCTTGTATTCCTTCGGCCGTAAGACGTTAGGCTTTACAACAACTGATGGGCAATATTTTTCTATGCTCGTTGCAATGGGTGTGAACAAAATCGCCATGATTCAGTTGGTCACTACTGTCGCTGGTGAATTGGTTGTTGCAACAAATTTTCATACATCTGAGCCCGACCCTAATGTCTTTGTTTTCGACGCAACCAACAGCCCCGCGCTTGCTGCCATTGCGCCATTAACCTACGTTGAATGGTCACGAATGGAACAAGAAAGGGGTTTCCGTGCTGATGGTACTCATGGTTGGCTTTTTGTGGGCGGTCGTAAAGGCGTGGCTGTCTTAAGTGCTGATGATGGAGAGGGTACTGCTAATGTGGTAGCACTGTCGTCGTCTGAGTATCCTGGAAATGGTGACTGGACATTTAAGCAACTTAATCCTGATGTCGGTGTAGATTTTACCAATGTGCGTAAGCTTGTTGCGCGTAATGAAAGAATGTACGTGGTAACGCGTGAGCACGTTTATTATTTTAATATGAATACTGCGGCCAAATTTAAAACAAACCCAATTTTTGTCGGCGCGACAGCGATTCCTATTCTCAATGACCCCTTGATAGGCGATTTGGTGGTCTTTGCGCCTTCAGCAGATCCAGCCGACCCAGATACCAACATAGGTGTCATTGCAACAAGCCGTGGTCTTTATGGATCAGACCTCCTCGCAAACACAGTACTTATCAATGATCTTCTTATCAATAATGCGCCAGCTAAACTTGCCGTTCAACTTCAACTTTTAAGCGATCGCTCTTGTGGACGACAAACCAACGGCAATTTGTATGCCTTGGTAACCAACATGACGAATGATGACGAGCAAAAACCAAATGATAAATTATATCGTTTTGATGTTCCTGATCTTACTGACTTGAACGTGCTTGCAAAACCGGTTGTGGTGACGGCAGATGATGGTGGCAAGATGTACGATTTTGGTACTTATGAGCAAAATATCGACGCCGATGGTTCTTTCTTCTACAGTACACTGCCATGGTATTATGGAACTTTAGGAAACGTGACATTGTATTTACAGAATTCTGCTATGAACAGCTCATTTAATGTGCTGCCATTGCTTAATGAGACAGGAAGGGTAACGGGTGTCATGCATGACGAGGCTACTGGTATCATCATGGTACCTGGACAGAGCGGCATGGATGTGAACGGTTAGATGAAAGGCGTGTGATGACCACGATGAAAACTTTTAAAGCGCTGCTCATTGCGTGTAGCGTATTGATACTTAGTTCAACCGTGTGCGCCTTTGCGCCAACCAATTTTTTCCCTCCATTTGATCCGGCGTTGCGGCTACCGCCTGCACCGCCACGTGATCCACTCCGTATCGGTTTCAACATTGAATACGGCGATACCAAGCACTGCCGTAATTGGGATGGTGATAAACGCGACTTATTGCAGATCAATGACGACACTGAATCAGTTATTCCCTTGTTTGAAGAGCCCGTGACGGTCGCCAATCTTGACGAGTTTCTTACCATCAAGACACAGCTGCATTTAGCAGGTGGTTGTAGTCGTAGCGGTGGTACGACCGGTTGTGGGATATTTGATGATGGTACCGCAGGGCATTTTAGACTCCATGGCAAATTCGACCAACTTGAAGTGACGCCTCATCTGCGCTACGTCTTGCCCCTCCGGCTTTTCCCGGGCGATCTGGCACTGAGCGCATATCTTCCCATTCGTCATGCCCGAGTGCACGGCATAGGTGCGCAGGATTTGACCGAGAACCTACTTGATTGGGACTTAGAACTCCACGAGCTGTTTACCGACGATATCCAAAGCAATCTGAAGCGTTATGGCAATTTGGACTGGAATAACTGGTCGGCGACCGATCTTGGCGATTTAGTATTTCTGCTTGAATGGGGCAAAGATTTTCCCCAAAAGAAAGATGACCTCAAAAACGTTGACCTTCATGCCGCCATCGGCGTCTCATGCCCAACGGGTCGTGAAAAAGACGAGGATAAGGCATTCAGTTTGGCCCTCAGCAACAATGACGGTGCGTGGAGCATGCCGTTGAGCATTGGCATCGATTTGGACTTCAAGCAGCATATTGCATTGGGTGCAGAGGCCAATTTTGAAATACTGTTCGATCATACGCGAAATCGACGCCTAAAGACCGAAATACACCAAACTGAGTTTATGCTCCTCAATAAAGGGCGGGCGACCAAAGACCATGGTTTGACCTGGAAATTTTATCTTTATCTTCAAGCCTATCGTTTTTGGCGCGGCCTTTCGCTCAAGGCGGCCTACGAGTACACCAAGCATGACAGCGACCATCTGACGCCTAAATCGGATGATTTTGACTCATCCATTATCAATTCGGCGCATTCGTTGGGTGAGTGGTTCCGCCATGAATTTATTTTCACCTTGAATTATGACTTCTTTGCTCGCGAATGCAGAAAATGTGCTGTTAAGCCTCAATTGAGCCTGTTTTATAAATTACCAGTTTCTGGTAAAAAGATTATTATGCCGCAAACGGTTGGCGGACAACTTGCTATAAGCTTTTAAAAACAAGAATATCTGGAGCCTCAATGATTGATCTTGCTCAACTCCGTGAAAAACCTCAACTCATCAGCGATCTGATTTTGAGAAAAGAACCGACGTTCCCTATTGATAAACTGCTTCAAGCAGATGCGCATGCGCGTTCTCTGCGCACTGTTGTTGAGAATTTGCGTAAAGAAAAAAATGCATTGGCTGCACTTGGCCCCAAAAGTAATACTCCTGAGAATCGTGAAAAGTCGATTGAGCTGGGCAAACAGCTTAAAACTCAGGAGGTTGCATTAGAAGAAGCAGAGAAATCTCTACAAACGCTTTGGCTTTCGTGCCCCAATGTTCCCAATCCTGATTTGCCGATAGGCAACAAAGAGGCAAATAAAGCGGTCAAGGTTGTTGGCTCCAAACCTATTTTTGCGCACACTATTAAAAATCACCTCGAGCTCAACGAACATGCGCGTTGGTTTGATTTGGAAACTGCTGTCACTATGGCAGGATCCGGCTTTGTGTTTTACACAACTATGGGGACCAAGGTTATTTATGCATTGACGCGTCTTCTGCTCAGAAACAATGTGAGCTTTGGATTCCAGCCGGTGTTGCCGCCGTACGTTATCACCGAAAAAGGTCTTTATAATTCAAGTAATCTGCCTAAGTTTGCTGGTGACTATTACAAGATCGAAGGCGAAGATCTCAATCTTATTCCAACCGCCGAAGTGAGTTTGACCAATGTCTATGCCGGCAAAATTTTATCAGCCGACCAGTTGCCTTTGCGCATGACGGCGTGGACAAGTTGCTTTAGGCGCGAAGCGGGAACCTACGGCTCAACTGAACGCGGACTCATTCGTATTCATCAATTTGAAAAAGTTGAGCTTTATTCGATTTGCGATCCGGAAAAATCGTATACAGAGCTTGAGCATATGGTTGGATGTGCCGAAAGCCTTTTACAACAGCTTGGGTTACATTATCGGGTAAGTTTGTTGGCTACGCAGGATTGCTCATTTGCCTCTGCAAAGACGTTTGATATTGAGGTTTGGCTGCCAGGGCAAGATCGTTATTACGAAGTTTCTTCCTGTAGTAATTGTACCGATTTTCAGGCACGTCGAGCGCACATACGTTATCGTAAGTCTGACGCTAAGCCAGCGTTGGCGCATACGCTCAACTCTTCATCGCTTGCGCTTCCTCGCCTCATGGTTGCACTGATGGAAAATGGACAGCAACCGGATGGTTCAATTGTTCTTCCGCCAGTTTTGCAGCAAGAGATAAACGCACTATGGTGATGTGTCTATGATTGATCAAGAAACGCGCAGCAGAATTAAAAAGCTCGAAATTCATACCAAGCGCATTATGCACAATGCGCTTGCCGGTGATTATCTTTCCGCCTTCAAAGGTTCTGGATTAGAATTTCATCAGATTCGTGACTATCAGTCAGGCGATGATGTGCGTTCCATCGATTGGAACAGCTCGGCGAAGATGAACAAAATCATGGTTAAGCAGTTTGTCGAGGAACGAGATCGAACCGTTATTGTGGCTATCGATATTTCCGGTTCGACCGCTTATGCATCAGGCAGAACCTTGCGTGCCGAAACTATTGCCGATATTGCAGGAACGCTCGCATTGGTTGCCAGCCACAACAAAGACAAAGTTGGCGTTCTCTTTTTTTCAGATGTTGTTGAACATTGGATTGCTCCCAGCAAGGGCAATGTGCATTTTGGGCGTGTTATTGAGCGCATTTTTTCTACCAAGCCATCATCACGGCCGACCAGCCTTGCAGCAGCATTAAAATTTCTTATCCAGCTTAAGAAAAAAAATGCGGTAGTATTTCTACTTTCAGATTTTATTGATCAATCTGATGATTATCACCGACTGCTCAAAGTTGCTGGTTGCGAATATGACCTTATTGCGCTCAGGATATTAGATCGCTGCGAAATGCAGTTACCGGATTGTGGTTTTGTTGAAGTTGTTGATAGTGAAACGGGTATGCATGCAATGCTTGATACACGTGGCGGAAAAAGCGCCGATCATCCACTGAACTATTTTTTGCGCGAACGTATCTACCAGCAACGCAAAATGTTTGAAAAGTATCGCATCGACCTTCTTGATCTTGCTGTTGATACACCGTTTATTAATCCCCTTATTAAGTTTTTTCATCAACGCACCAGGAGACAAATTTAATATGGCATCCCCGGTTTTTTACGAAGAAATATACGACTATTACACGCGTCCTTTTTGGCAAACGACATGGTTTTATGTGCTCATTGCGATTTTTGCATGTGCATTGATCATAGTTGGACTTTATCTTTGGCTGCGTGGTAAAAAAAAGCCGGTAACCGCATGGGATTGGGCGCTTGGTGAACTTCAAAAAACCACACCAGCTCACTGTGTGCATAAAGAAGATTTTAAAAAGTTTTATTTCCAACTTACTGCCATTACCAAAATGTATCTTCATCGACGATTTGGCTGGCAGATTCAAGATAAGACGGATACCGAATTGGTACTTTTTCTTGAACAACAGGCATTTGATCGCACCATCATCGAAATGATTGAAAAAGTGAGCGAAGGTGCTTTGTGGGTCAAATTTGCAAACATGGACGTACTCAAATCACAAGCAGAAGCGGATTGGAAGTCGATTGTTGCCATGGTCGAACGTACAACCCCGGTAACATAGACTTTTTAGATCCTTATGAAACCATTTCCTCAACATTTCTATATCCATTGGCCGTTTTGTCATTTGAAGTGCGCGTTCTGTGACTTTGTCGCTTTCCAAAATCACGAACACTACCAAGAAGCTTATTGCAAGCGGCTGTGCCAAGAAATAGTTACTTTTTGTGCGCAGTATCCGGCTGCCGATCGTTTGCTCACGACGATTTTTATAGGCGGCGGAACGCCCAGCATGTGTCCATTACCGCTTTTCGAGCGCATTATGCAAACGATTTATCAGGAGACAGATTGTTCTGCGGTGAGCGAGATAACCATTGAAACTAACCCAAGCGATATTACTGACCAGCGACTTGCTGCATGGCGTAAGCTCGGGATCAATCGGTTAAGCATAGGGGTCCAATGCCTTGATGACGATGTATTGGAAAAACTTAACCGTAAGCAGCGCGTCAGTGATGTTGAGCGTGCCTTATCGCTTGCACCATCCTACTTTAACAACATATCAGTGGACCTTATTTTGGGCCTTCCCGGGATACGTGAGGATGCCTGGAAAGATACTATTGCCAAGGTCGTAACGTGGCCCATCAAGCACATATCAGTATATTTTTTGATGGTGCACGAAAAAACGCCATTGGCTTTTGCGCTCAAAAAGGGCGATTTGTCGCTACTTTCTGACAATACGCAGGTTCGGATTTATGAATGGACGGTAAAAATGCTTGAACAGCATGGTTTTGAGCAATATGAAATTTCAAATTTTAGTCGATCGGGATGTGCCTCGGTTCATAATAGTGCCTACTGGGATCGCAGGCCATACCAGGGTTTTGGCGTAGGCGCGGCATCTTTTGATGGTGCTATTAGATCGATCAATACCAATAATCTCAGCGCGTACCTTGCAGCGGATAGCGCTATGCCACCATGCACGCGGGAGGTATTGACGCCGCAACAGGAGTTTATGGAGGTTTTAATGCTGAGTCTGCGCCAAAAAAGGGGCATAGACTTGCAGCATATGGTATACTTTCTAAATGATTGCCAAAATCTTGGATTCAAAAGTAAAATTGCTGATCTTGTTGCCGCCGGGTTAATGGAGGAGCATCAAGGATTTGTTCGGCTGACTTTGAAAGGGATGGCGTTGGAAAATGAAGTTGTTGTATGGCTCTCGTCATTGTGAAGTGATGTGTGTTCATGGTTATAAGTTTTACCACTCTAATGCAATAGGATACAAAAGAATATGGCAAAACATGTTGGGGTAAAATTGCCTGATGATTTAGTCGAATTTCTAAAAACCGAGCGTTGCTTGGGGATTGTAGCGACCTTTTCTGAAAAGGGTATTCCTAATACAACGCCAATTCAGTGCATTTATCCAAAGGGTCAAGAGAGCCTTCTATTAAGTATTCATAAAGAACATACCGGCTACCACAATATGGCGTGGCAGAAGAAGGTAATGATTTGCTTTATTGGCGAGAACAACGTTGCATACAGCGTGCTTGGCAGGGCCGGTGTAGTACGAGCACCATCGTTAGTGCACCCGCTCATGAATATCGTGCGAATCGATATTATTGACATTAAGTCCGATCGATCTATTTTAACAAAAGTAGAACAAGGTGTTATGTGGAGTTATACCTCCATCGAGGCTGAAGAGCTTTTGAAGAGTCTTTACAGAGAGCTCAGGGATTTGGCCAAGTCGCTATGAGTATATTAAAGGGCAAAAGGTGTGGGATGAAAACCCGATGTTTGTGGTTCGTAAATGTAAAGCACCGCATGACCGGAATTGGTTGGTGCTTGCTTGTGCAAACAGTTTTGTACACGACATTGTCTCCATCTTTTGCCCCGCAGTCCAACGTTGTTATAACTTCAGGTCCTGAAACCGATGACCCGCAGACCATTGGGGTGCAAGGAAATTGGCTCAAAAAACGTGATTGGCTTATTAAAGCGCACGAAGTGGATGAAGAAATTCATAGCGTTATCGCACAAACTGAATCGCTCAGGGCTTCGTATGTGCAAATAAATAATCAAATCGATGTCGAGTTTGACGAATACTACAAACAATTGGGATTGGGGCAGGGGAAAATCCAGGAACTTATCGAAAGTGTTCTTGTTTATCTTGAACAGAAAAAGACTCAAGACCTTGCTACGTTAACGGCGCAGATAAAGAGTGGACAAGATCAACTAAAAATTTATCAAATCGAACAGACTGTTAACAAAACGAAAAAAGACCTTGATCAGCTCCGCCTTGACATGCAATCGATCGATGATTTAGAGCGTTCCCTTGCAGAACGCCTCAAGCGTTTTGATGAACAGGCCGGAATTATGCAAGAAGAGTCGACCAAAGCTCAGGGTCGTATTAACCAACTGTGGAGTATTATCGACCACAACAAAGCGCGTGAATATTATTACGAGCTCAAAAATGGTGCGCTTGAACGCGTGAAAAGTGCCAACAAATATCTCCAAGAGGATTTGTTTAATGACTTTAAGGCCGTTGTCGATACCATTAGAAAACAGATAACAGCTACCCGTGAACGCATAAAAAAGCTTGAAAAAGAAGATGACATTTGGATTATTGACCGTGCTCGTCGCGTTGAAGAGGCCCGAGCGCGCGAGGCTGCTCAGGCGCTTAAGAAAGAAAAAACTGATATAACACACGGGGCAAAAGCTTTAGTAAAAGTGCAGCAGCGTACGTGGTATGATCCGATTATGAATTTTGGCTCTGTTGTTATGAACAAAATAAAAAATATGTGGACATGGCCGACCAGCACATTGTGGCCGACTAAGGCTGCAGGTTCTACAAAAATTTTGCCGCCAGCCACGGCGCCACAACCGGGAGCAGCTCTGTCGCAAGATCTTGCACCAACGGCTGCGATGCCATCGCCTGT
>JBAZSL010000026.1:0-11280 GCA_041662445.1 Candidatus Babeliales bacterium
GTTAAGCGCATAAGGTGCATCGGTAAACGTTGCAGGCGCCACTGAAAATGTTGTGTTGATACCAAAATACCAACAGGCTCCTGACGTTATAAAGCTTGGTACCGGCGACGTATAAATAAATGCTGATGTTCCGGTTATCGCAACATCGTTATGGATAAAGAGTTGCCCGCTAGGAAATAAAAAATCTCCATTTGGCGTAAAAACAACATCATCAAATGCGAGTTTGCTTGTTAGTGCAGCACAGCGAATGGGTGGAAAGGTGAGAGCATGTTGCTGGTTAGTGATGATCATATTAGAAAGTGTCAGCGTCACATTGGTATCAACAAAAATTTGAGAATTTGCTCCGATGATAAGCTTATTACCTTGACCATCAATGATGATATCACCATTAACGTGAATAATTTTCCCTGAAGGAATTGTCAGATTTCCATCCAAAACAAGTGTATGCCCGTAGCCTTTAACATTCCCGCCAGAACTCAATGTTACGCCTGAATCCAGCACAAGATCCCTCAGAAGCTTCATCGTTCCCGTTTCGCGTAAATCTATGGCACCTGAAACAGAAAATAAAACATCCATGGTGGCGCAGGCATCGGGAAGAACCGTAATGCCATTATTCAAACGTACGAAGCCTTGGGCAAGATCATTTTTACGAAACACGTAGCTATTGGCTTGATAGTTGGTTTGATTGCTGGTGAAGATGAGACTTGTTGCAGCGAGTGTGCCGGCCATCACGATGTACGTGAGGACAATGCAGTGAAATAAAAAAATTTTCTTCATTACCTTTTTCTCCGAACTCTCCACACACTATGCATTCACATTATCGTAACTCATTCCCCCCGATAAATTTACCTGTGCACCGGACAAGACATTGACGCGAGCATCATAAACGCTACCGCTTACTCTATCGCCAAAAACAATACTATTGGAAAGAGCTTGAGTTGCAGTACTATTCACATAATCAGACTTATATACCTCAATTTCTTTATGCCCAGCGCTGGGAGTTTGTCCTCCTATAGCCACATAATTTCCATCTGGCCGCCAGGCGAGTGAATAAACAAATGATCCGAAAGAAATTTGCGCTCCTGGAATAGATATCAATGTTACGCCATCAAATGTATAAACCCTCACTCCGCTTGTGTTAATGCCTACACCAAAGTAGCATCCACAGGGACTCCAACTAACTGAATAGACACTGTGGCTATAAAATGTCCGCGCGCCTGGAATAAGTATTAACGTAGTTCCGTTGAACCTATAAACCTGAACCTCGTAACCACTTGATGGTCCGGAACCTCCGAGTGCCAAACACCTCCCATCAGGACTCCAGTTAACTGAATTTATTGCTGTGCCATAATCGACCTGTGCACCCGAAATAAGTGTTAATGCTGTTCCGTCAAAACTGTAGACTTGCGCTTCATAACCGCTCGTTGGTTGCAAACCACCAATCGCCAAATACTTTCCATCAGGGCTCCAACTTACTGAGTAAACAATTGTTCCATAATCAGCTGACGCAACACTTGTCAACGCCGTACCATTAAACCTATAGACCTGTATTTCAAGACCGCTCGTTGGTGCATTGCCACCGATGGCTAAATATCTCCCATCAGGGCTCCAGTTCACAGAGGCCGCAGTGTTGCCATAAGCAGCTGATGCAACACTTGTCAACGATGTGCCATTAAAACTATAGACCTGCGCCGCATTTGATGGAATGTTTCCTCCGATCGCCAAATACCGCCCATCGGGACTCCAGTTCACTGAAGAAATAACACCGCTAAGAGTTAATGATGCAACACTTGTCAATGTTGTACCGTTGAATTTATACACCGAAATTAGTGATGAATTACCACAAACCGCCACATACTGACCATCAGGGCTCCACTGAACGCATTGAACCGCAGTGCTATATGTCTGGTTTGCCCGTAAGGTAATCGAGGTCAATGTAAGTGTCGTATCGCTTCTGCATGCAACGTTGTTATCAAACGCAATAGTGCCCTTGGAAAATCGACAGCCGGTCTGCGTTACTTGTACGCTGCAACCATCAAGATAAAGTATCGAGCTTGCATCGGCCATGCGAATGAAGCTGTCACTTGTATAGGTATTCTTAAGCGCATAAGGCGCATCAGTAAACGTTGCAGGCGCCACTGAAAATGTTGTGTTGATACCAAAATACCAACAGGCACCTGACGTTATAAAACTTGGTACCGGCGACGTATAAATAAATGCTGATGTTCCGGTTATCGCAACATCGTTATGAATAAAAAGCTGCCCTTGAGGAAATAAGAAATCTCCATTTGGCGTAAAAACAACATCATCAAACGCCAGCTTACTCGTCAGTGCCGCACAACGAATGGGTGGAAACGTTGACGCATGTTGCTGGTTAGTGATGGTCATATTGCAAAGTGTCAATGTCACATTGGTATCAACAATAATTTGAGCATTGGCACCAATGGTAAGATTATATCCACGCGCATCGATAATAGTGTCGCCATTAATATGCAAAATTTTATTCGCAGGAACAGTCAGGTCACCACCAAGAATAAGTCTATGGCCACGACCATTAATATTACCGCCAGAACTCAATGTCACGCCGGCATCAAGTTGAAGTTCACTCAGAAGTTGGATAGTGCCCGTCTCACGCAGATCAATAACACCTGAAACAGAAAAGAGAAGATCCATGGTCGCACACGCAGTAGGAAGTATCGTAAAGCCACTGTCAATGCGCACAAAACCCTGAGCTATGTCATTTTTACGAAAAACATAATGATTGGCCTGATAATTGGTTTGCGTACTTACGTAAATGAGGCTTGTTGCGATAAGCGGCGTGATAAACAACAGATGCATGAGTATGCATACAGTCGCGCGAAGTGCTCTCATTACTCTCTCCTTACTCCTCTTTATATCAACTCACTTTTTCCCCGCAACATACGCCTGGGCATCGAGCGCCGCCATGCAACCAACACCGGACGATGTAATAGCCTGACGATAGCGATAATCTGACACATCGCCCGCAGCAAAAACGCCATCAACACTCGTCTTGGTGTGATCACGCACAATGAGATAGCCGTAGTTATCCATCGCAAGTTGCCCACGAAAAATGTCGGTATTTGGTTTAGTCCCAATGGCCAAAAAAACACCATACGTAGCTATTTTGGTACGTTGTTTGGTTTTCTGATCTTCAACAATGGCATAGGACACATGCTGACCATCCCCCCCTATCTCAACAACCGTAGCGTTGGCGATGCACTGCACATTGGGCTGCTGTAAAACTTTGTCTTTAATGGGATCGGTCGCCGTTGGATGATCAAACATATGCACTAAATAAATTTTGTTGGCGATATGCGATAAATGCTCAGCTTCAGTAACGGCGGTGTTGCCGCCACCAACCATAATGACTTCTTTGCCGGCATAAAAAGGAGCATCACACGTTGCACACGTCGAAACACCTTTACCCCAATATTCAGATTCACCAGGGCAACTCAATTTCTTTGCCGTCGCACCCGTTGCAACAATGAGGGCATCAGCTGTTACTTTTTTCCCATCATCGGTCGTAATAACAAAAGGTCGCTGCGTCACATCGAGGTGCGTCACCGATTGTCCAGATAAAATAGCTCCACATTTTTCCGCCTGTTGGCGTATTTTAATCATTAAATCGGGCCCCTGGATAGAAACTTCTCCCGGCCAATTTTCAACCATGCAGGTGGTCATCAGCTGCCCACCTGGAAGCGGCCCTTCAATAATCAGCGGCGTGAAATTTGCTCTACCAGCATAGATACCAGCGGTTAGTCCTGCAGGTCCAGATCCTATAATGACTATTTTATGATGCATAATTTGTTCCTTAGCTGATCAAAAATTATTTTGCTAGTAGTTTAGAGTGACAGAATCTTTGCGTAAAGAGATTGATGATATGCGAGATAACTTACGTTAGGTATGCATCGCAGAGATCAATGCTCATGCAGATACTTCATGAATACCGAATAAGAAGACTCTGGCATCATCGGTTGCTCAAGCGATGTCCAACCAACCGGCTTTGGCTCAACAAAATGGGAGAAGCGGTTAAACCACAGACCATGATGACGAGCCCCAAGCAGATCAACCCAATTAAAATCTTGTTCAGACGTGAGTTTACAAAGCATGAGCACCGTTGAATGTTTGACCGGAATGTTATATTTCTTGAACCACGATTCATGCGCAAAAAATTCACTATTGAATGTCAGCAGATGGAGCGGCGCATCAACACGTGCAAGCCCCTTACAAAGGCCCTTATAAAACCATGAAACTTGTAGATTAGGCAGATAACACATCAATTGGCACTGAGGAATACGCGAAGCACATTCGGCACGCACATAATTACCGATAGCACGCGCTTCGCGCTCAAGAAAAGCGAAATACGCTTGCGCCTTTCCCTTCTGCATAAGCATCAGCACTCGATCACGAATGCTCGTATCTTTGGTCATAGGTTCAAACGTACTAAAAGTATCGGCATCAATGGTCATGGTATTTAAAAAGAGACCTGTTTTTTCACGACAATACATTTCTAAATCAAGCACAACGCCTGAAAGAGAAATCCCATGCGAAATCTCTTGGTCACGCCAAAGTTTCACAAATTTTTCCAAGGGCTCCACAATTTCCTGTTGCCAAAATAATCGGTTCAGCGGAACGGGAAGATCACGATAGCCGTTTTCATAAACGTCAATTGGATAGGTTGCTGGCCGATTGGCATCGTAGAGATTATTGGTAATTTCAAAACCAACCATTATGCGCGGGATTGGGCAGTGGGACGCTACTGCAGCTTCGCTCAATTTTTTGGTGAAATTTGAAATTCCCATCGTCCATTGTCGTATTATTTTTTCTCGTTGCTCTCGATCAGCCTCTTTTTCGAGATCAAGTCCAACAAGACTGCGCGCGATCGGACTATAGTACATATGGGGATTAAATGTTATCCACAGAGCATCAAGACCCGATTTAATAATATAATCAATAAGTTTGTCCTGTTGGTCCCTGCGCTGCACAAGCTCCTCAGCACGTTTAACCTTCGTCTCATCAAAAACAGTAATTTCCATCCATGCCGTCTTTGAACCACGTTCACGCGGCATCCCGGCTGTTACAAAACCAAATGAGGTTGCCGAGGAAGGAAGTTCGGGCTGTTTTTTTGAAGAACTGAGCTGCGCCAAACATACAACCTCCCACAGCATGCGCTGCGCCATAGCTAGCATCTCTTGCCGAATACCAACATCAATGGGACAGAAACGATAATTTTCTGCAATACCCGCAAAGGTCAAAAGAGAGGTAGTTGAAATCAAAACATGATTTTTGTACAACGGATTGAACCAATACACGCCATATGGCAATGTTTGCCGCACAATTTCTGAACAGGTAGCAGCACGTGGCAATAAAAATAATGACTGCGTACGCTGGCTCACTTCGTTTTGAATCTGCTCAATATCGAAATAGGTACCACCATGAGGCATGTGGAGCGTTGTGTGATAGCGCAACGGACGATTCTCAAGTGCGTTAACAATAAAGGTATTGGTCAGCTGCATAAAATCGTTTACCGAAGGACTGGTGCCTGACATAGTAATCCAGGACATAACCGATTCATTCCATGGCAGACGCACCAGACTACAGCCAAGCGCTTGAAAGAGGGGCATCAACATGTCTATGACGTTAGCGTTTGGCTTAAGTCCCAACAGTGATGGGAAAAAGAGACCAATTAATTTACCTTTAAGCCGTGCATAGTGGCTAAGAGCCCTAACAATCTTTCCCCACAAGTGACTTTGACGATTCCCCGACAAAAATTCCTTGCCAAAAAGGAAGAACACTGCGTCATTGGAAGCAAGCGCCAGAGGCGCGTCAATAACATTATCAAGCGGTATATAATTCACCTTAAAGCCAACTGAAGCCAATATATCAAGCATGGGTTGGTAGAGAAACTGATCGCACTCACTCGTGTCAACAAGCGTTAATGAATTTTTGAGATGTGATGGAGAGAGGGAAAAGAAGAATGAGGCGAGCGTGAAGGTAACGATAATCGGAACCGAACGTTTCATTTTGTGCCCCCCCAAATTCCCTTATGATGGTTCTAGGCTAGCCAGCCATCGACACCGGAGTCAAGGGTTGCACAACTTTTTTTGGGGGATGTATAAGCGCCTTACTTTTTTCATCAAGAACAAATGCCTTTACTTTGGCATCACATGCCGCAAAGCGCTTGCCTATAAAAGGAATTTTTCGACGAGCAACCGATCGCTCAACACATTTAAGATTTTTTTCTTTGTCATCAACAAAGATTATTTTTTGGGGCTCAAGGTTAAGTCGATCAAGCACGCGCAATAAAGTTTCTCCCTTGTCGTTGTTACCGCAATAGGTAACGCCTTCAAGAAATTTGACCGGGCCGCAGTTGAGGGTAAAGTCGGTCCGCACATGACCAACATTAGACCGCGTAAAATCGATGCCGAGATCTTTAAACTGTCGTTTGGTATGCGGAATCATTGGCAGTGAACGCGCTGAAAGCGCAATAACCGCTAATGATTTTTCACACAAATCATTGATAACTGAAACGCCACACGACTCAACAAGCGTAACCTTGGTATCAGCATGAGCATCAATGTAAAAAGGAAGCACTTTGGCAACTGCTTCTTGGTAGCCATATCCATTATTACATGCATGCTCGAACATGGCGCAAAACCATTGATCGGTTGCGCGAACCTGCTGCGGCTCAAAAATGGTATTATCAATATCCAAAACAACCAAAGTCTGGGCGTTAACATCGTTAATAATGCTTTTAAGCGATGAGATTTCGGTAATTGCGGCGACTGAGGAAGTAAACACAACAAGGGCCACAAGCATTGATAAGATTTTAGGCATGACATAACTTTCGGGCAAAGCAAGATAAAAAGCTGGAAGAATACGGGTGCCCATTATAATCAAAACTTGTTATTTTGCTATATGGATCAGAACAAACTTGTTACGAAAAACAGTGCAACCATGAAATTTGAGAGATAAGAGCAGTAAATAAATTTTACTATCATAAATTTATTAAGATTTTTACCAGACGATTTTTGACTTCTTCTATAATTTCTTTGCCGCCCTTGCAGCATCAATTTATCGGCAACTTTTATCAGCTTGCTTATCCCTTTTCCAAAAAGGGATAATTTGAGACCTTTTGGCATTGAACCGTGCAGAAAGCATTATTCTCCGTTCATTTTTTGTTATTCTGCTCAACAAAAACTTAATTGGACGGGATCTCGTTTTTTTGTTATTAAAAAACGCTTCCTTCGTTACAAATAAATACAAAAGGTAAGAATTTTATGAAAAGATTTTTCAAACAGAGCATGTTTATCGTTGGGTTGATCGCTGGTTTATCATCAACAACCGTACAGGCGATGATAATGATGGAACGTCCACAGCCGCTGCTTATGAGTTGTGCAGGTGCGGGCGGTTTTCCCGGAGAACCGGGAAAACTCCTTGAATTAGTTACCGCAATCTTACGGCTTCCTGGCGGCATTCTTGAAGACAGGCTTCGCAATGATGATTCGCTCAAAGCAACTATAGTCAAAATGGCCATTAATGCGACAAGATTGATTAATGATTTTTGTTCGATTTCGCATTCGTATAAAGCAAGATCAAAACCGATGCTTCTTGGGGCTGCGTGCGATATTACACAAATTGCACGATTATTGAAAAAAGCTATTACCGAAAAACAGGGAATAACAGCAGGGGCCACGGTGATAAGCAATGACCAAAAACACAGAAACTTGAGACGATATGTTCTGCCGTTTATCGAATCATTGTGCGCAGTTACACGTTGCTGCTCTCTTCGTGGATGCCCTATCAGACAATTAGCAAGAAGCGGCGTCACGCTCGCACAACTTGCGGAACTTTATTTGAGCGTAGATGAAAATTCAACTGAACGGAAAGTCATTGGAGGTCTTTTGACAGCCTGCGTTGTTGAATATTTGTACACAGCTAGCAACACCTGATTAATTTATGTTGAGACACAAAATATTTTGCATAACAATCGCAATCTCAGTGCTCGGCTTGCACGCAACGCAACCGGTGCACAATGAGCAACAACTAACAGAGCAACGTGCGGCTGCGCCATCGTCTGATGGTTTATCTAAGCTTGAAGATGCTTTATCTCAACTTGGAAAGCTTGAAAAAGAAAACGGCTACGCCTCCTCCCACTACAAGATTGGTGCTTTTTTAGACGAACACGCACTGCTTATTGGCATACTACTTGCGGCAATAAGTGGATGTAGCTATGGAACTAAGCTGTATCATCAACGGGTACAGGAAATTAAAGGAGAAAAAAGAGAAACGCATGATCCATCATGTACAATTTTCACATCTCCTCCTGATCAAATACACATGTGCAATTGTCCCTACGACTACATGGGTCAAATGAACCGTGATGCTCAACGCGATTGGAAATACATAAAGAGATTCTTCCTCATGTTTGTTTTAACAATGATAACAAGCGATATCAGTGCGCATGTGTTAGGGAAAAAACTCAAGGCAATGGCGGAACACAAACCTTATACGATCTTACAAAGCTTGAGACGCACACTTATTGAAGCTTGGCTTCATCACCCCTATCTTATAGGCTGTATCCTTGAGGTACTTCTATTTGTTAAATTCAGCGCATTCACTAAAACGAGATCTGTAACAAGTTCGATCATAGCTGGTGCGATTACCGGTACAATCGGACTTTTGATTGGGGCATGTACCGACAGTGAAGTTAGGTCTGAGGTAAAAAAGTGGCTGGATTCTAAAGAGCACCAAGAAAACGCACGCTGTTAACAAAAAGCCAATTAACTAAGATCCTGTACGGAAATTAGTAGAATGTTTAAATCCCGTTCGTGCTGAGTGTTTTGCGAACACTGCGAGCAAAATGTATCGAAGCATGAACACCTAAAAAGTTATTTTTTGAGTTCCCCCTTCGATACAAATTCGCTATCGCGAATTCACTCAGGGCGAACGGAGATATTAGACGGTGTTGCTTAATCATGCGCGCCTAAAGCCTGAACGAATTTTGAGCTTTTTATAATTGTCCCACAGCTGTGGGACAATTATAAAAAAGTTTTGTATCAGCCAGTCCACCATGTATATTCCTTAGAGTTAGTTGGCATAAAAGAGGAGATCATACATGTATCGACGGTTATCGTTTTTACTATTAGTTATCTTTGGTGTATTTGCGGGCTGTGGCAAAGCGCCCGAAACACCAAAAACTATAGAACCCATTATTCACACCACCCAACTCCCTGCCGGATGGTACGTCCAAGAAGCAGCCCAACTCCACAAAGAAATTGACACCTATCTTGCGCAAGCACAGCGCTATTTTCCTCACACACTTAACGCAACGCCAGTAGCATTAGTGGTTCCTCACGCCGGTCACGCCTATTCGGGATTGTGTGCTGCAAGCGCCTACCAAACGCTATTGGAAGCCAACGGCAAACCAAATACTACTATTAAACGCGTTATCATTCTTGCTCCTACGCACACCACTTTTTATAACGGCATCGCATTGCCGGATTATACGGTCTATCGCATGCCGTTTGGCGATATTCAGATTGATAGTCAGGCACTCAAAAGACTCAGCAAGAAAGATGCTGTTTTTAATACGTTTGAACGTGCTCACGCAACAGAGCATGCAATCGAAGTTCAACTTCCCTTTTTGCAACGTACTATTGCATCATTTAAACTCGTCCCTCTCATCGTTGGTCATATTACTGATGAACAAACATTTCAGGCTGCTGAAGCGCTCAAAAAAATACTTTCGCCTGATACGTTGTTGGTCATAAGCACCGACTTTACACATCACGGCGCCTCATACGACTATACCGTCTTTGACAGCAACATCAGCGCCAACATACGCTTTCTTGATGCAACCGCAATTCGTGCGCTTGCCGAACCATCATTTGAAACATTCGAGACATTCCTGCACCAAACATCTGCAACCATATGTGGCCGCGATCCTCTCAGAATTTTGCTCACCTTGCTTGAAACAGGCACGCTTGGAAAGCCAAAGGCTCATCTTACGTGTTACTACACATCCGCCCAACTACAGTACGCACAAAAAAATGGATTTGATGCCAATAAGCTCTTTCAGAATCCACCGGATACTGAGGCGAGCACGAGCGTAAGCTATGTTGGCTTGGTATACGCACCCGAACAAGCCCATTTTCTTACCGGATATGAGCAACAGTCGTTACTCACGTTGGCACGCAACACCATTGCAAACGCATTTGAGCATGATGCAGATAAGCGAGAAAAAATTGCGTTACCACTCATAAGTCCCGGGTTGCTCACCACTACAGGAGCTTTTGTAACATTGACGACAAAAAATGGAGATCTTCGCGGCTGCATCGGCAACATTACTACCGATAAGCCGCTCTACAGCACCATTGTTGCCATGGCGCAAGCTGCTGCATTCAACGACACACGGTTCACCCCGCTCAGAAAAGATGAGCTCGATACTATTGTTATTGATATCACCATACTTACGCAACCCGTTAAAGTAGCACATGCAGATGACATTGTTATTGGCAAGCACGGCATCATCCTGAATAAAAAAGGCGAATCGGGCACGACCATCGCATCAGCGGTCTTTTTACCCCAGGTCGCACGTGAACAAGGGTGGAATCTTGCAACAACGCTTGAACATTTAAGCCAAAAGGCAGGTCTTAATAGGAATGCATGGAAAACCGATTGTGATTTTGAAGTGTTTGAAGGGTTTGAAATTAAGGAACAGCAATGATTTTTTCTATGGAGAAAATCACCTTACGAACAATATTTTTTGTTCTCACCATTACCCACCTGCACGCGATGGAATTCTGGCAACCGCCAAGTCCTGCTGGCCCACTCCAGCAAGCACAGCGCGCAGCGGCTTGCCATTTATGGGGTAAACAAGAAGCAACAGCTGAAGAAAAAGCCATAATCATTCAATCGGCACTTGATACCATGGTTGTTGCAATGGTTCATGAAGAACAACAACAAGCCGCACGCTGTGATATTAGTTCCGACTACACCAACTGGCAGTTAACAACACGAGAAAAAATGCAACGTATCGCAAAGCTTATACCATTAATAAAAGATCCAACGTCGCAAACTCAGGTTCAACAAGGCGAAGATCATCGTCTTTTGGAAGAAATCAAAGCAATAGTAAATAACTAACCACCACCGAAGGTGGTGGCTTTTAAGAGCCCCTAGAAGGGGCTTTGATGAGTCGCTTCCCCTAATGCTCATCTGATTTCCATCTGTTTTTCTAACTTTTCCTGATACATCACA
>JBAZSL010000027.1:0-9734 GCA_041662445.1 Candidatus Babeliales bacterium
ATTTATACGATCAATTTTTCAAACCATGAAAGCTCAGTATTATAAATTCCTGCAATACGATTGAGTCGCAAGCCGAAGCGCCTCCTACGATTACGATACTTGTCTGCTACGACTTTACATCGTTTTATCTTGCCTATCACATGTTCGTTTAAATAATTCCTTGGATCCCGGGTCCTTGCCCGGGATGACAAAAACGTGCGTCCGGGCCTGTCCTCCGTAGCTAGCTTCAGCGTAGGAGGAATGACAAAAACCGCGGCCAAGATAGCCCGGTTAAACAGGTTTCGAAAGAGGTCTAATTAAAAAATCCCCCAGGTTGTTTGACCAACCCGGGGGACGTCTCTGGATAGATACTACTTAATGAGCCTTACGAAGCTCATCTACCGATTTTGGAGCCAGCGTCTTAGAACGCTTTGTTCTGCTGGCCACCTGCGCATGTTTCTTACGTGCATCAACCGACTTTGTGGCGACGCTACGACGAACACGCTTACCGGCAACTTTCTTCTTCGCTGGGTTCTTAGACTTTGTTACGGCAACCTTTTTGCCGCCTTTCTTAGCCTTAGACAACGTCCGCGAAGACTTGTTCACGCCTTTATAGGCACGTTGTTTATACGTTTGTTTGCGTTGCTTACTAACGCGGTTTTCGGCGCGAAGATTTGAACCCGCTTTTGGCAGTTTGATAACTGCTGCAACGGTATCCGGTTTCTTCCTTTTACCGGTTTCGGTAAGTGCCGAAAGTGGACCTGCGCCCATCAGCGTTATAACAACAAAACCAATGATACGTTTATGTTTAGTATTAAAACTCATTATCTCCTCTTCTTTTTTTGAACTTAGTTAAACAATGGCGCTTGCAAGACTACCGTTATTACTAAGTCCACTTTAGCAAGGAGAAACCAGCTAAATCAAGAGATTGGTAAAAATAAAAAAGCGAGAAAATGGCGTCAAAACCGCTACAAAGTGCCATTTCTGTTTTGATTTAGTGTCCGGATGTGGCGTTAATGCCATCTTTATAGAGTTTTTCTACGTAGTCCCAATTCACGACATTCCACCAGTTTTTAACAAAATCGACGCGTTTATTGCGATATTTGAGATAGTACGCATGTTCCCAGATATCGAGCACTAATACCGGAAACAACCCCTGCACCATGGGCGTGTCATGATTCAAGGTGCTCATAATTACCAGTTTTTTGTCCGGTGATAGGCAAAGCCAGGTCCACCCACTGCCAACATGTCCAAGGGCACTTTTTTCAAAGGCCTCCTGAAAAGATTGCAATGACCCAAAAGATGCGGCAATTGCTTGTGCCACCAGTGGTGTTGGTGCTGTGGCACCGTTGGGTGCTATAAGGTTCCAGTACAAGGAGTGGTTAAAGTGTCCGCCAGCGTTATTGCGTACTGCATCTTTAATGGATGAGGGCAAGGCATCAAGGTTGGTAAGAAGTTCTTCGATCGTATACTTGTGAAACTTCGGAAATTTCTCAAGCGCTTTATTCACATTATCAACATAGGCTTGATGGTGCTTGTCATGGTGGATGCTCATGGTTTCAGTATCAAGATAGGGTTCGCGGGCGTTGGGGGCAAAGGGGAGTGGTGGTAAAGAAAACGGATAGGTAAAACCGAAAATTTTAAATGTGGTTGCTCGTGGTGCCAAACGAGGCGAAAATATGCACGAGCCTTTTTTAGAACGAATGTAGAACGCAACGACTAAGACGCATACTATTCCGAGTATGAGCCAGTGATGAGTACAAGCGCATTTCATGTTTTTTCCTTCAAAAAAAAATCGAGGAGCAACAATAATGTCACTCCTCGATTGATAAACGAATAAAACAGTTTAAGCAAGTTCCGGGAAAAAGAACCTTACTTCAGCTGCTGCCGTTTGCGGTGCATCTGAACCATGAGTTGCATTAACGCCAACGTTCGTGCCATAAAGCCTGCGCAAACAGTTGGGCGCAGCCTTAACAGGATCGGTTGATCCCATAAGGTCGCGCCATGCCTGGATGGCGTTGGCTTTTTCAAGTGCCATGACTACTACCGGACTAGAGATCATGAACTCAACAAGTTCGACATAAAAAGGCTTGCCCTTGTGTACGGCATAAAAGCTTTCTGCCTGTTCTTTGGACAGGTGCAGTTTTTTCATGCCAACAATGGTAAAACCCTCTGCTTCGATACGGTCAATGATCTTGCCCGCGTTCTTTGCGCGTACAGCGTCTGGTTTAATAATTGCTAATGTACGTTCCATGGTTGCTTAGTCCTGCTTGGAGTTTTTAAGACGAGCAGCGTGCTCTTCAAGTGCCTGTTGCAAAGCACTCTTAATTTCACGTTGCTTGACTGGCTTAGGTTGCTCCGCGGCAGCTTTTTCTGCTGTAGGTGCTTTGGCAGTCTTTTCTCGCATAACCGGTTGTTCTTCGCCAGCAGGCTTCTCTTTAAGCGCGCGTAGGCTAAGACCGAGTTTGCGTTCTTCCGGACTGACCTTGATGACTCTAAATTTAGCGATTTGGCCAACTTTAAGGATGTCATCAACTTTTGCTACTTCAGCATCCGAAAGCTCGGAGATGTGGACAAGTCCTTCGATCCCTGAAGAGAGTTTTACAAAAGCGCCAAAATTGGTGATTTTGGAAATAGAGCCCTCAGCGATATCGCCAATCTTGTATTCAGTGGCGACGGTTGTCCATGGATCTTTTTCGAGTTGTTTGATACCAAGAGAGATCTTACGGTTTTCAGGATCAAGTGACAGGATAACTGCCTCAACGGTATCAGCTTTTTTATAGCGATCCCCTGGGTGTCCAACGTGATCGGTCCACGAAATATCGGAGATATGGACGAGGCCGTCAACACCTTCAATAAGTTGAACGAACAAGCCGAAGTCGGTGATGTTGGTGATTTTGCCTTGAATTTTGTCGCCAACTTTGAACTTCTCAGCAACAGTCTTCCAAGGATCTGATGAAAGTTGTTTGACACTGAGCGACATGCGACGATTGTCTTTGTCGAGTGCAACAACGTAAGCTTCAACCGTTGAACCTACCGTAAAGTACTTTGACAGGTTGCTGATACGTTCGGTCCACGAAACTTCTGAAATGTGTACCAAGCCTTCAACACCTTTTTCGACCTCAACAAACAATCCGTAATCGGTAATGCTTGAAATGCGGCCTTTAATGTGTGAGCCAACAGGATATTTTTGATCGACATTTTCCCATGGATTTGGCGTCAATTGCTTCATGCCAAGAGAAATTTTCTCATTCTTTTTATCGAAAGAAATTACCTTGACGGTAATAGTGTCGCCAATTTTTACCAGTTCGCTTGGGTGTGCAATGCGGCCCCAGGACATATCGGTGATATGAAGAAGTCCGTCAATGCCGCCAACGTCAACAAAGACGCCGTAGCTGGTAATGTTTTTAACGATACCTTGGATAACTTGGCTTTCTTGAATGGTTTCAAGAGCCTTCTTTTTATCCTCAGCGCGTTGTTCTTCTAGATATTTTCTGCGTGAGATAATGACGTTACCGCGTTTACGGTTGACCTTGAGAATTTTGCAGATAACCTCTTGCCCTACAAATTGGTCAAAATTCATAACGCGTTGGGTATCAACCTGTGATCCAGGAAGGAATGCAGGGATACCAACGTCGACACTTAAGCCGCCTTTGACCTTGTGGGTAACAATACCGCGAACTGGTTCATCAGCTGCAGCATGTTCTGCAATCTTTTCCCAAGCCTTGAGGGCTTTTGCCTTTTGGTACGAAAGAACGACGGTGCCGTTTTCGTCTTCAAGGCGGTCAAGAATGACGTCGATTTCTTGGTTAGGTTCAATTTTTTTGAGTTCAAAATCAGAAAATTCAAATGCCGGAATAAGGCTGTCTGATTTGTAATCGATGCTGACAAGGATGCCATTGTTTTCTTTAGAAAGAACACGGCCTTTAATGACTTTACCGGTTTGGAACTTAGCGGCATAGCCGTCATAAAGTTTGACGAGTTCGGCACGCTGTTCTTCGGTTAACTGGAGTTCCTCATCAAAGATGGGGTCATTACGCTTAAGCATTAACGAGATCCTTCGTGGCATGGCGTTTTGGGGTTAGGCTAACTGCCGTCCACACACCAGCTTTTTAAAGGGTTGGACTAATAAAAACTGTACACTGTGACGCATAATCCTTGCCCCCCGCTCGTCCCGCCGTCGCCAAGGCTATGGCGGGCAGGCCTGCGTGTATCGCTTGTCTCGCCGAAGCTATTGAAAGCGAAGGCGGAAAGGGCACGAATGGGGCAGTATTTAAAAAATACGACACAAACAGCATTCTAACAGAAAAAAATGGTTTGATCAAACCGGTTTTATGCTGTGGGACGGGGTAAAAGAGGTGCTAGGTGGTGTGTTGGTGGCAAAGAAAGAGAGGCGCAGCGACTGCGCCTCGTTGTTGCTGTGTGCGGTGGGGGTGGTGTTGTGGCTTTGACCGCTCACTTTAGATGATGGTGATTGTTATCTGTTAATCAACCTCGTCGAGAGATGTTTTCGGATGCGCGGGACTTGCTTGCGGTAGCGTGGGAGATGCTGGCGGTGTAATAGCCTTTGGTTTTTGCAGCGTAGAAGCCTTTTTCGCATGTTCTTTCAATAAGGCATTGAGCCGCTCCTGTGCTTGTTGTATTTGCGTTTTTAATAGTGCAATATTCGCGAGTTTATCTTTGAATTCTCGGGGGGTAAAGAAGCTAACTGCGTCCCTAAGTTCTCGATCCGCCTGCGCAATTGTTTCTTCGTAGCTTTTCTTTGATGCAGCACTTAACAAACGCTTTGCAGTATCAGGTGTGAATGTTCCTTTTTCGGCAGCTGCAAATGTTGAGAGTATCTCTTGAAGCTTACTGATTGCTTCTTCGACATGCGTCTGTGCCAGCATTCGTTTCTGATAGTCTTCTCTTTCTTGGGCAACTCTTTTAAGTCGTTCTGTCTCGTCTGATACTCCTTCTCTTGGTGATTCTTGTTCTTCTTCTTGCTCATGTGTTGGTGTTTCTTCACTTTTTTTTATTTTTGCAAGACCAGCTATAGCTTTTTCACGTAAACCCGCCAGACGTGGGGATAGTTTCTGATAGATGTCCATAGCTTGTTGTATGGATAAATAGGTGTCTCTAGCTTGTTGCCCAGTCATTGATAATATACTTTTGCCTAGAGTTAGAATGTGCGAGTGTATGCTATCAGTAAATGAACACACAGCCTTCAGATCGTCAAAAAATTGCGAATAAGGTTCCACGTGCTTATAAACTTCGCTTTCCTGATCATCAAACTGCCTTTCCCAAAAATCTATTTTGGACAAGCAAAATTGGTATTTTATCTCAAGGGAAATATCTAGTCCTTCGTATGTTTTTCCCCCTTTGTTTAATATCAGTATTTTTGCTTCAAGAGAATACAAAAGATTCAGCTGCTGCTCTTGCGGTAGCAAAACAATTTTTTCAATAATCCCCGTGCTTTTATCCATCGCTTGCTGTACATCTGTAAGATTGTTAATTGCGTTGGAAATATATGGATTCCAATCAATCCTTAATAGACCAATTTTTGATGCTCTCTCTGGATTCCTCCGATCAAGTATTTCTATGAAGGGGGCGTATTTATCAATGCCACATTTCGCTAGAATGCGACCTGCTTTTTTTCTTAAGAGTTGTATTTGTTGATCGCTCTCACCATGCATATGGAGAAGTGTTTCAAATTGCTGGGAATATCGTGTTATGTTTCTGTAAGCTTTATCAATCTCTCCATTGGTGAGATTGATTTGCACGATGTTGAGAAGGTGGCTTGCCGGGATAAATTTTTGTTCAAATACTGGCTCGGAAATCTTTTCTTGTAACTCTTTTACCGCAGCTTGAAATGCTTTTGATTGCTTGAAGTCATTATCGGTAACAACAGCTTTTTTTGAGCCATTCATCCGTGCATTGCGTGCAAATTTTTGCTGCACCTCATGTACGCCTTGTCTGAAATTTTCTGTTTTCATGATTTCATGGATATCCGCTGACGGTTGCTTCGCGGCAGCATGGGCAGGAATTGCCGGCCCACATTTAGTGAAAAAACCTAAACTAGAGAGCAAAAGTACAACGCTGTTTCTGAGCATGTGATTCTGTTTCTTCATTACCGCTCCTTTTCCGTGACATAAAGATCGTAACAACGTTAGCAGTAAGCTTACGCAAATGTGTTAAAGCGGTGCAACTGTTGGAAAAAGAAAGAGAGGCGCATTCGCTGCGCCTCGTTATTGCTGTGTGCGGTGGGGGCTACCGTTCGCTCTTAATAACCAATTCGCGACTGAAGATGAAGCATCGATAATCTTTCCTGAAAACCGGTTTCAATGTCATTTTTTGGGTATTTTATCTTGCGCTCTAAGTGTGCATGGAATCTATTAATTTTTTCCTGTTTTTCTTTGCTTCCAGGGTTTCCGTAATGTTCTTTGAGAAAGTCGATTTCTACAGAAAATAGTTGGTATGGATCCACCCGTAACTCGCTACATTTTTCTTCAAGAAGCTTATACATATTGATAAATCCTTGTTTTCCGAGCAAAAAAATCTTTTCCAACAACGCTTTAATTTCTTGTGGTGATGGGGGCTTGGTAAGGGCTTTTATAGTAGCTTCTATTGTAGATTCTGATTCTGTCGCCGGCGCTTGAGGTTCTTTTACTTCTTGCTGCGCTGCCGGGCCTATGGTCATTAATACTGCTGGAATGCTTGGACGTGAACGTTGCTCAGCCGGTGGTTGAGCCGATGGCTTGGGTGAAATTTCCTTCTCTTCCTTGGCCCTTATCTCCGCCTCATAAATAGCCATGCGCGAATCTTGTATTTTTTGAGCGATGGTCAAAATGCCGAAGGCGTCATAAGAATTACGTACGTTTCCTTCCGATGCAGTGGTGAATGTGATGATAGGTACGGCAACGTTTAGATGTGATAACAAAAAGCTTGGGAGCTTTTGTCTGAATTCTTTCCACCGCGCGTTATCGAGTGCAGCTTGAGCATTGGGATCAGTAAACTTTGGGGGTATTGTAAGCGTTATGGTAAAGGGAAATTGTTTAAACACTGCTGCTGCTGGAGAAAGCGGTGATGGTGCCTCTGGTTCAACGGGCGGCTGCGCAAGAGCGGCACTAGTTTCCCACTTAAGGACCGTATCCCAACGAGAGCTGACGTCATTGTCCCGATTAATGGCTCCAATCTTTATCCCATGGCTATGCTGGTGGGCTCGTAGATAGGCGCATATGTTGCATGCTTTTCCTATTGTATCTATGGCCTCTTGTCCAGCGACAAAGCCATGACCACGATTTTCGTTGAAGCTAAAATTTTCGTTTGCAAGAAAATCGCTCCAAAGAAAACCGGATAAATAGTTACTTTGAAGGTTGTATGTTTTTGATAAAAGGCTGGCGTAGGTTGTTGGCTGTTGTGCTGGATCATAATTCAAGTTACTTGTAAACCACTCGTAATTTTGAGGCGCTTTCGTTTTATCTGCCTTGGCACCGTTGACGAATAGCTGGTCCCACATGGGCTGACCGAAAAAACCATAGTTCTCAAATGTTTTTTGTAGGCTTGCATAATTGGCAGAACTATCTAAAAAATCTTTTGGGTCATATCCAGGCTCAATACCGCCATGGCAACATTGAATAAAATTTTGGCCGCCTTTCACGCCAATATAAAGAGCGAATGGCAGAATGTTAAAGCAGTTGACAACGCATGAGTCAAAAAGATTATGGCTCCTGCCTCCATAGACA
This sequence comes from Candidatus Babeliales bacterium, assembly GCA_041662445.1. Classification (GTDB taxonomy): domain Bacteria; phylum Babelota; class Babeliae; order Babelales; family RVW-14; genus UASB124. Next base: position 7,704 of record JBAZSL010000027.1, read on the forward strand.
TTTAGTTCGCGTAAAAAGCCATACTCGGCTGCTGTCTTGGAGTTTTCATGATTGCCCCTGCAAAGAACAACCTGTTCCCAATTGAGCAGTTTGAGCTTAAGAAGCGTATAAAGCACAAAAATGCTATGCTTGCCACGATCAACATAGTCGCCTAAAAATACGATGTATTTGCCCTTAGCAATTTTGAGATTTTCATCAAGAAGACCAATACAGCGCCATATCCACATGTTGCGTACTAACGCCCCGATGCTGCCGTGAATGTCGCCAACGAGGTAAATCTCATTGTCTTTTTCAACGATTAGTTTTTGGACGTGAGGGATAGATGCAAGCTTGGATGGAAACGCGCCCTTCAATGAAGCTGACCAACTAATGACAAAGTTTCGGATTGTTGACTCAAGTTCTGCGGCCCTGTTTCGATCCGCTTCATTTTGCGAACCTTTTTGATGTGCACATTCTGCTTCGAGCTGTTGTTTGGTGGTGCGTACGAATTTTATCAATGTCGCCTGCAGGTCTTTGTCGTCAGGTAGCAAGCATCTTTGCGGATTCGAAAGCCACTTTTCTGTGTCTGAAGCATCGCCTTCTAGCACCCATTCTTTAATGACATCTGTGTGATTTTTGTTAGGCGCTATGGCTGCGTGCATGACGATCTCCCTCAGCCACATTGCTGGATTCTCAGGTTCGCCAATGTTTTTAAATTGTTTTTCGAGCGCATGAAGAGCCTGCGCATAGTTTTTTTGCTGCGACATCACTGCTGCGATAAGATCGTTTGTTTGCTTTGTTGTTCGCAGCTTTGGCTCAATATCCCAGATTTTTTGAGCAACTGTGTGTTGCGCATCATAAATGAAAGGCGTTTGCTGTTGCTGTTTCTCCATTGCATGTGATGGCGGACAGAAACTACACAACACGCTGACAATAACTATGGTGAATCGTTTCATTATCACTCCTCACTTTTTAGTAGTAACACTTGCCTCAGTAGCTTCGAGTTGGTTTAAAAGTTCTGTGACCTACTCTTGCCAATCTTGTTTCCCTGGGCAGTGGCGCAAAAAGTATGCAGCTATTGTTTCTTTTCTTCTTTCTTCTCTTCGACTACGGGTTCCTCCGCTTTATCCCATTTGTCGGCGTCTGTTTGCAGTTCAATAGGAGGGAACTCTATTTTTGAAAGATTTCGGCACAAGGGGCATCTTCTCCGTGGAGGCTCTCCTCCTTCGCTTGGAATTTTGTTCGCACAGGTCATATGGAAACAATGTCCGCATTCAAAAACCCATACCTTAAAGGTGCTCTCTCGAGGACTTTCTTCAGGGCCAGCTAAAAAATTCCTTAAACAAATTGAACACTCTTCGTTGGCCATGAGCGCAGAAAAATTAGTTATTAGCTTGTTTTTGAGCATAGATTTTTCAGGTTCTGCAGCAGCTTGATATTTATCGAATAAGCTTTTGAAGGTGTCGAATTGTGCATTATAGAGGTCTGAAATGCGCCCGTAAATAAAATTACTGCTAGCAAAGCGACCGGAGAAATAATGCCGATGCCGTGCATTTTCAGCGTCTTGTACAAAGTCTTTTGTAGCTTTTACTTTTTGTTGCAGTTCAGGATTTTTGAGTAATTCTACAACGTTGTGTTCATCGGTATTGTTAATTGCTTGTTTAAGCTGTATCGCAGGTGTAAAAGCCTTATCCATGCGTTGTTTTATGGCGGCAGCTTGTGGAGGGAATAGCTGATCTGCTTTCTTCCTGGCTTCGCCTATCGATGCCCCATTAATTAACAGCAACTCTAGCGAGGCAGTTTGCGCAGCAACTTGTTCATCCCCTCGGGCCTCATTTTGGGCAGCTTTTACCAATGCAAGATTTTTTGCATTTTGGTTAAGGAAATCATCAAGGCACATGCTAAGTATGCTTTTTTCCCACAGATTTGCGGCTGTTGTCCAGACTGTGTCTTTATTTGGATCATCGATGTCATATAAATTAATCGGTAAAGCTAGAGCTAGATAGGGGTCTCCTTGATCGCGAAATTGAGGATAATAATTTAGGTAGGCTG
>JBAZSL010000028.1:0-8592 GCA_041662445.1 Candidatus Babeliales bacterium
TGTGATGTATCAGGAAAAGTTAGAAAAACAGATGGAAATCAGATGAGCATTAGGGGAAGCGACTCATCAAAGCCCCTTCTAGGGGCTCTTAAAAGCCACCACCTTCGGTGGTGGTTAGTTATTTACTTTTTACGTCATCCCCGACTCCGCGCGGGGATCCAGAGCTTGTGTTTTAGCTTGCGATAATAAAAGTCAACAGAGCCCAGGCAACAACAAAAGTAATGCCCGCAAAAATCCCAACACTTGCATCCATTCGATCCATTTGATTATGGTCAAAGCTACTGTTGCTTTCTGTACCAAAATTCGAAAGGGTCGCCGTGAGGAATTATAAGTTCAACGCCGCCACTACCGTTATCGCTTTCTTGCTAATCGGCATGTACGCGCCAAGCGCGCGTGCAATGCAGCCCAAGGAATTGTCGCAAGCAGATGCTATACACGAAATACAATACACGGCTTCGCATGATGCGTGGGGGAGGATGGGGGCGGGAAAAACGTTGATACCCGATGTCGTAACTGGGATCATTACAAATGCAATAACTCAATCGCAGAAATTTCAAGCGCTTAAACAAGGCGTTGCGGAAGCGCAAGGAAGGCGGGATACGGAACTCCTTGTTGAGATTAAAGAGCATCTAGCCAAACCAATGCCTGGCTACTACAGGGAATACGATCAGGATAAATGGTTTGAAGAAAAACGAACAACCGCTGTATTTTGGTTAAAAGACATAATAAAAGAAAGTATCCGCAATCTAGCTCAAGAAGCAATAGACGAATATGTCTTAAAACACATTACGGGAAAATTGGAGGAAGAAATAAAAGACGATTGGCGATCAACTCGCCTATTCACGCTACAACAAAGACGAGAGCGCACCATACAATTAGCCAAAGAAATACAAACCCAGAAAATAAAAGATCAAGCCTGGAAAGCAATAGACAAAGATATTTTATCTGATATCAAAGAGGATCTTGCCCGAATAATGCCACTCGGTTTCACTACAAAAGGTTGGTTAGATGCTAGAAAAGAACACCTTTCAAAGTTATGGCCACTTATAAAAACTCCCGATGTTTTAAAGAGCGCCCACAAAATAATAGAGTCTGCCGTAAAGACATTCACGACGAACGCTGAAAGGGCTCAGAAAAACAATGATCTAGAGGGCGCAAAAGCCTTTACCGCAGAAGCCGCCGCATTTAGTGAGATTGCCAAAGAGATCGGCGAGGAATTAAAAGAACTTCCACCATCAGCAGCTGCGCCAATGACGACAGCAAGAGAAGAAGTAAGAACAAGCGCCGGTGAATATCCTAGGCCAACAACTCCTCCACCATTCACATGGGGAGCACCGGCTGCAACTCCAGAACCGACATTCGCAACACACACTGCGCCACCACCAGCACCTGTAGAGCCACTCTTCTCAGCCCCCACGGCACCTGCTGCCAAATCGAAAGTCACAGAGGCTGAAAGAGCTGCGGTTTTAAGAAGAAACTATCCACTAGAGAGCCTTGATACACAGGTGAGGGGGCTTACTCACGATCTTGGGTACGCAACCGCTGCACATACAAGACATCAGGAAGATGATCTGAAGACGGAGCTTGGTAATGCAGAGAGACGGCTCACGCAAATAATTTTTCCAGAAGACAAGGGCTTTGACTTGCTCAAAAAAGCAGTAAAGATTGTGGCCAAATTCAAAGATCTTAGAGAGAAACAAATACTTGAAGAGCTTATAACGCAATTAAAAGACTCATATTCAAAGTTTTTACAGCTGTGTCAACAAGCTCCCAAGTTTGTAAGCGAGTGGCCAGCGGGCAAACTTACGCTGCAAGAAGCGCTGGCTAAAATCGATCAGATCGCCAGTGGACGCGAAACTCCGGCTGCGCCTCCAGCCCCAACATCTCCAACACGCCCAACGCCAGCGGCACCAGAACCATTCCCCCAAGCCACTCGGCCAACCACTGCGATGGGCGGCAGTTCAGAGAAAAAAGAACCGATGGCCACAATGTCAGAATTCAATGCTGAATTAGAATTATTAAAAGTCCTTGTCGATGATATCACTGTGAAGCTTGGCAAACCATCTCTTAGCTTTTTTGACCTTGATCATGTCGCCGAAATATTCGATCAAATATTTTTTGCGCACGAAATACATGCTTTTGGACAAGATTATCTACAAAAAGCAGAAGCATCTGTAAAGGAAGCCAACGATTCAGTACAAGCCATGACACTCGCTGAGCTTAAATCCAAATTGATTCAATTAGGAAAAACATTCGTAGACAAATGGCAAGCTGGACCTGCTGATCAACGCAGGGAATCCGCGCTTAAAGAAGAAGAGATGACACAACTTATTGCATTACTATTAGACGGGAAACAAGCAGAAGCCCCAACGCGCCCACCAATACCAGCACACCCACTATTCGCGCCTCAACCTGAGACACCATCCTTCCCATCCCCTCGGCCAGCCACTGAGCCAACGACAGTACCAGAATCAAAAGAGGCTGAAGAAGAAGAATCGCTAACCACGGAGGAACAAGATGCTCTATATGAGGATGAGCATTTTGAGTTGGGTTCTCTTGATAGCCAGATAGGCACACTCGAAAAAGATATTAAAGCAAATACTTCATTACCTTTCATTGCTATAGATATTGCTGGAATATTCTTGACTACGGAAGAGTATAGGGAGCTGGGAAGGGGGGAGCTTCAAAGTACCCTTGCCAAAGCTGAATCTGCTGCGCGTTCTCCCCTCCAAAAACAGGCACTCGAGAAACTCAAAAATAAACTTGTTAGGCTATTCAGAATATTCGAAACAAGGTGGAATAATACGACTAAGCAGGATAAAGAAAAGCTAGGAGAAAATAGCCAAAGAGTAGAGAAAGTTATACAGCTATCAAAAGAAAAAATTAGCCGGCTAAAAAGATCAACGCCATCCCCAACACGCCCAACGGCTCCTTCAACATTCGCATGGGGAGCTACCGCTCCATCCTCACCACGCCCAACACGTCCTTCAAGCAGATGGGAAACTCCGGCAGCTCCTCTACCAACATCACCAACACTAGCGCCGTCAGAACCATTCAGGTCTCCACCATTCTTCCCATCCCCTCGGCCAGCCACCGAAGTAAGCCATCAAGAGGAAGCAGCCGATCAAGCTCTTTTGGACCAAATTCGTGCAATAAGAGCTGAAGGAGTATCCGCCTTGAGCCGCACTGATGATGAGATCTCAAAGCAAAAACGCATTGCTGACCGTATAAAATCTATACAAGATTCAGGAACACGTGCTCAAGCGCAGCAAAAAGAAGGCGCGCGTATTTTGGCAGGAATTCTTAAAAGAAGCGCCGAAGAAATACCTGAGTCGTTCGATCGTGCAGCTCGCGCAAAAGAGAAACGATCAGGCCTTGCAGAGCGTGTAGATGCTATAGAAAATCCAATCATAAAAGCCGTTGTTCAGACTGGAATCACCGTCCACGATAAAAAAATCTTGGGGGACCTCTTACAAAAAGATGCCGAACCGCTGACATGGGACAATCAATACAAGAGAGAGAGAGAGATTAATGAACTATTGTATAAAATCGTTGATGAAGCTACCTATCAACTGGCACCAATTCGTATGGAACTTGCCAAAAAGATACCTGACGAGTCTGATTGGGGACGTGATCGCAAGACAGCGGAAAGGCGAGAACGCATCGCGAAATTATTGCGATCTTTAGACCTACAAATAGGACGCCAGGCTAAAAAAGAAATTGCCGCTCACGATGATGACCTTATAGAGAAATTCCACGCAATGCTTGCCGCACAACCAACTTCGACGTGGAGCCGCGATCAGAAAAAGCGTGATCTCAGTGATCTGCTCTGCAAATTCGCTGATGAAACTACATATCAACAAGCATATAAAGCATACTCTGATGAAAGGGCCAAGTTCGCCTTTTAAAACTTTGTAGACACAAAGCAGAGATCAACCCACGCTAACATTCCACAGGGTGCGTCACAACGACGCACCCTCTCCTCTTTTCTCCCCAACCATTGCACCCCTTCAGCCCATTTGATTATGATCAAAGCCAATGTTGCTTTCTGTATCAAAACTTCAAAAGGTTGCCATGAAGAATTATAAATTTAATACCACCACCATCACTGCCGTTATCGTGTTCTTGCTAATTGGTTTGGGCACACAATGCTGGGCAATGCTCGAAAGGGCATCAGTCCAGCCTGAGAACCTCCACGATGTACAAAAAGGAGCTGCGCGTATGGCGTGGTGGAGAATGAACGAAGGAGGGCCTGCCCTTCGTAGCCACGAGCTGAGCGAGGGCGTAGGAGGGACACCTGAAATGATAAAGGAAATCATTGTGACGGCACATGACCAAGCCGCAACAGCACTAGGTCCCGATAGCTACAGCAGAGTTCCCGCCGCTGCTGGAGCAGAAGAGAATGTTCTGAAGCAACTTACATATGCAACACGGCGGCAAACGAGCGCTGAGGTTAATAACTTATTAGGCGCCGATGCCGAAGTAAAAACACGACGCATCAACCTGTATAATTTTTACGACTCAGAAAAAGAAACCGTCTGGACACTGGCGGCCAGATTGTGGAAGAAAGAGTTACTTGAAACGCTCTTAAGCAATCTCACAACGAGGGCCAAAGACCTCGCTGTCGTAAAAGCGGCGCAAGGAGATGGCGGAGCAGCGCAGACGGAAACTCTGCAACTACTCTTCATCAATGGTGCACGCGAATGGGCCGCGCACGATATCGCTCGCCAACTACATCTGGGGACAGCGGTAAAAAAACGCATACACGATGCATGGACGCCTGAACTACGATCTAAAGTCATTGTGGCGTTATTTAGAGATGCAATAAGAAATCTAAATGAAAATGTATTTTTGCTTCTGTTAAAAACCCCGGAAGTTACACAGGCGATACGGATTGATGAAGACAGCGCCCTTGCACTTGCCGTGGGAGCCCTCAATCAGCAAGTTTATTTTCCAGGTTCAGATGACGATGAAACTCGTAACAGGATTGTCCAAAAATTCCTCGCCACATACCCAAAGCTTCACGACAAACCAATCAAAGAGTTGCCGCAAGAGGCCAAGGCACCCGCGGAAGAAGAGGCGTCGGTACCTCCACCATTTCGTGATGTATTTGGAAGGTACAAAGATGCCCAAGAAGCTTACAATTATGCATTAGCACGTACCATCAAAGCTCAACTTATAGCCGATTTGGGCAACCTGGCGAAGGATGAATGCCCAGTGTGTGACAAATGCACGGTGTGTCAGGAGAATATTCTGAACACCCCTGACGGAATAGCGCCAAGAGAAACCTTCGATATCATTGTTTTACTGTGCGGACATTATATGCACGTGACCTGTGCGAGCAACATCAAAGACCCTCCACAGTGTCCTCTCTGTCGGGCGCTGTTGATAGAAGATTTTATAGTTTCAAGAAAAAATGCGGAGTGAAAAATGAAGTTTTTTAGATTCGCTACACGCGTTGCATTTTGTGGAATTCTGTGTGCCCTGTCCTGCACCATATGTACAGCGATGCAGATGGAGCCGGAAGATAAAAATATTATCTGCATTGGGCAAAAAGCGGCTGCATACCAAGCCTGGCGAAGCGCAAACCCTGCTGATCAACACAACATAGCCACCATTATTAATGAAACAGCAAAAGATTTAGGCCTCTTTTATAAAATCAGAAATCAACTCAAAACCGGTCAACCAATTGATATGGAACAATTACAATTGCTTATTCCACAAATTACTGACGGAATGATTCGACAAAAAGCAAAAAACTTGCTGGACCGTACGCGCCAACTTAAAATTCTTGACGGAGAGATCACCAGCTTCTCCACATCTACCACAATTTCTGATTTAGAAGGCGCTGAAGAGCACCTTCAACGAATACTTTATACCATAAAAACCAACCCTGAAGGCAGTGCGTATCTCCCTCAAGCGATTTTTGCGATCATTATGGCCAATGATTCTGCGCAACTAAAAAAGCTTGAGGAACTCGAGACCAAATTAAAGAACGTACATAAAGATTTTGTAGTCAAAACCTACAAATATGATTTCGAATTTTCAAACGTAGCTGTTGATATGAAGCCTGATTGGCTCGAAAAGTTCATTGAGCACTTTCATGAAGAAGCAAGAGAGGCTCAAAAGAAAAAAAAGGGAGAGAGAGAATGAAGATCAATAACGTCGGTACGCACCCCACTATTTTAAGCATCATGTGCCTCACGTTGTGCAATCTATCTGCGATGCAAATGGAGCTGGAATATTCGCCTCAAAAGCAGGGAATCTTTGATGCACAACAAATAGCTGCTCGTGCTGCATGGGATAAAAAAGATCAAGGGCTGACGGCTCCACTAATTACGTCGATTGTCGATCGTGCACTTAAGAGCTCAAGTCCATTTTCACATGCTTTGCAAGAAGTAGCAGGACAAGCCGAAGATCAGGAATTTTTGCGGGAACTGCAACAAACACCACAAGAAGATTATGCCAGCGGCGTATCCACGTACATTATTACGCAGCTCCTTATTCCATTTGTCGATGCAGATGCAATGGGTGAAAAAATAATTCAGAAGCGTATTCCAACCATTTCTAAAGATCAATTATGGCCGAGAGCGATAGCAAGTATCAAAGCAGTTAAAGCTGCTATAGAAAAAGATGATCAAGACAAATTTAGCAAGGCAATAGGTGCAATTGGCAGTTCAAGTGTACGCACAAGGCTTACTGAAAAATTTGATTATAAACACATGCAAAAAGAGATCATCACGAAGATCGAAGCGGCACTTGAATCAATAAAAACTCTTGGCCATACGCACCCTGAACATGTTGAATATCGGATAAACTTCCACAAAGATGAAATCAGCCAATTGCTCGCAACATTAGCGAAAACGCCAGATAGTTCAGCAATGCAGGAAAAAGCACAAAAGGCACTACGAGAACATGATCTAAGCCTCACGAAAGAAACTGAAGCAATCGTTTCCCCTATCAAGCAAGTATTTCAAGCCGCTGCCCAAAAGACATTTAAAGAAATTGCCAAAACGCTTAACGCCATAAATTTAGAAGGAACACTGCAACAACTGCGACTCATTAAGCTACAGATTGTTAACCCTGCTTCTATTATGCCTCAAATTACCTCAATTGCCGCTGTGCTTTATGTAGGATTCATTGTTACTGAACTCAATAAAGAAATTAAGCCTCAACAAGCACAACAGATGAAAACAAATATCCAAAATTATTTGAGGAACATTCCACCAGATACTGAAGATTTTACACAGGCAAATAGGGCAATCACAGAACATGATCAATCTATCGTTAAAGAAATAACGAAAAAGATTGCACCCATCAAAGCAGCTTTGGAACAAGATAAAAATTTTAGAGAAATGGGACAACTTCCGGTTATTGCACAAACAAATTTTGCTACATATGAACAAGAGATTTCGCAACAAATAGAACATATCGTTAATCAACAATCATTACTCGCGATACGGAACGCCTTTATCCCTATTTTAAAACTGGGGGGAATAATACAGCAACTCAGTAAAGGGATTTCAAAGTCCATCGAGAGAGACTCTATCAATCTGTGGTTACAACAAACGTTACCTGTTCAAAGCATAAACGCACGCGCACTCAAAGCAACTCAAGATTACGATCAAGAACTCTTGGCAACGGCGCAATCAGCTGGCTATGTAAGCGAACGCCAACTATTTTTTGATCCAGATAAAGAACAATTAGCAGAAATTATGGTCGCGATCGCATCAGACAAAGATACAGACGTAATGATGATCCCAGCGCATATGAAAAAAATTACAAAGCCAGAAATACGACGACAAGCACAAGCTTTAATCGATAAACATGACGCCAATTTATTAGAAAAAATTGGGGAGGCACAGCGGCGACAACAAAATCCTGAAGTCTTGATCAAAAAAATTATTGATCCTCAAACACAAGTTGTGTTTGATATTGATGAGATCAAAAAAGAGCTTGAAAAAGGCCAGGCAGCCGATTTAGCAAAAATACAAAAGCTTCAACGTACACTTACAGATAAGAAAATTACGATCGATCAATCGATTCAAGAAGCAATTAACGAGGCTTTTCGGGTCCATGATCAACCATTGATAGCTAGCATCGAGCAAGAATTGGGGAAAGGGCCTGGAATCATTAACATAAAAACGATCAAAGACTCTCTTGGCAAAATTATTGACGCGGCCCAACGAGATCAAATTAAACGTAAAATACTCACTCACGACGACATCATTTTAGGAAAAATTCGGATTGCTCTTGGTAAACCATACCGCGCAGAGTTAAGCCCTGATATTGCAAAAAACAAACAAGCCCGCCATGAGTGGTTAGCAAAAACAAACAGCGCTCTCTCGGCACTCACATCACAAATTATCGATGATGTTAAAAAAGGAGAAGCAAGGCGCAGTTGCGAACAAGCGGAAAGAATAGCGGTCAAACCTGTTGCTGATGCAGAAGGAAGATTCCCAACAATTTCAGATGACCTTGAGCAGCAATGGCAGAAACTTCAAGCTGCAGCAAAAACCGATAATTGGGCAGGTGTTGAAAGATTAGGTCGAGAGATTATCGCAGCCTACCTAAATTATTATCCTCAATTTC
>JBAZSL010000029.1:0-6567 GCA_041662445.1 Candidatus Babeliales bacterium
TAAACTTTTTTATGAAGCGATCTTAATGAAGTCGATTAAGGCTGCGACCTATTATTTAGATCAACTTGAATATGCGCTTGAACAACTTATGAGACGGTCTCAGACGCCTATCGCTGAATATGCAGCAGAAAAGCTTCAGCATTTTACCTACGACGCTTATTACCAAGAACATATTTCAACAGCTAAAGCGATGCTTGAAGGGCGTAAACAGCGTGCAACTTTTGCCGCTTATGAGTCTGCTGGTTAGAGCTATGCAAATGCGGTTACAACGGGTGCTTTTAATAAATCTGTGTTTGCTTCTTGTTTGCAGCTTCTGCTGGAGCATGAGCGCAACCGATACCGCGTCATTTGCAGAAAGTTTTATCGGGCATTACGAATTTAGCCTAGAGGGCCGCTATACCCACGAGTATCATCCGTTTTTGTTGGCCAAAACGTCACAAAGCCTTTCCGATCTTGCGCAACGCCTTGTGCAAGAAAAGTTTTCACTTTTGGGCAGGATGATTATCATGGGGTACGAAGAAAATGCGGTTCCTACGTACTATACCAACTATAAACATTCCGGTATTGATGATGAGGCGCTCCGCAAAAGTAACGTTGGATGGTCACAGCGCTTGCACAATCGTTTTGGATGTATGACCGGTTTCTTATTTAAAGATTTGTGCTCTCAGCATCCTGTTTTTGAACATATCGATCATGATGAGATGTTTATTTTTGACGATCGGGCTACGATTTTTCAAGAGCATGCTTTTGGAGAAGCGCTTTATTGCATGCAGCAGGAACGTGAAATAGTACTTAAAAAGCTTTGGCAACAGACTCCCTCCGATGTCCTTAAAGAATTGCGAGCATTTTGGCAATTTTTATACAGTCATGCTTTTAAGGTTGGTAACAAACAGATTGCGGCGACCCAGGATGCTCTTTTTTCAATTGAGTATGCGCGCTATCTTGCCGAATCACCGTTACCGGTTCTTAAATTTTTTACCGGTCCTGATATTACCTACCCTATCGAAGTAACCGCTAAACAGGATCGTTATGCCACGCTTCACGCACAACACTTTGCCGCTCGAATGGCGCGAGAGCTTCAGCCCCACCAAGGATCCAACACCGCTTACGTTTTTTGTAGCTTTGTTGATGGTGTTGGGAAGAGTACCATGTTGGGCAATATCAAAAATTGGACGCGGTGGGGTGATGAGGTTGAGCATTTTGAGCATGTTGATAACTCATCGTCACAAGTGTGCGATCTTTTTAAACTCAAAGAGGGCGTTTTTATTGCTGATCTACCAGCGCAGGTAAGTCACTTTACGTACAAGCCTGATGGGCTGGTATATGTTGATGCGCGTACACTGCGTACCAAAAATGAGCTGGAAGAAATTGCCAACTTTGTTATGCAACATCGAGATGATCTTATTGTCCAGAGTGTCAGCACATTTGCGGATGTTAAGAAAATTATTGCTGCACAGGGTGGTAATGCTGCTGCCTTGGCAGATAAAAATTGTCCTCACGTTGCTTTTGCGCGCAATGTACTTTTGCTTGGACACGAAAAATCAAACCGTTGGGTACCCTTTTGCTACAAGGGGGAGAATTTTTTATTTAAGAATGCGGATTCCTTTGAGCTTCGTTGTCTTGTACCACTTGCCGTGGTCAAATCTGAAGGATTGAAAAATATTGAAGCAGAACAAATGCTGTTTTTTGATGGCATTCGTTTTCCTTATCCCTACACCGACTTTCTTGATGATTTTGTTGCCAAACTAAAAGCCCAAGGTATTACATCGGTCGTGTTTGTTGATTTTTTGAGTATGTACCCTCGTTCATCACGCGAAAATGTGCGCATTAATTATCTTATGCAGCAGATGGCGCTTCTCGATCCCGTATTTTGTCCTACGCTGAGTCTGTATCGTGATTTTGTGAGCGGTGGAGAACTTCTCTTTGCGCTTATGCACCGTAAGAGTGTTGCCGCATTACAACAGGCATTTGAGCTTGAGACAATGGTAAGAATGATGCTTTTTGAGCTCATTAATAATCGTACTCATGGTGATTTAACGGGATACGATATGGTGACGTTGACGTCAATTTTAAAGCAACGATGTGCTGATGCCCCTGCTCTGTGCCGTAATGCAATTCGCGGAGCTGTTGCGCATAAAATGAAGCATGAGACCCAGCAGTTAGAAAGAACCTATGGATTGTCCAAATCATTTGTAAATGTGCAGCATTTTTCATTGCACAAGGTGATGCGTTATTGGTCGCTGTTGCAGGAACTTTTTACGCAGCGGGTTGCTCATGAGTATCTTCCTGCCGTTTGGCAATTGCCAGGCACGCTCCCGCCTATGGAGCATGGTTTGGTAGATGGCGGACGTATTTCTTCTACCATAAAAACGGAGCAGGGCACTATGGTTCAAGGGCGCTACATTGTTCACGAGATGTGCAAAAATGAGAGTGTTCTCAAGCCCTTAATCAGATCATTGCGCGCTCAATGGTATGCCGCACTTGCTGGGCTTTTATTTTCTACCGATGAGGGCAGTGGCACCATGCGTATTGATCCCGAGCAACCGGGATATGCGCCGTTGATGTTTATTCCTGGCGGCAACAATTTTTTCTATGTTGTTCAGCGTTCCTATCAAACGTGGACAAATAAAATTCCGAGTTCTACGCGGTCCTTTTTCCAGTTATTTAATCTGACTAATTTTCGAGCTGCTGCTTATCGTTCGGTTGATGATGTTCCGTGTCGCTACGATTGGGAGTGTGGCACAACCTGCTTTGGCTTATTTAGTTTTGATAATGTTGATACCAAAGAGAATGATGAAGAGTCTAAATATCTTACCCGCTCTGCTATTTCTTATCTTGTGCAGGATTATCAACGGGAATACGGTGAGCAGATTGTGATGCCCGCTGAAGATCTTTGGAAAGAAGCTTCTGCCTCGCTATTCTGGCAGCACGAATATGACCAGTTACGTACCTATGCCGCACGAAAGGGCCCTCGGCCATCAACGGGTGCTTCGTTGAGTGGATATGGTGTTAGTACCTATCTAGGAACAGAAGAGCAGAAAACAGTAGTCAGATTGGTTGTCCGTCTTCTGGCAACACTTGAGATGATTCTGAAAGATCCCGAAGCTGATATAGCGGTGCGTGATGGCAACCATGAAGATTTTAAGGCAGCGCTTAAGCTTTTTGAGCGCGTTGTTCTGCCGCGTTATTTTAAAATGACGTTTCTTACCGATCTATTTGATGACTATGATGCAGTTGAGCCTTATCCGTCGTGGGATTTCTGGGATCATTGTGATAAGGAAGATTAGTGCTTGCACCCTTCGATACGATTTGCTACGCAAATCACTCAGGGCGAACGGGGTGGCATAAACGCAATATCCACACCCTGAAGCTCAATTCTGGTAACCCCGCCCCATTCATTCTTGAGGATATGAGCTGCCAACTGAAATGGCTTGTCTAAGCATTGCGAAAGCGGCTCGATAAGATCGGGACGATTAAAAAATATTACCGGCTTGATGATTCCCTGCGCAAATACCATGCATTTGACGTGGCGCTCTTTGAGCAATTGTGGCTGGCGAATGAGCGTAAGATCGTTAATTAAAAAGAGTGGTTGTGGATTTTTGTTGCCAAATGGCTCAAGTTGTTCAAGATTTTCCGCACATTGTTGTGTAGCTTCGGGCAATTGGAGCTCGGCATCGATCGTGAGCTTGGGGCGTAAATCATCAAGCGAATATTGGGCAGCAATTGCCGAACTTAAGCGATCTTTGAGCTCTGCCACATTCTCAAGTTTAAGCTTGAGACCAGCAGCGTGTGCATGTCCGCCGTAATGGATGAGAAGATTCTGATGTGCTTTGAGTAGTTCAAAAATATTTATTTCAGGAATTGAGCGACATGATCCCTTGGCAACGCCTTCTTTTCTGTCGACATGAAAAAGAAATGTTGGGCGTCCATAATTGTGCATTAATTTTCCGGCAACAAGGCCAATGACTCCCGATGGCCAGTGTTCATCTGAAGCCATGATGACATATTCACGATCAAGATCGATCTGCTGCCTTTGAATGGCGCGTTCAAGCCCCTCATAAATTGTGCGTTCAACGTTTTTGCGCTCTTCGTTCATGGCCTTGAGTATTGTGCCAATGCGTTCAACATCTGCTTGATCATCGCTGATCATGAATTTAACGGCATCACGCGGATCGGCCAAGCGCCCAAGGGCATTAATTTGAGGGGCAATAATAAAACCGATATCAAGCGAGTCGAGTGTATCTTTGGTCAGGTTGCCATTAGCGGCAAGCGTTTGCAACGAGGTGCTGCGATGGTGGTTGACGCGATGCAATCCATAGCGTACCCAAAAACGATTTTCTCCGGTAAGTGGCACAACGTCAGCAACGGTGCCGAGCATGAGAAGCTCATACATTTTTTCAGGCAACTGTTTGATGCCCAATTCTTCGTACAACAAACTTACCAGCTTAAACGTGACGCCGACGCCTGCCAAAAACTTAAAAGGGTAAGAACAATCATGTTGTCGTGGGTTAACAATGGCCACTGCCGGGGGAACCATGTCAAGCGGCTGATGGTGATCGGTAATAATAAGATCTATGCCATGACATTGAGCGCTTTTTGCAGCGTCAAAAGCGGTGATGCCATTGTCAACGGTGATGATAAGTGAGTAGCCATTTTTTGCTGCTTGGTTTACGGCACGGGACGAAAGCCCGTAGCCATCTTTTTCACGGTGCGGTAGAAAAAAATTAATAGAAGCGCCCAAGGGAATGAGTGCTGCCATAAGTAACGATGTGGACGTTACGCCATCAACATCGTAATCGCCAAAAATAAGAATTTTCTCTTTATGTTTAAGTGCACGGATGATGCGTTGCACCGCTATTTTACTATCCTTGAAATGGCTGGCATGGGGAACATCCTGTTCATAAGAACCGAAGAGATATGATTGAATCTGTTCGTCGCTGATAATACCACGGGTGACGAGCACATGGGCAATGGGCAGGGTTAATCCGTGACGATATGCAACATCGCGGACGCGTGCCCTGTCAACATTCTTTTGTAGCCACCGATATTTGAGGCCGGTGATGTATGTATCTGCAGCATCAAGATTGTACGCCGGAGTTGGCGTTGTTATGGATTGCAACACGAGGAGTTGTCCTACTCTTTGGCTATTTTGAGCGTCGGAAAGAGAATGACGTCCTTAATCGAGGTGGTGTCGGTCATGAGCATGGTAAGGCGATCAATGCCCATTCCCACGCCTACAGCTGGGGGCAATGCATACTCAAGTGCTTGGACGTAGTCAGCATCATAGTGATGTGCTTCCTGGTCGCCTTCTTTGCGTGCATTAACTTGTGCTTTGAATCGCTCTGCCTGATCGAAGGGATCGTTGAGCTCAGTAAAACCGTTAGCAAGCTCCATGCCGCAGACAAAGAGTTCAAATCGCGCGGCGATGTTGGTATTGTTTTCATCGCGTTTAGCAAGCGGCGAGACCTCTATCGGATAACCGATGATGAAGGTGGGTTGCACAATATTTGGTTCAACAAAATGTTCAAAGAGTGCAAATAATTTTACGCCATACGAAGCTTTGGGCGAGATTGCTACTGATTTTTGTTCGATGAGAGCATTGATGCGATCTGGCTGTATTTCTTCTTTGGCAAGACCCCCAATTTCAATGAGCGATTGTTCAACAGTGAGTCGTTTGAAAGGGGGCGTAAAGTCGATAATTTTTTCCTGAAAGGGCACTTGAAGCGATGGAAGATTTTCCCGTGCAACGGCACCAATAAGTTGTTCAGTGGTATCCATGCCGACCAGGTAATCGCCGTGCGCTTGATAAAACTCGAGCATGGTAAATTCAGGATTATGTTTAGTTGAAACGCCTTCATTGCGAAAGTTTCTATTAATTTCAAAAACCCGTTCAAAGCCGCCTACGACCAAGCGCTTAAGATAAAGCTCTGGTGCAATGCGCAGATATAGATCCATGTCATACGCATTGTGGTGAGTGATAAAAGGGCGTGCAGCGGCACCCCCAGGAATGGAGTGGAGCATAGGTGTTTCGACTTCAAGAAAGCCGCGTTGTTGCAAAAACCCCCTGGCGGTCTGAATAATGTGCGAGCGCTTTTTAAATTTAGCGGCACTTTCGGGATTGCTGATCAAATCCAAATAACGTTGACGATAACGTTGTTCAACATCAGTAAGTCCGTGAAATTTTTCAGGAAGCGGATGGAGACATTTGCTGAGAAGGGCGCAGGAAGAAACCTTAACGGTAACTTCGCCTGTTTTGGTGACAAAAAGAGGGCCTTTGACCCACACAATATCACCAAGGTCAAAATACTTTTTGAAGTGTTCAAATGCGGACTCACCCACTTCGTCTTTCTTAACATAAATTTGAAGTCGCCCATCGCGATCTTGTATCACGCCAAAAAATGTTTTGCCGTGGTCACGTTTAATAATGAGTCGTCCTGCAAGCTCAAAAATTGGGCTTTGTTCTGGCGTTTGTTTAAACAGTGCAATGGCTTGTGCTGTTGTATGAGAAACCGGTTTGTAGGTAGGCCATGGTTTTATCCCTTCGTCGTTCATGGTACGAACTTTTTC
>JBAZSL010000030.1:0-5104 GCA_041662445.1 Candidatus Babeliales bacterium
TGATACTACAACCACAAGCATGGAATAATGTTAAATTTTTGGTCATCGCGAGCGGTCTCTTCTTAATTATCAAAAGTATAGCAAGCATATTTATGCACCGAAAATTTGAATATTTCGCTGATGCAAAATCAGTAGGCGTTATTGATGATGTTAATCTTAACGATATCATGGATACGTTAACTAAAATGACCAACGCTATTCGCGATTGTATTCACAGCCCTTGCGACAATTTACCAGGTTATACCGCACAATTAATCGCATGGGGATATAGAAAATTTAAACTGGCCCAGATTTTTCTTTTGCATCCATCAATCAATAAGCGTATTGCGCGTATGCGATGGTCCCTCATTAAAAAGTAATTTGTTGTACATAAAACCAATTTCGCGGATTCCTAACCGATGCTGCAAAAGGATTATGGTCCAAAATAGTAGATGTATTAAGATATTCGCTCAGGATTTTTCTGCAGGCAGGGGTCAATTGCCTCAACTTCTTCATCATGAGATTTCAATCGCCAAGATACTTGATAACACAACTCCTAACATCTACCCGCTGAACCCCACGAGTTTGTACATCATGCCATACTTCACACGCCACCTTTTTTTGCAGCGCTTGCAATAAGCTGGAATCACCTGATAGCGCTTTGGCAAGCTCACTGGCAGAGTATTTTATATAAGACAAATCACTTAGTTGCCCTTTTCCCACAATTTTTCTAGCAGTTTTAAAGATCATTAATTTAGCATCTACACCATGAATGTTTTGATTTTTCACTAATTCTTTCAAAGCCCAAAGAGCCTTGCTTAGGGGGCCAATTTCAATTTCACCCAATGCTTGCTTTGCCATGCCAAGAACAAATCCTCTATCGGAAATTCCCTGACTTGCTTCAATAATTTCTTTAAAAAGATGTTGCGCCCCCTCAGGAAATTCTTGCTTCCCTTGAAGCGCTGCCTTATAAGCAGACTCAAGTAAATTTTTTCGAGTAGCCTCATCAAGCACTATTGAATTGCGAACAACATCTTCAATAAATAAAAATAAATTTTCTTTGAGATCATCATCTTCGCTGCTTGAAAATGCTAAAGCGAATGAAAGCGCCTGAGTAAAAAGTTCTTTTTCTTGTTCGAATTTCCGAGCAAGAGTTGGGAGTTTAATCAATTCCTGCAAAAGCATAAGCGTATTTTGTTTAAAATCTTGAGCGCCAGCTACTGCAGCTTTTAAAGCCTGCTTAAACTCACTCTCCGTTGCAATTCCATCGCTACTCGCCATTGTTGTCCAGTTATTAATATCAGCAAGAAGTCCGCCACCGTGAGCTGTAACGTGCGCAGTTTTATCCCATGGCTCCTCTAGAAATTTTACATTGAGACAATCATAAATCCGCGCTTCATCATCAATAAGTTGTCCCTGCCAATCAACAACCTTCTCTATGTGTACGTATTTTCCATTGCGTGTTGTATCAAGCGGCACCTCGTAAGGAATCAATCGCCATGTGTCATATGATTCAGTTACCGTCAAAATACCAATACAATCAAAATCGAGAGTAGCAGCAGGTGGATACGATGCCCCTTCCGGAGCAGAAGAAAAAGTAAAAACAGGCCCATATTTTTTGAGCAAAATACCATCTGAGGTACTATCAATTTTTCCCTTCTGGGCATGCACAACATCTTTCCACCATGGCAGATAGGCTTTATCGCCGGCGGGCATTTGTTCTGGCTGTATACGCGCAGAAGCCATATCAATTTTTTGGCCAAGGCCCGGTAGCATCTTGAGCCCAGCGTAGGAGTGTTGGTGTGCTCTAAAGAATGCTTTAACATTGCTATATGCTGACTGTAACAAAAATTTTGCGACCGCAGCCATATCTGCCAAATACCCATCAGGCTGGTTCGGCCGGTGGACAATTTCTCCTCGTTGTTGTGGATTATCTATCGCAAAATAGCTTTGTATAAAGCCATCGCTCCATGACTTCTCTTCGGGAAATGTAAATCGTTCCACTGCTTGATACATTTTTTCATGAGCCGACAAAAATTTCTGTGGGTTGTATGCCGGTTCTATACCGCCATGACAGAACTGACCAAATGTGTTGTGACAACCTAGAAACAGCGCTACCGGAAGATACGGATATATGCGTTTATCCATCAATTTTAAAAGCACATCGCTGTCATCACCGTATTTGGTGACAAGCTCGGTTTTCAACCCCCAAATCTTATTGATTTCTCCGTCATCATGATTTCCATGCAACAAAACAACATGATCGGGATTTTTCACAAAAAGACGCACAAGCAGATATAAAACCTCGGCACCATAGCGACCCAGGTTACTATAATCGCCAAGTGCCACAAGATACGTATCTTTCTTAAGTTTAAATTGTTCATTCATGAACCCAAGAATACAAAGTCTACGTAGATTGCGTAGTAAGGAATGTACGCTGCCATGTAGATCACCAAGAATTAAAATCTTAGCACCAGGTTTGACCACTATTTTCTGTATGATATTGGGTTTCGCATCGCTCGGTGGTTCATTATTGAGCCATAGGGTTCGATCTTTTCTCAGGCTCTCATTTACACGCCAAAAACTTTGCACCGCTTTAACGAACTCTCTTACAGAAACAACGGGAACATCAGAAAAATTTTGCTGCTGCTCATGCATTACCCCGCCAACATATTCTTTATAGGTGTTAAACAGACGTTTTTCGAGTTCGGAGAGTGTGGGTTGCACCATTCGGCGCATAACGTCAAAGGCATACAACATTTTATAAAATTTCGGCACACGATCTTGATCGAACAACCCTAGCTTTGCCCCAACAGGACTCAACACCCTGATGTTATTACCACTCAAATACGTAGCAACACGTTCAATATGCCGTAATGGGTCTCCCTCAAAATAAACAATTTCTGGGTGATCTATAACACCAAGCTCGCCAAGTTCACTGTACAACCCCGTAATCGGTTTAGCAGTTTCTGATGGGATATAACTGCATACACGCGTACGCGAATGGAAAAATTCACCCCGCGCAAAAAGAGCACTAATGGGAGAAAGTGGCGCGACAAAAAACAATTGCGCAAGATCACCATCGGCATACCGCATTTTGTCAATAAAAAGTCCATAACCTGCATTGTTCATTTCGCAAAAATATAAAAGTGCGGAAGCTCCTCGACTCCCGGAATCATTAATAATTCCAGCAAATAACGAATTTCCGTAAGAGATTGACCGCGGGATAAGTGTCTTTTTTCTGTGGAGTTCTTTTAACTTTTCGAATTCACCTTTATCACTTGCCGGAACGGCGAGGTCAAGAACTTTTCCTTTATACTCCACATCTTTTTCTCCGTAACCCAAGAAAGCATCGAAGGGAGAAACGCCCCTATACAAAAGCGCCTTATTACCCTCACGCGCTTCATATTCAAGTTTGGCAACATTATAAAAAAACATATTTTCAGTGCTGCTCTCATTTAATTCTTGTTGCAAAATTGCTCTGATTGACGCGTTATCACGGAATACAAAATAATTAGTTTCATCCACAATTAAGAGCTGCGTTATCAACGCTTTTATCATTTTTGCTATTAAATTTTTTTGCACACGTTGCTGTACATCCTCGAATGTGGTCACATCAAAAAGCTTATTATCGGTGAACAAGCCATTACGCAAAAGATAGTTCATTAATTTTTCGTTGATCGCAAAAAAAGTATTTTGTAATCCAGATGCATGGTTTTGGACATCATAAAGGTTCAGGACATCTTGCTTACGTGATCCATCACGCTCAAGAACAGGTTTTACGCTTTCAGTAGATTCCCATGAAGATGCCTTGGTTTGTTCGAAATATGCGTCGCCCAACATTTCACGAGATAAACAGAAAAGCTCATATAAAATCGTTGGAATAAAAATAACATCATATGATTGATTGATTTTTTTTACCTGCTGTCGAATAAAGTTTTCTTCAGCATGCGGCGTTGGCGTAAAAAGTGCCTGTTTTTCTTCGTCGCTCAGTTGATGAAGTGTTGCCAGGCACGTTGGCCATTGATACTTCAGAATAGTTTCATAGAGAATTTTGCAGTTTGGGTCCTTATTGGTTACTGAACTCAAACCGCCATCAGCAGTCTTCGTTACCAGAAGAAGTTCTGCATCTGCTGACCGCCGCAGACACGCTACAATTACTCCACAAAGTATAATGCTTTTACTTAACTTCATTACATCCCCTTTCCATTAAGCAACAGTACACAACTCGTTGATTATGATGATTGCATCAATAAAAAAGCAACATTTCCCACTCCTACTACACCCTACGTTGATTCCATCGTCGCTACCGTTATGTCATCATGGCGTGACAAATTTTTGACAAAATGAGAGATCTTGCAAAGTCTGATTTCTTTTGAATATGTTCTTCAAAGAATAAGGTGAGATGGTATTTTCGAGGGTAATGTTAATCAAAGGAGAAAGATTCATGAACATACGTTCTTTTATGCAGACATCGCCATTACTTTTGGTTCTTGGATGCAGCCAGATTGTGGCAACTACTGCTACCGTGGATACGTTAAATT
Organism: Candidatus Babeliales bacterium; assembly: GCA_041662445.1. Classification (GTDB taxonomy): domain Bacteria; phylum Babelota; class Babeliae; order Babelales; family RVW-14; genus UASB124. Next base: position 4,524 of record JBAZSL010000030.1, read on the forward strand.
CTGATATTCCAAAAGATTACCTCCGCATCGAATGCGATCTGCTACCAATCGTTCGCACTACGCGCCATGGCTCCCATCCAAATATTCCATCCAAAGTAACTGTTCCATCCAAAGAGAAACGCAGCATTATTGGATATAGCACCAACTGGAGTGGATATGTAGCTGAAACGAATTTTACTAATCCAGCAGAAAAATCTGTTACTGCCGTCTCCGGGACATGGGTAGTGCCAACAATATACAGTTCACCACAAAATTCTTATTGCTCACTTTGGGTCGGAATAGATGGTTTTAGTAGCTCATCGGTTGAGCAAATAGGAACTGAGCATGATTGGATCAATGGAGCTATGCAACATTATGCCTGGTTTGAAATGTACCCAGGTCCGAGCTATCTGATTAATGGCTTTCCGCTCAATGTCGGCGATGTAATCACCGCAACGGTAAATTACACATCGAACAACATTTTTCTTATGCGGTTATATAACCAATACTCTGGACAGTTTTTGAAATTTTAGCCTAAAAAAACTTGAGCTTCATCACAACACCGACATACTAATTTTTGAACAAAAAGGTATGAAAGGGTG
>JBAZSL010000031.1:0-4867 GCA_041662445.1 Candidatus Babeliales bacterium
CTGTTGATGGAAAAACCAATTGGGGATCCTATGGCATGCAAATTGAATACTCTTACAAAAACTTTGAATGCGGCGGCGAATTTGCCCTCAACTATGGCAAAGAGCACGCTTATCACATCGATCGCGATCAAACAAATATTACGAATAGGGATGGTTTTCTCAAAGAAGAACACCCCAAGATTTTGGACCACGCGCCTTCTGTTGTTGGAGCCGCACCAGTTCCAGTCACGGAATATACCAACCAGGCCGCACGAGAACCGGTATACGTAAACGGCGCACAAATCGATAAGGCCCATGGCGCCAGTCAAGATTATCCATTTTACAATGCAGACGATCGTTTCCGCGACGGCTATGTGAGCAAACTTGCTGGCTGGATGGCCGTAGTTGATGGTGCTTATACACTTACCAAATGGGATCTTAAACTTGCACTGGCATATGGCTATGCATCAGGTGATGACAATCCACATGCCCAAGCCGTCAACAAAACATATCACGGCTTTGTTGGCCTCCACGAGAACTATAGTGGCAAACAGGTCAAGAGCATGTTGGTTTTGGATGAGCGTACCATACTGCGTCCACTGATTAAATCTGCTAATGGAAGAGTAAGTGCCGGACAAGAGATACATTTCAGCGATCTCCAACTTGTTGGCCTGGGGCTTAAATGGATGCCAAAAACACGTATCAAAAATTTGAGCATAAGCCCTAACATTCTTGGCTTCTGGACGACCCACCGCATACATAAGTATGTTCCGAATACCACCGACCCAAGTAGGTCTGGAAGACTTTCGACAACTGAATATGCACGAAACTTTCTGGGAACCGAAGCCAACGTATGGACCAGTTGCAGCGTAGTAACCGATCTAACCTTCTTCCTCAACTTTGCCGTCTTCTTTCCTGGTGGCTTCTATGCCGACATGAAAGGGGTACCTGTTGATCGAGAGGTCTTCACCTTTGTTACTGAAGAAAACCAACGCGGCGACGCCAGAATGTTTGGTCTTGGCGACGACACTGCATACCATCTTAACGTTGGTATTGAATACAAGTTCTAATAGATCAAAAGATTCGTACGACGATGTGAGAGGTAGGAGTTCGCTCCTGCCTCTCATTTTTTTAATGGCTGTTGCAACGCAAGAATCTTGTCACGCAAGTTTATGGCTTTTTCGAAATCAAGATTTTCTGCAGCAAGCTGCATTTCTTGTTGAAGCTCCTGAATAAAAGCGTTGCGTTCTTTATCGTTTTTAGGCGTTGGCAAGGTAGCTTTTTTACGCCCTTTACTTGCCGCCATAATGCGTTCTTGAAGCTTGGTAATACTTTTGGTTACCTCGCGTTTGACGGAGGCTGGAGTGATATTGTGGGCTTTGTTATATGCATCTTGAAGATGGCGACGACGATCAGTTTCTTCCATTGCTTGGCGCATAGAACCGGTTATTTTGTCGGCGTAAAAAATTACTTTGCTTTCAATGTTACGTGCTGCACGTCCTATAGTTTGGACCAGCGAACGCGTGTCACGTAAAAATCCTTCAATATCAGCATCCATGATGGCAACAAGCGCCACTTCGGGAAGATCTAGCCCTTCGCGGAGCAGGTTGATACCGACCAGGCAATCAAAAACTCCCATACGCAGCTTGTGCAAAAGCTCTGTACGCTGAGGCGTTTTTATCTCGCTGTGCATATAACAAACTTTGATTTTATGATTCTCAAGGTACTGAGCAAGATCTTCAGCTGCTTTTTTTGTAAGCACGGTAACAAGCGTCCTGAAACCATTGTCAGCAGTTGTTGTAATACGCTTGATAAGATCTTCAAGCTGTCCTTCACGCTTGACCACTTGAATAGCAGGATCGGTAATACCGGTAGGACGAACAATTTGCTCGACGACTTGCGTATTCCCTGACTGTTCATATTCACCGGGCGTTGCAGACACAAAGATAACGTCCTTAAAATAGTTTTCGATTTCTTCAAACTTCATTGGACGGTTATCAAATGAGGCCTGAAGCCTGAATCCATATTCGATAAGCGCTTTTTTACGAGCACGGTCACCATTATACATGCCACGTAATTGCGGCAGTGTAATATGCGATTCATCAAGAACAAGTAAAAAATCTTTATCAAAGAAGTCAAAAAGTGAATATGGCGCCTGTCCGGGTAATCTTCCATCAAAATATCGTGAATAATTTTCTACGCCTGAGCAGTACCCTGTTTGTTGCAACATTTCGATATCGTGATTAATGCGCGTCAGTAACCGTTCACGATACAGTGGATTGGTCATGGTTGCCGCTTCGCGCTCAAGATCTGCTTTAATATGGCCGATAGCAGCATCGCGTTTTTCTTGTGTTGTTACAAAGTGTTTGGCAGGGAAAATAAGCATGTCATCAAGTGCCGAAAGTACACGATGTTCGTGTTTGTCGACAAGCTCGATGCGATCAATAACATCACCAAAGAGCTCAATGCGAACATTGTCATGCAGGTACGGGAGATTGATGGTTATGGTGTTGCCAACTACTTTAAAAGTTCCCGAATCACTTTGCATATCATTGCGTTTGTACTGAATAAAAATAAGTTTATCGATAAGTGCTTTGCGATTTATCTTTTGGCCACGGGTGATAGAAAAGGTAAGCTCGCGGTAGTCAAAAGGGTTGCCGAGCGAATAAATTGCCGAAACTGATGCAACGACAATAACGTCACGCCTATTAATAATCGAAGCCGTTGCTTCAACACGTAAGCGTTCAATTTCACTGTTTACTTTGGTTTCTTTGGGAACGTAGATATCTTGCGCCGGTAAATACGATTCTGGTTGGTAGTAGTCATAGTAACTAACAAAATAACAAACCTTGTTTTTGGGGAAAAAGAGACTGAACTCTTCATAAAGCTGAGCCGCCAGTGTCTTATTGGGAGACAATATAAGCACCGGCTTATTTTGTTGCGCAATGACATTTGCCAACGTAAATGTTTTTCCCGATCCTGTGACCCCAAGCAACACCGATCTGCCCGGCCTTTTTTCGTTGAGCTGGGTAATTGCCTGCGGCTGATCACCGGCAGGTGGAAACGGGGCAACAAGATTGAATTTATTCTTTGTATTCATGCATCTAGTCTATCAAAGGCTGCTGGTAGGCACAAAAAATGGCTTAATAAGGCAAAAATGCGCGAAGAAAGGCGAAATTCTTGTGGCGCGCAACGTGCAAGGTATAAAGTTAATGAAAATGTGCCAAAACAGTAAAAATGTCTCTGCGTAAGCAAAGGAGAATTCGATGAAGTTCAAATATCTCATACTCGCCAGTGCGGTGTGCAGCGCCTGGTACGTTGGCATACAGGCGGAAAAACCAGCACCCGACATTCAAGAACTCAGTGAACAGCTATGGAAACTGACCAAGGATGGTGGCGCAAAAAATGCACAAGAGATCCTTCAACGTATCAAGACGTTGCTTGACGATGGCGCCAACCCTACCATCAGGTTTGGCGATTATTCTAAAACTTCGTCCATTGAAAACGCCATGAAACGTAAAGATCTTGTCATGCTTGCAGCAATCTTTGACTGGCCAGACACAGGGGAAAAAGTATGGCGCAAGAAAATTGATTCACCAGTTGGTGATAGTTTCAGCAGCTATACATTGCTGATGCAAGCGTGTGAATCAAAAAATCCAGCGCTGATTGCGTTCTTTTTAAAAAGAGGAGCAAATCCAAATGCCACAACAGACAAACTTTTTGGAGTCAACACCACGCTATCGATGCTTCTGGGGGATGTTCATTCAGTAGATGGTACTACACTGAAGTGTTTACAGGAACTTCTTAAAGAAGGCGCTAATCCAGTCTCTTTGGAAGAAACTCTCATTAAAAAAGTTAGCAACAATCCTAATGCTATCTTCGCCATATCTGATCTTGAAAGCCACATGAAGCAAGAATTTCAAGTTCTTTTCGAGCAGCTTCAACGTAAAATAGGTAACCAAGAATATGCGACAGGCGATGCACTTTTAAAAGATCCTCTTTACAAAATCATCTCAGAACTTTTGGCCGCTAGAATCATCTATACCGCAAACATTAAACCTTTATCAGAAAAAGCTGGTCTCATACTCGCTCGGATTTTTAAAGGGTATCTTGAGATAACTGGCACCTTTGTAGCTGCTGATAAAAATTTTGATCCTATTAACAACCCCTATCCTTACGGCAAGGATGACGTTAAGGGCAAAACTCCCGTTGAGCTGTTAGCAGCCAATGGCAACAGCGGCTATCTTGCCATGCTTTTGGAGGCAAAGCGAGCAGACAACGGTGAACCATTAGTTTTCCTTACAACAGCGCAGAATGCGTTAACTAAAACAACCGACGCTCAATGCAAAGCACTATTGCAACACTTTATTGGCTATGAAACAGCACTTACAGAACATAGCGACATAATGCCATTCAAAGACGAAGAACTCAAAAACATCGAAACTCTTCTTCATATGCTCGCTCAAAATATTGAGAAAAAAAGATACAAGGATGATGAGGAAGGGGAAAAGGCTCGAAAGGCTTTAACCACTACGATTGCAGATCGTCTGCATGCGTTATTAATTTATGAAGTCAGTAAGCCATCAAAAGAAGATAAAACGATAAAAACACTTCGTCGTGGAGACTCAAAAATGGTTGAAAAATATCTTCGATATGTCAACGGTCTCAGGTTAATGGATCCAACCAAAACACTTGTTGACCAGCCATTTCAGTATGGTGACGAAACGGTAAAAGGCAAAACGCCGATCCAGCTTGCACAAGAAAACAAACACAAATATTGCCTTAACAGGACTTTGACCTAGCAAAGTTTTCATAGATTTCAATTGACAAACGCCCACACGATGTGTCTTCTTTTTGAAGACTAAATTTCAAAAAAAGGAGACTCTCA
>JBAZSL010000032.1:0-2905 GCA_041662445.1 Candidatus Babeliales bacterium
AGGATCTAACCAAATTGGATTCAATTATCGAAAATTATTCAAGAGCTCAACAAAAAGCATCACCTATCAAACAGATCAATAATTTGAGAAAAAAATACGCGCACAACAAAGAAGCTCTGACAGAAATCGAAACCGCATACGGCAAAGCATTAACTGGGTTAGCCGCCTCATACGAAAAAAGCTTACAAGAGCGAGATGAACGCGAACGCAAAGCCATTTTGCAAAAATGGTCGAAAGATAAAAAAGCCATCGCAAAAGAAGTAGCTCGCGTTGCAAAAAATCTCAGGTCACAAAATCGTTATCTTGCGGCGCTCGAGTTGGAAACAGGATTAAGCAGTCTTCAAAGCGGCACCCCTCTTGTTGACGAAGAAAAACAATATCGAGATCAGCTTCATACCGTCATGGATAATCTTGATTATGGTGTTTACCAGGATGGCGAAGAGAACACAGCACAGAAAATTTTTTGGAATATTCAACAACTTGTACAAGATGCCAACACCTATCTCCTGCTCAATACCATACCCAATTCTGGGGCGACCTACACCGGTCTTCGATCAACTATCGAGGACCTTCTTGTACGGCTTCAAATGAATGATCACAATAAAATACAAAATACGCTTGATAAGCTTAAAATCATGGCGCAGGGAATTGATAACATCATTAAGGATACGATCGGTCGTTGTGACGAACTGCAAAAAAAAGAAATCCTACTCATTGATGCAAACAAATTCACCAACGATGCAAACAAATTCACCAACGATGCAAACAAATTCACCAACGCGCGCACCATACTTGAACGAGCTCCACGCTTTGCAGATGTGGTTAAAAAGATTTCAGTGCGAATTAACATCAATGTCAATGGGTTGAGCAAATATAGTAATGAAAACCAATGGCTTGGGAAAGATGGGTTGGTTGAATTGATACAAAGCAAAGCCAACACAGCTCAATTTGAAGCGCATTACAACAAAATTAACGGCACAAGCAACGATGGCTACGCAGAAAAAGCATTCGCCATGGGACAAAACCTTCCAACCACCTTCGATGCCATTTTATGGCGCCACATTCCGCCCTGTTCGACGCGTAAAGATATTTTTCCTCAGGACTTTATCAATGATCTCCAAAAACCATTCAAACAGCTTGAGAAGAAAACTCTTCACGCCGCTTCGCAAGAGCTGCAGGTTTTGGTTGCCAGGGCGCATGCAGTAAAAGAGTCACTTGAGCAAAAAAAGGTAGCTCCTGACCAGATTAATTTAGCTCTTTATTCATGGCGCAAAGAGATTAATCAAAAGCTCACGGCGCTTCAATGGGCAACATTAGAACTTCATTCATTTTTTGAACAACAGGTAAAAGTCATTACCGATGAACTTTTCTTTGCTTCGCTTCTTGCTGATAACGAAATAATCGCGCTACCGTCCTCAAACGAAGCGTCGCTTACACAAGCCATCAAAGAAGGCTTAACATGCACGCCCGACACAAAAATCTTTGACGAACTCGACGCTCTTGATACTGCCGATAAAGCCTTAAACACAGAAGCTTTAGCGGCAGTAAAGCAAGCATATGACCAAGCTGGCATACCAGCGGGAAAACCATTCGATAAGCTCTCCCAAGAAGAGCTTCAACGTTTTACAGAACAACTTACACAGATATGCGATCCACAAGGAACGCTCAAAACTCTCTTCGGAGACATTGATACTTTTATGAAAAACTTGCGGCAGGGGTTAGAGAAATTTTATGACGCGGTAAAGACACCGGAGAGTGGATTGGCTAACCCTGTTGTGGCTAAATCAAGCTACCGCAGCAAATATTCACCGCCACCGGCGCCTAGAGGCTCTGATGTTAGCAGATACCGATATGCCTACCCTGCATCTACCACGGGCAGTTCTCGATATGCCTCGCCTGATGAGTCCGAGAGAGAGGAGTCGAGTAGCAGATACTCATCCAGACGCGAACGCTCTGATTCGTCGTCTGATGATGAATTCTCATGGGGAAAACGTGCGAAATGGCTTCTCGTTACCACGGTGATCATCGTCATTCTCGTTATCTGTATCACCCATCCTGTAATCGGGGGAATTATAATTGGGGTTCTACTTACCGTAGGCGTTGTTAAATTGGAATACACTAAAAAAATTTGGAAATGGATCCGCACAGCTTTCTCTCCCCCAACAAATGATGAAACTCCCATCAATCCCTTTACGACGCACTATTATCTTGCGGGAGCTTTTATGCAGGAATATCCAGAGTTTGTTATTCTTTTAGAGCTTTCTACCATCATGAATAAGATTTTGTTTGCCAACAAATGCAAAATAGACCAATCCGAGCAAGCAGATAAAATTCTTGAGATTGCGCACAATAACGCGTGGTATCATCTCACCGTTATCGACAAAGCGATTGATATAATTCGAGCACGTAAAACCGAAAAAACCACAAAAGCCGCTGCCTTAATGCGCACACAAATTCAGGCAATTCGTGAAAGGCTCAAAGTTTACTTCAATCAACAGTTAAAACCCGCTCAAGCAGCGCCACAACAATAATTCGTATTCCATTGGCCACATAAGCCCTCGGCACACCACCGGGGGCGTATTTTTTATGTGGATCCATCCCCCATCTCAATCTTGTTTATCGGAACCCACTTGTGCTAACGTCAGTCAACGTTACAAATAATTTGTTATCGCACACCGAAGGAGAGTCTTATGAGAAAAGTTATTATATTATGCGGCATCTTATGCGCTTTTGTTATATGCAACCAGTTACGCGCCGAATTTTCGGTACTTCCCCAAGAGGATCTAACCAAATTGGATTCAATTATCGAAAATTATTCAAGAGCTCAACAAAAAGCATCACCTATCAAACAGATCAATAATTTGAGAAAAAAATACGCGCACAACAAAGAAGCTCTGACAGAAAT